>CAZTLV010000009.1:0-110277 GCA_964614635.1 uncultured Occallatibacter sp.
AGGCACGCCGCCAGCGTTGATTCTGAGCCAGGATCAAACTCTCGTTTGAAACCTGATTGCTTCCCCTATATCGACGGAGGTCGGATAGGTTCAGCGGCATCGTGCGCTCGAAAACACACGATGCAATTTAGTGAGAATGATCAAGCCAAACCTGATCTCTTCTCACGACTGGCATGTTCAACCTAATTGTCAAAGATCCTTGAGAGCACTCCGCCTGAGCGGCGCCCTTTTGGATCGAGGCCTGGGTTGTTACACCAAGGTGTCCTCGAACTTGTTGCGCTCACCGAAATTGCGTTAATCCGCAGCATCCGGCTTTTTTGCGCGAACCTTTTAAAGTTATCGGAGTTCCAATCTCAAGTCAAGGCCTATATTGCCCTCGTTTTGGGGAATGTTCCAAGACCATTAACAAGCGTCGCGTAGCGCAAAATATCAAAGAATGACCAGCAAAATGCACCCGAGCCGCTAGGGCTCACAGGAGAAAACTCCTGGGTCTTGCAATGGCTATGTTCTCTGCGGGATTCCCTACAGGGGTTCAGGGGCACTTGCCTCACCTGACCCAACGAACCAGCTTCCCAATTCCCTCATCGGGCAGGCCAAAAGGCCACCGGGAGGCTCCACTGCTGCTTACTGTTCAACTGCAACTCTCAAAGAGTAGCACACGCCACCCTTCATTGCAACTTTGTCAATGAGGTCAACTTGGCTACGCCAAGCCTTCCCCGCTGCAACTTTTTGAGAATAGCAACCCTCCTGCCCGAAAGCAAGCTCTTCGCCCTGTGGAAAGCCGCCTCTTCCTGTGGGAAACCGCCTGTCAATGTTTCGGAATAATTCCTAAGTCGCTGAGTCCATTGACGAAAAACTGCATGGCCAGCGCCACTAGCAGCAACCCCATTACCCTCACCAGGATACGAATTCCGGTATCTCCCATGACTCTGCGCACCTGGCTCGCACTGGCCAGCACCCAGTACGTCACCAGGCTTGTAAATGCAATCGAGCCCAGGATCGCGCCCATCTCCCAGTGCCAGAGGCTCGGTACCTGTCCTACCAGCACCATCACTGAGGAGATGGCGCCCGGCCCCGCGAGCATTGGAATTCCCAGCGGCACAATGCCCGCGTCCTCTTTCGCCGCGGCCTCCTCGGTGTCACCGTGCGCCTCCTGTGTCGGCGAGCGCTTGGCCTCCAGCATGTCCAGCCCAATCAGCAGCAGAATCAATCCGCCCGCAACTTCAAACGCCGGCAGCGTGATTCCGAACATCTTGAAAAGCAACTGCCCGCCAAGCGCAAAGGCAGTCAGCACCACAAAGCAGGTGATGGCGCCCTTGCCCGCCATCCGCTTTCGGCGCGCCGGATCTGCGTTTTCGGTAATCGCAAGAAACCCGGGAATCGATGCAAATGGATCGACAAGAAAGAAGATCGAACTCAGCGCCAGCACCGCAAAGCGCACCCACGGCACGTTGCTCAGCTCCGTCAACGCTGTCTCTGCTGGATTGGTCCAGATCACAAGTTGAGGCTAGATCATTTACCCCAGCCACCGCCACCCGGTCTCGACCTTGCTCCACTCGAGCGAAGAACAAATCCGACAGCTGTGCCTAACCAGAAGTAGAATCGGTCTGTCCAATGGATGACGAATCATTGCCCTTCAATGATTCGTCGCGGTTTCAGGAAGGGGTTCCATGCGCCAGTTGTCTTCAATCTTTCTCTCGTCAGTCTTGTTTTTTTCTTGCGCTACTTCACTATGCGCACAGTCTGCCTCACCCATCGTGCAAGACCAGGTTCCCGTCTTCAAGGCCAACGCGCATGCCGTCGAGGTTGACGTAGTGGTCACAAGGGAGAACGGAGAGCCGGTCTCGGCCCTGCACAAAGGCGACTTCAAGGTGATGGAAGACGGCAAGCTTCAGGCCATCGATTTCTTTGAAGAGCACTCCGCAAGGACTCTGCCACCGGGCACGATTCCACCGCTCCCTAAGATGCCGCCCAACGTCTACACCAACGTTCCTCCGGCGCCGTTGAACGACGCCGTGAACGTTTTGCTGCTCGACAGCCTGAACACCGAGCAGCAAGATCAGGTCTTCGTTCACAAACAGATCATGGACTTCCTCAAGACGATGGAGCCGGGTACGCAAACGGCCATCTTCATGCTCGGATCGAAGCTTCGCTTCGTCCAGGGTTTCACCACCGATGCCGGTGTGCTCGCCGCCGCCCTGAAAGGCAAGAGCAGCCAGCCGGAAAAGGAGCTCCTGCTGAAGACCCACAGCGACGCCCAGGACGACGCATTCATCACCAATGCGATGGCCGAGGCCGTCGGCGGACGGGCGAATCCCTCCATTGGAGCCGTGGCTGAAGGGAATGCTGACTATTCCAGCATTCAATACACCGATCGCGCCGCCATGACACTCGAGGCCCTCGAGTATCTCGCCCGCTATCTGGGATCCGTCCCTGGCCGGAAGAACCTCATCTGGTTTGCAAGCTCCTTCCCAATCAACGTCTTCCCCAATTTGAGCGAGCGGCAAAGTATCGCCAATCGCGAACTCGGCCTGAGCAACGTGAAGAAGACCGCGGACATGCTGACGATCTCCAAAGTTGCCGTGTACCCTGTCGGCGCCCAAGGGGTTGTACTGTCGAGCATTTATGGTGCCGACAATGGGGGTGCGGGTGGTGCCGACAGTGGGGGTGCGGGCCGTGGTGGCAGCCCCATGGGCGCTTTCACGGCAGAGGCAGCTGACCGGTCGCGAACCATCTCTGACATGGAGCAGATTGCCGCCGACACCGGCGGCAAGGCCTATTTCAACACCAACGATCTGAAGTCCGCCGTCAAGCGAGCCCTCGACGACGGTTCACACTATTACACAATTGTTTACACGCCCACCAACAACAAGATGGATGGATCGTACCGGCACATCAACGTTCAGGTCACCGCCAACGGTAAATTCAAAACCGCATACCGCCGCGGTTACAACGCCGACGACAACAGCAAGGCCGAGGCGACGCCGGCAACTGATCCACTTCGCCCGCTCCTGATTCGCGGCCTGCCCAGCGCCACGCAGCTTCTCTACGGTGTGCGCGTCGTTCCAGCCAACCCGCAACCCGCCGCGAATGCAACGCGCGCAGGAAAAAATGCCGCGCTGACTGGACCCACAACGCGCTACAACGTCGACTTCCTCATCCACTGGCAAGACGTGAAGCTCGATGTAACGCCGCAAGGCACGCACAGCGGAAACATACAGGTGGGCTTGCTGGCCTACGACCGCAACGGCAAGGCTGTGAATTGGGCAGAAGCCACCATGGGAATGAACCTTAGCCCGGATCTATACGATGCGATCAAGAAATCGGGAATCCGGGCACACGCTGAGATCGACCTGCCGAACACCGATGTCTACCTCGAAACGGGAATCTACGATTGGGACTCAGGCAATGCCGGAACTTTGGAAGTTCCCTTGCGCGTAGCCAATGACGCCGTAGCCGCAACGCAGCAAGCGCCCGCAAAAACCAACTGATACTCACGCATCCAAGACCTGTCCCATCATGTTCGCATTGACCCCAGCCACTCGAATTGACGACTCGGCATCCAAACGTGCCTAACCCTGGGGAGGCACTGCCTTCATCGATCGCAGCGCAATCAAGCCGAGCAGCGCAATCACCGCTGCCAGCGCCACCCACAGCAATGCAGGATGCTGTTCCGTGAACGGACGTGTATCCGGCCGCGGGTGATAAGCCGCATTCAATTGTTCCGGACCCACGGTCACTTGCGTTGCGTTCACTTGATGCGCAAACAACTTGGCATAGTCATAGCTCGGAGCGGTCAGCGCCGAGTCGCCATAGTAAAGCAGGTAGCTGTTGCCAGCCTCCGCGTCGAAGCAAAGTGTCCGCTCCAGCATCTGCAATTGAATTTGCCCCAAGCTCAACGGTGCGTCATCGCCGTTGTCAACCGTGATCGTCCAGGTTGTCGGCGCACTCGAATCCACCCACGTGGCGTTGATGGTCGAATGCTCCTCATCGATCCGGTGGCCATCCTGCATGCTGTGCACGCGAAGCAGGTCGCCTGAAAAGTTTGCAAGCTGCGCGGACTGCCCATCCGTAGTTGCCTTTGGCTCCGCAGCATTAGTCACCGCAACGCTCACGTCGCGACTGAACTGCGCGGGAGAGGCGCCGGGCGTAAATGCAATTCGATCCACCGGCACGTTGGCCGGCACCGTGAATTCGATGACGGAAGAATGCCCCTTCTGCGTCACGCTTGAAGACTCCGCCACAGTCAGGTACTTCGCATCGGTCGTCGACACCCGAACCACAGAAATGCCTGCAACGCTCTCCGGCGCAATCGGCCCTTTGATGCTGAAATGCAGAAACGGAAAATCCGATTTCGGCAGGTGGAGCACCGTGCTCCGGCCGAGCTTCTGCCCCGTCAGATCAAACACGGTGAACATCCCAAGTTTGGTAGAGCCGATGCCCGTCTCATCCTGACTCCCGGTTACCGCGACCGTGGCTATAAAATTCTGCCCCTTCAGATCAAGTTGAATCTCGCTGTACTGTCCGATCGGCACCTTGGCGTCGAAGACGGTTTGCCCTCCGCGCGCTCCCAGGTTCAACGGCTCAATTTGCTTGTCCTCCGCCTGCTGCGGAGCCTCCGTGCGTATGGCAAATGGCGTTTCTGTTTCACCGCGATAAAGGCGGAGGTCGGCAAGCTGCGGCGCCGCGTGAGCAAAGATCTCGGCGTCAACCGCAAGGCAGCTTTGGCCCGACGATTGCCCCAGTCCCTGTATCGCCCGCTCAAATTGGAAATACCCGATCTCCGGCGTCGCCGCCACCATGGCCATCAAAACAACCGCGGCTCTAAGCATCATGATCCGTCGTTCCCGCCTTCAGTTTGAGCCAGTCTCGCTGATATACAAAACTCACTGCAAGCAGCAGCGCCCCCAGGCCCAGAAAGCTCAGAATCCTGAAACCCTGACTCAATTCACTCATATCCAACAGAAAGACCTTGCCGATCGTAACCGCCAATAGGAGTAGCGCCTGCCAGCGTAGGAATGCTGAGCGGCGCCAGAAACCCGTAGCTAACAGAGCTGCGCCAAACACCATGAACCATGCTGAGTAAGTGATCTGCGCATTCATGCCATACTGCTGCAACCTTGTGACGTCCACGTTCCAGCTTCGCAGCCACCAGTAGCTGTGGATCTCCCAGCCAACGGCAAGCAGGATCAACGCATTCACCGTGAGCACGCAGCTAGCGGCGATCGCACCCCAACCGCTCTCCGCTCCAGCCTCTGCTCGCTTCTTCTCCGTGATCGATATCCACGCAACAAATGCGAAGACTACAATCCCCACGCAATAGCTTCCGAATCTCTCGTTGAAAAACGGCGTGTTCGACGCGTCGAAATTCGACACCAGCGCCAGGAATCCCAAAGCCAGGCACCCCAGCGCGAGAACCCGCAGCAGCTTGCGCCCCATGCGGGCTGCAACCCACATCAGCGATCCGCCCTCAACCAGCCAGCCGATTGTCAGCCAGTGTCCCTGCGCTTTCAGCGGAATCGCGATGGTCAGGAACACCACTGCCGCTGTTAAATGCAGCGCTGAAAGCAAAGGCGTGCTGGCTCGCAATCGTGACTGGGATGGCAGGCTGTTCAGCAGCAAGTAAAATGCAGCAAACCCAACCGCCAGCCAAGCTCCCACCCAACCGCTCTTCATCCAGGAATACATGCCGTAATACGCAATGAATCCCAGCGCCGCATTGGCCACCGGCAATACCACAAGAGCAAGGTTGTCCCACGCCGAGTGTGCGGCCCCATCTTCGAGGTCCACTTTGACCAACCGCGGCGCGAAGGCAAAAGACAGAAAGAAGCAGCTCACAAAAAACGCCGTCGCCACATGCTGGTCGTATGTGTAATAGGTAGAGGCCCACGCGCCAAACAAAAGAGCGGTTCCCACGAATGCCACAAACAGCAGCCGCGACCAGGGCTTCAGCGCAACCAGAACCAGAACCGCCAGGTCCATCAACAGCAGGTAACTCAGCAGCGCGATCTCGTGGTTCTCTCCAGACGAGATCAGCAGTGGCGTAGAAAGTCCGCCGGCGATCGCATAAAGCGCCAGCAACTCCGCGTCCTGCCGCCAGGCCATCAACCCGTTGAATGCAGTCACCACGATCATTGCCGCAAACGCCGCGCTTGACGGCATCAATTGGTAAAGCGAGAACGCTGCCCACAGGGACAGGTACAGCGTGCCGCTGCCCACAGCCTTCAAGGAATAAGAGAAGCCTGCAAAGCCTTTGCTGCGGAATCGCTCCGACCACGCTATCAGCCCTGCCCCTGCCAGCAGCCCTATCAGCACTCGCCCCAGCGGTCCAATCCAATGGTTATCCATCGCCAGTTTCAAGAACCATGCCGCGGCAATCAGCATCGCCAGAATTCCGATTCGATTGAACCATTGCGAGCCAATCCGGTTTTCCAGCGACCGGTTATCAGGCTTGCCGTCGCTTGCGAAAGAAGTGAATACAGGCGTCTCAAACGCTCGCTCACTCACCGCGGCAGCCGGTGCTTGAAAATCTCCGCCAGCAGGAGCCTCGGCCTTGATTTCAGCGCCGCCCGTCGTGGAAACCAGGGGCGCGACGACCTGTGTCGCGGTCGCGGCCGGCGCCGGCGTCTGCTGCAGAAACTCCTTTGACAGGACGCCCTGGCGCCACAGCGCCTCTTCCAATCGGCGAACACGCCACAGCAGTTCGCCTACCTGTTTTTCGAGACTTCCACTACTGTCTGGATTCATTGCCGTCCACTTTACGCCAGGCGCGACGGCAGTTCAACGAATTGTCTTTGAATTAGCTGGCCGACCTGCATCGTTCACTGCAATCGCCACGCCGGCCCGATTGCAACCAAGTTGAAGAAATCGGCGAGCGAAGTATCCGGGAAACGCACTCCGTGAAACGGACTCCAACGTCTCAAATAAAATCCTTCTTCCTCGATTGAATGAAGAAGGCTCCTCCAACAAGCAGTGCGATCAGTGCAAACTCCGTCGCCAGGGAAATGGAAGCTGCCGGGCGCCATTGGATCACTGTCCCCCACATTCCTTTGGCGATGCCTGGAATGTGAGCCACAATATAACCCACCACATTGATGGCCAAGTTGCCGACAATCATGGCGGAGATCGTCCAACCTTTGGACTCGGTGACCAGGGCGACCGCAATCATCAGACAAGTGCTGGCAAGGATCTCAACAGCCATGATTACGGTGAAGGCAAACAGGCCATGGATGGGTGGCGCGGCCACGATCAAGGCCAGGCTTCCGGCGACCAGGATAAGCCAGAAAGCGACGAAGACCAGCAGATTAACTAGAATCTTGGCCGCGGTGTACTCAAGATAGGAGATGGGCAGGCTCATGACAAACGCCAGGGTCTGATTATCACGCTCGGCAACCAGAGTATTCATCACCAGTGTCGCGGCGATGGTAATGATGACGCAGATGAGAAGGACGAGCCCGATGAAAAAACCGGCTTTGCCGCCGAAGGCAACGATGCCGAGCGACGCCAGGCCGCCCGCCAGCGAGAGCAGAATCGCGCTCCGCTGAAAATACCAGTCCTTGAAAATTAGCTTCTTGACCATTGAGTAGTTCATGCCGTTAGCCGCTCCCTTCTGCTGTGCACGTTGGCCACAAAAATCTCTTCCAGGGTCATGGTATCCACCGCCTGTACAGTTGCTCCCAGGTCGTTGCATACCGAGACCATGGCCGGCTCGAAGCGATTGGTGGTCAGCACCGGCAGCCGGCTGCTTCCGCCTACTTCAATAATGCCGGGCAGGCGCGGAACCACTCCGTCAGGCGGGAGCACGAGTCGCAGCCGCCGCCAGCGGTCTAGAAACACCTCTTTGTCGTCGGAATCGATGATCCGTCCGCGATCGATAAACGTGATCTGATCTGAAATCTGCTCCACATCGAGTGTGTTGTGAGAAGAAAACAGGATCGTCCGGTCCTCATCGGCAAGAACTGCCATCAGCTCATTAAGCACTTCCACGCGCGCAACCGGATCAAGCCCGGTGGTCGGCTCGTCCAACACGAGCAGCCGCGGACGCCGCGCAAGCGCCAATAGCAAAGCTGCCTTCACGCGCTGCCCGTGCGACAACCCCTTGATCTTCTGCTGTGGCCGTAGATCGAAGCGACGCGCCAGTGCCTCGCCATAGGCCTGGTCCCATCGCGGGTAGATCGGCCGCATGAAGTCCATGTGCCAGGACAGTGTCGCCTGCCCGTAGAGCCGCATGTCTTCGGAGACAAATCCGATATCGAGCTTTGCCGCCGCCTGGTCCAGGGGCATCGGGTGGCCGAGCACCATCACCGAGCCCTCGTCCTGGTGAACCAGCCCCATCAGGATGCGGATGGTCGTGGATTTCCCGGCTCCATTTGCCCCGATAAAACCCATGATGCTGCCTGCGGGCAGTTCAAGATGGATATCCTCAAGGGAAAAGTGAGGGTATCTCTTGCTCACACCGTCAAAATGAACAGAAAGGTCATTCATACTATCTCCTTCGTGAGCCGGGCATCGATCAGCCTGTTCGCGGCTTCCCTCGTGCGCCGGGCAATCTCTTCGCCGCTCAGGCCAAGCAAATTGCCGAGTCGGGCAACTTCTTCGAGACGCTCCGTCAGTTCCTCGTGATAAAGCTGTGGGCTGAGGCCCGTATTGGGGGCAACGATCGATCCCTTGCCCTGTTGAGTCAGAATGACGCCCTCACGCTCCAGTTCAAGATAGGCACGCTTGATCGTAATCACGCTCACGCGCAAAGCGATTGCGAGCTGCCGAATGGACGGAATCTCATCTCCAGGCGCCCATTCCCCCACAGCCACCCGCTGCTTCACCTGTTCCATGATCTGCTGGTACATCGGCCGCCCATCGGATTGCGAAATGACGATGTGACTGTGCATGTCAATATACTGAGTATACACAGTAGCCGCAAACAGTCAACCAATATTTTGGGTAGGAATGAATAGATGCATAAAGTGTTTCCAGCACAAGTCACCCAGCACCGCAATAAAATGATTTCTTGCCAACACACCCCGTCCATTCCGAGTTGAATGATCGCCTCAAGATAGCTCTTGTCTCTCCGCGCAATCCTCTCAACATCGGCGCGGTGGCGCGCGCGATGGCCAACTTTGGCTTCCCAACACTCTCCGTCATCGCACCGTACGCTCCGCACTGGCGCGAGGCTCGCTCCGCCATCGGAGCCGACGAGCTCCTCCAAAACGCAAACATTTCCGCCACCCTTGCCGAAGCCGTTGCCGCATGCACCCTGGTGGTTGGCACAGGAACGCTGACCTACCGCAAACCCGAGCAGCCCGTAGTTGCTCTACCCGATCTCGCTCCCCTTGTTCAGCGCGAATTGGCGCAAGGCGGCCGCATTGCTATCGTCTTCGGACCGGAGAAGCATGGCCTCACCCGCGAAGACCTTGCCCTCTGCCATCTGTTTGCCGAAATTCCCACGGATCCTAAGCAGCCCTCCATGAACCTGGGCCAGGCCGTGGCCGTCTGCCTTTATGAACTTTCTTCGCGAGCATTTCCGCGGGCAAAGAAATCGCTTCAGCTCCCCGCGTCAGCCAGATCAGGCAAGCACGGTCCTGCTGCTCCCACCGCCGACCTCGAACTGCTTGCCGATGTAGTGGAACAAGCAATGCTAGCCGCCAATTACTCTCCATCCTCGATGCGTGAGGCAAATCGCCACGACCTCCGCCTGCTGTTCCGCCGCCTGAGCCCCACAAAACGAGACACCCGCCGCATCCTGGGACTGTTCCGTCGAATTCTCTGGCGGTTGAAACAAAATTCAAATGGGTTCGAGCCTCCGGGAGGGGACTAATCCGGCACCCCATCCCCCGCAAGTGGGAGATACTTTTTTACTCCTCTACAGAATGCTGTTAAAGTGACGCACACAGGTCCTCCAATGCGGGCATTTGAGTTAAATGCGCGTGATTCAGCTTGGGTCGGGTTCCGGCGCGGCCTCATAGCTGTTTGCTGGGCTGTTGCTCTCGTTTCGACCTTATCGCTGGCGGCCCAGGACACGCCCACTGCCCAGCCATCCGCACCTCCTCAAACAGCTCAGCCGGATGCGCCTTCGCAGTCTGTCCCCGATGCAACTCAAAGCTCCACGCCCGCGCCATCCCCTGCTCCGGATGTGACACTGCAGCCCGCACAAGCACAGCCATCCACGCCCGCTCCCGCCGAGAATCCTCCGGCCGCTGCAACGCCAAACGTCCAGGCGCCTCAGGCCGCACCCGCGGGAGTCGATCAGACCGCCCAATCCCCGGCCCAGCAACCTGCCGCTCCGCTCCCAGGAGAAGTGACTGAAGACGAGCTCAAACACATGCTCGTCGGCAAACAGCTTTACCTCCGCGGCGGCTACATGGAAAACTCCCTGAGCTTCAATGAGTTTGGCAAGCTCATCGGCCACTCGCCGCAGGGCTCTTATACCCTCAACCAGGTTCAGATCGACAGGGTCCGCCTTACCAAGCACAAGGTGGAGTTGGAAGGCGACCGCTACGGCTTGCACTTCCTGGGCGCCCTGGCCTATGAAGACCCAGCCACAGCCATCGACCGCCTCAAAATCACGCCAAAAAAGAAGACGGTGAAGATTACCATCGATCGCGAGCAGGTCATTGCCCGCAAAGTCCCCAGGGAATCCCGGGCCAAGTCCAAAGACCAGAAGGGCAATCCCGCCGTTCCCGCGCAGACTCAGCCGCCACCAACAACTGCCCAGGCTCCCCCCGCTCCTCCAGAACGCAGTGATGCCGACCAGCTCAAGGCAGAAATCGCCGCCGCTCCCGCAGCCGAACGACCCGCCGATCCAAACAGTGTCACCACCACGTTCTCAGCGACGCATGCAACCAATGTGCTGCGGGAAGCTCTGGGCCGAATCTTCGCTCCGGGAATCGACGAGCACTTGATCGCGTCCATGCCCGATTGCTGGAAGCTCTATTACCAGGCCGCAGCAGCAAACACTGACTACCGGCCCAAAGATCCAGCCGTATTTCGCCAGAATGCCGTGGACAAGAAGGCCAGGCTTCTTTCGTCTTTTCAGCCCGAGTCCAACGAGTACGCCCAGGCCAACTCGGTTTCAGGAATGGCTCTCTATCACGCCGTCATTGGCCCCGACGGCAAGCCTCAGGAGATTGCAGTCGGAAGACCCATCGGTCTGGGGCTGGATGAAAACGCTGTTGACTCCATCCGCAGAGCTTCGTTCGAACCTGCCATGAAAGATGGCAAGCCGGTCCCCGTCGTCCTCGACCTGGTGGTGCAGTTCCACATCTATTCGAAGAGGACCGCCGTGGCAAGTAAGCCGGAGGACGCAAGCAGGCAGCCCGAGCCGATCCTCCCCGGTCCATACAGCGTCCAGCACCCATAGTCCCCAAGAACCGGACCCGTGTACAAATCATCTGCCTCGTCTGAGGTGTAGAGGAGGTGCGCAGCTCGACTTGCCGCATATTCAGCACGCGGCTTCAGCTCCTTTTGGTTCTGAATTATTTTGAACGGTTCTGGCTTCACCGAAAAGGGTGCGGGCTTCCGAATGAAGGGTACCGGCTTTAGCCCGTACTCAGACCATGCATAGCAAGCATGGGCTTCAACCCTTGAGGGAGATTTTAAAAACTCACCGGTAGCCAACAATCAGATCATGCCGGTTCTCCGCCGTGGTGGGCTGTCTTTCTCCTGTCTTACAACTGCAAAGCAATTGCAAGAACCGCCGACTCTGTCCCCCGCCGTCTCTCACGCCCCGTCTCACGGCGTAATACCCCTGTAAGACAAACGTCTCACAACCTGCTCCGCACCCGCCTCAGGCCGGCTCCGTTCGCGGCGCCTCCCACAACTCCACCCGGTTCCCCTCACAATCCCAGATCCACGCAAACCGTCCGTATTCATGATCCCCACGCTTCTCGTCGATCCGCACCCCCGCCCCGGCCAGCTCACCAAGCAAAGCGTCCAGATCGTCCACGCGAAAATTCACCATCGTCGTCTGTTTCCCTTCGCCAAAATAGCCTGAATCAATCGGAAAATGCGCGAACACCGTCATCCCCGTCGATTCAGGACCATCGAACGCCAAGGTGCCCCCGTCCTGCACTGGAATGCCCAGGTGCTTCGCATACCATTCGGATAGCGTCCCGGGATCATGCGCCTTTAAAAAGATGCCGCCCACTCCCACTGCTTTCGCCATCGCTACTCCTCCTGCCTGATCAACTCTTCCAATTTGGGCTTGTGTTTCGCCTCGCGGCCCGTGCGCGGCTCCGTGTCCAGTACCCGCGCGGGCTTGGGCTGACCCACGCGTTCGCGCGCGTTGGCCTTCACTGCCTTCGTGGCTGAAAACTTCCCTGGCTTCCGTTTCGCCATGTCACACTAGAGTATGAAGTAGGTTGACCCGGAGGGGAAGCCCCGGCCACCCGGAAAATCCCCGCCAGGCGGTGAAGCATGGAAGAACGCGACTTTTTCAACGAGACGATCGAGCAACGCCCGCATACCCTTGTATGCCCCAAATGCGGGCAGCCCGGCGAATATAAAGTCACCTGGGTCGTTCGCCGTAAACGGGCCCAGTTGCCCCGCGGAGCTGACGAACGCGACCGCGCCCGCTTCGTCAAAGCACAGTCTTACATGGTAAGACGCGACGACAAGCTGTCTTGCACCAACGTCCGCTGCAGAAAACCCTTCGAGATTACACAACTCCAGTCGCTGGCTTTTCTAACTGACTAGCTAGCTTCGCGGCGTTTCCACTGGGCTGCTGGCGCAGCCCCCACACTCTGTGATTGAATCGAATCAGCCGCGGTGAACCCTAAACGTCATTTTCGAAATCAGCAACGAGAGGTCTAAAGCACGATGCCAAATTCCCTGCTTCCCCCCGAGGAACGCAACTTGACCCCTGACCAG
Organism: uncultured Occallatibacter sp.; assembly: GCA_964614635.1. Taxonomy (GTDB): domain Bacteria; phylum Acidobacteriota; class Terriglobia; order Terriglobales; family Acidobacteriaceae; genus Telmatobacter. The sequence goes on from CAZTLV010000009.1 coordinate 12,865, forward strand.
GTTGAGGCGCTCGACAAACGGCGCGACCTGGGCCATACCTTCCTCGTCATCGCCGGCCAGTTCGCCGTCATCGCCACTATCCTGCTCCTCTGGGTCGGCCAGGACCTCTCTTATTCCCCAGGCTGGGCGCATCCAATGGCCTATTACTTCGTCATCGCCATCGCCATCATCGTCGTCTTCGGCATTACCGGCATCGTCCTTCGCAAAGGCTCACCTCGCCTGGATTAGTCGCTGTCAGCGCCCGCCCAGATGCTGGGCCAGGTACCGTCCGGTCAGCGTCTTCGTCTTCTTCGCAAGATCGGCAGGCACGCCCTCAAACTCAACTGTCCCGCCCTCATGCCCGGCACCCGGTCCCATGTCGATCGCCCAGTCCGCCCGGGCGATCACGTCCAGATTGTGCTCGATCACGATCACCGTCGAACCTTCATCCACCAGCCGGTCGAAGAGCCCGATCAGGGTGTCCACATCGTTCATGTGCAGGCTTGTCGTAGGCTCATCGAGTACGTAGACATTTCCCTTCTTACCCAGCTCTGCTGCCAGCTTCAGCCTCTGCCGTTCGCCGCCTGACAACGTCGAGAGCGGCTGGCCCAGGGTCAAATAGCCCAGGCCCACGTCGTCCAGTGGCTTGAGAATCTTCGCGATTGCCGGCTCGGTGAAAAAAGCCACCGCATCCGTAATGCTCATCTCATATACATCGCCAATGGATTTGCCGCGCAGCCGGTGCTCCAGCACCTCAGGCAGAAAACGCCTCCCGTCGCAGGTCTCGCAGATAGTCGCCATGGGGTCCAGATGGCCAAGGTCGGTATAGACCACGCCCAGTCCGTTGCAATCCGGGCACGCCCCTTTTGAATTGGCAGAGAACAGTGCCGCATCCACCCCGTTCGCTTTGGCGAAGGCCTTCCGCACGTTGTCCAGAATCCCGGTATAGGTAGCCGTGTTTGATCGCCGCGAGCCGCGCGCCAGGTTCTGATCGATGATCACAATCTCTGGATACGCCAGTGGCAGGCAACCCACAATGAGCGAAGACTTGCCCGACCCGGCGACGCCGGAAACGGCTGTCAGCACACCTTTGGGAATCGTGACCGACACGTCCTTGAGATTGTTCAGTTGGGCGCGCTTGATCTTCAGTTCACCGCTCGGTTTGCGCACCTTGGTCTTCACCGCCTGGTGCTTCTTCATGTGGTTCCCTGTCAGTGTGCCTGAACTTAAAAGCCCCGCGAAATCGCCCTCGTAGACCACCTCGCCGCCCTTGCTGCCGGCGAACGGCCCCATGTCCACAACATGATCTGCAATGGCGATCATGTCCGGCTTGTGTTCAACAATCAGCACTGTGTTGCCCTTGTCGCGGAGTTGCTGCATCAACCCCGCCATCCGACCCACATCGTGAGGATGCAACCCTACCGAGGGCTCGTCGAAGACATAGGTGATGTCGGTGAGCGACGAGCCCAGATGGCGCACCATCTTCACCCGCTGGCTCTCCCCGCCTGAAAGGCTCGAGCTCTCCCGGTCAAGGCTCAAATAGCCCAGCCCGATCGTCACCAGGTTTTCCAAACGTGCCGCCAGCGACGTCAGCATAGGCCCAACCTGCGGCGCTTTTAAGTTGCGCACCATCTCGGCCAGGTCACTCACCTGCATTTGCGACATGTCGGCGATATTCTTGCCCGCAATCTTGCTCGCCAGTGCCTCGGCCTTCACCCGCGCGCCCTTGCACGCAGGACAGACCTTGCGGGTGAAGATGCGGTCGTATTCCACCCGCACATGCGGCTGCAGCGTCTCCGGATCCTTGTCGCCCATCATTTGCCTGAGCTTGGGTACCACGCCCAGGTAGGTCAGGTTGATCCTGTCCACCTTGACCTTGCGCCCGTCATCAAGATCGAAAAGGTTGGAGCGTTCCTCCGCCGTGTATTTGCAGATTGCCTTGTCGAGATCGAACATCCCCGAGCGCGCATAGATCGTCCACCACCAGCCGCCCACCTCAAAAACTTTCGGGATCAGCGCTCCCTGCTTGAGCGACTTTGTCTCGTCCACCACCGCGGCCAAGTTGATGGCCCCCACCTGGCCCACGCCTTCACATTCCGCGCACATGCCGCGCGGATCGTTATAGGAGTAGTAGCCCGGTGCCGGCAAGCGCGGCTTGGCGAGCCTGGAATACAGCACTCGCAACATCTGTGCCGTGTCGGTGGCCGTAGCCACTGTCGAGCGCACATTGCCGCCCAGTCGCTGCTGATCGACAATAATTGCCGCCGAGATGTTCTTCAGCTCGTCGGCGTCAGGCTGGCCGTAGTGAGGCATGAACTGTTGAACGAAAGCGGGATAGGTTTCGTTGATCAACCTTTGGCTTTCCGCCGCGATAGTCGAGAAAACGAGCGAGGACTTCCCCGAGCCCGATACCCCTGTAAACACCGTGATCCGGCGCTTGGGAATATCCAGCGACACGTTCCGCAGGTTGTTCTCGCGCGCTCCGCGAATGATGATCGAACCGTAGTCGGGCAAGGCCATCTGATGTTCCTTTCTCATCGTTGGAGGCTCCGACCAGATCACCGGACCGATGCTCACTTGTTCTCCGAAAACGTCTTGGGAGCTTATCGAACCTCTCAACCTTTGTAACAGTGGGGCACGATTTCATTCCTGCCGTGAACGTCGCGCCCGCGTTTCGAGCCTCCCATGCTCTGTAACAGGGCGCGAGTTCAGTCGTGCCGAAAACACCTTCAACCCTCGAACCTACTCGCATCTACCCCCATCTCTGGTGAAGTTCATGAGGGCGATACATTGCCCGCTCCGCGCCAGTGTCGGGAAACAGCTCGCCGATCTTACGGCTCCCCGGCCGCAGCGCCCACGATGCCACAGTAAATCCAGTCAGAATCAGCGGTGCGAAAACGTGAAAGCCGAACGCGCCGTACCCGCCGATCGCGGCACAGGATGCCGTCGCTCCCGTCAAGTCAAAAAAGATGCCCGCGTACGCCCATTCCTTGAGCCGGGGAAATCCCGGCGCGAGAATGGCAACGGCCCCTAGCACCTTCCAGAATCCGAGAATCGCGAAGAAATACATTGGGTAGCCGAGTTCGGGCACCACGCCATGCGGGTTAACTCGATATTGCCATAGCTGCGCAAGACCGCCGCACCCGATGAAGAATGCGACCAGTCCCGTCGTTGTCCAATACACAACTGTTTTTGCCTTCATGTTCATTCCATCTCTCCGACAACCCTCTCCAGGTTGCCGATGAATTTTTGCCAGCCGTATTTTGCACCGTTGTAGTTCGCGTCCTGACCCGGCCCGAAGCCGGAATGCTCCATCCGCAAGTGAGTTCCGCCCTTTTCCGGAGTCAACGTCCACTGCACAGCGGAGCCAACGCCCAGAGTTCCCCAGGTGTAGGAGAGCCGTGCCTGCGGCTCCACGACCAGGACTTCACAGTCAATGATCCCGTTCCAATTCGCCACCGGCATTGCACGGAACTGGAACCGGTGGCCCACCACTGGCTTGAAGTCATTTTTCATGAGCCACTCTTCCATCAGCGGACCTTGGGTCAGCGCCCGCCAAATTTTCTCCGCTGAGTGCTGGAAGGTCCTTTCGATCACCAGGGTCCGAGTGCCCTCTGGAGCATTGCTCATGGGTCCATCCTTTCCAAAAGTGATTCAAGACGATCGAAGCGGTCGCGCCAGAATGCTCCGTAATGATCGAGCCAGTCCACTATCGGCGTCAGCGCGTCGGGCTGCGCGCGATAGTGAGTCTCCCGCCCTTCGCGGCGATGCCGTACCAGCTTGGCCCGCTTCAGAACCGTCAGGTGCTTTGAGACCGCAGGCTGCGACACGCATGCATAGCGGGTCAGCGCGTGTACCGTCTGTTCTCCCTGCCGCGTCAACTCTTCGAAGAGGGCCCTGCGCGTCGGGTCGGCTAGGGCCCTAAAAACATCGTTTGCTACAGCCTGCATGCGGAGCCTCCCTTCAGGCACGGGTCTCGCTACCAATCCAGATGGGTAATTTGAATGAGATTCCCGCACGTATCCTCAAGCACTGCGATGGTCGATCCAGTGGTTTTGGTTGGCTCCTTGGTGAACTTCACACCCAGTGCGTTCAACCTCTCGTACTCCTTTTGAACATCCCCAACAAAGAAATTGGCCGCCGGAACCCCGTGCTTGAAGATCTCCTGCTGGTAGGCCTTTGCGGCAGGGTTGTAGCCGTTGTTCGGCTCTAGAACCAGTTGCACTCCGTCCGGTTCTTCTGCTGAAACCACCGTGAGCCATTTGAAAGGACCCGCCGGAAACTCATGTTTCTTCTTGAACCCCAGAACCTCCGTGTAGAACTTCAATGCCTTGTCCTGATCGTCAACAAATACCCCAGTCAGTTTGATTTGCATTGTCCACTCCTCCTCTTTTCAGTTGCAATGCTGCAAATCAGATTCTCGAAGCCCATCCCCACAAGTCGCTCCTCTAAGGGTCTCGAAAATGCCGTCGCCTTCTTTTGCACGAACTAACCATAACCAAACGGTTATGGATTGTCAAGCCCGACTTTTAAGAAAAACCTTGCGCCATGCCCCCGCCCCTGGAATCCATTCGGCTCACACCTGCCCATTGCTACCCACAACCGTCTACTCCGGTATAGGCTTGAAGTTGCAAATGGCTGCTGCGACCCAAATCCCGGCCAACACCTCCACCCCACGCCAACGGCTCACTGACAGCCATGGGCGGGTGATTCACGATCTTCGGGTCTCAATCACTGATCGCTGCAACTACAAATGCGTTTACTGCCGCACTGGCGAAGTTGGAGCGCAATATCCCGAGCTCGGTATCGATGAATACCTGCGCCTCATCAAATTGTTTGTCGGCCTGGGAATCACCAAGGTGCGCTTGACCGGCGGCGAACCCCTTTTGCGCCGCGGGTTGATCGACCTGGTGAAGGAACTTGCAGGTTTGCGCACTCTCTCCGGAGAACCGCTTGACTTGGCCCTTACCACCAACGGCCACCTGCTCGACACGCTCGCGGCGCCCCTGAAAGCAGCTGGATTGAATCGTGTCACGGTCAGCATGGATGCTGTGGAAGCGCCGACATTTGAGAGAATCACGCGCATCGCTGGCAGCTTTGAGGCTGTACTCCGTGGCGTCCGCGCAGCTCGCGCCGCAGGCCTCACCCCGCTCAAGATCAACTGCGTCCTGCTGCGCGGCTTCAATGATGATCAGATTGAGGGTTTTGCTCGTTTTGCGCGCGAAGAAGATGTGGTCGTCCGCTTCATCGAGTTCATGCCCCTTGAAGAAGGCCGCCTGTGGTCCCCTGAAATCGTCGTGCCGCTCAGGGAAATCGTTGGCCGCATCAACCGCATTCTTCCCTTGGTCCCGATGGACGCGCGCGAAGCCAGCGAAACGGCGCGGCGCTACACCTTTGCCGACGGGGTCGGTGAAATCGGCATCATTGCCCCCGTAAGCCAGCCCTTTTGCGGAGCATGCAGCCGGGTACGCCTGACCTCCGACGGAAAGATTCGCACCTGCCTGTTCTCGCAGGTCGAACACGACCTGTATGGACGATTCAGGGCCGGCGCCTGCGATGCCGAACTGCGCGACTACATTTTCCGTACAGTGGAAAATAAGGAAGCCCGCCATCACATCGGGGAACCAGGATTCCTCAAGCCCTCGCGATCAATGGTGCATATAGGCGGCTAACCATTGTCTAATAAGAGGTTACGCTCCAGATTCCTGCAGCCAAACGTAACAGGGATGGTACTTTTAGATGCCACACCCAGAACGCCCTGTGACAGAATGCTTGAAAGACTTCGCCCCATGGTCGAGAAATGAAGGACGGGACAGAAAGCCGCATACCCCTCGCGGATCTGCTGGTCTTCCACCAGTTGACGCGCTCGCTGACCTCCAGCTTTGATCTGGACGCCATTTTGCGCACCATCCTCGAGCAAATGGAGCGGATCATCGAAGCGGAGCTGTGGACGCTCCTCATGCTCGACGAGCAGAAGCAGGACCTCTACTACGCCATTGCCGCCGGCGGCGAACAGGCTGTGCTTGGCGACCTTCGCGTCAAAGTGGGCGAGGGCGTGGCCGGCTGGGTCGCGCAGCACGGCGAGACACTCATTGTTCCCGAGGCTTCGCGGGATCCGCGGGTCAAGGATGAGTATGCGTCCAAGCCGCGCAGAGTGCGCTCGGTCATCGCCATGCCGCTTCGCGGGCGTAAAGGCACACACGGTGTGATCGAGATTCTCAACCCTCGGTCAGACCAGATGACCGATTACACCATCGCCATCCTTCACATTCTGGCCGACCACGCCGCCATCGCAATCGAGAATGCTCGCGACGTCACCCGCATCCAGCAGCTAAGCATCACCGACGATTGCACCGGGCTGCACAACGCCCGCCATCTCTACGACGTGTTGGGCCGTGAGCTTGACCGATGCCGCGCCATCGGGCTGCCTGTGAGCCTCGCATTTCTTGATCTCGACAAGTTCAAGCAGGTAAATGATATTCATGGCCACCTGGTGGGAAGCGAGTTGCTGGCCCAGGCAGGTCGCCGCATTCAGGAGTTGAGCGCGGAGAGGCCCAAAGATGTTTGCTTCCGCTACGGCGGTGACGAATTCGTCATTCTCATGCCTGAAACCGGTCGCAAGGCAGCGCTCGAGCAGGCAACCTTCCTGCTCCGCGCCCTCAAACAGACCAGCTTCCCGGTTTTGAGCGGTCTGCACCTCAGCGTCAGCGCCAGCATGGGCATCGCAACCGCCCCCGTAGATGGATCAACTCTTCACGCCATCATCGGAGCTGCCGATTCGCGCATGTATGAGGTCAAGACCAATGGCCGCGGCCATGTGCGCGGCGGTTAAGCCGAATCCCGCTCGGCCCCCACATTGCGCAGACTATTCTTCTTCACCCAGATGCTTTTCTGTGATCTGGTCCCCGGCCAACCTCTCCAGCTGATTCCGCCAGTCCAGCGACTCGATAAATGCCTTCGATTCACGCCAGTTCGGCTCGACGATCACGTGCAGTTCTAGATAAACTCTCGTGCCAAGCAGCGACTCGATCTGCCGGCGCGCTCCGGTGCCAATCTCCTTCAACTTCGCGCCGCCTTTGCCGATGAGAATCGCCTTCTGTCCATCCCGTTCGCAATAGATAGCCGCTGCAATGCGTGTGAGCGGAGCGCGCGCGGGCACCGCACCCTTTTTTCGGGGGACAAACGGCTTCGGCTCCTCGAACCGTTCAATCACCACTGCCGAAGCGTACGGAACCTCTTCGCCCGTCTCCACCAAAATGCTTTCGCGAACCAGCTCGGCCACCATGAAGCGCTGCGGCTGGTCGGTATATTGATCTTTGGGATAGAAGCGTTCACCCACTGGCAGAGCATCGACGATCTTGCGGACCAGGATATCCAGCCCGTCCCGTTTGCGTGCGCTCACCGGAATGATCTGCGCAAAGTTGAATTGCTTGGTCAGCGTGTCGATCAGCGGCAGTAATCGATCCTTCGCCACCAAGTCGATCTTGGTCAGTACGAGGAACACCGGGCAATCGAGCTTGCGAACCAAGCCAAACAGAAACGCGTCCTCGCTGGCCCAATTCGTCCGCTCGTGTTTGGGAGCGGCGGATTGAGACCCTGCCTCGCAGGTCAGGCCTTCAGCCCTTGCAGTCACATTGTCAGGATCATCTGGGGCTTTAGCGCCGGATTGGTGGGCCGGAGTTTGAACCTCCGCATCTCTGTCATCAGAATTTAGTTGGGCTTTAGCCCCTGAGGCATGCTTTCCGTGAACGTCGTCAGGCATCGGTTCAATACTCGGCGACGCCGCCTCTTCCAGCTGTACCCGCCTTGTCGCATCCATCAACACAAGCACCAGGTCGCGGGTCTCCAGGGCCTCGTACACCTCCTGCAACATGCGGCGATCCAGGTGCGAGCCCGGCTTGTGCACGCCCGGCGTGTCCACAAAAACAATCTGCGCCGCCTGATGGACGCCTTTATGCGCCGCCACCTCCAACACACCGGAGATGCGATTTCGCGTAGTCTGCGGTTTCGCCGACACGATGGCCACTTTTTCGCCAATCAACGCATTCAGCAGCGTGCTTTTGCCGGCATTGGGCCGGCCCAGAATCGCAACAAATCCAGATTTCAAAACGTTTCCTGACTCCTGATCTCCTATTATCGCGGATGGACAGCCATATTCTGCAGCTTGCCCGTTGCTATCATTGCCCCATGATCCACCAAGGCCAAACCGAACGACTCATCCTGCGCCCGGTCGAGATCGGCGATGCGCCTCAGATTCAGGAGCTCTTTCCGCATTGGGAGATCGTGAAGTATCTGCAAAATCGCGTTCCCTGGCCCTATCCCGAGGGTGGCGCGCTCGAATTCCTGAGAGATATTGCAATTCCCCAGGAAGAACGTGGCGAGGCCTGGCACTGGACCCTTCGTCTGCGCACCGACCCGTCCCAAATCATCGGCGTCATTAATCTAGTCAGGAACAAAGAGACGAATCGCGGATTCTGGCTCGGCCTCCCTTGGCAAGGTCAAGGCCTCATGACCGAAGCAGCCGCATGGGCCGCTGACTATTGGTTTGACACGCTGGGTTTCCCCGTCTTGCGCGTCGCCAAGGCGATCGACAACACCGCATCCCGTCGCATCTCAGAGAAGCAGGGTATGCGCCTCATTGGCGTTGAAGACCGCGAATGCGTCTCCGGCCGCCTTCCTTCAGAGCTCTGGGAAATTACCGCCGAAGAATGGTGCGCATGGAAAATTAGCAACCAGGGAGCGAATCACAACTAATCGACAAAATACATGTCAGAAGAAACTAGATCCTGGAAGAATCTTCCGCTTCGATGCGGGTCGCATCCCCGCTCGGCGGAAACACCCGCAGCCTCTCCACCCGCCGATCGGTCGATGCCACAATCTCCATACGCAATCCGACCGGCTCCAACATGACCACCTCGCCGGCATGAGGAATGCGTCCCTCGATCTCGCTCACCAGTCCGCCCAGCGTCGTCGCCTCGTGAGCGTCCCTCAGCTCGCCAAGGCCCTCCACCTCGCCAAATAAATCCGTCAACTGGTCCACTGGAAACCCTCCAGGCACCGCCCATACCCCACCCGGTTCGCGCTGAGGGTCCTCAACCGGAGTTTCCTCCTCGTGCTCATCGCGGATATTGCCTACAATCTGTTCCAGCAAATCCTCAATCGTCACCAGCCCTGCCACACCGCCATACTCGTCGATCACAATGCGCATGTGCTGCTTCTCGCGCTGCATCTCCCGCAGTAACTCGTAGCCACGTTTGGTCTCAGGCACAAACACCGCCGGTCGCTGCATACTCGCGACGGTGCGCGTCCGGGCTTCCTCATCGGTAATCTGCAGCAGATCGTGGGCAAACGCAATTCCAGTCACATTGTCCAACGATCCTGAATACACCGGAACCCGCGAGAAAACGTGCTCCCGCAGTTGGTTCAGAAAATGCTCCAGCGTCGTCGAATCCTGCACCGCAAAAACTTCGGGCCGCGGCGTCATCACTTCTCTCACCAGCTTGTCGCCAAACTCCACGGCTGACCGGACCAGGTCGATGTCGCTCTCTTCCAGAATCCCTTCTTCTTCACCCGCCTCAAGCAGAGCTTCAACATCCACCGCTGCCTCTTCCTCGGGCGTCGCCGGCTCCTCCGCCAGCTCCGCAACTGAGAAAAAGAACCGGATGAACACTGTGATCGGTGTCATCAGCCAAAGCAGCAGGCGGATTGGCAGAACAAAATGCCAGACCCAGCGCCCCTTGGTTCGATTGAAAAGCAATGTGGGCAAAACCTGGTTGCAGAACACAACCACAAGGACCACTCCAAGAACCGCCTGTCCAATCTCCGGATAGGTTGGCCTGCCCATGTGCGGCTCGCGATCGAAGAGCACCGCGCCAAATTCCAGTGCGATGATACCCAACGCCAGTTGCTGCAATACCGCTGCGGAAATGGCTGCATGGTCACGGCTCAGCCCCAGTTGTGGTTCAACAATCTCCTCCCAGGCATCAAGATTCTCTTCGATTTCGCGCGTAAGAATCTTGCCGAACTCCGCGTAAATGCGGCTGATGTAGGAGGCCAGCGTCTCCACCAGCGCCAACAGCACAACCATCACTATGGCCAGCGTACTCATGGCCGATTGACCTTCGTCTGAGGCTTGGAAGCTTTGGAGTTGCGCGGCTCTGCTCTGAAGGAGTTGCGCGTCTGTCCATCGAATGCGCGCGGTCCCGACTCGAAAGGGTACGGCATTAGTCGAGCCGTAAGGGTGGCCATTCGAACTTGGGCTTTAGCCCCTGAGGGATTCTTCTTACCAGCGTTGCTCTGCCTCTGCTCTGCCCTACCGGCTCTCTCAATCAGCCCCTGCGGCAGCCCCAGCCGCGCTCTCAGCAACCGCTCCTGCCGCGCCATCTTGCCGTTGTCGGCCTCGTGGTCATACCCGGCCAAATGCAATAGTCCGTGCAAAATCAGCACCTTGATCTCGGTCGACAACGAATGCCCCTGCTCGATCGCCTGCCCCAGCGCCGTGGTCACGCTGATTGCCAGGTCGCCCGCAATCTCCTCCGATCCAGGCCCCTCAGCAGGAAACGACAGCACATCCGTAGCCTTGTTCTTGCCCCGAAACTGCCGATTGAGTTTGCGAATGGCTTCGTCGGTGGTCAGCAGCACCGTCACCTGGCCCTTGAGCCGCACCGCCCCTTGTGCAGTCGAAAGAAAACGTCCCAGCGTCCGCGCTGAAGGCAGCCGAGTATCTCGCTTGGGTGCGGGAGAAACCGGCACAACCGCCCGCACAATCGAAGTGGCCTTCCCGGTGGGGTCAGCATCGGGGTCCCAACGGACAGGTCTTCGTCCATCGAGTGATTCGGGCTCAAGTTCTGGATCGAGAAGGATCATCGTGGCCAGGGCCGCAACGTTTGCGGCCCCGATTCACCTTTGATTCTACTTGAACTGTGCAGTTATTGCGGCTTCGCCGGATGAACGGGCAGTGCCTGCGCCCGCTCTTCGCCGCCCTGGGTTCTCACTTCAATCGCCTCGCCCATCGCCAGCGGCAACTCCTGCTGCTGAGGCTTGGCCGACTCGTACGCCCGCACAATCCGCTGCACCAGCGCGTGCCGCACCACATCCCCGTCTTCAAAGTGGCAGAAGTGGATGCCCTCCACGCCATTCAGAATATTGATTGCATCCAGCAGTCCCGACTTGCGCGGATTCGGCAGATCAATCTGCGTAATGTCCCCGGTAATCACGGCCTTCGAGTTCGCACCCATGCGCGTCAAGAACATCTTCATCTGCTCGATCGTCGTGTTCTGCGCCTCGTCCATGATGATGAAAGCGTCGTTCAAAGTGCGACCGCGCATAAACGCCAGCGGCGCTACTTCAATGACGTTCCGCTCCAGCATTTTGTCAACCTTCTCCGGCTCCAGCAGATCATAGAGCGCGTCGTAAAGTGGGCGCAGATAGGGATCGACCTTTTCCTGCAAGCTGCCTGGAAGGAAGCCCAGCCGCTCTCCGGCCTCAACCGCCGGCCGCACCAGGACAATGCGACTCACCTTTTTCGCATTGATGGCTGCGACCGCCATGGCCACAGCCAGGTAGGTCTTGCCTGTGCCGGCCGGTCCCACGCCGAAGGTCATATCGTTCTGCTCGATCGCCTCGACGTATTTGCGCTGATTGATCGAACGAGGCTGAACCGTGCGCTTGACACCCGCCGACCGCTGCTTGCCGCTGTCTGAAAGCGAACGCAGCGTCGTGGCCGGATCGGCCACAACCAGCCGCAGCATCCCGTTCAATTCCCCATTGTGCGGATTCACGCCCTGCTTTCGCAGCGCCTCAAAGTCCTGAAAGATGCGCTGGACACGCGCCACGCCCTCGTCCGGCCCTTCCACATGCACCGCATCGGAGCGGAGATCGATCCTGACCCCGAGCGAATCTTCCATCAGCCTGAGATTTTCATCGCGAGTCCCAAACAAGGGCTCAAGGTTGGGCGTGATCTCCAGAGCGATCTTCAAAGGAATATTTGGCCTCCAGTGCGGCGATTTCGGGTTGACCTGATCCGGCCCCGGTGCTGAACAACCGGCGCCGGCCCAGCAATAAACTGGGTATCGGCCAGTGGCCCATTTAATTTGATGCAGTTTGTTGAGTACCAACGTGCGTGAGAGAGGGTCGAGCCGAAGCTTCTGGCTGTGGGACGAAACCGCGGGATGGTGTTGGCGACCAAATCGGGTATCTGCGCTAGAGAGTAGCGCCATCCGCCTGATGAGTCAATGCACCGAAAGATGAATATTGGGCGGCGCGGTGCCTTCGCTGGTACCCAGTTACCTCTTTCGTGCGCTTCCACCTGCCGATTTTTGACGCTGGAGACTGGCAGATGCTACACCGCCGCATTGACCCGCAATTCAATTTCCCGTAGACTAGGAAATTGCGAGGGATGCGGCTCAGAGTGCATTCTGTCCGCATTTCAAACTGAGATAAGGAAGTTCAATGGCAAACCATGTTTCGGCGCTTAAGCGTGCCCGCCAGACCGTTACCCGCACTGAAGTGAACCGCGCCAACCGCAGCCGTGTGCGCACCAGCCTGCGGGCGTTGCGTGAAGCTCTCACCAAGGGCGACGTCAAAGCCGCCCAAACCCAGTATCGTGAGACCGTTTCCACCCTCGACAAGAGCGTCCAGAAGGGCATTCTTCACCACAACACCGTCTCCCGCTACAAGAGCCGCCTCAATGCTCGCCTCAAGGCCCTGGCAACCGCCAAGGCCTAGAGTTGCAAGCCTTTGGAGAGATGAAGTTCTACATGGCGGGCCAGGGGCAACCTTGGCCGTTCGTGTTTTCTGGTCGATTCGCAGACGAATTCGTCCTCAACTCATCAGCTCAAAAACCCCCGCCGCGCCCATCCCGCCGCCAACGCACATGGTCACCATTCCGTAGCGAACCTGGCGCCGTCGCATTTCATTTAAGAGCGTGGCCGTCAGCTTCGCCCCGGTGCAGCCCAGCGGATGCCCCAGCGCAATCGCGCCGCCGTTCACATTGATTCGTTCCGGATCCATGCCCAACTCGCGGATCACCGCCAACGCCTGAGACGCGAACGCCTCGTTCAGCTCGATCAATCCAATCTCGCTCAGCGTCAGACCCGCCCGCTTTAACGCCTTGGAAACAGCGGCAATCGGGCCGATGCCCATCTCCTCTGGCAGGCACCCGGTAACTGCGTATGCCACCAGCCTCGCCAGCGGACGAATCCCCAGTTCCTTCGCTCGCCCTGCCTCCATCAAAACCACCGCTGCCGCGCCGTCTGAAGTCTGCGACGAGTTCCCTGCCGTCACCGTCCCCTGCGCGTGAAAAGCCGGCTTCAGTTTCGCTAGCGCCTCAGCGGATGTATCCGCCCGCGGGCCTTCATCAGCGCTGAACACAAGTTCTGAAACCACCGTCTTCCCGGCCCTCGCTCCGGGAACAGAATTGCTCACAGTCACCGGGATCAACTCATCGCTGAACCGCCCGGCGGCCTGTGCAGCCAAAGCCTTGAGATGACTGCCCAGCGCAAATGCATCCTGATCTTCACGCGAAACACCATAATGCCGCGCCACTCGCTCAGCGGTCAGCCCCATTGTCAGCAGCGACGCCGGGTAATGCTCGGCCATGTACGGATTGGGGCTGGGCTTCAGTCCGCCCATGGGCAGCAGGCTCATGGACTCCGCCCCACCCGCCACCACCACCCGGTCTCCGCCCGCACGAATTCGCAAATCCGCCAGCGCAATCGCCTCAAGCCCTGAAGAGCAAAGCCGATTCACGGTGACACCCGGTATCTCTACCGGCAGACCTGCCCGCAAAACCGCCCAGCGCGCAATGTCCCAGCCCTGCTCGCCCTCCGGTTGTGCGCAACCCAGAATCACGTCGTCGACCTCGGCCTTGTCGAGCGCCGGCACCCGCGCCAGAGCCGCGCCCACTACAAGTGCAGCCAGGTCATCAGGACGCGACGTGGACAACGCGCCTTTCGGGGCGCGGCCAACAGGGGTGCGAACAGCGCTGACCACTACGGCTTCCGGCATGAGGGGTGCTCCTTGATCTTTCCTGCGTACGCCGGGGGACTGGCTACTCCGGCGCGTCCACTACGGTCCAGGCGCTCTTCGCATAAAAGTGATAAATCGTGCGGTGGTCTACAACCGAATCCGCAAGAGCGTCGTGGTCCAGCCAATGTGTTTGATGTTCCAGGCCAGCCTGCGCTTCATGCACCTGGCTCGGCGTCGCCAGATCTATGCCCCAATTGAATCCCAGCACACCTGTGGATCCATGCGCCTGCAGCCGTTGCGTTTCATTCGCTGAGGCCAGCACCACTGCCTGCCCGATTTCTGCCGAAGGCCCGCTGGTGAAGAAGACCAACAATGAGACTGTCCCCTTTACTGAACACAATACCGCCCAGTCGGAAGAGCCCGGACGTTCCAGCCTTGCATGCACCACGTTTTCCGGATGATGGGCCTGGTATGTCTGTGGAATCACGCAGCCACGCCGGTTCAAATCCCCTTGAACCTCAGCCGGCAACTCAGGAAACGAACTCACAGGCAGGTGGCGAATCAAGTAAGGGGTTGCGCGGCCATCCACAAATACCTTGCCCGATTCATTCAGCTGCACCAGTTGTTGCTCTGCCGGCAGCAGGGCGCTCTGGCTTCTCGCCGGCAACATCCCAACCACAACTGATGCGGCCGCAACCAGAATCAGCGTGCTTCGCTTCATCATCAATTCCGCAGCGGCTTGCCGGTCTTCAAGGTAAAGGCAATCCGCTCCTGCGTCTTCCGTTCCCCCGCGAGCGAGAGAAACGCTTCTCGCTCCAGGTCAAGGAGGTACTGCTCGCTTACCGGCGTACCCGCGGTTACGCGCCCCCCGGCAAGAATGTACGCAGCCCACCGAGCAACCTTCTGGTCGTGCTCCGAGGCATAGCCGGCTTCGCCCATCAAGAAGGCACCCGTCTCCAGCGTGGCCAGCGCGCCCATTCCCGGAGCGGGAACCTGCATCCGCGGCTGTGGCGCTGCATAACCTGCCTCTGCAAGAGCGGCTGCCTGCGCCTTGCCATCCAGCAAAAGCCTTGCACGATTCATCGTGATGCGGTCGGCTGCATTCATCAGGCCCAGTGTCCGCGCCTCTGCCGCCGACGTGGATACCTTGGCCAGCGCAATGGTCTCAAACCTCCCCTTCAGCGCCGTCGCCATCTCCGCGGATTGTGCAAAGCGTGAAGGCGGGTCACGTGGGTCCGACGGTGTCATGGCCGCAGCTTGATCCACTGCCCGCAGCAGCATCTCCTTGGTCCCTCCGCCCGCTGGAATCAACCCCACACCGGCCTCAACCAGCCCAATATATGTTTCCGCGTGCGGCTGCCTTCGCGCCGCGTGCAGGCAGATTTCTGCGCCCCCGCCCAGGGTCAGCCCAAAGGGCGCAGCCACCACCGGCCGCGGACAAAACTTGATGGCCGCGGTCATTTGCTGAAAGCTGTGGATCACTCCAGCCAGTTCGTCCCACTCGCCTTCCTGCGCCGCCAGCAGCAGTTGCATCAGGTTGGCGCCCACGCTGAAGTTCTCGCGATCGCTTGCAATCACAAACCCTGCAAAGTTCCGCACCGCGTCCGAGCTTGGATTCAGCACCGCCGAGATCATTGCCAGAACATCGCCGCCAATCGCATTCTTCAGCGAGTGCAGATCGATACAGCCGACCCCATCGCCAAGGTCGATAAGCGAAGCGCCGGGATTCGCACGAACTACGCCGTTCGACCTGCGAAAATCCGCAATCAGGGCATGTCCTCGAACCCTCGCGACTGGCTCAAGCTTCCCATTCTCTGGCTGATAGCACTCGCGGCCCTCCTGCGCGTACCACGACTTTTGCCCGCCAGCAAGCATGGCCTCCACGCGCGCGCTCACCGGCAAACCCAGCGTCTTCATCCGCGGAACCGTCGCCTCAACTCCGGCCGCATCCCACATCTCAAACGGCCCCATTTCCCAGTTGAACCCCGCCCGCATGGCGCGATCGATCGCCGCAGCATCACCTGCCACTTCACCAATGCGCTCTGCGGCAAAGTTCCACAGCGATGCCAGAAACGGCCACTGAAATCCTGCCGCTCTATCCTTCGCCGGATCGTTCGCCAGCAGCATCCGCAACTTTTCAGCAAGCGTGCCGGCGTTCTTCGCCATCTCTAATGACGGCAGGCTCGCCTTCGCAAGAGGACGGTACTCCAGACTCGTAAGGTCCAGTACCAGGCGCAGCTCTTTCCCGTCTGCTCCGCGGCTCTTCTTGTAGAACCCCTGCCCGACCTTGTCACCAATCCATCCCCGCTTAACAATTTCATTCAGCACATCGGAAAAGCGGCCCTGCGGAGCGCCCTCAGGAAAATTCGCAGCCACATGTGCCAGAATGTCCACGCCCACCATGTCCGCCAACCGGAATGTTCCAGTCCGCGGCCACCCAATTGCCGGGCCGGTCAAAGCATCAACCTCTTCCATGGTCAGCCCCTGCTCCAGCATCATGTTCGCCGCACTGAACATCACCGCAACACCGATTCGGTTGGCAATAAAGTTGGGCGTGTCGTTCGCACGCACCACCTGCTTGCCCAGTGTCCGGTCGGCAAATGCGCTAAAGGCCCCCACCACCGCGGCGTCGCTCTCCGCCGTCGGAATCACCTCCAGCAGCTTCATATACCGCGGCGGATTGAAGAAGTGCGTTCCAAAAAACCGTTCACGGTGCGTCGACAATCCCGCCGCGATCTGTTTGATCGGCAATCCAGAAGTATTGGTGGTCAGCACGGCGTGCGGCCCCAGGTGAGCCACAGCCCGCGACAGCAATTCCGTCTTGATGGCCAGATTTTCGGCAACCGCTTCCACCACCCAGTCGCATCCAGCCAGCTTGCCCAGGTCATCCTCAAAGTTGCCGGGCGTGATGAGTGCGGCCAGCGAAGCCTCGTAGAAAGCAGCAGGCTTTGATTTTCCTAGCGCTTCAATCGCCGCTGCGGCCAGGCGGCTTCTTGCGCCATCGCCTGTCGGCACCATATCCAGCAGCAGCACAGGAATCCCCGCGTTGGCCAGGTGCGCCGCAATCCGCGAGCCCATCGTCCCCGCCCCCAGCACCGCCGCGCGCCGTACCAGGAAAGGAAGTGAAGCGGAGTTGACAGCAGGGATTGCAACCGAGAGGTTGGTGCTCATGCGAGCTCTCCCCGCGCTGGTCGAGGCAAGAATCCACTCGCCGCGCGGAATCCATCGCAGCATACGGAAGTTCGCCTTGCGGGGTCAAGGCGCGACTGCTCGCGCCGCAGCGGTATCAGAATCTTTTTCTCAAATATTCAAAAACTACATAACCAATCAACGCCGAGATCATGGCGATCGCAAAGTTTGTTCCCGTCAAAATGTCGTTCACCGCAAACCCCATGCTCTTGCCATGACCATTCGACCCAGTGAACTCGCCCATCAACAGATTTGAATAAAACAGAAAGATGATGAACGCAATCTCGATCACGGCCCGCAAAACCGGCTTGGGGCGTCCCCGACCTTTTCCCTTCTGTTCCATGGAGCTTCCATAGTACCAACTGCCCATCTGCGGTGCCCTCAACTCGCTCGCTCTCCCGCTTCAACACACACAAAAGCCGCGCCCAACCGTCTAAAGCCAAACCAAAGACGGTGCACTGGCACTCCGGCCCATCCCGCCCTCATCGATTGTGACCAGGCGTTGTCCTGTGCATGCAAAGGCGCTGAGAGTCATGGCAAACAGCTAAGCCACAGCCCTTTGTGCGGTCTTGGCCGTGCTCTCGGTTTGACTCCGTCGGTTGAGCGAAATAGCTTTGAAGAGAACATATGGCGCGATTGGCGCCTGTTGAACAAGGAGAATGGATGCAAAGCAGGACTTTTCCCTGGTTTTCCAAATACTGTCTGGCAATGATCCTCTCTGCGGTGGCCTTCGAAGCCGCGCCGCTCGCGCATGCTCAGGACCTCAAGAGCTTCGAGCAGAAAATCACCACCAAGGTGCTGGCCAACGGGCTTACCATCCTGATCTGCGAGCGCCACGACGCGCCTGTCTTCAGCTACACAACCTTTGTCGATGCTGGGGATGTCAACGACCCCTCGGGTGAAAGTGGCCTCGCCCACATGTTTGAGCACCTCGCATTCAAGGGCACCAGCCAGATCGGTACCACCGACTATGCCGCCGAGAAGGTCGCTCTCGCCAAGGTTGAAGCCGCCAACGACGCGTATGAAGCCGAATACCTGAAGCCCGTCGGCCGCGACCCGGAAAAACTGGTCGGACTGAAAAAAGCCTTCAAAGAGGCCGAAGCCGAGGCCCACAAGTACGTCATCCCTAACCAGTTCACTGAGATTGCCGATCGCAACGGTGAAGAGGGCCTGAATGCTGAAACCGGCCTCGACTCAACCAGCTTCTATTGGTCAATGCCTGAGAACCGGCTCGAACTCTGGGCATACCTTGAAAGCAGCCGCCTCGCTGACACAGTTCCCCGCGAGTTTTACAAGGAGCGCGACGTGGTCATCGAAGAGCGGCGCATGCGCACCGACTCCAACCCCGAAGGCCGCCTTCTGGAGCAGTTCCTGGCCACAGCCTATGTGGCTCACAACTACGGCCGCAGCGGCATCGGGTGGCCAAGCGAAGTCAGCCAGATTACTGCCACTGAAGCCATGGCCTTTCACAAAAAGTATTATGTGGGATCGAACGTCGTGGTCACTGTCGTGGGCGATGTCAACGCTGCTCAAGCCATGCCGATGCTGGAGAAGTACTTCAGCCGCATTCCCGCCGGCCCTAAGCCAGAAGAGATGACTACCGTCGAACCGAAGCAATTTGCCGAGAAGACGGTCATTATCAAAGATCCCAGCCAGCCGCTCTACGTCGAGGGCTACCATCGCCCCGACTATCGCGACCCAGATGATGCCGTCTATGACGCCATCAGTGATATCCTCTCAAACGGGCGAGTCTCGCGGCTCTATCGCAGCCTGGTCCGTGACCAGCAAATCGCCGCAGCCGCTGAAGGCGAGAGCCCCTATCCGGGAGACAAGTATCCCAGCTTGTTCATCTTTCTTGCTGCCCCGCTTCCAGGTCACACCCCGCAACAGATGCGCGACGCCATTCACAAGGAAATTGACAAGCTCAAGAACACTGATGTCAGTGACGACGAGCTGGCGATGTATAAGACCCGCACTCGCGCCGACCTGCTCCGCGGCCTCGCCGACAACCAGGGCCTGGCAAACACCCTCGCCGAATATCAGACCCGCTACGGAGATTGGCGTGAACTCTTCCTGCAACTCGACAAGGTGGACAAAGTGACCAAGGCCGATATTCGCCGCGTCGCCAACAAGGTATTCGTTGAGAGCAATCGCACCGAAGCCTGGACTGAGACCGCCGCGCCCACTGCACCGGCGCAGAAAGACGGAGGTGCGCAATGAAGAGCCTGGCTATCAAGTCCCTCTCTCGCAGCGCCTTCCTCATCGCCCTTGCTGCAGCTTTGACCGCGCCCGTTGATTCCATCGCTCAAACTGCATCGCCCGTGCGTCAGGACAAGCCTTGGGAAAGAATCCCCATCCCCAGAATGAATGAATTCAACCCCCAGCAGCCCAAGCGCATCGCGCTCAAAAACGGTATCGTGCTCTTCCTTCAAGAAGACCATGAGCTCCCGTTTGTCTCCGGGTCGATCCTCATCCCCGGAGGTGGTCGCGACATCGATCCGTCAAAAGCAGGGCTGATCGGCATCTACGGCGGAACATGGCGCACCAGCGGCACCCCAAAAATCGACGGCGACGCATTGGACGATCTGCTTGAAGCCAAAGCCGCTCACATCGAAACCGAAGGCGACGAAGACTCAACCGCCGTCTCCTGGGATTCGCTCAAAGGCGATGCCGACCAGGTGTTTTCTCTTGCCATGGACTTGTTCCTGCATCCAAAGTGGAGCGCGGAGAAGCTTCAGCTCGCCCAGCAACAGGAGGCCACCGGCATCGTTCGCCGCAACGACGACGAGTCCGCCATCGCCGAGCGCGAGGGGGAGAAACTGGCTTACGGGCCCAATAGTCCCTACACCCGCCAACCAGAACTAGCCACCATCGGCGCCATCACCCTCGACGATTTGAAGGCCTGGCACGACCGCACCATCCGCGGCAAGCTAATCGTCGGCGTCAGTGGCGACTTCGACCCCGTTGCCATGGAGGCCAAGTTGCGCGCGGCCTTTGAAAGCCTGCCCCAGACTCAAGCAGATCCCGCCCGCCACGACGCTTTCCCCGGACCGAGGCCAGGCGTCTACTTCATTAACAAGGAAGATGTAAACCAATCTGACGTTGAGATCATCGGCATGGGCATTGACCGTCACAGCCCTGACGTTCCTGCACTGGCCGTCATGAACCAGATCCTCGGCGGCGGTTTCACCAGCAGGCTCTTCCAGAAAGTCCGCACTGAACTCGGCCTCGCATACGAAGTTGGTGGAGGGCTCTCATTCGGATATGACCACCCTGGAACCTTCAGCGTGGTCGCCCTCACCAAGAGCGCATCCACAGATGAGGCTACCAAGGCTGCAATGGCCGAGATCGGAGGCCTCACCACCAAGCCCTTTACCCAGGAGGAAATCGACCGCGGCAAAGACAACCTGCTCAGCTCCTTCCTCTTCCGCTATGACACAAAAGATAAGGTTCTCGCCGAGGCTGAACGTCTCGAATTCTACGGATACCCCGCAGATTATCTGATCACCTACAAGGCCGCACTTGAAAAAGTGAGCCTTGCCGACGTCACCGCCGTGGCAAAAAAGTACATTCAGCCTGAAAAGTACGCCGTCCTGGTCGTCGGCAACGGATCTGAAATCAAGCCGGGGTTGGATGACCTGAAAATGGGACCGGTGCAAAACATCGACATCACCATTCCTCGACCCGGTCCGCCGCCCGGTGCCAATCCAGCCCTGGCACAATAATAGCCAACTCACGGGCTTGCAGTTGCCACAAATACTGGCTGCCTCACCCTTGCCATGCCTTATCCTTTGGGTCAAGGGTGGAGAAGCCACCAAGCTCAGCCGGAGCCCGTGAATGGAAAGCAAAGAAGTGGATTCGGACCAGAAACTTGCCGTCGTCATCATGGCGGCCGGCAAGGGTACCCGCCTCAAATCGGGTCGGCCCAAAGTGCTTCATCAGATCGGGGGCAAGCCCCTTCTCAGCCATGTCATAGCCGCAGCAAGTAAGGTCGTCGATCCCGCCAACATCTATGTGGTCATCGGTCATCAGGCAGAGCGAGTCCGTACCGCGATAGCTGACTCCGGCGTCCGCTTTGTCGAGCAGCGTAACCCGCGCGGAACGGGTCACGCCATCCAGTGCGCCAGTGAAGCCATTGCTCCTTACCCCCACATTCTGGTGCTTTCAGGCGACGTGCCCCTCATCCGGCCTCAAACCATTCAGCGCCTCTGGGAATTCCACAAAGCGGAGCAAGCGGCGATGACCATCCTCACCGCAGCCCCGCAGGACCCAACCGGCTACGGCCGCATCCTGCGCAAATCAAGAAACTCGCCTGAAGTCGCAGCCATCATCGAGCAGAAGGCCCTCACCCCGGAGCAATTGACCCTCCCTGAAATCAACTCCGGCATCTACGCATTCAAGACCGCCCCGCTGCTCGCGCACCTGGGCAAGCTCACGGCCAACAACGCCAACGCTGAGATCATCCTCACCGACATGGCCAACCTTCTCGGTGCTGCCTCCAATCGCGTAGTAGCCATCGAAGCCGCTGAAACGCCAGAAGTCCTCGGCGCCAATACCATCGCTGAGTTGGTCGCACTCGACGCCACCTTGCGCACGGCAATGGCCAACCGCCTCATGGCTTCGGGCGTCACCATCTTCCGCCCGGAAACCTGCGTCATCGACGCCGATGTTCAAGTGGCCGCGGACACGGTCATCGAGCCCTTCGTCCAGTTGCTGGGCGCCACCCGCATCGGCGGCGAGTGCCTGATCCGCTCCTATTCGGTCATTGAAAACTGCACCCTCGGCAACCATGTCCTGCTCCGCCAAAGCTGCATCCTCTCCGAAAGCTCTGTCGAAGACGGAGCAAAAATCGGCCCATTCGCGCACCTCCGTCCCGGCAGCAAAATCGGCCAGGATGCCCACGTAGGAAACTTTGTCGAAACCAAGAAGGCAACCCTCGGCAAAGGCGCCAAGGCCAACCACCTCACGTACTTGGGCGACACAGAAGTCGGCGCTGGAAGCAATATTGGCGCCGGCGTCATCACCTGCAACTACGACGGCGTCCAGAAGCACACCACTCACATCGGCGAAGGAGTTTTTGTCGGCAGCGATTCAACCCTGGTCGCGCCCTTGACCGTCGCGGACGGCGCTTATATTGGCGCCGGATCCTGCATCACCAAAGACGTTCCCCCCGGTGCTTTGGCCGTAGCCCGCGCTCACCAGGTCACCAAGGAGGGCTGGGTTGCCGCAAAACGCAGCCGCAAACCAGCCCAGGACCCCGCAGCAGGCAATGAAAAACCGTAAAAATCGCCTCGTCGGCCTCCGGCACGCCCGGATTCTCCAGGTACTCCCAACGTCATTTCTGAGTTCACTTCCTTTATTTTTTCTTCACTGGAAATCGAACACCGTTCCTCCCCGTATTCGGGGATAGTCCCCTACTCGGAAATGTTATTGCGCATCAACGCATCTCGGCGTAGCGTCACTTTAGAATGTCCTCGGACTCTTGACGGAGCCTGCGGCAATCTTGAGAAAAGCAACTGCCCGCCGCCTCAATTTTGACTCTCATGCCACGAGGCGGCGCATCATCTTTTCGGTGAACTCGGTAGTAGCTTTGGTCGGTATTCTTTGTGGTTTTCCGGCCTCGCCAGGCGTCACGGTAGGCAACTTTTGAAGATCGGCAGCATTCTTTGTGAAACTGGGTTCTCTCGCGGTGCGTATCCAAAGTGAAGAAATAGCAGGACAAGCAGCTCTGAACCGGGATCGCCAAAAGTTTCCCCGCCCTTCAGCGCCCGCTTGGAAGAAAGAAAGTGACCATCATTTTGGGCCATTGCTCCATTGCGGCCAACACCGTGGTTGGTAAAGATTTTCGGAGGATCCGGACTTGGGATTGAACCTGGCAGGTATAGGAGTGCTGAGGCCGGGAGCAATCTCCCGCGCCGATGCAGATGGCAACGGAACGGGAAGACTGCGAGCGACGGCCCGCATCCTCGCTGTCGATGACGAGTTGCACGTCCGATCCATGATTGGTGCAACGCTTGAGCGCCAGGGCTTCGACGTCCAGTTGGCCTCCAGTGGCCGCGAAGCGCTCGACTTTCTCGAACGCAATACCTATGACCTGGTGCTGACTGACATCGTCATGCAGGATGGCAATGGCATTGCCCTGCTTGACCGCATCCATGGTCAACAGCCCCAGCTACCCGTCGTCATGGTAACGGCGATTCATGACATTAGCGTAGCGATTGACTCCATGCGCCGCGGCGCTTACGACTACCTCCTCAAGCCCTTCGAGCGTGAAAACCTGGTCAGCACCGTCAAGCGGGCCCTCGACCACCGCCAGGCACTGCAAGACAGCCATAACTACCAGCAGAACCTTGAGCAGGTTGTCACCGCCCGGACTGAGATGCTGCGCCAGGCCATGGAAAACCTGGAGCACTCCTACGATGTAACCTTGGAAGCCCTCGGCGATGCCCTCGATCTCAAGGACTCTGAGACCGAAGGACACTCCAAGCGCGTTACCGCTTACACCATCGCCCTCGCTCGTGCCATGGGCATCCCGCCGGCGCAGATCAAGGTCATCGCCCGCGGAGCATTTCTCCATGACATTGGCAAGATGGCCATTCCCGATGACATCCTGCGCAAGCCCGGCAAGCTCACGCTTGAAGAGCAGCAAGTCATGCGCGAACACTGTTCCCGCGGCTATCACATGCTGCGCAAGATTCCCTTCCTGTCCGAAGCTGCTGAAATCGTCTTCTCGCACCAGGAGCACTACGACGGCAGCGGCTATCCCAGCGGCCTGGCTGGCGGTGAGATTCCAATTGGATCCCGCATCTTCGCCATCGCCGATACGCTTGACGCCATCACCAGCGACCGTCCCTATCGCAAAGCTCGCAGCTTCGACGCCGCGCGCGAAGAGATTCTCAACTACTCCGGAACACAGTTCGACCCCAACGTGGTCGAGGTCTTCCTTAAGATTCCCAATGAGCTCTGGCACGAGTTGCGTTCTGAGATTACCGGCCAGAGCAAGCGATTCTCCTCATTCGACATCGCCCTGCCCACCGCTCCTCCCGCAAACTAACGAATAAACGCCAACCGCCTCCGCCATCGCTCCCACCGGCGGCAGGCGCGTTGTAACTGGGCGCGACTTCAATAGCCTGCCCTGAGCACAGTCGAAGGGTGCCGGGAAACCAACCAAAGATGAACCCAGGGCTTCACCGCCTGCGGGAAATCTCGTCCCGGCGGTAGGCCAGGAATTTATCCCCGGCATAGAATCTGCGGAATCTACGTGGGCTTCAGCTCCTGAGGTATGCTTTTCGTCAATCCTGCCTGAAAATCGGTCGTTTTTCACAGCCTGTTCAGCCACTGCTTTTTCTGCCTGAAGCTTGACCGATTTCCCCCGGCAAACCCTACGTCGACCTTTCGCATCGAACCGACCCGACTATACACTTCCCTTGGAGCCAATCATGCCCGCACTCTCTGCAACAGAAGTCACCGCCAATCAGGCAAACGTACCCGCCTGGAAAATCGAAAACGGCGAACTCGTGCGAACCTTCCAATTCCAGGACTTTCTTGCCGCCATGCGATTCGTCAATGAACTGGCTGTCCTCGCTGAACAGGTCTCCCACCACCCCGACATCGACATCCGCTACAACCGCGTCCGGCTCGCACTGGTGACCCACGACGCCGGAGGCCTGACAACCAAAGACTTTGAGCTTGCCAAGGCCGCCGACGGCCTCGTCTGACCGCACCCTCCAAATCTTTCATCCATGGCCGACTCAACTGCGGCCTCCCGGCTCCTACCTGCTGTCAGTCGATTTGCGCTCAATTGGCTTTTCTAAAATGCGATAAAAAGCGCCTTTCCCGAGCGTTTTGCCGGATATATCTATCCGCTGGCGCACAATATTTCAAGGCAGTGGAATCGGCAACTCAGAACAAGGCACTCCCCACCCTAGAGGTAGTGTCCTAATATTGCCCTTTCCTGGGTCGAGAGCCTCTCGGAAACCAACGAGGGGCTTTCGTGCATTAGGTGATTCCCAAATCCTGCTACGATAGCGCAGATGTACTACTGGGCCATTATTGTCGGCGCAATTCTTAGTATTGTTGCTCTGGTCGGAGCCATCATATTTGTCATTTGGATCGCTGTGAAAGAGAGAGGGCTTCCGCGTGGGCGTTGAAGGCCAGCAACGCATTATTAGGGCACTACCCACCCTAGAGGTGGTGTCCTAATAGTGCGTTGCTGGTGAAATTCTAAAGATTCTTGGCGGCTTCCTGAACAGCTTGAACCTTTGCGAGAAGCACAGGATATAAGGCATCGCTGATGCCAGCATCAATCAATATATTGTTTACGATTTCCGCGCTGAGAAGGCCTTTTGGACCCGGATTCTGCGGAATACAGATAGGCCGCGCTCTCTTGTCTTTAAAATTCACGAGCGAACAAACAACCTCGTCCTTGTAGTGAATGACCCATCCGTGGAGTATGAGAATCTCCTCCATCGTAATCGGGGATTCTGTCTTACTCGACATATCCTTTTAGGCCATCGCTCCAACGTGCGCGAGGGAACCGATATTGAGCGTGACTTCAATCGGTTCGCATTGGCGATACTGGATATATTCCAATTCGGGGTTGTGAATGTGGCGCTCAAACTCACTGTCAGATACTTTTCGCATGCTACATTCCTGCATGACGGTTGCAAGAGTCCCGCGATCTGCACACGCGATCAAGAATCGCAACGCTGTTGCCGCAGAAGCGTCTTTAAGACTTTCTTGTGTAGGGGCTTGTGTGAAGAGTTGAAGCCCTGGGATATATCCCACAAAAGCTTTCACCTCTTCATCGAACCGACAGAAATATCGAAGGCGAAACGTGATTTGATCTTCTGTGGTCATATGAGCGCACCTCTGCTGCCGTCTTGCGATTGGACTACGGAATATAGCACATCGCAACGTAACGACGGTAACAGATTTAGATTACACCACTACACCGCTGGTTGCACTCTATTGATCACAAAAGAGTTCCCTTATAGTCCACAGGCGATTCGTAATTCCCGCCTCCATCGCGGGTGTAATTCTGAGCGTCTGATGCCTACGGCAAAAGTTGTAGTATGCAAACCACAGATTATAAGCAGCCTCAAGACCGGACCATTTCTTACTAAACGCATTGGTCAGCCTCGTCATGCGACGCATTCCCATCCTGATGCTCAGGTTTTGCCGTTCAATGTGCGATGTGCAGATTCTCCGCGAGTCAGGATTACCCATAATCTTAACTGGTACCGCCTCCACAACTTCGCCAGGGCTGTAGCGCTGTTCCCCTTCGCGGGGAGCTGAGTACACCTTGACGAGTTGTGCGAAACTTACACGGCCACGAAGCTGTTTTTTGACTGCGGTGACGTAGCCTTTGAATCCGTCGCTGGATAGTTGGTAGGGTTTAGACGAAGTGGCCGCTGCCAACTTTGCGATGAAATGCTCAGTGCAACCAGCGTTGCGCTTGCCCAGAAAATGAGTGAGTACCAGTTTGGTGTTCCGCTCCATTGCCACGAAGCAGTAAGCATCTCCGATCTCAGCAGCGTCTTGTTCGTAAGCTGTGCGATGTCCTTCTTTCTTAAATACATATCCCCAAATTTCGTCCACCTCAACATCGCGCACATTGAGGTTTTGGAACTTGTCTTCCATGAGACGCTGGCAACGTTCCCCGGCCAGCGCAAGCAAGCGGAGGATAGTGTCGCGGTGGACGCCGGTGATCCGCTCAGCACTGCGAACGCTCATTCCTTCCAAGAGCAGTTTGAGCACCATCTCAGCCTTATCCATAGGGAGGCGCATCTCGTCTAGGGGACGCTCGTGTTCTTCTGTGAACGTCTTGGAGCATTGGTTGCAACGGAAGCGCTGGAGGCCGTTTCTGTGCTTTCCTGAGCGCTTGCAGGCAGTCTGGCAATAGTGGCAGGTCATGGACTTTTCCCTTGTTTTTTGGGGGGAAAAGCCTCAAACTAGTGTTGGCGTCTGAGTGTTGGGCTTGTCCCCGCGCTTGGATTTAGCTCCGCTTCTGGTTACAGCCAGGGGCGGAGCGCCTCAATTAGTTAAGGCGGTGGAATTACCGTAATCTCTACGGTGGTTCCATCTGAACAGTGGATGGTGAGTGTGATCTTGCGCATCGCTCTCAAACCTCCTTTCTAGGCCGGGTTTTCGGGGTGGTTCCCGTTCCCGGCCTTCGATATTTAGAAGATAACTCCGATAACTCCAAAATGCAAGAGAATAATGTGAATAATTTTCCCTCTTGCAATCTCACATTAATGGGGTTATTGTGGATTGCGAGGTGGAGTTATGGCACATCGCAGTCCCAATTGTCCTCAGATCACATTCCAAGATGCTGCTGAGAAGGGGCGCAAGGTATTCGCTGAGGAGAAGCAGCATCCTGCTGCAAAGGAGGTAGTGGCCAAAGACCTTGGTTACTCAGGTCTCAATGGTCGCTCTCTAACTCTAATAGGCGCATTGCGCCAGTACGGAATCCTTGAAGGGTCAGGAGACGCAATGAGGGTTACGGATGATGCTGTCGCTTACTTTGTTCGGGATGATGGTGCGGAGAAACGCGAGGCTATGAAGAGGATGGTTTATAAGCCTGGTTTGTTTGCTGAACTCAACGCGCAATTCGCGGATGCACTTCCCAGTGAAGGTAATCTCCGACACATCCTCGTGACAAAGGGGTTTTCTGAGGACTCAGCGGCAGATGTAATCCGCGTTTACAAAGCCAATTCCGAGCTTGTAGGGGGCAACGGAGGCGAGTATACTGAATCCGTAGAGGAGCAACGCCCCGTTATGGCTACTGCCACCATCACACCCGCAAAACCCATTGCAGGTCCCCTCGCCGGTGCGTGGACGTGGCCTCTTTCTGTCCCTCGTGGCGTCAACGCCCAATTGACGCTGACCGGGCAGTTCACTAAGGCGGATATCGTGCGACTCAAGAAGCAGATTGAGTTCCTTGAAGAGTCGTTTGACGAAGTGGATTGACAGCTAACGGCGACTTTCGCAACTTGACCCTTCGTGCGTTGGCTGATTCCAAAATCCTGCTACGATAGCGCAGATGCACTACTACTGGGCCATTATTGTCGGCGCAATTCTCGGTTTCATTCTTTTGATTGCGGCTGTAGCGTTTGTTATATGGATCGCAGTGAGTGAGAGAGGCCTTCCGCGCAGGCGTTAACTCCCAGCAACGCACTATTAGGACACTACCCACCCTAGACCTCGTCTTCTGAAATCCCGATTTCTGGATTTATCGGCTTTTCCTCTGCCTGTTGCAGCTTTGTGATGGTCTTCCGGTACCACCAGGCCGCCGCAAGCCCGCCAGCCAGCGCGGAAGCAGCAGCCACAAATGCCAGGTTAAACCGCCCGGTAGACCGGTGATCCTTTTCGGCAGGAGTGCTTGAATTGGAAGATTCTAAATCGTTTGTCATAGTCGCAGAGAGCCAGATCCCTGACGGTTGAGGTTCGGTTTGTCGAGCTTCGGTCCCGTTCGAGTCTTGCCATTAGATGCAAACTGGGCGGGAAGGATGACGGACTTGGTTCAAGAATAAATTTTGATTTTTGTATTTGCATTCAGCCGAATCTATGGTACGTTGTATATATTCCAGTGATGGAGGCGGCATCCGTTGCCCTTCCAGAGCTGGAAGTAAGTTGCGTCA
Source organism: uncultured Occallatibacter sp. (assembly GCA_964614635.1). Taxonomy (GTDB): domain Bacteria; phylum Acidobacteriota; class Terriglobia; order Terriglobales; family Acidobacteriaceae; genus Telmatobacter. The sequence goes on from CAZTLV010000009.1 coordinate 41,643, forward strand.
CTGGCCTCCCGGCACGAACAGCAAGAACGTTCGTGCCGTCTTTTTTTGCCCGCCGCAACGCATCACTGTCTTGTGTCCTGGCTCACTTCTGATCAATCCCCTTTTCGGATTACAATCGCCTCAAGAGATTCCGCCATGAAAACTTCGAGCAATCGCCGTTGGGTTTTGGGTCTGATCGCATTCGCCATCACTGCTGTAAGCTATGCACAGTGGTCGAACCCCGCGGACGATGTCCCCGCCTACCATCCATCGGCGCCGCTCAAAGTCAGTTCACTGCCGCCCATACTCGCCGGCGACAAGCTCACCGGAGAGAACTTCCAGTATCCCTGGCAAGTACACGTGTACCAGCAGGCGGCTAAGATCGGCAACGTCCTCTATCAGCTCCCCTGCAACTGCCGCTGTGATCGTGCCCTCGGCCACACCAGCCTGCGCAGCTGCTATGAAGGCCTTCACGGCACCGAGTGCTCGACCTGCGCCAAAGAGGAGCTCTTCGCCTACACCCAGACCAGGCTGGGCAAGACACCCGCCGAGATCCGCGCAGCCATCGCCCGCCACGAATACGAGAGCATCGACCTCGAACACCAATAGCGATTCTTTCCGCGGGTCCAATCCCTCGCCTGGCTTCACGCACCGCCAATCGCGATGAGAACTCCTTACCACCCCATACTGGTGGTTCTCGCTCGTCGCAAACGCAAAAGTTCTTCCAATTCAATCTCTCCGGAGCTCTGTACCAGTACATGGCTTAAGCCTTGCCGCAACCACCCCAAGAATGTACCCGAGCTTTAAAGCCGATAGAAGAGCCGAATTCATCCCAACGTTCAGCGCATAAAGTGAAGCGCCCTGGGTTTCCCCGCTTGTGGTTGACGGAGCAGTGCAGCCGGTGTAGCCTCGCGATGAGAACGAAATTCGACCCGGAAAATAGTAGATGAATTCAAAGATCATCGAAGGTGCACTGGACACAGACTCAGCTGCTGAAGTGAGAAGGCATCTCTTCTACGAGACCTCGCATTCGCCTGCGATCACTGACCTGGTGGGCTATGAGAAAGCAAAGGATATCCTGGACTTTTGCTTTATTGCCAACCCCTATTACCCCACCCCCGGAATGCTGGAGGATTTGCAACGCAGTCTTCCCAACCTGATCAAGTCCTATCCATCGAGCAACCCGCAAATGAGCCAGAAACACCTGGCGGCGGTGCTGGATGTCGATCCGGAAAGGCTCATCATCGGCAATGGAGCCACTGAGTTGATCTCGCTGATTGATATGACGCTGATCGACCGGATCGCTGTGCCGATTCCGACTTTCGGTGAGTACATCGAGAAGATGAGGGATTTGCGCAATGCCGAGCTTTATCCGCTTGATCCGGAAAACCGTTATCAATTGCGCCTCGACGATTATTTAGCCTGGGTGCATAAGCGAAATCTTGAGTCCCTGCTGGTGATCAACCCGGGCAATCCGACAGGGCAGTTCATCCCCCTTGAAGAGATGGTCGATTTCCTGCATCGGGCGCGGAATTTGCAACTGGTAATTGTCGATGAGTCATTCATTGATTTTTCAGGTGACACGATTCCGAGCCTGCTGCCCTTTGCAGACCAGTTCACGAACCTGCTGATTGTGCGCAGCATGAGCAAGCATTGCGGCGTGCCAGGTTTGCGCCTTGGCTATTGTTACAGTGCGAATCTTTACATCCTCAATCGCTTGCGCCGCTTTGTGCCAACCTGGAATCTGAACACGCTGGCGCAGTATTTTCTGTCACTATTGCCAGAAAACGATGTCGCCTATCACCAGGGACGCAAGAGGTTGATTGATGACGTCCGCCATTTGCATGAAAACCTGCGGACCGTCCCTCACATTGAGGTCTATCCCACAGGCGCCAATTTTGTGCTCTTCAGGATTCAGAACGGAATGAAAGCCACTGAACTTCAAACAAGGCTTCTTGAAGAACATGGGATGTATGTTCGCGACTGCTCAAACAAGCTGGGCATGGACGCATTCCATATTCGTGTTGCCTCCCAGGGATGCGAGAAGGACACGCGACTGGTGGAAGCACTGCGGACATTGGTGCAATGAACCGCCCAGTGGTTGTGGTTGTGGCCAACCGAACAACCCGGAAAGACAAGCTCATCGATTATGTCGGTGAGTTTCATCTTGAGCTTCTGGTCCAATTGGGCACCGTCCCGGTCATCGTCCCAGTAGTCGGCGGCACGCTTTCATGCCTCCAGCAATACATGGAGCGCATGGACGGTCTTCTGCTTGTTGAAGGAGATGACATCGAGCCAAAGCGATTCGCAGCCCGAAGAGCCAATTTTAAATACATTGAAAAGACGCTTCCTCTCAAAGACGAGATCGAGATTCGGCTGTTGCGCCAGGCTTTGCGCCGAGAGGTGCCGATCATGGGGATCTGCCGCGGATCGCAACTGCTGAACGCCACCTGCGGAGGAACGCTCTATGGGGATGTGCAAAGGGAAAAAGGCTCGCAACGGGCACATATCGACCTCGAGCACTATGACACGTACCGCCACCCGGTCTCCGTCGTTCCGGGCACTCCCCTGGCGCGTTGGTATCGACGGAAGACGCTGAACGTGAACAGCTACCATCACCAGGGCATTCGGGAGCTTGCGCCACGCTTCCGGCCGATGGCTCATGCGGACGACGATTTGATTGAAGCGTATTATGACCCTGAAGCCGCTTTCGTGGTGGGCCTTCAATTTCATCCCGAGCGCATGCTCAAGGAATACATCGGAAATCTGAAAGTTTGGAAGGCATTCATCGCGGCAACAAAAGCCAAGCAGCGGCAATAGGCTTGCTGAAGATCGTTCCTACCAGACCTCCAACTCAAACTCGAGATGCTTGCGGATCAGCTTGAAGTCCTTCCCATTTGCCGTGATCAATTTTGCCTTATGCCCTCGCACGGTCAGCGCGATCAGCACGTCCATGTGCAGGTCCCGCACTTCGGATGGCTCAAGGCGCTTCTCCGCGCCGATCTGAGGAAGCAGCCGTCCCGATTCAGACCAGTCCTTCTCCGTCGGCGTCAGCACCGGTAGGCTCCCTTGCAATGCGTCCATGATGTCCAGGTCCACGGCCGTCGATGCGCCGCTCCAAAGCTCCGCCAGCACCACTGACGACATCCGCACCACACCCTTCACCGCGGCAATCTGCTCGCCGTAGCTTCCGGTGCGCAGATTCTCCACCAGGATCGAGGTGTCAAAGACGACTACCTTGTCCATCACTCACAGGACCGGTCGAAGCTGCCCATGCCCTCGTGCTTCCGCAGCAATTCCTTGAATCGCTCCACATTCACAATCTCGCGTAAAGCAATATGCACCGCCTCGGTGCGGGTTTTTACCCCGAGCAGTCGCACCGCCTGGTCCGCCAGGTCAAGGTCCAGCCGGATCGACGTCTGAGTCGCAGCCATTTGACTCCCCCCATGTATATACAAAGAGTGGTCCACATATATAGAGGCGTCAAGTAACGGAAGAGTCATGGCAGAAAGCCGGTGAATTGGCCCGCGCTGCAAACCTGCGTTTCTGATTCTCGAATTCATCCCGCTTTATCGCGCCCCAGGTCTATGATTGAGAGTTGAATCCGGGAGGTTTTTTATGAGTGACAGTCAAGCGATGGGCGGCAAGCACGGACGCCGCGAATTTCTCAAAGCCGGTGGTGCCGTAACGGCTGCGCTGCTTGCGCCCTCGGCACTTGCGTCTGAGACGCCCCGGACCATGCCGGGCTTGCCCGTCAATCCAGTCACGCCATCGGCAATGCCCACGCGCAACCTGGGCAAGACCGGCTACAAGGTGGGCATCTTTTCTCTCGGCGGACAGGCCGCGCTTGAACACGCCAACAACTTCGATGCCGCAGTGCCCATTATCGAGCGCGCCCTCGACCTTGGCGTCAACTACATCGACACTTCGTCTATCTACGGTGGGCCAGAGCGCTGGAGCGAGCAGTACGTGGGCCGGGTGATGGCGCACCGGCGCAACCAGGCCTTCCTGGCCACAAAAACCAAAGAACGGACCCGCGACGACTCCATGCGCATGATCGAGAAATCGCTGCAACTGCTGCAAACTGACCACGTCGATCTCTGGCAGTTGCACGACATCGGCACGATGACCGACGTTAATGCGGTCTTTGCCAAGGGCGGCGCCATGGAAGCGCTGATCGAGATGCAGCAGCAGAAAGTGGTGCGCTACCTCGGGCTGACTGGCCACTATCGCCCAGATTCGCTGATGGAAGGCATCCGGCGGTACCCCTTCGATACGGTGCTGATGGCCATGAACGCCGCTGATCCACACCACTACAGCTTCAATGAAGGCCTGCTGCCGTTGGCAGTTGAAAAGCAGATGGGCATCATCGGAATGAAGATTCCCGGGCGCAGCCGGCTGCTTTCCAACTGGACCCCGCCATCGATCGAAGAACAGAAACACTCATGGGAAGGCATGACCATCCAGACCGATCGGTCGGGGACGCTCACCATGCGCGAGGCTATGTACTACACGCTCTCGCGGCCGGTGAGCACCGTCATCGTGGGGTGCGACAATATCGCGCAGCTTGAGGAGAACGTGCATCTCGCCCGTGAGTTTACGCCGCTCAGCGACAGCCAGACTCAGCAATTAGTCGCCAAGGCCGAGCCCGTGGCCAAGCCGAGTTTATTCTTCCGCTTCTACGACAGGCCGTAGCAAAGAGTTTTTCGGGCCGCATTTCAAAGTCTCGTCTGCAGCGGCGGACGGGACTTGGGGCATCGGTGATTCGCACTAGGCGAGACTTCGAAATCGCCCTTAGGAATTAACCTCAAGGTAGAGCCGATACCCTTCATCCTGGATGGATGCGAAGGGCCGCAGAGTGAAATTGCCTAGGGCTGTCCTTGCCTGCCAATCGGTTGAGCCAGCGGCAATCTGCTTGGCGTTCACCAGGTCATTCACGCAAACCTTTGCCGGAATCTGGCCCACAGCAAACAGCGCCAGTGGGCCATGAATCGCGGCCATCAAATTCGGGTGCTGTGCGTCAACCGTTTCAAGCACCGTCGGCATATCGAATTCAACTTCAATATGGTCGCCATGACTCCAGGTGCGGTCAACCCGCGCAAACTGCCCTGGCGTGGGACTGGCGATCACGTGCTTGCCATTGATGGAGATCACGGTTTTAGGACCTGCCCATGCCGGGATGCGGATAAACACCGGGAACGCTGCCAGCTTGTCGGGCTCGATTGCGAATTCCGTTGAAGGTTGGTGAGGATAGCCGGTCATTTGAGTCAATATGACGCGATCGTTGCCTCGCATCCAGGTCACTCGCGATGGGACAAATAGGTTGACATAAATGCCATCGGAGTCGCGGAAGTAAGAACTGATGCCGTAATCGGCAGTGACCTGCGCAAATGTTCCCGTACAGCACGTCCACTTATTTGGATGATAAAACTTCGAACCTGAGTTGTTGTAATCGGAGTAGTAGAAGCCGTGGCCATCTTTTTGGATCGGTTTGGCTCCGAGGATGGTGTTGTAGAGAACCTTTTCCATGCTGTCGCCGTAGCGGCTGTCGCGCGTAACGCGCAGCAAGTACCGCGTGATTTTGAAGTGCGCGTAGGAGCCGCAAGGCGTTTCAAAACTGGAATGAGTCTTGGTAAGACTGTCGCCGATTTCACCGCTTGAAGGATCGCGGAACGTCTCATTGGGCCCCCACCCGCCTGTGGCAAAACTCTGTGTGGTGCGAAGAAAATTGAAGCCGTTTTGAGCGGCGCGCAGGTGCTTCTCGCTGCCCAGCACAAGCCAGGCCTGCATGGCGCTGCTCATCGCGTTCACATGGCTGTAAGCATGCTTTCCAGGCAGCACATTTTGCCCCGCTGCAAGTGGATCAAAATACCAGTCGTCGGCAAGGAAGCGCTTGCCCAGTTGAAGGTACCGGTCACCGCCGCCGCGGGTGTGGGCAAGAAAGAAATTCTCAGGCAGGGTGTAGAACTCATCCCAGCAAAAGGACTCATCCGTGTGCGGGCGTGCGTATTGCTCCGCGCGTGAAAGGGCCTTGGCCGGCAGGAAGGGCAGCACCGCATCGACCGCGGCGTCAAGAACCTGCAGTGCGGTGGGGTCGGCGGCAAACTCGTGAGCATCCAGAAGGCCAATGGAGACTTTGTCATAGATGTAGCCAGGAAAGCGGTTGCCTTCATAAAACCTGGGGGCGATGGCCGCCGCGTAACCGCGCACAAGCCGGTGAATCTTCTCCTGAGTCGATTTGGAACCGGTGGCGGCAAAGTCGCGGGATAGTCCTGAGAGATATTGGCCGAAACTGTGGCCAGGGCAGAATCCGTGCATGTTTTGAAGGGTGAAATCGGATGACCAGTCGTACCATCCGCCCATATCTTCACCGGGCGCGGGGAGGCCGGCACGCTCACGGAAGGGCTTGAGCAGGCTGTCCTCGTCAATGGATGAGTAGAATGCGTGATTGGTTTGAAACTGCTGGCGAAGCGGGCCGTCCAGGAGTTCGATTTCGCCATATCCAAACTGGGTGAGGACTGGCGAGGCGATCGGAACTGCGAATGCCTCGCCGGGGCGAACGGTACAAGCCGCAGCAACGGCGGCGCTTGATTTAAGAAAACTCCTACGGGATTGGGTCATTGCGGACCACCTCTGGGCGTGCACAGAACAGCATAAATCCGCGCTGCCATTTCCGGCGGGCGATGAACCGGCAGCGGGCTACATGTGATTGATTAGCGAGGCGATGCAGGCAGCACCGAAACCGTTGTCAATGTTGACCACTGAGACGTTCGGCGAGCAGGTGTTCAACATGCCGAGAAGCGCGGCCACGCCGCCAAACGATGCGCCATAGCCCACACTGGTGGGCACCGCGAGAACCGGGGCGTTGACGAGGCCACCGACGACAGTGGGTAGGGCCCCTTCCATGCCGGCGCAGACAATGAGAACTCGGGCAGATTGCAGGGATGTTTTCTGGGCAAGCAACCTGTGAATGCCGGCGACGCCCACGTCGGCGATGAGTTCGACGGTGTTGCCCATGAGGCGAGCGGTTACCGCAGCTTCCTCAGCCACCGCCAGATCGCTTGTGCCTGCACACACAACGGCGATGGTCCCCTTGCCGGGAATGGCGGGTGTCTGCGTGAGCGTGACGGCGCGGGCGGTTTCATGAAACTCTGCGCGCGGCTCTGCGGCAAGCACCTTGTCAAACATCTCGCGTGAAGCACGTGTTGCGAGGACGTTGCCTCCGGCTTGAGCCATCCGGGCAAAGATGGTTGCAACCTGCGCGGCGGTCTTGCCGGCGCCAAATATCACTTCAGGCATGCCGGTACGGAGAGACCGATGATGATCGACTTTGGCAAAGCCCAGGTCCTCAAAGGGTAGATCGCGAAGACGATCGAGGGCCTGGCTGACGGGTGTTTGGCCTTCGCGGACTTCGTTGAGGAGCGCTTCGATTCTCAACGGATCCATCAGTAGCCTGCCTTCGGGATGGCGATAAAGGTGCCCACAGATCCGGCGTGTGCGGTGATTGGCATACTGAGTGAGATCATTTCGCTGGCTCCTGGTGATGACTGCATTTGATAGAACTCTTGCGCATCCAGCTTGTCACATCCACAGAGATGCCTTGCATGCATGTGCTGGGACCGTCATGTAGCGTACCCGTGAAGTCAATTCCCTCCCCGATGTCGGGCCTTGGTTCCTTGGTGAGCACGTTGTACAGCGTCCCGGTGGTCAGGTCTTTGACGATGAGGCACCGATTCTCAACACCCGCTTCGACGCAGCCTTGACCATGAAGGGTCTTGGGTTGGTGAGCGCGTACAGTATTCGACGGTGCCGCGAAACAGGCGAGCGCCAAAGCGCCTGACGCAAGAACGAATAATCTCATGGGCGTTCTCCATTGGATAATGCAAGGTATGCCTGCATTGCTTCGGCGATAATTTGCTTGAGCGGAACAGAGTGCAACGTGGCGAGCAAGCGGCAGTCCTCATATTCCGGAGTAGCGTTCGCAATTTTTCCGTTGGGCCAGCGTGCAATCTTGATGCGCACTTCGCCGCGCGGAATCTGCACGGCAAGGAATTCGCGGGCCAAGGCGAGTTTATTTTCGAGTCTCCAACGGAGGCCGATCGTCGTCGTCTCGCGTAGCAGAATGTCACGCAGGCGAGGCATGAGATTGGGATTGCAGAGCACGGTGACCTGCACGCCGGTGCGGCCCTTCTTCATTTGCACCGAAGCGCGGTAGACATCCCAGGCACCGGCGTCGAGAAGCAGTTCACTCACATAGGCCAGGACCTGCGGGTTGCAATCGTCGATGACAGTTTCGATCACAGCGATGGAATCTGGGTCACCCGGCTGGCCAGCGTCCTGTTCGCCGACCAGGAGGCGGAGCAGATTGGGCTGCCCAGCGGTTTCGCGTCCTCCAGCCCCATAACCGGAGGTCTTGATCCGCATGGCTGGAAGCGGCATATAGCGCACATCAAATATGCGCAAAATGACCGCGCCGGTTGGAGTGACGCGCTCCATTGGCTCGCCTGCAGCGTAGATGGGTGCATCGCCAAGAAGAGCCAGCGTTGCGGGAGCGGGAATCGGAAGCGTGCCGTGCTGGCAAACAACAGTTCCGCTGCCGACGTTGAGTGGCGAGGCAAGCCATTGATCAACGCCAAGCGCCGCCGCGCCGGCGGCGGCACAGACAATGTCAATGATCGTGTCGAGCCCACCAATCTCGTGAAAGTGCACATTCTCAATGGGAATGGAGTGGATGGCAGCTTCGGCTTCGCCGAGCAGTTGAAAGGCGCGGATGGAGCGAACTTTGACGGCCTCTGAAATGGAGGAGGCGCGAATGATGTTGAGGATTGCCGACAAGGAACGATGTGCCGGATGTGCGTGTGCGGGATGTGCATGTGGTGCGGGAGGGTGAGAGTGGCCCACACTGGCGGCGGTTTGGTCAAGAGCGAATACGTCGACCTTGGTGGCCGCCAATCCGCCTCGGCTCACCTTGCGCATCTCGAGACGAGCATCGATTTTGAGGGCGGCTGCAGTTTGCTGTAGATGATCGAAAGGGACGCCCGCATCAACAAGCGCGCCGAGCAGCATGTCGCCGCTGATGCCGGAAAAGCACTCTAAATATCCAATACGCATGGCTTTGTGATTCTAAACCGTTGGCGATGGGTGACGCTTATGCGCCCCGCCGGGCCAGAACGTCCGCAGGCAAGAGTGCATTCAGTGACCCGGATCGAAAGCCAGCGCAGTCGAGCGTCACGTATTGGTATCCGGCCTGTTTGAGGGCGGTCGAGATGGCTTCAAGCATGTCGATAACCAGGGCGCGGGGCAGCTCGGCACGCGCAATCTCTACGCGAGCCAGGTCACCGTGGTGGCGCACGCGCAGTTCGCGAAAGCCCAATTGGCGCAGGCTTTCCTCGGCCCTCTCTACCTGTTCCAGAACTTCCCGGGTTACTGCGCGACCGTATTCGACGCGGGATGACAGGCACGGGGCGGCGGGCCGATCCCATAACGAGAAACCGGCGCCTTTGGAAAGGGCGCGGATCTCCGCTTTGTTCAACCCAACCTCCGCGAGCGGAGCCAGCACAGAATGCTGCTCGGCTGCGCGCTGTCCGGGGCGAAAGTCCCGAGTATCGTCGGCGTTCATGCCGTAGGCGATGCGGGCAAAGCCGAGCTTCTGGCCCAGGGTCTCCATGGTAGCGAAGAGCTCGTCTTTGCAGTGGAAGCATCGGCTGGCGTCATTTCGTTGGTACTCTGGGCGTTCCAACTCGTTGGTTTCAATCACCTTGAGGGGCATCCCCAGTAGGTTGGCAAAGCTGCATGCCTGCTCCAGATCTCGTCGAGCCAGGCTGGGCGAGTCGGCAAGGACCGCGAGCATGCCGGAGCCCAGAACACGGTGGGCAGTGGCGGCCAGAAATGCAGAGTCGACTCCGCCGGAGTAGGCAACCATGACGCTGCCTAAAAGCCGCAGACGCGCTTCGAGAGCGAGCATTTTGGAAGCCGCCCCATCTAAGCAGGCCTGTGCAGCCTCCGCAGCAACTGTCGACCGATCGAGTTCAGGTGGATTCGTGGGCGCGCTTGCAGCCATAGGGGGAATTATAGCGCTGCAATGCCTAAAATGCCCGCAGAGGCTTGGTAAAGCCAGATCGGTTTAAGCGCTGATAATCTCTGTCGATGTGATTGAATACAATAACTATCTGTGCGAAGAGACCTGTTCAGTGGATCGCCGGGCTTCTTGTTTTGTTGGGATTTGCGGCTTGGCGATTCTCTGGACAAAATCAGGTGACCGCGCCAAGGCTCATGATTGCTAGAGCCGCTCAGGCGCTTCTGTTCAATTGCGATGGACAAACGAACCCTGCACTTATGGATGGCTAACCCGAACGACGTCTCGGCGGAAAGGGTCGCGGAAGAGTGCGACCGGCTGCTGACTGAAGATGAGCGCGCCCGTTTGCTGGCCTTCAGATTTGAACGGCATCGACGCGAGTATCTCACGACTCATATCCTGGTGCGCACGGCGCTGTCACACTATCATCAGACTTCTCCCGAAGCCTGGCGCTTCACGTTGAATGCATACGGCAAGCCAGCCGCTAACGGTGATTGCGGCATGAAGTTCAATTTGTCGAACTGCCCGGACCTTGTCGCTTGTCTGATTAGCCATGGTGCGGAAGTGGGTGTGGATGTGGAGCCGAAGGCGCGCGCAATGGAGATTGCCGAGGTTGCCAAAACGGTTTTTTCGCCGCTCGAGTTGGAACAGCTTGAAGCCCTTTCAGAGTCGGAACGCTTGGATCGCGGAGTGTCGCTTTGGACGTTGAAAGAGGCCTACATCAAGGCGCGGGGAATGGGAGTTTCACTGCCGTTGAAGAAGTTCTCTTTTGTGTTTGGTGGAGCGGATGGAATTCAACTCCACCTCGATCCGTGTTTGAATGACGAGTCTGGGCGGTGGCAATTCTGCCAACTCGATCACGCTGAGCACCGCGTCGCGGTGATGGTGGAGAGAACGGCAGGACCGGAGTTGGAGGTTTTGGAAATGCGGCCTCTACAGGCCGAACCCATAAGACTCTCCATGGGCGGGGTGCGTTGGTTTCCCGACTCCTGAAAAGGCTGCTGTGGATGCGAACGCGGCGCGACGAAAGCGTCACGACCCCAGAAGCGGCTTGAGCTGCTGTACAAAGATCTCGACATAGGGCTCAAATAGCATTGACATGTGACCTGTTTCGACGTCGTGAATCTCAAGGCCCCCTTCTGCGAGTCGAGCCCATCCAAGTGTCGGATCTTCGCGTTTTCCCAGAACCTCAGGACCGCGATCCACTGCCCGCATGAGCGTGATCTTGCCACCATAAGGATGGAACGAGTAGCGGGTCAAGGCTTGCTTGTGAGCCTCCTCCACTTGGAAGTAATGAAGTTGAACAGGAAGTCGACGGCGCACCAGCCGATGAGAAGCGCACGCGATAAGCCTGAGGCGGCGAAGCATCTTGTCGCCCCAATATACCCTTTTCACCGCAGCCTTTGTCGTGAGATAGGTTGCACCTTGTTTTCGCAGGCCGTTGAGGAAGCTAGCGACCCGATCCTTGGCAGCTACGCGTTGTTCGTTTCCAGGAATTGAAGTGTCAAAGAGTACAAGCAACCTTGGCTTCGCGCCTTGGGCATAAAGCTGCTTTGCCATTTCAAATGCGACCAGTCCACCAAACGATGCGCCTCCGATCAAATAAGGGCCTTGAGGGAAAAAGGACCGCATCTCCCTGACGTACATCGACGCAAGTTCTTCGATGCTGACGTGGCGAGTTTCTATCTTGGATACCAGTGGGGATTGAAAGGCATAAAAGGGCTGGTCCGGGCCTAGAGCGCGAGCTAGCTGTTCATAGAAGATGACGTCTCCGCCGACCGCATGAACGCAGAACAGTGGAGTGCGGGAACCGTTCGGCTGAATGGGAACAAGAGTGGCCCAGCTCTTCGGCGCCAAGGTCGCTGGCTGGTTTGACTTGCGAACAACTTCTGCAAGTTGACGCACGGTTCGCGCCTCAAATAGTACCGCGAGTTCCAAGTCCACTTGCCAAGCCTTTTTGATTTTGCCAAAGAGCCGAACGCCGACAAGAGAATGGCCGCCCAAAGCGAAGAAATCGTCATCCAGTCCAACGTGCTCGACCCCCAGGAGATCCTGCCACCAGGCGGTCAGAGTTCGCTCAATATCATCAATTGCCTGCGCAGGAATCGCTCCCAGGCCGGCAGTTGCGTTTGATGATGAAGGTTCATCGTCGACAACTTCACTTGGATCAGAAGTGACAACAACGGCGACCGGCGTTGCAGTCATAAGGATTCGCGTCAACGCCCGCGCGCCGTCGTGCGGGGCGATTCCAATGCCTTTGGGAATCTCGATGGGCTGATCGCCCGAGCGTGCAGCGCCAAGAGAGACAGAGTTGAGTTTCAGGGCTTCTTCCGCATCGCGGATTCGTCGCATCGCAAAGCCTTCGATCTCTGCCAAGGCCTGCCCATGTTCATTGAAGACGGAGATATCGAAGGTTTCAACCTGCGCGCCAGGCGAGCCTTCTCGGCGAGAGCGAATGTGGGTGAAGAACCTGCCCGGTAATGCCTGGTAAACACACATCCGCTTGTAGGAGATCGGAAGAAAGAGGTCGTCGGATTGATCGTAGTCCTCAATGAGATAGAGGGATGCTCCTGTAGCCATATCCAGCAACGCAGGATGAATGCGAAGCGTGGTCAGGTCTGGATGGAACCGGTCCTCCAGAACGATCTCTCCCAATGCCTCCCGGTTGCCAAGCTTGATCCGCCTGAGCGACTGCCAACGAGGTCCGAACTTGAACTGGTGCTCCTGGCGCGTGCGATGTAGCTGATCGAAGACGATTTCGCGTTGTTGACAGCGAGCAGTGATGGCCGCGCGATCAACATACTTCGCGCGGTGCATGAGGCATGGCGCAACATTTCCGCTGCAATGCTCGACCCAATGATCTCCGCGCGCAAAAATCGAAAAGTGGAATGCATTCTTCTCTGGCCCAGCATCCTGCTCTCGCATCAACTGGACTCGAACCTCTTTCGATTCAGCAGCGTCAAAGGTCAGCGGGGCGAGGAAGAAGACGTCACTGAATTCAAGGGTCCCGTGTAAGGCCTCGCGCGCGAATGCCGCTGCGGCCATTTCAAGGTAGCCTGTGCCAGGGATTAGTGCCCTGCCATCCTTCAATCGATGCTCTGAGAGGAGCCATTGATCCTGTTTCGAAAACCGGCCTGAGTAAACAATCTCTTGCGGCGTGACGAGCAATCGTTCCTGAAGAAACGGATGGGCCGAAGCAGTTCGCGCACCCATTCCAACCTCCCGCCACATGCCCCAATTCACCACGGTGACCGGCGGGTTCCGGCTCAACGCAAAGGCATCCAAAAACGCGTTGGCGGCGGCGTAGTCAATTTGGCCCGCCGGAGGACGGATGGAGCTGATCGACGAGAAAAGCACAAAGCAACTCAGTGGATGGTCGCGGAGCGCCTCTTCAAGAACGAGCGTTCCAAGCACCTTGGGACTGAGCACGCGAGCTGCGTTCTCCGCGGTCTTCAGCATCAAGGACCCATCATCCAGAACACCCGCTGCATGAAAGACACCGTCGATGGTTCCGAATTGCCGACGGGCATCAGAGACTGCATCGCGCATCTGGTCAAGGTTCGTCACATCAGCCTGGATAACCAGCAGTCCGTCGGCCACCGATCGAAGCTCAATCAGTTTGCGAATTGTGCGCTTGGTGGCATCGGTTTGCCCCGCTTCATTGAGAGCGGATTCCCAATTTGATTCAGGAGGCAACGCCGAACGGCCGACGAGCACCAGGCGAGCTTTGAATTCGCGGGCTAGATGCTCGGCAACAACTAAACCCAGTCCACCTAAACCGCCAGTGATGAGATACACGCCGCCCGGTTGCAAGCGCCGCCGGTCAGGAGCGGAGGACAATTGAAAGGGCTCCAGCTGTTCGACAAAACGCTCGCTACCGCGAAACGCAATGGCGGCATTTTCACGAACGGATTCCATCTCGGCGACGATCTGGGTTGCGCAGTGCGCCGGTGTGTCACCCTCGACATCAACGTCGAGGCTGCGGCAGGTCATCCCGGGAAGTTCCTTCGGGATGACACGGGCAGGACCAAGGAACACAGCCCGCGCTGGATTGCGGACAGGTTCCCCAGAGACCTGTTGCAAGCGGTTCGAGACGAATGCAATATCGATACCCGTCAGGTCCTGGCGGGCCAATGCCTGGGCAAGATAGAGCGGGCTATTGAAGCTGCGCTGAATTGTCTCGTCGAGCGAAGAATCTGAATTCTCTACGGACCAGAGATGAAGAATCTTTTTGGGCGATTGTCCGCTAAGAATAACGTCTGCAATCAGTGCGTCGTAGTCATCGCGCGCGCCCGGACGAATAGAGTAGTTGCCATCGCCTGTGGATCGATATTCTGCGCCAGCGCCAACGAGAATCACGGCTTCCTTCTTCGCGTTGAGCATTTCCACGGTTTGATCGCCGAGACCGGTTGAATCATTGAAGACAATCCAGGCGCTAGTCGCAGTATTAGATGAACGAATCTGCGGTTGCTGCTTCCAGAGACGTCGATAGAACGACAATCCACCCCTTTCATCAGAGGGCGATTCGGGCAATGAGGGGGAAGTCGCCTGCAGCGGCGACTTGTCTGGGTCAATCCAGAATTTGCGGTGCTCAAAGGGGTAGGTCGGAAGAGGCACTCGCTTGCCGGATGAAGCCGAATGCAACGCGGCCCAATCGACATCTACGCCCAATGACCACGCTTGGCCAAGCGACTGCAAAATGCATCGAAGGCTGTTCGCTCTGTCACGTGGATGAGGAAGTGAGTTTACTGCCTTTACTTTCGGTCCGAGTTGCTGACGAGCAAGCGACGTGAGCACAGTTCCCGGCCCTATTTCGATCAGGGTTCGATTGGGATCCAGTGAAAGTTCGGCCAACGCGTCAGAGAAGCGAACCGTCTGGCGCAAGTGCCGAGCCCAATAGCCTGGATCGGTGGCTTCTTCCGCCTCGATCCAGGTTCCGCTCAGATTTGAGAAATAGGGAATGCGCGGCGGGTTAAGCTCGATGCTTCGGACGCGCTGTTCAAATTCGCCGAGGATGCGATCCATCATGCCTGAATGAAATGCATGCGAGGTAAGTACGCGATGACAAGAGATCGATTCCTTCGAGAGGCGTTCCTCAAAATCAGCGATCTCTGAGGTGGGGCCAGAAACGACGCACAGCCTTGCGCCGTTGATTGCAGCCAAGCAAAGATTGCCGGTGAGATGAAGATCCCGAGGGGGGAGTGAGACAGCGAGCATCGAGCCGCGCGGAAGGTCATGCATCATTCGACCGCGGATCGCTGCAATCGCGAGGGCGTCCTGCAAGGAGAAGACACCTGCGAGGCATGCGGCAACATATTCGCCAATGCTGTGGCCGACCATTGCGGCAGGCTCGACACCAAGCGACATCCACCAACGCGCAAGAGCATACTCGACGGCAAAAAGTGCGGGCTGAGTGAGCCAGGTCTGATTCAGCTGATCGGCCGCTGCATCTTCGGTCCCCTGCGGAGGATAAAGCACTTGCCGCAGATCAAAGCCAAGCGCGTGCAAGAGCAGCTCGGCGCATTGGTCGAGACTGTCCTCGAAGACCGGCTCGTACCGGTAAAGATCACGGCCCATGTTGACATGCTGCGAGCCCTGACCAGAAAACATGAAGACAACAGAGGGCGTGGATTGCAGGGCGATTCCAGCGGCAATCGACGTCGGATTTTTATCCAAGACGGACGATATTCCCACGTGCGAGTCGTTGACCACCCATGCACGACGATGGGAAAATGCTTGTCTGCCAAGATGGCAGGTGAAAGCGACGTCTGCAAGGTTGAGCTCTGGATTGGCCTGCAGATAGTTTGCAAGATTCGCTACGGCACGATCGGCCGCGCTTGCGGTCTTTGCGGAAACAGTAAGCAGCTGACAGGGACTCGCCTGCAAGGAAGGGAGAAGTTGTGGCGCCTCCTCAAGCACAACGTGGGCATTGGTGCCGCCAATGCCCAGCGCCGTCACACTTGCACGCCTGGGCGATCCAATCGTTGACGGCCAATCGCGGAGTTGACTGTTAACAAAAAACGGGCTCCCTTCGAGCTCGATGTAAGGATTCAATCTCTCAAAGTGCAAACTGGCAGGTACCTGGCTGTGCTCAAGTGCGAGCACAGTCTTGATAAGTCCGGCGACGCCTGCGGCTGCGTCAAGATGACCGACGTTTGACTTTAGCGATCCGATTCCACAGTAGTCAGCTAATTGAGTGGACTTTCGGAAGGCTTGAGTAAGTCCTCTAACTTCGATGGGATCGCCGATGACGGTGCCGGTGCCGTGAGCCTCAACGTAGGAGATGGTTTCAGCTCCAACACCCGCGACATCCAGAGCCTCAGCAATCACGTCGGCTTGCCCATCCACGCTCGGCGCAAGGTAGCTCACCTTGCGCGCTCCGTCGTTGTTGATTGCGGTTCCGAGAATAACCGCACGAATATTGTCGCGATCTTCGAGTGCGTCTTCAAGCCGGCGTAACACGACGGCGCCCACCCCGCTTCCAAACACGGTTCCGCTGGAAGAGGCGTCGAAAGACCGACAATGGCCGTCGCGGGACAGGATTTCTCCTTCACGGTAGATATAGCCTTGCCCGTGCGGATTCTCGATCGTGACCCCGCCGGCCAGTGCAAGGTCGCACTCATAGTTGAGCAAGCTCTGGCATGCCAGGTGAACAGCGACCAGTGAAGTCGAGCACGCCGTCTGCACATTGATGCTTGGTCCGCGCAGGTCAAATTGGTAAGAAACACGCGTGGCAAGAACGTCTTTGTCGTTGCCCGTCTGTTTGAGCTGGAACAGCCCGGCAGTCTCAACAAGCTCACGGTTGGCCAGCAGGTTATGAATCAGGTAGGTGTTCATGCCGGATCCGGCAAATACTCCAATGGAGCCATCAAAGTACTTCGGCGGATGGCCCGCATCTTCAAGTGCTTCCCATGCGCATTCAAGAAAGTGGCGATGCTGGGGATCCATGATGGAAGCGTCGCGCGGGCTTAACCCGAAAAAGGACGCATCGAGCATGGGCACATCGTCGAGCACTGAAGCTCGTTTCACGTAGAGTGGGCTGGCGATCTCATGCTGCGACGCACCTGAAGCAAGGAGTTCAGAATCGGAAAGCGTGCGAATTGACTCAACGCCATCGCGAAGGTTTTGCCAGAATGCTGCGATATTACGGGCACCGGGGAACCGGCCTGCCATGCCGACGATCGCGATTGAGGCTGGCTTCATCAATTCCTTTTAGCGTTGGCGAGCCAACCTGCGGCGCTGCGCGCGTTCAGAAGCTTTTGTGTCAGTGGCTGCCGATGCGGAGTTGGCAAGATGATGGGCCAGTGCATTTACCGTTGAGAACTGAAACAGGTCGACCAGGGAAATGTCACGGCCTAGCGCCTGTCGCAGCCTTGCCTGCACCTCGGCAATGGTCAGAGAATGAGCTCCGAGCTCGAAGAAATTATCGTCGATGGCAATGCTCGGGATTCCCAACGCATCTTGCCACGCGCCGGCAATGATCAATTCCAGCGAGTTCTTTGATGGGTTTGAAGCGCTAACCGTCGCAGACATTGGTGAAGGAAGATTTGACAGAACCTTGCGATCGATCTTCCCATTATCTGTAAGGGGCAACGCGGAAAGAAAGACGTATGCGGAAGGAATCATGTAATCGGGAAGCCTTGATTCCAGCGCATCCCGTAGAGCGCTGATCTGCGCTGGGCGGCTATCCGTGGCTACAAGATATGCTAGGAGGCGTTTGTCGTCAGCCTTATCTTCCTTGACAACCACCACCGCTTGTCTTATTCCGGGGCACTGTTCAAGAGCGGCTTCGATTTCTCCGAGTTCAATGCGGCGGCCGCGAAGCTTGACTTGGAAATCGCCGCGACCTAGAAACTCCATATCGCCGTCCGGCAAAATGCGCGCGAGGTCGCCTGTACGATACAAGCGTTGCGCCGAGAGCGGCGGAATGTTAAGAAAGCGTTCGGCGGTGAGGTCGGGCCGATTCCAATAGCCGCGGGCTACGCCGTCGCCGCCAATGAATAGCTCGCCAACTTCACCCTGCGGAACTGCGTTCAATTCCCCGTCCAATAGATAGATTTGAGTGTTGGCGATGGGGCGTCCAATTGAGACTGCGCTGCCCAGCTCTTGAAGGCGATGTGTCGTGGACCAGATGGTGGTTTCGGTAGGGCCGTACATGTTGTAGATGTCGCCGTTGAAGACCTGGCGGAGGTGATTTACCAGGGAGACCGGCACCGTCTCTCCTCCCAGCAGAATCTGCCTGAGACAACCGAGTGCTCCAAATGCATTTGCGTCGAGGGTTAACATGCGAGCAAGCGACGGCGTCATTTGCAAATGTGTCACAGCGTTGTCGGTAATTTCCTCTGCAATTGTGGCAGTGCCGTCATCGCCATGGACCACCACTTTGAATCCGCGAGTCAATGTCCACAGAAGTTCCAAAACCGAGATGTCAAAGGAGACGCTGGTGACAGCAAGCCAGACTCCGGGTTCAGTGCCGATTGCCCGATCCATACCAGTAAAGAAATTGACGACATTTCTGTTCTCAACCATCACGCCCTTAGGCTTGCCGGTAGAGCCGGATGTGTAAATCAAATAAGCCAGGCTGCGGCTTGTGGCGTCGGATTTGATTGCTGATGAGGGCTCAGCGCAGGAAGCGGCGCGTGTCGATTCCAGGAACTCATCCACGGATACCCCTGCAATCCCCCCAGATTGCAGTGGAAACTGATGATAGGAACTTGAAGTAGTAAGGAGAAGCGAAAGCCCGGAATCTTCGATAATAAAATGCAGGCGATCCTTTGGGTAGGTGAGATCTAAAGGAACATAGGCTCCGCCGGCTTTGAGAATCGCAAGCAGGCTGATTACGAGCATTTCCGAGCGCGCCATCGCAACGCCCACCCGGGTTTCTGGACCAACTCCAAGATCCTGGAGATATCGGCCCAGGCGGCTCGAGCGCGAGTCAAGTTCGGCATAGGCCAGCTGACGGTCATTTGATACGACGGCAGGTGCATCAGGAGTGCGGGCGACTTGCTGCTTGAACAGATCAGCGATGGTGCTGTCGCGCTGGTAATCGACTTCAGTGCGATTCCACTCAAGCAACTGATCGGGTAACATGAAAGTTCTCCAAAAATAGAGACTCAATTCCAGTCCCAAGAAACGTGGCGATCGCTTCATCGGGTGTGTTCACGATTGGTTGCCCCTTAACATTGAAACTTGTGTTCAGCACCATCTGACGACCTGTCTTTTCCCCGACAGCAAGCAGCAATGCATGGAAATCCGGATTGTCGTTGACCGATACGGTCTGAAGGCGCGCGGAGCCGTTGACATGGGTGATTGCGGGAAGCAAAGGTTGAACTTCGCGACGCACATCGACCACGCTGATCATGTAAGGATGCTCCTCGCCTGGAGCTACATCGAACCAACGATGCGCCTCCTCCAAAGAGCATGCCGGCGCAAACGGGCGGAATGCCTCTCGCTTCTTGACCATTGAGTTAATCCGATCACGCATCTCCGGGTGCCCGGGATCGGCGAGAATGCTGCGATTGCCAAGCGCCCGCGGGCCGAATTCCATGCGGCCCCGTGCCCACGCGATGACTTGACCATCAGCGATGAGTTGGGCTGCCGCCGCACAGGTTTCATCGAGAGAATCAAAACAATGCCACTGAACCATCCCGTCAAAGCGGTGCAATGCGGCTTGGATTTCGCTGGTAGCGTAGTGTGGGCCCAGGAGCGGTGCGGACATGCGACAATTGGAAACTTCTCCATACAGCGATGCGCGATAGATCGCTGCTCCCAGGGCGGCGCCGGCGTCGCCCGCTGCCGGTTGCACATAGACCTCGTCAAACAATCCTGAATGTATGAGCTTCCCGTTCGCCGTGCAGTTCAGAGCAACACCACCGGCCATCGCAATTCTGCGCAAACCCGTTTGCTCAGCAAAATGGCCGCAGACGTGCAGGATCACCCGATCGAGACATTCTTGAAGAGCGGCAGCCACATCCTGATGATCGGAAGCGACGGGGTCCGACGAGCGCCTGCGGGGAACAAGATGTTGATCAAGGTGGGCACGCGTGGCAATGTAACTTTCTCTGCCTTCGCGCGACTTGTTCAACTTGAGAATCGGAATTTGAATGGAGCCATCTTTGCAGAGCTCAACGGCGTGCTCGAAAAACGACCGAAAGCGGTTCGGGTCTCCATAGGGAGCGAGACCCATGATCTTGTATTCGTCCGAATTGAAATCGAAGCCGAGATGCAACGTGACAAGCGAATACAAGATGCCGATCGAGTCGGCGGCGGGGATGGTGCGGATCTTTTCCAACGAGCCATCGTGAAAATCGTAGACGCTGAGACTTTCAACCTCGCCCATCGCATCGTTGACTACGACCAAACACTCATCCCAGCCAGATGTATAGGCCGCGCTGGCTGCGTGTGCCAAGTGGTGGCCAACGGAATACACCCGGTCTTCTGAAAAGCCTGGTAGATCCCGCCGAATCTGCGTAAGGAACGCTTCTCTTGAAAGCACCTGACGGTAGAGATCGGCTGATATGTCATCGTTCAGATAGAGTTGGCGATAGGGTGCGTAGTCAAAACCATGGGCAATCTCGTCGACGGCATCCACTGAAATTCCTGCTTCTGCAAGGCAGAATCGAATAGCATGGATTGGAAAATCGCCAGTATGCTTTTTCCCGGTAAAGCGCTCTTCTTCGGCCGCGGCAACTAATCGACCATCGATGACCAGCGCGGCTGCAGCATCCAATCCCTGCACAATCCTGTATTCGCGCCCTTCGAGACCTGGCCAGTGCGCTTGCTTGAAGGCTACCGAATTCTCCAATCCGCTAATGCCCAGGACTTTCATCTTGCCCTCATAACCACAAACCGGCGATGGCTTGCCGATACGCGCAGGCTTAGTTTATTCGAGTGTCCTGTTTTATGCTCGCTTTTAATCGCAGCGATATCCTGGCCCTCACATAACCAAGGTTGACAATGGCTCACTCTACCCGGACTAACGTGCTATCTCGGAAACCGCAAAGATTTCAATGCCTGTGGCGGCCGGCGCGGTTACGATCTGCCCCGGCTTTTCATCTTCAAGAGCAAACGGAACGCCTGGTGCTCTGGACTCGCGTTCGGCTGCCCAGAGCGACTGAACAGCCGTTACATCCAGGCCGGTCGTGCCCAGCATCGACAGACGCACCCGTTTGCCTGAACTCAACGCGCCCGTCAGTCTCTGTTTCAATTCAACGGCGGAAGAAATGTCGACGGTGCCTTCAAGGCTAATACGTCAACGATTCTCCTGGCTCGAGAGTGATGAGCAGGCGATGCTCCCTTCGTCGAAAAACCGTCTGACAACGATTGACGGTTGACTCGCGGCTCGCTGAATCCGCGCAGTTTCGTGATCGGCAAAACGAGATGCTGCCGACTCCCGTTGGCGAAGACCTCTCAATTGCATTTGCACCGAACGGCCAAGAGATGCCGCTGAACAGGATGAGTGGTAATCATCCACGCCTGCTTCATCGGCCGTTCCGAAGCAAGTCTTGAGTTAGTTTTGAGGAGATATATCTTAGAAAACTCTCAACTTTGCGGACGGCGGCTGTAGCGGAGCTTCATTGCCAGGATGGCGATAGCCAGGCCGAGTGTGACGGCATTTGCAGCGATGATCGGCACCGAGCCGATACCGAGGCCGTAGACCAGCCAGCTGGCCACGCCAAAGCTGAAAAGCAGAAAGGTGGACAAGGAGATATCGTCGGCGCTCTTGCGACGCCAGACGCGGACCAGTTGCGGCAGAAAAGCGATGGTGGTTCCCAGGGCGCCGATGGAACCGAAGAGGTTGATGAGCCAGGGCGAGGTGAGGCCGAAGGCAAGCATTTTATCGATTGCTCCAGAAGAACCAACCGGCCATGGAAAAGCCGATAACAATCACGAGTCCACGCAGAACCGCCTGGGGGACCATGCGGGCAAAGCGGGCAGAGGTATAGCCGCCCACAGCGCAGGTGATCATAGCCAAAAGGCAGTAACGCCACACCACCTGTCCGTTGGCCACAAAGAGGATGAATGCGATGCCGTTCGCCATGGTGGTGGAGACAACTTTGAGGGCGTTGATCTCGTTGAGGTTCTCGTAGCCGAAGAGTGAGAGCAAGGTGATCATCAGAAAGCCGGCGCCGGCGCCAAAGTAGCCGATGTAGAAGCAGACAAAGACGGTAGCAATGAAGACCGGCAGGCGCCTTGGCGAATGGTCATAAACGACGATCCCCTTTCGTCGTTCCAGCCAGCGGGAGACAGGACCACTGACGGCAAAGATGGTTGCAGCTACAAGCAGCAGCCAGGGAACCATGTGGAGAAAGGTCAGCTGCGGCGTGTGCAGCAGCACCAGTGCGCCCGCTGTTCCGCCAAGCAGCCCGGCCAGGCCCATGGGCAAGGCGAGGTGCATGTTTTTCCTGATGTCATCGCGGTATGCGGCGATCGAGGTAAGCTGGCCAGGCCACAAGGCGACGGTGTTGGTGGCATTGGCCTGCACCGGCAGCATCTTCATGTTGAGCATTGCGGGGAAAAGCAGGAAGGAGCCGCCGCCGGCCACGGCGTTGAGCACACCGGCGATAAATGCTGCAACGGTGAGCCAGAGCCAATGCCAATCCATGTAGGTCGGGAGGCCGGAGAGGTGAAACATCTGCCTCCAATTGTAGAGGGCAGTCGAAGCGGATTGAGATGGCGCTGATTGAGAAGGATTCGGAGTGAGATTTTACGTTACTCTAATCAGCCTCTGAACTCAGGTGGCCGAATCTGTGCCATGCTGCCGAGAACGGACCAAAGTCTGGTGCACGACTGGAGAGGCGGGAGGATTTCAGGTGACCGAACAGGTGAACTCAAATCGTCAAGATCTTGTCAATGCCGATCTACTTTTTCCCTGCCCCCGGCATCATTTGATTGAATATGCAATAAACACTCGCGATGCGCGGCTGACAACGATTGGCACGCCAGAACACTGCGCGTTGATCCAAGCGATCAAGGAAAACTTCCCTGAGGTTTACGGCCAGGGCCAGAGCCGTCCACCGGACGGTTCGCAGCCCTGCGATCCGACCCCTGGGCGGATGTGACCGGGCGTTGCATGAAATGACAAAACCCGGCCTTGAACTCTGACTGCAGCGGTCTAAACCAAAATTAGCTTGTTGATAACATATTGAAAAATAATATATTTAATACTATTTCTAAGAATATGAGTGTAATTGACGCATATTTTATGAATCGTTCATGCTACAGTATCATCAGATTGTTTGAGCGCCTGGAACTGCACGTTCCCGCCCATATTTCAGCATCCATCAGGAGGAAAAAAGTCATGGCAATCACTCGCTGGGACCCATTTCGAGAGGTTGTTCTATTGCAGAACCAAGTCAATTCCCTTTTCCGCAACCTCAATGACGGAGACAATCCGTTGACCACAGCTAGTTTTGTGCCAGCCGTCGACATCTATGAAGACGCGGAAAAGGTTGTTCTCAAGCTTGAAGTTCCGGGTATCGATGAAAAGGACCTGGACATCCGCGTGGAGAATCACACCTTGACAGTCAAGGGCGAGCGCAAGTTCGAGGTTGAGGAGAAAGAAGAGAACTTCCACCGCATTGAGCGGCGATATGGGAGTTTCTTCCGCGCCTTCACGCTGCCGACAACGGTTGACACGGAAAGCGTCGCAGCCAGCTACAATTCTGGCGTGCTGAAGTTGGAGCTTACCAAGAAACCGGAAGCCCAGCCCAAGCAGATCAAGATCAATGTAGAGAAGGCGGCGTGACAACAACCTCTAGCCACTAGCTTCTAGGTTTTCAGCGGCTGGCGGATGGGGCGAAATGCAGTAGTTTGGTGATGCCGGGCGGCGGGTCTAAATCTGTTCGCCCGGCGTTGCTTTTGTGCACCGTTCTGGTGAAGAAAAGCGCTTTGTGAACGAGCCGCTTGAATCCGGCATCTCGCGAAATAGGAGCTAGAGCTGGAAGCTAGTGGCTAGGAGTTGAACTTAATGGCAATTCGCTGGGAAAAACTTACTGTCAAGTCGCAGCAGGCGATGGCGCAGGCGCAAGAGCGAGCCGTGGAACTCGGTAACCCCGAGGTTCAACCGGTGCACTTGCTGCTGGCGCTGATTGAGGATCGCGAAGGCGTGATCCCCTCAGTGCTGGGAAAGATCGGTGTGCCCACGGAGCGGCTGGAGCACGATCTGCATGCAATCGAGGAGAAACTGCCTCGGGTTGCGGGATCCGCGAGCCAGCCCGGGGTGAGCCAGGCGCTGAACAAGATGCTGGACCAGGCTTTTCGCGAAGCTTCGAACTTCAAGGACGAGTATGTTTCAACCGAGCACTTGCTGCTGGGCGCGGCGCGTTTGAAGAGCGACGCTGCACGCGACGCGCTGGTGGCATTGGGCGCAACGTACGAAGCGATTTTGCAGGCGCTTACAGCGGTGCGCGGATCGCAGCGGGTAACCGACCAGAATCCTGAAGGGAAGTTCCAGGCTTTGGAAAAGTACGCCAAGGACCTGACCGAGCTGGCGCGGCGCGGCAAGCTTGACCCGGTAATCGGCCGCGACGAAGAGATTCGTCGCGTGATCCAGGTCCTGAGCCGGAGAACAAAGAACAATCCTGTGCTGATTGGCGAACCGGGAGTAGGCAAGACAGCCATTGTGGAGGGTCTTGCGCGGCGCATCTTTGAAGGCGATGTGCCAGAGAGCCTGAAGAACAAGCGCGTGATCTCGCTGGACCTGGGCTCAATGCTGGCCGGGGCCAAGTATCGCGGGGAATTTGAAGACAGGCTCAAAGCGGTGCTCAAAGAGATTGAAGAATCAAACGGCGAGGTTGTGCTGTTCATCGATGAATTGCACACCCTGGTTGGAGCGGGCGCCGCCGAAGGCGCGATTGATGCAAGCAACATGCTGAAACCGGCGCTGGCCCGTGGAGAACTGCGGGCGATTGGCGCGACCACGCTGAATGAGTACCGCAAATATATCGAGAAGGACAAGGCGCTGGAACGCCGGTTCCAGATTGTGTATGTTGGCGAACCCAACGTCGAAGACACCATTGCAATTCTGCGCGGCTTGAGGGACCGTTATGAGGCGCACCATAACGTGCGCGTGAAGGATGCGGCCATTGTCGCCGCGGCGATGCTATCTCACCGCTACATCAGCGACCGGTTTTTGCCGGACAAGGCCATCGACCTTGTGGACGAGGCTGCAGCATCGTTAGCGGTTCAAATCGGCTCAAAGCCAACCGAGATTGATCAACTGGAGCGCGAGAAGACCTCGCTTGAAATTGAGCGTGAGGCGCTGAAGCGTGAGACCGATGCCAACAGCATCTCTCGCCTTGACGGCGTGGAGCAAGAGATAGGGACCTTGACAGAAAAGATCACTGCATTGCGTGCGCGCTGGACGAAAGAGCGCGAGGCGATCGGCCGGATCAGCGAATTGAAGAAGAAGATCGAGGCGCTGCGTTTCGAGGCAGAGGAACAAACGCGCAAGGGGCAGCTTGAACGTGCCGCGCAGATCCAGTATGGCGAACTCCCGAAGCTGGATACGGAACTGATCAAGTTGAGCGCCGCACAGGACGGCAATGCCGGCGTTGCAAGGATGCTGAAGGAAGAAGTTGACGAGGAGGACATTGCCAGGATCGTCAGCAAGTGGACAGGAATTCCTGTCTCGCGAATGCTTGAGGGCGAGGTTAAAAAACTAGTAGAAATGGAGTCGCGGCTTCGCGAGCGCGTGGTTGGGCAGGATGCGGCATTGACAGTAGTGGCCAATGCGATTCGCCGATCTCGCGCCGGATTGTCCGATCCGCGCCGCCCGATCGGTTCGTTCATCTTTCTGGGGCCAACCGGCGTGGGCAAGACTGAGACGGCGCGCGCCCTGGCAGAGTTTCTGTTTGACGATGAACAGGCAATGGTGCGCATCGACATGAGCGAGTACATGGAGAAGCACGCCGTGGCCCGCCTGATTGGCGCGCCGCCGGGGTACGTGGGTTACGACGAGGGCGGGCAGTTGACCGAAGCGGTGCATCGCAGACCGTACGCGGTGATCCTGTTCGACGAGATCGAGAAGGCGCATCCGGATGTGTTCAACATCCTGTTGCAGGTGATGGACGATGGGCGGTTGACCGACGCGAAAGGCCGCACGGTGGATTTCAAGAACACTGTGCTGATCATGACGTCAAACCTTGGCGCTGCACTGCTGACTGGCGACACGCTTAAGACCGAGCATGATTACGATATGGCACGCGAGTCAGTGATGCGTGTTCTGCGAGAACACTTCAGGCCGGAGTTTCTGAACCGCGTGGACGACACCGTGATTTTCCACTCGCTGGGACACGCGCAAATGGCGCACATCCTCGAACTCCGCCTGAACGAGGTGCGCAAGCTGCTTGAAGACCGGCAGATTTCTCTGGAACTGACAGAGCCGGCGCGGCAATTGATTCTGACATCAGGATCGGACACCGCCTATGGCGCGCGTCCGCTGAAGAGGGCGCTGCAACGGATGATACAGGATCCCTTGGCCATCAAGATTCTGAATGGCGAGGTGCTGCATGGGTCGCATGTGAGGATCGATGTTGATCGCAAGACCAACCAGCTTCACTTTGAACCGATGGGCCGCGAAGCGATGGCCTAACCACCTGCCGGTGGGGCAGACGCCTTCGGCTGCCCCGCCCTCGAAAGGCGCGCGGAAAGGCTTGGCGCGGGTGGGGTGGACGGGGTGTGTCGTTTCCACCTTTCTCAAAAAGCGAGAAGGATGGAGCGCCCAGCCGCTTTGAATATTCGTCGCGGCGAAGATTGTTCTCGGAGGCCCTTATCGGCCGAGTGCTGACTCGATGGCGGCGGTGACCTGGGCCGAATCTGGAGTGACAGCGGGTTCGAAGCGGGCGACAGGGTTGCCATTGCGGTCGAAGAGGAACTTGGTGAAATTCCACTTGATGTCTCCGGCAAACTGCGGGTCGGTGGCTTTGCCGGTAAGGAACGTGTAGAGAGGCGTCTGGTCGCCGCCCTTCACGGAGACTTTCGCCATCATCGGGAAGGTGACGTTGTATTTTGTACTGCAAAACTTCTTGATCTCCTCATTGGTCTCCGGCTCCTGAGAGAGGAAGTTATTGGCTGGAATACCAACGATGACAAGGCCGCGACTCTTGTACTTTTCATAGAGAGCCTCGAGGGCGGAGTACTGCGGCGTGAACCCGCATTTGCTGGCCACGTTGACCAGGAGGACGACTTTGCCTTGGAAACTCTTGAGGCTGACGGGTTGGCCGTCGATGGAGTTCATGGTGAATTCGTAGATGTTCTTGGGCTCGGCAGACGCGCCGGCACAGGCCAGGCACAAGGTAAGGATCAGAATCATTTTGCGCATGGGGACCTCTCTTAACTTGCACAGAATCATAGCCGAAATAGACAGCGTCTTGGGAATGCCTATCCAGGAAGTTCATTGATCGATGCAGAACTGTCTACCTGATCCGGCGCCCCTCGTTTTTGACTCAGAAAATAGATCAGCAACACGGTTCCGCCAAGAGCGCCAACGACTGCATCGATTGCCGGCAGGCCTCGGGTTCCCCACCGACCGTAACCTATTCCATCGACGGCGAGCATGTAGACCGGGGGAAGATTTCCCATCGAATTAATGATCGAGTAGCGCGCGCTTCCGCTTTTGCCTGAGTTCCCGAGAAACTCGAGCACCACCGCTGTGAATACCGCATAACATGTGCCGATGGTGAACAGGTAAAGTGAGGCTCCAATGAAGTAGGTCGATGGCCGCAAAGGTCCCAGCCATAGGACGACCAGGGTGACTTCGTTGACCAGGCAGACCAGCGGGTAGCTGACCGAGACGCGCATTCTGACCGGAATCAGCGTGGCTGCCAACGCGCCGAGTGCGGTCAGCGCCGTTCCGGCAAGGCCGTTCATCCACGCCACCTGCTGCCCGTTCACGTGGTAATCGACAGCCAGGCCGGGCAACAGGCCGATGGCCGCACCGCTGCCCATTGGGAAAGTCACGAGAGCGATGTAAGGCACTGCCTTCCAGCGAAAGAAGGTGGTCTTGAATTCACGGAAGATGCGATTGAAGATTGCGCCGGCACTTTCGGCCGTGATGACGTCCTGCTTGGGCGCGGCCAAGGCAGCGAGCGAGGGCAAGGCGACCATGGCCGCAATGATCCAGCCAAGATGACCCTGATTCATGCGCTCGGCAAGCGAGGCCACAACGAAGATTCCAACCGCACCGAAGGCGAGCGAACCCGCTTGGTAGAAGCTGCTGGCGCGGCGGCGAACAGCTTCGCTGCGCAGCGATCCCATGATGCCGCCGCAGGATGCCACAACCAATTGCGCAAAGCATGCGCTGAGAAAGAGCAAAGTGACCGCAGCCGGCGACGCAAGATTTGGAATTTGGAAAAAGATTGCAACACCGATTGCGCCGGTGGTCGCGGCCAGCATCAACCAGGTGCGCCGCTTGATCCAGAAGTCGGTGATCGGGCTCCAGAGAAAATAGATAGTCTGCGGCAGATTGAGCAGTGAGATGATGCTGGCGCTGCGGGCCATGTCGACACCCTGCTTTGACAGCAGAAACGACAGGCCTCCACTGATCACTCCGTTTGAGAGCACGGCCATGGGGATGATGAGCAGCGCGAAGACCCAGGGCCGCTCTTTGGTGGTGCCGGGAAACTTCAAAAAACCCGCCAAATCAATCCCCCTGATAGGTTGTATGCCGGAAGGTGCTAGTGTAGCGCAGGCAACGGGGGACGGTGCGTTTCTTCCAGAGCTGATTTCGGGAATGGGAACTACTGACGCAACTCAACAAGTGTTGCACCCTGGCCGCCTTCGTTTTGTGGGGCCTCCGTGAGCGTGGCTACGTGAGGATGGCCCTTCAGGAATTCGCGGACGCCGCGACGGAGGATGCCGGCGCCATGGCCGTGGATGATGCGGACACGGGGCAGGCCGGCGAGGAAGGCGCGGTCTAAATACTTTTCCAGTTCTCCGGTAGCTTCGTCGACGGTGCGGCCGATGAGGTTGATCTCCATGCGCATATCGTCGGTGTTGGCGCTGGAGACGGTGACATGAACATTCTTCTGGCGGCGGGCGGCAGCCAGGGGATCGGCTCTCTCAATAAGACGAATCTCCGCGGGACGCAAAACTTCCGCGATGTCGTCACGTTTCACGCGCATTTTAATGGGCCCCAGCGCGACTTCAAACAGATCCTTCCCCACCTCGCGCTGCACTGTGGCAATCTTGTTCATCGACTTGAGACGCACTTGATCGCCTTCGGCGACATGGCGGACGATGTGAGGTTGCGCATTTGTGTCGCTTTGATCCGCGCCGGTGCGGTGAGCAACGACGGTCTGGTTGAAGCTCTCCTGAAACTCGCGGCGCAGGCGAGTCATGCGGCGTTCGGCTTCCTTTGAGAGCTTCTGCTGGGCGGCCCGATCTTCGATTGCGCGGACGGTTTCCCGCATCTGGAATTCGAAGTCTTTGAGCAGCGATGCAAGTTTTGATTCAAGGTCTCGAGTGCGGTTGCGCAACTCGACGTCGCCTTCGCGGGCGAGGCGGGCTCGCTCCTGGTTAAGCGCGTATTGCTGTTCACGAGCAGCTTTGCGGTCGCCTTCAAGTTGGGTGAGTTCGTTATGCAGGCGGTCGAGGAAGCGCGCGATATCAACCTGCTGCGAGCCGAGGCGCTGCCGGGCCGCGGCGACGATACTGGCGTTGAGGCCGAGGCGTTCGGCGGTCTGAATGCCCGCAGACGCCCCGGGAGAACCAAGGCGGAGATGGTAGTTTGGCGCGAGAGTGACTTCATCTACGCCTGCGGCAGCATTCAGAACTCCGGGAGTGTTGGCGGCATACACCTTGAGCGAGGTGTGATGAGTGGAGATGAGCGACCAGGCGCCTGCCGCGAGAAAGTGGCTGGCGATGGCCACAGCGAGTGCCGAGCCCTCTTCGGGATCGGTGGAGGAACCAAGTTCGTCGAGCAGGACAAGGGACTGTTTGTCGGCGAGTCTGGAAAGGCGATCGAGATTGGTGATATGAGCCGAGAAGGTTGACAGCGCCGCCTCAATGGATTGCGCGTCGCCAATGTCAGCCAGGAAGGCCGTAAAAACAGGAAACGTGGCTGCCGTTGCTGGTACGGGCAGACCGGCCTGGGCCATCATCGCAAGCAGGGCGGTGGTTTTGAGCGTGACGGTTTTGCCGCCGGTGTTGGGACCACTGATGATGAGTTGACGGGATTCTGCGGTCAGCTCAAGAGTGAGAGGGACAATATGGCCCCCATTTGCGCGAAGACGTTTTTCAAGCATCGGGTGGCGACCAGCTTCAAGCTGCAGGAGATCGGGATCGATGGATGGGGCGACACAATCGTAGTCCCGTGCGAAGCGGGCCCGGGCCTGCAGGCTATCGACCAGAGCGAGGATACGTGCGCCATCGACGAGAGCTTGAGCATAGCCGCCAACCATGTCGGTCAGCGCAACAAAAATGCGGTGAATCTCAGCTTGCTCTTCTTCAATCAGGCGAACCAGCTCGTTGTTCTTCTCGATGGTCTCGAGTGGTTCGACAAAAACTGTTTGCCCAGAGGAACTGGCTCCGTGGACTACGCCGGAGACGCGCCGCTTCAACTCTGATCGGACGGGAATCACGAACCGATCGCCGCGAATGGTGATGAGATCTTCCTGCGTTGAGCCGTCGGAAGAAAGTTTGCGCAAGGCGGCGCGCAGGCTCTCTTCAATCAGGCGCTGCTGGCGCTCCTGTTCGCGGCGAATGCGTCCGAGTTCCGGAGAAGCATCATCAGCGAGCGTGCCGTCGGGTTGAATCTTGCGCTCAATTGATTCAGCTAACGGACGCAGGCTGGTCGTTAAGGATGCCGAGAGATTCGCCAGGCCGATGATTTTGCCAACCAGGCGAGCTGGCGGAGACTGCAGAAGCGATTGCCACGCGGCTATGTCGTTAGCGAGTCGTTCGACGGCCTGGAGTTCATCAGCTTCAAGCGCTGCGCCGGGGATCTGCGCTTTGGCGGCCATCTGGGTGGGGTCAAAGAGGCCACCGAGCGGGATGGATACCCGCTCGGCGAGGACCAGGCGGAGCTCCGCGGTGAGCTGATGCTGGTGGGTGATCCAAGCCTCGTCGGTAGACGGACGAAGGTCGAGAATCGCGTGGCGGCCGACCGGCGACGAGGAAAAGCCTGCGATGAGGGCCAGCAACGGCTCCCACTCGAGAGCGGCAAAGTCGGCATGTTCGACGGGGGACGGAATGGGATCGAGGAGGGACATGGCGTCCAGAAACTATAGTAGCGTTTCGGGGGAGTCTGGACGCAATCGGGGAACGTCTTAGGAAGCTGATCCCGGCGTGGTTGAACCGGATGATGCGCTTGATGGAGGTGTGGCGGCAGGAGCGCTGGCCGGGCTGTCGCTTGATTTGGAAGTCGATTCTGTGGAGGGCGCGCTGGAGGCTGCCACTTTGCCGGAATCAGGGCCGGTTCCGGACGGCGTCTCATTGGACGGGGTTTCAGACGCAGGCGCAGAACTCTTGGAGGCATAATCGTTTACGTACCAGCCGGCGCCCTTGAAGTTGAGTGCTGGAGCGGTGAGCGGACGCTCAAGCAGGCCGTGACACTTGGGGCATTCGCTCTCCGGCTCGGCGGAGAAGTTCTGGATTTTTTCAAATTTGTGGCCGCACTGGGTGCAGCGATAGGCATACAACGGCAAGGCTCTTATCCCCCGGGGAGAAACCCCTCAATGCCTATTGTATCGGCAAGGGCGGCACAGACATGCAATGCGGGCCGCCCTGATTTGGATTCTTTGGCCCCACGATGACACTCAATCTGGGGTTTAGTGAACGGCAATGAGGACAGAAGCCGAGTGGTCTTCCCATTCCAGGGTGAGCTTGGCCTTGGCACCTCCGAGATCGGCGAGGGTGTACTTCAGATTCTCAACCATCGCCATCGGTTTGCTCATCTTCATCTTGGTGCTGCCCAGGTCCTGGGTCTTGTCATAACGCAGGCCCCATTCACCCGTTTGCTTGCTGACGATGAGCGTCCAGCTGTCAGGGTCGGATACGTCGACAAAGAGGGTGTAGTCGCCCTTGGGAACGGCCAGATCTCCAATGGTGATGTCAGCGTCAGTGTGGAGGCTGGTAGCGGAGTTGGCTCCGGCGCGCCAGACGGGGTAGTGAGGATCTTTGCTGATGAGTCCATCTTTTGAGAAGATGTGCCCCTCGCGGCCCTTGACCCCAGGCGAACTGTACTTGATGGTGACGGTCTTGCCAGAAATGGTAGCCGACTCAGTGGCAGGTGGGCTCTTCGGTGGGCTTTGTTGGGCAAAGACGGCGGTGGCGGCGATGAGAAGACCAGTACAGACCAAAAGATGCTTCATGGCGATGTCTCTCCTTGGGGCCAGGTCCTTTTGATGGATGGACGGCCCCGACCGGATGATTGTCGCACCGCGCGGGCCAATTGGGAAACTGGGGCGATGAGGCTGTTATGATGCGGCGCAAGGCATTGCATGCAGCGGAAACAGGATCAAGTATCAGGTGGTGAGAGATTTCGCGCCGCGGTGAAGCAGGAAAAGCCGCTTCAAGTGGCGGGGGCAATCAACGCCTACACCGCAAGGATGGCCGAAGCGACGGGGTTCCGGGCGCTATACCTCTCTGGCGGCGGCGTGGCGGCCAACTCGCTGGCGCTACCCGACTTGGGAATCAGCACCATGGAAGATGTCCTCACCGACGTACGACGCATTACGGACGCCACGACCTTGCCACTGTTGGTGGATATCGACACCGGGTGGGGTGGGGCATTCAACATTGCGCGAACGATCCGGTCGATGACAAAGGCGGGCGCGGCCGCAGTTCATATTGAAGACCAGGTGGGCGCCAAACGCTGCGGCCATCGTCCCGGCAAGGAACTGGTGGCGCCAGCGGAAATGGTGGACCGCATCAAGGCTGCCGTGGACGCGCGAACCGACGAACAGTTTGTTGTGATGGCGCGGACCGATGCGTTGGCGAGCGAGGGGTTGGCGGCGGCTATTGAACGGGCACAGGCTTACGTGGCTGCGGGCGCGGATATGATTTTTGCCGAAGCGGTGACGGAACTTGGCATGTATGCAGATTTCCGCAAGGCTGTGGGTGTGCCGATTCTGGCCAACATTACGGAGTTCGGTCAAACGCCTCTCTTTACGCGGGAGGAGCTTGCGGCGGCGGGCGTAGACATTGTTCTCTATTGCTGCGCTGCATACCGGGCGATGAATGCGGCGGCGCTGAAGGTGTATGAGACGATTCGCGCGGAGGGAACACAAAAGAGCATGGTTCCGATGATGCAGACGCGCGCCGACCTCTACCAATACCTGGACTATCACAAATACGAAAAAAAACTGGATGAGCTCTTTGCCAGGGGCAAGGCCGAAGAGTAGACATTCCGGCTCATCCTCAGATAGGTTGATGCTCACGGAGAACAAGAAATGAGCGAGCAGTCCTCTTCCCCAACTGCCTTTAAACCCAAGAAGTCGGTGGCGCTTTCAGGCACGCCGGCGGGCAATACCGCGCTTTGCACAGTGGGGCATAGCGGCAACGACCTGCACTACCGTGGATACGACATCAGGGACCTGGCCGCGCATTGCGAGTTTGAGGAAGTGGCGCACCTGCTGGTGCATGGCAAGCTGCCCAACACCGAGGAACTGGCCCGCTGCAAGGCGCGGCTGCGGCCCTTGCGGAGTCTGCCGGCCGCGGTGAAACAGGCGCTGGAGTTGTTGCCGCCGTCGACGCATCCAATGGACGTGCTGCGGACTGGAGTCTCGGTTTTGGGATGCGTGCTGCCGGAGCCGCCGGACCATGGCGATGCCGGGGCACGCGCAATCGCAGATACGCTGCTGGCTTCTCTGAGCTCGATGCTGCTGTATTGGCACCACTATGCGCGCAATGGGCGGAGGATCGAGGTCGAGGCGTTCAACGACTCGATTGCGGCGCATTTTCTGCATCTGCTGCATGGAGAAGAGCCAGATCCGGAGTGGACCCGGGCGATGCAGGCATCGTTGATTTTGTACGCGGAGCACGAGTTCAATGCCTCCACGTTCACGGCGCGGGTGATTGCAGGAACGGGATCCGATTTGTATTCCGCGATTGCTGGGGCGATTGGCGCCCTGAAGGGGCCCAAACATGGTGGCGCGAATGAAGTGGCGCTGGAAATTCAAGAGCGCTATCAGACGCCCGATGAAGCAGAGACGGACATTCGCCGCCGGGTTGCTGAGCGCGAGGTTGTGATCGGGTTCGGCCATCCGGTGTACACCCTCAGCGATCCGCGCAGCGACATTGTGAAGGAAGTGGCGCGGGGGCTGGCGGCTGAGGCGGGGGACATGCGCTTGTTCTCGGTTGCGGAACGCATTGAGACCGTGATGCACGAGGCGAAGCGCATGTTCCCTAATCTGGATTGGTACAGCGCGGTTGCCTATCACCAGATGGGGATTCCCATCGATCTGTTTACGCCGTTGTTTGTGATTGCCCGGACGGCGGGTTGGTGTGCGCACGTGATTGAGCAGAGGCAGGACGGGAAGATCATTCGCCCGTCAGCAAATTACACCGGGCCAGAAAACCTGGTATTTGTCCCGCTTGAAGAGCGCGCCTGATAAAGGAGATTGATTGTCCTCGCATATCACCAATGAGCGTCCGGCGCCGGATAAGGCCATCACCGATATTGCCGATTACGCGCTTGGCTATGAGATTGACAGTGAACTTGCGTACACAACGGCGCGATATTGCCTGATGGACACGCTGGGTTGCGGGTTGGAGGCACTGGAGTATCCGGCCTGCACCAAGCTGCTGGGGCCGATTGTGGAGGCGACGGTTGTGCCCCACGGAGCCAGGGTTCCGGGCACGGCGTTTCAGCTCGACCCGGTGCAGGCGGCATTCAATATTGGAGCAATGATTCGCTGGCTGGACTTCAATGACACTTGGCTGGCGGCGGAGTGGGGACATCCAAGCGATAATCTCGGTGGGATTCTGGCTACGGCGGACTGGCTTTCGCGAACCGCGATTGCTGAGGGAAAGCCGCCGCTGCGCATGAAGCAAGTGTTGACGGCAATGATCAAGGCGCACGAGATTCAGGGGTGCATCGCTCTTGAAAACTCATTCAACAAGGTTGGACTGGATCACGTTGTTCTCGTGAAGGTGGCTTCGACTGCGGTGGTGAGCGAGTTGCTGGGCCTGACGCGCGAGCAGACAATCGCTGCCATTTCACTGGCATGGGTGGATGGGCAGAGCCTGCGCACCTACCGGCACGCACCGAACGCCGGATCGCGCAAGAGTTGGGCTGCGGGCGACGCAACGAGCCGGGCAGTGCGACTGGCGCTGATGGCGAAGACAGGCGAGATGGGTTACCCTTCCGCGCTGACAGCGAAAACCTGGGGCTTTTACGACGTTTCGTTCAAGGGGCAGGAGTTCAAGTTTCAGCGAAGTTATGGCAGTTACGTCATGGAGAACGTGCTGTTCAAGATCAGCTATCCGGCGGAGTTCCATGCGCAGACGGCGGTGGAAGCCGCAATGACGCTGTACGCGCGGCTTCGGAGCCTGGGCAAATCGGCGAACGATATTCGCGCCATTGCGATTCGCACACATGAGGCCTGTCTGCGGATTATCGACAAAAAGGGTCCGCTGGCAAACCCCGCGGACCGGGACCATTGCGTGCAATACATGATCGCGATTCCGCTGATCTTTGGCCGGTTGACTGCGGCCGATTATGAGGACGCGATCGCCGGCGATCCGGTGTTTGGCCCGCGGATCGATGCGCTGCGTGACAAGGTTGAGTGTGTCGAGGAGCCATCGTTCACGGCGGATTATCACGACCCGGAGAAGCGATCAATTGCCAACTCTTTGCGCGTGGAATTGAAGGACGGCACGGTGCTGGAGGAGACAGTCGAGTATCCGGTCGGGCACAAGCGGAGACGCGAACAGGGCTTGCCGCTGCTGGTGGAAAAGTTCAAGACCAACCTGCGGCGACGCTACGACGAACATCGCCAGAGATTGATTCTTGAGACATCCGCAGACGGAGGGCGGCTGGAGACTATGCCTGTGAATGAATACGTGGACCTTTACACGGCATAACACCGGGCCAGCGCAGCGGAGGGTGCGATATACTCCAGACGCAACAAGAGTACGGAGGTTTTACGATGCGTTTGCAAGCAATTCTGACGTTGGCGGCGGCTGGAGTGATGGCCGCGGCGGTGTTGACAGTTCCTACCGCGATGAACGCCCAGGGAGCAGATACAGTTCTCAAGCCTGCGGACACACAGAAGCTGTTACCGGCTGGCGTTTTTTATCGGGGCCAGTCGGCACCGACGCAACTCCGGAATTCCGGTGGGGTGAAGTTCGCTGACGGTTTCTATGTGCTGGCAACACTGGTAGATACAAGCGGCTACTCGACCGATTTGCAAGCCAAGTACCAAGCATACTTCATCACCGAAGTTCCTATCAAGGTGGGCGGCCGGAGCCTGGCGGCGGGCGTCTACGGTGTGGGCTTTGTGGGCGATAAGTTCCTGGTAACCGATGTAGGCGGGCACGACGTCCTGACCGCGAATACGGCTGAAGATGCAGGACTGAAAAGACCGATGCCTCTGCAGGTGATGGCGGATGCGGGTGGCGGATTCAGGCTCTATGCCGGGCGCAAGTACGTGAGCTTTAGCCGATAGATACGACAGCCTAAAGTTGCCATTGGCAAGGAAACTGTATCCGGGTGCCTGGAATCTATGATTCCCGGCTCTCGGTTCTGCTGGAACGTGAAGCTGTTGTCGCGATAAACTGCAAGCTGGATCTTAGCTCGGATTCAAACCCAATCCGCACGTGGATTTTGGAGCAATCAGATGCCGCTTCAACTGACAGTGAACAACGTAGTCAAATCAGTGGATGTGTCGCCAGACACGCCACTGTTGTGGGTCCTGCGCGATGTGCTGGACCTGAAGGGCGCCAAGTTCGGATGCGGAATGGGCGTCTGCGGAGCCTGCACCGTGCTCGTGGATGGGCGTGCAGTGCGCTCCTGCACCACGCCGGTAAGCGCCGCAGTGGGCATACCAATCACCACCATCGAGGGGCTATCGCCAGATGGCCTGCATCCCGTGCAAGTGGCGTGGGAGAAGCTGGATGTGCCGCAATGCGGCTACTGCCAGGCTGGTCAGATCATGGCGGCCTCGGCTCTGTTGGCCAACACGCCTCACCCAACCGACGCCCAGATTGATGCGGCCATGAGCGGCAACCTTTGCCGTTGCGGGACGTATCCTCGAATTCGCCAGGCCATCCATGAAGCCGCCGGCACAGTCGCTACCACCAACAGTTAGAAGGGAGGCTCGAATCATGCGCATCGATCGCAGATCATTTCTCCAACTGAGCGCCCTAGCCGGTGGCGGCCTCGCGCTGAACCTTTATCGCACACCGCGGGTGGCGGCTCAACGGCCAGGTGCAGGCGCGGAGCTGACGCCACAGACCTTCATCAAGATTGCTCCTGATGGCATTGTCACTATCATGGCGCGCGCCTCAGAGTCCGGTCAGGGCATGCGCAACATGTTGCCTATGCTGATCGCAGATGAACTGGACGTGGATTGGAAAAATGTCCGCGTGCAGCAGGCAATGTTGAACGAAAAGATCTACGGACCACAGTATTCAGGCGGCTCCTCAAACACGCCTCAAGGCTGGGAGCCGATGCGCCGCGTGGGTGCGGCCGGGCGCATGTTGCTGATTACTGCTGCCGCGCAGACCTGGGGTGTGCCAGAGTCCGAGTGCACAACCCAATCCGGCCGGGTGATCCATGCCGGTTCGGGGCGCTCGCTCGGCTACGGGGAGTTGGCTGACAAGGCGGCAGCCCTGCCCGCGCCCGCACTGAGCAGCGTGAAGCTGAAGGACCCCAAGGATTATCACATCATTGGCCACTCGCAAGCGGGAGTTGACACCCACGCTATTGTGACTGGCAAGCCGCTCTTCGGCATTGATGTTCAACTGCCGGGAATGTTGTGCGCAACCATTGAAAAGGCTCCTGTTTATGCCGGGAAGGTGAAGAGCGCCAACATCGAAGAAGTGAAGGCTCTGCCGGGCGTGCGTCATGTGCTGGTGGTTGACGGAGGAATCACGCCCGCCGCTTTCACGCCATGGGAGCCGGGCATGGAGCCTGGCATCGCCGTGGTGGCGGATAGCTGGTGGCAGGCGCAAAAGGCTCGGAAACAGTTGAAGGTTGAGTGGGACCTGGGTCCGGCAGCCACCCAAAGCACCGAAGTCTTCAAGAACCGGGCAGAGGCGCTTTTGCAGGCGACGCCGGGAACAACGGTACGCAAATATGGCGACGTGGACGCAGCGCTGAAGGCCTCGGCGAAGGTAGTGGAAGCCACTTACCAGTATCCGTTTATTGCGCATGTAACGATGGAGCCGCAGGGCGCCACTGCGCACTGGAAGGACGGCAAGCTGGAGATGTGGTCGACAAGTACGCTGCCTGTGGACGGCCGCGGCCTTGTCGCCAAAACACTTGGCATCCAGGAGAGCGATATCACCACGCACATGGTGCGCTCAGGAGGCAGCTTTGGGCGAAGGCTGCAGAACGACTATGCAGTTGAAGCTGCCTGGATCGCCAAACGCATTGACGCGCCGGTAAAGTTGCTGTGGACCCGCGAAGATGACATTGCACACGACCCCTTCCGCCCAGGCGGAACGGTCGGCCTGAAGGCAGGACTCGACGCGCAGGGAAAGATCACTGCGTGGCGGCATCACCTCGTTACATTTGGCGATGCAAAGCATTCGGCTTCGGGCGGTGGCATTGGATCTGACACCTACCCTGCGGGCTTTCCCCCGGCATACGCGCTCTACACCTCCGCACAGCCGCTGATGCTGCGCGCCGGAGCGCTGCGTGCGCCGGGTGACAACGCCTACTGCTGGGTGGCGCAATCTTTTCTTGACGAAGTGGCTTATGCTGCCGGCCGCGACCCGCTCGAGTTCCAACTGGAGTTGCTGAGCAACAACAGGTCACCCTGGTCCGCGAGCGAGCGCGACGCCGTGGGCGACCACGAGCCTTCGGGACCGTCCGTTCTTATCCCAGAGCGGTTTAAGGGCGTGCTGGAGCTGGTTGCGGAAAAGTCCGGCTGGGCGAATCGTCGTAAGGAACCTGGGCGCGGCATGGGCATTGCCGCCTGGTTCTGTCACCTCGGCTACTTTGCTGAAGTGGTGGATTTGAGTGTTGACAAAGAGAACAAGGTCACGGTGCACCGGGTGTGGGCCGCTGGCGATGTAGGCAGCCAGATCATCAATCCGCAGGCGGCCGAGAGCATGGGATACGGCGGCGTCATCGAGGGATTGGGCCACATGGGCCAGGAGATCACACTGGTGGATGGCGTGATCCAGCAGTCGAATTTCCATAACCATCCCCTGATGCGGATGAGGCAAACGCCGAAGATCGAAGTTTATTGGCGCAAGACGGACTACGCGCCAACCGGTCTTGGCGAGCCGACGCTTCCGCCGATTCTGCCGGCTGCGGGGAACGCGATTTTCGCCGCCACAGGGAAGCGAGTTCGGACGCTTCCATTGCCTCGAAGCGGGTTTAGCTGGGCCTGAGTTTGTTGGTTTCCCAGGTCTCAGGAGCGAGACCTGGGGACCCGACTATAACAGAGAGCGATGAGCCGGCCCGGGCGAATGGCCGTGCTGGGACTCCGAAGTTCAGCACTGAGTGACTTGCATCACGGTGTGCTGTTCAGACCTATGTCGGGCGACGATCATCCAATAAAATGGGTGACGCAGTTGTAAGAGAGAGGAATTGGACATGTATTGGCAAAAGACGAAATCTGTATGCCTGGTGTTGGGATTTGCAAGCATTGCATTTGTTGCAGTGGGGTGCAAGAAGCAACCGCCGGTGACCCTGGCGTGCCAGGCCAGCCCACCATCTGTGTTCGCCGGAGAAACAGTGACAGCAACCGCAACCGCCGGGTCGCTGGATACAAGAAAAAAGATCAATGTGATCTATGGCTGGTCAGGGGACGGAGCCACCGGCACCGCACCAACCGCAACCGTCAATACCTCCACGCTTGCGCCTGGTAACTACGCGGTGAAGGCGTCCATCAAGGAAGGCAAGGCGGGCAAGGAAGGTCTGAAGCCAGGCCAGGCCGCCGAGTGTACTGCCAGCTATGCTGTGAAGGAATTCGAGCCGCCGACCATCGGTTGCACGGCCAACCCTGGCACAGTGAAGCCGGGTGACTCCAGCACCATCAACGCCACAGCAGCCAGCCCGCAAGGACGCCCGCTGACTTTGACCTATTCGGCCTCGGCCGGCACCATCGGCGGCAGCGGCAATACAGCAGCCTTTTCGTCTGCAGGCGCACCGACCGGGCCAGTGGCGATTACATGCAATGTGGCCGACGACAAGAACCATACGGCGAGCGCAAACACAAGCGTAACAATCCTCGCTCCTTACATCCCGCCTGTTCCACACAGCGAGGCTCTCTCATCAATCAGCTTTGAGCGAGACGCGAAACGTCCGACCCGTGTAGACAATGAAGCCAAGGCAATGCTTGACGCGGTTGCCTTGAACATGCAGAACAAGCCGGATGCCAAGTTGGTAATTGTTGGTGAAGCGACAGCCAAGGAGAAGATGCCGCCCAAGCATGTTCACAAGCACGCCAAGGTGATTGACATCGCTGCGCAGCGCGCCGTGAACATCAAGGCTTACCTGGTTGGCGAAAAGGGCATCGACGCTTCACGCATCTCCGTTGCCACCGGCACTGCCGACAGCGCTGCTGCTGAAGAGTACCTGGTTCCCGCCGGAGCCACTTTCTCATCAGACGTACAGGGAACAACGCCGGTGGATGAGTCGGTGGTGAAGCCGGAAGAGCGGAAGCCACTGCCCCAGCGGCATCACAAACATGTAGCCAAGGCAAACTAACCTGCCGCGCAACGGAAAGTTTGTTTGCAAATACTGAAAGGTTGACCGGGAAACCGGTCAACCTTTTTTGTTGGGACGCGCAAGCAGCGTTATTCTGGCTCGCATTGCAATGGAACCGGCGCGGCGACCGCTTGGCGAAAGGGCAAATACAAGAGGAAGAACAAGATCAAGGCGACGGGCTCGGCAGCGAGAATGTACCAGGGCCATGGCCCAAGATAGGTGAGCAGAGAGACCGTCAACGGCTTGGCGCGGAGAAACATGTAGTCCGTCTTGAAAATGAAGTCGAAGGTCAAGACAAATGCCGCATAGATGTTGAGGACCAGCAGCGCTTGAAAGATTGAACCTGGCCGAGGCCGGGCCTGCCCGGACCAGATCAAATAGAGAACGGCGGCAATGATGAGCCCATGGTCCGCAAAATACTGCACCGACAAAAAGATCGGTGAAGACAGCGGCAGGTCTGGCGTCAGCAGCGACATCGAAGCGCCCGCGAGAGCGTAATAGTAGGCCAGATCGAAAATGGAAGGCTTGAGGGTGAGCAACGCGGCAATGATGAGCCAGAGAGATGCATCGCAGAGTTCTAGAGGCAAGTGATCGGGAAACATTCTGCCACCCTGCAAGACGAAATAGCCGTAATACGAGGTCGTAGAAAGAAAAAGCAGAAACGCGAGAGTTAAACGAAGAAGTCTTGATGATGACGGAACAAGGCTCTGGATTGCGGTCAGGAGGGCGGCAATCAGGGGAACCGAGACGAGAATCAGAAGATGCGCAAATCCAAAAAGTTGAAGATGGTTCGGCATGTGTTATTCCGGTTCTTGGGACCGACTTGCCCTTTCTTAAGGGAAACGACTTTCCAGGTTTGGCTTGCTTTGGCTTCAGCTCGTAATTTGACCGATAGTTTCGAAACTTAAACTCAGGCTCAGCAGGGCTAACGGAATTGTAGAACGGCAGGATTCCAAATAGCTCTATTGAAGTGATTTATCAACGCGCCCTTACCAAAGTTTCCTTCCCTTGGAGGTGCGCCTATGCCCTCGAACACGGAGAGCGCTAACCTGTAATCGAGTCAGTAACCGGCAGCGCCGCGCCCGCGGTTGATTCCGGTGCGATTATGTTCGAGAACTTGGCAATTGATGTTCGGCAACCCCCGATCGGAGCGGCTTCCGATCTGGATCAGACGGAGCCGGAACAATGAAACTAGAGAGCGCTGACAATCGGAGATATGGCAAGCTGCTGATCGCGGGGGCAGCGCTGCTGCTTGCAGGTTGCAATTCTGTCTTCGTGCTTACAGGGAATCCGCTGCCGCCAGGCAACACCCTGGCTGTGACACAGACGACTCTGGCCGCGGGGACGGCGGGGAGCCCGTATAGCAGTGCGGTTGCGGCGACTGGTGGCACTTCTCCGTATACATTCAGTGCCAGCAATCTGCCGGGCGGCCTGTCGATCAACAATGCAACCGGCGCCGTAACCGGAACTCCTGCGGCGAGCGCTGTGGGAACAAGGACGGTGACTGTCGAGGTGAAGGACTCGACGCAGCCCTCGGCACAATCTACAACGGCCACTTTGAGCATCACGATTGGTGCTGCGGTGGTTGTGCCGAGCGCGCTCAAGATTACGACGGCATCTCTCCCAGGTGGAACGGTGGGAACGGCATATAGCGGCGGTATTGCGGCTACCGGTGGCACGCTTCCATACACGTTCACCGCAAGCAATTTGCCGAGTGGTCTGGGTATCAATCACGCAACAGGTGCGATCACCGGGACACCAGCGCAAAGTGCCTTGGGAACGACGACTGTAGCGTTGACGGTGACCGATGCAGGCCAGCCTGCGCCGCAAACGGCGACGGCGAATTTGAACATTTCGATTGCCGCTGCGGTTGTTGCGCCGCCAAGCACACTTGCAATCACAACCACTTCCCTGCCGGATGGGACGGCGGGGAGCACGTACACGGGCGGAATTGCGGCAACAGGCGGGACTTCTCCATATACGTTCAGCGCGAGCAACCTGCCCAGCGGCCTTTCGATCAACGGTTCGACGGGTGCGATTACGGGTACACCTGCGCAAAGCTCGGGAGGAACGGCGTCAGTTGTGTTTACGGTGATGGATGCGACGCAGCCAACAGCGCAGTCGGTAACGACGGACCTGAACATCGTGGTTGATCCAGCTACCGTGGGAGCATCTTGCGGAAACATGAGCACGGGGAACGGCTCGAGCCTGAACGGCTTTGTGCCCTTCCCATCCACCGATTTGTGGAATACGAATATTGCCTCTGCACCCGTGGATCCAAACTCGGCAACGATCATCTCTGGATTATCAGCGAGCAACCTGCATCCGGACTTCGGCACATTCATCGATGGCTATG
The DNA here is from genome assembly GCA_964614635.1 of uncultured Occallatibacter sp. Classification (GTDB taxonomy): domain Bacteria; phylum Acidobacteriota; class Terriglobia; order Terriglobales; family Acidobacteriaceae; genus Telmatobacter. The sequence continues at coordinate 84,882 of CAZTLV010000009.1, forward strand.
GAATTCCCTACGTCGTGGTCGACTCCAGCGTGACGCCGGGTGTTGATATCACGATGACGACGTATCCATCAGAGAGCGACATCATGCCCTATCCGATACCGATCACGGCTCCCATCGAAGGCTTCCCTGCCGACTGCACAAGCAACGGTGATAATCACCTGCTGGTGTTGGACAAATCAAAGTGCTGGCTTTACGAGACGTGGGAAACGGAACGGTGCAACGGTGCTTGGACGGCGGCGAACGGCGCAATCTGGGATTTGACCAAGAGCGAACGGCGTCCGTACGGGTGGACTTCAGCGGACGCGGCAGGACTGCCCATCTTTCCAGGGCTGGTGCGGTACGACGAAGTGGCCGCGGGGGCGATCAATCATGCGATCCGTATGACGGTGGCGCACACAAGGAACAACGCGAACGGCGGATTGTTTGTGGCGCCGGCAACCCACTCGGCGGGAAACAATTCAAGCACGCCGAACGTAATCGGCATGCGGCTCCGGTTGAAGGCGAGCTTCAACATATCCGGTTTCAGCGCGAACAACCAGGTGATTTTGAAGGCGATGCAGCAGTACGGTTTGATTGTTGCGGACAACGGCAGCGACATGTACTTTCAAGGAGCCACGGACGCTCGCTGGGACGATAACGATCTCGACGCGCTGAAGACGATCAATGCATCGCAGTTTGACGTAATGCAGATGGGAACAGAATACGATGACGCGACCGCGCCAACAGGGCCTGCGCCGACCATCAGCAGCTTTACCGCATCGCAGAGCAATGTGGCCGTAGGGACGACAGTGACGCTGAATTGGGCCGTGACCGGCGACTCGTATGACTTTATCGATGTGGTAGGGCCGGTGCGCGGCGGGACCCAGACAGTAACGCCGACGGTGACGACAACCTATACGTTGAATTCGACAAATCAGTTTGGCCGATCGACGCAACAGGTTACCCTGACGGTGCATTAAGCAACGATCAGAGCGAGCGGGGTATGGCAAAAACACGGAAGGCGGACCTTTCGGTCCGCCTTCAGCGTTTTTCTGAGATTGTTGGGTTGGCTTTGTACCCGGGATAAACCCCGCGCCAACTGTCCACTTACGCCTTGGCTAACGCGCCGCCCGAGACTCTCTCGTTCAGGATTTCGCGGGCGTTGGCGAGGAACTCTGCCAGCGGAAGCTTGCCTGAATCTACGTCGGCCAGAATGGCGCGCTGCGCGGCGTACTCCTTGTTCACGATGCCGGCCTTGGACTGCAACAAGCGCCAGGCCTTACGGCGTTCTACGCAGAACATGACCAGTTGACGCGAGAGTGCGCGGTACTCGACCTTGCCGTTTTCTTCCCAGGTGATGTACACGCCAAAGTCGGGAATGAAGGCGCGGTGCGTGGGATCGAGGTAGCGGCGATAGACGACATCCTGCTGGGTGATGCGAACCAGCATGTTGTCGAGGTGGATGAGCTTGGCAGCGGCCTCGGGCTTGAGCTTCTTGAGGTGGTTGCGGAAGCGCGCTTCCGTAGTGCACCAATGTGCAACTGTATAGCGCTGAGGCTCGCCGGTGGTCTTGGACTTGGTCTCGTACCAATCCAAATCAATCGACGGGTTGCCCTTGAGGTCCAACGCCTCTTGATAGGTCTCGCCCAGGCGTGGATTGAAGACGAACTCCGGTGCGCCGCGGCTGTCCCGGACACGCTGTGCCTGGTGGAGCGCCATATCGTCGGGGACACCATGCTCTGGCTGGCAGGTGGTGAAGGCTTGGATGAAGGAGGTCCCGCGATACTCAAGACCATCGAGAATTGAGCGGTAAAGCTTGGGGGCGTTGGCCATTGACACCTGACCCACGAACGGCGAACCGTGGCCGGCAAGGAAAGTCTCAGCAACCGTCTTCTTCTCAGTATTCTTGCCCTGCGTAGCCGCGCCAAACACGTTCATGTCGTTGCCGCCTAGCATGGGGGTGGAGTCGCTGTTCTGTCCGCCGGTGTTTGAATACACCTGCGTATCGAGCATCAGCACCTTGATGTTCGGCCGGTTCTGCAAGATCACTTTCGACATGTTCTGGTAGCCGATATCGCCCATGCCGCCGTCGCCGCCGACCACCCAGACCTTGGGGAGTTCAACAATTTCCTGATCGGTCATGAGGGCGTCAGTGAAGTGCGAGAGGTTGTAGTACTCCTGATCGTCGATCACTGCAGTTTCCTTGGTGAGCAGGATGTCGGCAAGGCGCTCGGGGATGACGGAGCGGCGAGCGTGGTCAACGATGAAGCTCTCGCCCATGAGCCAGCCCACGGTGACACCGTCCTGGAACAGTGAGTTCATCCACGGATAGGGGTGGGGGTTATTGGGAGCCGTTGAACCATAGACGGTGTTGCAGCCGGTATGTGCGGCCATGGCCATCACGCTCATGCCGTTGGCGAGCCGGCCATCGATGGGCTGCAGGTTCTTGTGGTTGAAGGCTTCAGTAAGCAGAACGGCGGCAATGGCCTCAACCAACTGGGCATCGGTAATGGGCCCATGCTCGGCTTCGTAGGCTGCGATGCGGTCCTGGGTGTCAGGGATGTCTTCTCCACCAAGACCGAGGACGAGATGAGCGATAGCCTGCCGGAGCAATGCGTATTCGCCGGGGTTACGGTCTTTGAGCGCGCCGAGCTTGGCTACGCCTGTCTTTTCAAGTTCACCGGCCTTGACGACGAAGCGATCGCTCTTCGCGTGGAAGACGGGTCGCATGTACGCCTCAGTGACGGCAGCAATAGAGCGGAGAACGCTCTTTTCACCGCAGCCGGCGCAGGCGCCGTCACCGGCTACGAGGGCGTCGTAGTTGGTGCGGACCATCAACATATTTCTCAGGGTCGCGGTCTTGGAGTCGGCGGGATTGGCTGCGTTGAACAGGCCGAGGAACTTTTGCGAAGTGTCCGGCAGCAGGTCAAGGAAGCCGGTGCCGGTTTCGTGCTCGGCATTAACCTCTTCCGTTTCGGCAACCATGCGAAGAGCGTCGTGATCACCGCAGGCTGTAACGCAAGCGGCGCAACCCTTGCAAAGGTCGCTGACGAAGATCGAGAAGATGCCGCCTGACCCAGGTGTCTTGCGCTCCGGCGAGGAGAAGATGGCGTTCACCTTCTGGTAAGCCATGGGAACCTTGGCGATGATGTCAAAGAACTGCTGCTTGGACTGCTGAGAGAAGTCCGCGGTGCCTGAAGCGGCGAGCGCGTCAGTCACTTCACGCAAGATGGTGGGCAGCGGAGTGCCGGTCTTCATCTCGGCCACCATCCGCTGGCGTGTCTGCTTTTCGATTTCCGGCAACACGCGCATCAGCCTGGAACGATCGGCCGGGTCGGCGATGTAGTACGAGACAGCGGTGGTGAGCAGCGTGCTGAGATCCTGCGAGCAGTTGGGCAGCGCGGTATCCGGGCAAACAGAGATGCACTCCATGCACTGGGTGCAGTTCTCAGGTATGTAGAGAGGAGTCTCGCGGCGGGCAACGTATTTTGAAGCGGTGTCGCCGGTGGCCGCAGCAATGACGCCCATGGCCGAGAGCGGCGTGGCCGGCTGATCGTAACCATACGTCGAGCGGAACTGGGCATCGAAGTCAGCGACGCGGCTGATGGGTGTGCGCGGCCCCTGGCCTGCGGGAGTGGGGGTAGAGCGACAGCCAGTCCCGCAGGAACCGCCGGCAGTCGCAAGCTCAAGAATGGGGAGTAGAGCAACGCCGCGCAGGCTGGAGCGGTCGGCCGCGGCAAGTGCGCCGATCTTGATTTCCTTCACCTGATCGAAGCCCTGGGTCATGACTTCCATGTTGGAGGCAACAACAGCCTCACCGAGCTTGCCGAACTTCTTGATGTACTGTTTGTGGACAACTTCGCGGTACTGGTCCTGCGTGATGCCAAACTCTTTGAGCAGGCTGCTGACGGCGAAGAACGCACCGAGGAAAGCGTTGCCTTGCATGCGGAGTTGTAGATCGCCGCGGTCTGTGGCCTTCTTGGCGATGGAGAAGCCGGGCAGGGTGAAAACGCGAATGTTCTTGTCGATGATCTGCTTGCGCGCCCACTGCGGGAGACGCTCCCATGCCTGCTCGCCCTCTTCATCGGATTCCCAGACGAGGCTTCCGCCTTCGGCCATGCCGTCGAGCGGGTTGCAGTGAGTAAATGCCTTGGGGTCGCAGCAGAGAACGACAGTGACGTGGCGGAGGTCGCAGTTGACGCGAATGCGATCCTTTGCGGCAACCATGAAGTAGCTGGTCGGCGCGCCCTTCTTCTCAGAACCGTACTTGGGATTGGCCGAGACGTGGATGACTTCCTTGGGATTGCCGAGGTCGTCGACCAGGCCGTCGCGCTCGTAGAGCAGATCATTGAGATCGCCGATGATGGCTCCGAGGTTTTTGCCTGTGGTGATGGCGCCCCAACCCCCGATCGAGTGGAAGCGGACGGCGACCGCGCCCTCAGGCAACAGCGAAGGGGTTTCATTGCCAACGACGCTGTAGGGGTGGTCAATGCCGAGGACAAAGAAGGAGACGCCGTCGCTGGCGCGCTTGCCATCCTGGCGGGGGCGGTCGGCGGTGACGAACTCGTATGCGCCGATGACGTGCTCGGGGCGGAAGTCGCGGGAGCCAAGTCCGTAGGTGCCGGAGTAGATGTGGGGCACCTCGTTCATGGCCAGGGCGGGCAGGCCTTCCTGGGCAGGGTGACCTTCATATTGAATGGCCTTGGAGAGTGCTGTGCGGATGTCGCGGCCGAGTGGGTTGTCGCCAGAGAGCGCTTCGTCAGTGCGCTCCAGGATGATGACGTTCTTTTTGCCCTTGAGCGCGGCAACGATGGCTGCTTCGGGGAAGGGACGAATGACGTTGACGTGGATGGAGCCAACGGTGATACCGCGTGTCTCACGCAGGTAGTCGACCGCAGCTTCAATGTTCTCAGCGGCGGAGCCCAGAGAAACGAAGACAGTGTCGGTATCGCTGGTCTTGTACTCAGAGATGAGGCCGTAGTGACGGCCGGTCAGTTCGCCAAAGTCCTTGTATGCGGCTTCAAGGAACTCAAGGATGGGCTCGGCGAAGTTGTTGCGGCGAGCTACGATGCCCTGCATGTAGTGTTCTTGATTCTGTACGGGGCCAAGGAGGATGGGATTGGTCAGGTCCATCATCTTGGGAACGCGGCGGCGAGTCGGTCCAAACAAAACGCGCTGCGCTTCAGTGGGGCAATCAATGATGTCTTCGGGGGAGCCGAGGTATTCGCGGATCAGGTCGGACTCGTGTTTATAGAAGGTGCGCTCAAGGTGGCTGGTGAGAAAGCCGTCCATGATGTTCATGCCGGGGGTCAGCGAGAGTTCGGTCACGCGGCGAAGGATGAGGGCCTGGTCGGCGGCCTGCTGCGCGTCCTTGCCAAAGAGCATGATCCAGCCGGTGTCGAGTGCGCCATAGATGTCGTCGTGGCCACAGTGCACATTGAGAGCATGCTTGGTCAATGCGCGTGCACCGACTTCAAGCACCATGGTGCTGCCCTTGCCCGGCGCGTGGTAGTACTGTTCCACTCCATACACAACGCCCTGGCCTGAAGTGAAGTTAACCACGCGCTTGCCGCATACTGAGTGCGCGATGGCACCGCCCTGGGCTGCGTGTTCGCCTTCCGTCTCAATGGCAATGGTGTTGTGGCCGAAGACGTTGAGATGTCCTTCGGCATAGGCCTGCTGGAAGAGCTCGCCGCCCTCAGTGGAAGGCGTGATGGGATAGAACACGCCGGCATCGGCGATCCGCGTCTCAGTGTGGTAAGAGACAAGCTGGTTTCCGTTTGCAGTGATACGTATGCCTGGATAACGCGCAGCAACCGTCATGAATCCCTCTCTTTTGAGCCCAAAGTTGTCAATCTCATCGCCGTGGCCGTAAGCGCCTGGAATCGAGGGATCAAGCACCCGTCGAAACAGCGCCACAATCAAAACCGTTGGACTATCAGGCCACGTGGCGAGCGGCCCAGATGGAGTGCCCTTGCAAGTTTAAAGGCCGGCATTGAAATGAGGAAACTCAAGGGGGAGCTTCGCTCTGGGAAAACGGCCTATACATCAGTTTGCTCCTACGAAAGGAGACGCCGTCCCATAAAGTGAGACATGAGATGAATGTCTGGGACGAGTGATTTCACGGCTGGGTTTCATCTCTGATCCCCGACTGGCCCGTCAAGGGAATTGGGCGGTGTTTGCTGGCCAGGTTGTATAGTGAGTGGCGACCGCTGAGTGATGTTTTGATTACAGTTACGGGAGGAACAGATGCCGATAACCGACGGCGGAACCGAGTTTGGCCGCTATCCCAGCCTTCAGGGTCGGGTGGTGCTGGTGACTGGCGGAGCCACAGGGATCGGCGCGTCGATTGTGGCCCATTTTTGCCTCCAAGGGGCGAGAGTTGCGTTCTTCGACATTCAGGATGAGGCGGCTGGGCGGTTGATTGAGGAGTTGAAGGATGCGGGCTGTCCCCTCCCGATTTACCTGCATTGCGATCTGACAGATATTCCAGCCCTGCGGGGCGCGGTCGAGCAAGTGCTGGCAAAGTTGGGGGCCGTGGATGTGCTGGTGAACAATGCGGCCAACGATCATCGGCACACAGTTGAAGAAGTGACCTTAGAGTATTGGGACCATTCCATGGAGCAGAATCTTAGGCATTTTTTCTTCTGCATACAGGCTGTGCTGCCCGAGATGCGCAGGGCGGGGCGCGGTTCCATCATCAATATGTCTTCGATTTCGTGGATCATTCCATCGACAGGTGTTCCTATTTACATTGCGGCCAAGGCGGCGATTGTGGGACTAACGCGCACGCTTGCTCACGAGTTGGGGAAGGACAATATCCGTGTGAACGCGGTGCTGCCGGGAGCAATCGCCACAGAGCGCCAAAAGGAGCTTTGGTTTACGCCGCAGTACAAGGCAGAGATCATGGCCAACCAGGCGTTGAAGCGCGACATCTTGCCCGAGGACGTGGCGCGGTTGGTGTTGTTTCTGGCCGCCGATGACTCCAGTGCGATCACCAACCAGAGCTATGTGGTGGATGGGGGTTGGGTGTAAGCGCCGAGGAGTAGGGACGTAGGGACCAGGGACTAGGGACTGGGAAATAGCGACTAGAGCAACAGGCTTGAGAAGGACGGGGCGCGGTGGCAAAAGTTAGATCGAGCAGGTTCTGGGCAGCGGTGGTGGGATTTGGAATTGCGTGCGGTGTGGCGAGCGCGCAAACGGCGACTCATGCTGCGCCTGGGTCCGGTGACTTGGGGACGCGGTCGTCGGAGTACGAGCAAGTGCAGGAGCGCCTGGCGCGGGGATGGAACACGTGGGACGTGCATAGCGTAACCACGCATGTGTTGTTGCCTGAGGGGCTGGCGATTCGCGTGGGGATGAAACACAATAGCACGTTAAACGGGGATGCGTTCCTGGGAGATGCGCTGATCGGACGGCTGGACAAGGATGCGGAAGTGGTAACTCCGGGGTCCCATGCGTGGGATGGGAGTTATACGGACCTTACAGTTGATTGGAAGGGAAATAAGTGGCGCGTCGAGAGCGCGCACGATGGTGCGGACTTGGTAATGCTGGTGACTCCACTGGCGTCAAAGGAAGGATCGCAGCCACCCACGGTGGTGTTCAGCGTAGGTACTCTGTGGGACCTGCACGCTGGTATGGTTGTCTTCGGCAATCCCGGGAGGATCGTGACCACCGGGGCGAACGGAGCGATACAGGTGGATTGCACCTGCTCAGAGGGCAAACCATCTCCAGAGACGAGTCTTCCCGTTGACACTCCCTATCTGGCAGCGGATTTGACCGGGCCCGTTGGAATGAGCGCGCAACATATTGACGTTGCACAGGAAGAGAAAAAACCGCCGCGCACGCTCGAACAAATCCGAAGCGTGATCGATCGCCAGCGGAACGCATATAAGCAGTCAATCGCCGCGGCCGGTGCCAATGGCCCGATTCTGGATGCGATCGAAACCACGCTCGGATGGGACACGATCTATGAGCCGAGCAAGAACCGGGTGATCTCGCCGGTGAGCCGGGAGTGGAGCGTGGGCTGGGGCGGGTATGTGCTGTTTGACTGGGACACATTCTTTGCGGCGACGCTGGCCTCAGTGGGAGACCGCGACTTGGCGTACGCAAATGCAGTGGAGATTCTTCGCGAGGAGACACCTGAAGGGTTTGTGCCCAACTACGCGCGGCCCGGGTGGAAGAGCTTTGACCGTTCTGAACCGCCGGTTGGAGCAATCACGGTGTTGGGTTTGTACAAAAGATTTCATGATCGATGGCTTCTGGAAGAGACATTTCAGCAACTGCTCAGTTGGAATCGATGGTGGGCGCAGCACCGCGACGCAGACGGTTATCTAGCATGGGGCAGCGACGGACACACTCCCAAGAGCAACCCCGATGACGGCACCGAGGGAACCAGGCAAGGAGCAATCTTTGAATCGGGTCTGGATAACAGCCCCATGTACGACGGCGCGACGTACGACTCTCAGTCGCACCTTCTTGAAGTTGCCGATGTGGGACTAATGAGCATGTATGTTGCGGATTGTGACGCGCTGGCAGAGATTGCGGATGCATTGGGCAAAAAAACGGATGAAGCCGGGGAACTCCGTGAGCGAAGTGCGCGCTACCGGGTCAAGCTGGAAACGATGTGGGACGAAAAGGCGGGCATGTTTCTGAACAAGGACCTGGTCACCGGCAAATCCGGCCTGCGCCTGTCTCCCACAAACTTTTATCCCATGCTTGCACACGTGGCCGCACCGAAGCAGGCCAAGAGGATGGTCGAGAAACACCTATTGAATACGGATGAGTTCTGGGGTGATTGGGTTATTCCTTCAATTGAGCGCGACGATGCGGCATATCACGATCAGAACTACTGGCGCGGGCGGATCTGGGGGCCGATGAACTACCTGGTCTATCTTGGGCTAGCGAACTACGATGACGCGAAGGTTAGAAAGGAATTTGCGCAAAAGTCTTACAACTTGTTCCTGAAGGAGTGGAGCGAGAAGAGGCATGTGCATGAGAACTACAACGCAGAAACCGGAACCGGCGACGACGTAACAAGCAGCGACCGATTTTATCATTGGGGCGCTTTGCTGGGATATGTGGAGTACCTGGAGCGGAGCGAATCGGGCAATCGGTGACCGCCGACGCTGTGCAGGCGTCCGACCACCAAAAGACGGCCAAATGGCTTACCATGCTGCGGAGGGTTTGCAAGCCATGACATCTGTGTCGAAATATCGCTATCGTTCATCCGCACTCCTCTTTGTTTTCGCCTTAACGATTTTGTTTCCGAGCCATTGCGTGGCGCAGAGCGCCGGCGACGCAGCCAAAATTGACGCGGGGTTGGCGCCGGAGTCGCGCGCGGTGATTGAACGGCTCTCTGGGCTGCGCGAGTTGCCGGATGGGGCGTGGAAAATGCATGCCGGAGATCTGGCGCACGGCGAGACGGTAAGCCTGGACGAGAGCGGTTGGCAGGCGATTGAGAGAGGCGGGAAGGCGGCGAATGAAGCGGTGTGGTTCAGGCAGACCTACCAGGTTCCGGCAACATTGAGCGGCTATGACCTGACAGGGGCGCGGATCTGGTTCCAATTCCACGCGGATGCAAACGGGCCGATGCCGGAGATTCTCTACTTCAACGGGCGCCGAGTGGCCATGGGCGACGATCTTGAGCCGACCATCCTGTTTGACCAGGCCAAGCCGGGGGACAAAGTGACGGTGGCTGTGAAACTGCTGCACACGGTGGACACAAAGAACTTTCATGGGGCGACGCTGAGCATCGATTATCCAGAGGGGCGGCCGAACCCGGAAGATCTTCGCGAGGAGTTCTTGTCCGCGGCGCTGCTGGTTCCGTCGCTCGCGCCGGACGACGCTGGGAAGCTGGCCACGCTGAATGCAGCGATCCAGGCAGTCGATTTAGCAGCGCTGGATAAGCACGATCAAGCCAAATTTGACGCGAGCCTTACGGCGTCGTTGGGGAAACTACAAACACTGGAACCGCTGTTGCAAAAGGCCACGTTCCATCTCACTGGCAACTCGCATATTGACGCGGCGTGGCTGTGGCCCTGGACAGAAACCGTGGACGTGGTAAAGAGGACGTTCGGGACGGCTCTGCAATTGATGTACGAGTATCCGCAATACACATATACACAATCGGCTGCGCAGTATAACGAGTGGCTGGCGCAGAAGTATCCAGAGATGAATGCGGAGATTGCGCAGCGGATTAAGGAAGGACGCTGGGAGGTTGTGGGCGGAATGTGGGTTGAGCCGGACCTGAACATGCCGGACGGCGAGAGCCTGGTGCGGCAACTGCTGGTGGGCAAGCGGTGGTACAAGCAGGCTTACGGCGTCGATGTCAGGATCGGGTGGAATCCGGATTCGTTTGGGTACACGTGGCAGTTGCCGCAGATCTATAAAAAGAGCGGCGTGGATTATTTTGTGACGCAGAAGATGACTTGGAACGACACGAATCAGTTGCCGTTCAAGCTCTTCTGGTGGGAGTCGCCGGATGGATCGAAGGTGCTGGCGTATTTTCCGCACGACTACGGCAACCAGGATTTGAGCCCGGTGCGCCTGAGTGCAGACCTGGTGGCAGCGCGTACGCGGGCCACGGGCATGACGGACATGATGGATCTCTACGGGATCGGCGACCACGGCGGCGGACCAACGAGGGCGGTGCTCGATCAGGGGTTCCATTGGTCGATGCCTTCGATTCCGCCGAAGATCGCTCCGAATATGGAGTTCGGGACGGCACAGAGGTGGTTCGATCAGGTAAACCTGCAGAACGCCGAAGATCCCACAGATGGCAAGATTGCGCCGAATAGCCCTGAGTGGAATTACCAGTCGATTGCGAAGGGGTATACGCCGCCAGCGGCAGTGCCTGGCAAGATCTCGATTCCGACATGGAAGAGCGAACTCTATTTTGAGTATCACCGCGGAGTGATGACTACGCAGGCGAACCACAAGCGGAATATGCGGGAGAGCGAAGTCGAGGTGCTGGATGCGGAGAAGTGGGCATCGCTCGCGTGGTTGGATGGGCGTGCGTATCCGGGCGCGGAGTTGACGGAGGATTGGAAGAAGGTGTTGTTTAACCAGTTCCACGATCTGGCGGCGGGGTCGGGGATTGGGGTGATCTATAAGGATGCGCAGAAGGATTATGACGTGGTGCGGTGGTCGACGAATGAGATTGGAGACAAATCGCGCGAGCAGGTTGACGACCGCATCAACACCGAAGGCCAAGGTATCCCGATCGTTGTCTACAATCCGCTGGGATGGGTGCGCTCGGGCTACGTGCACGTCAAAGTCCAATTCCCAAAGGGCAGTGCCGGAGACATTTCGGGAAACCGGGGGCAAGTGACTTCCGGTAGCGCAAAGATTGATCCGATTACAGGCGTCGCTAACCTTACCATCTGGGTCGACCGGGTTCCCGCACTGGGCTATACCACCGTCCACATTTGGCAACAGAAGCCAGGAGGCCCCTGGATTGGGGCCGAGGCGCAGCGAAAGGACATGGGCGGTACTATCGCGCTCGACAATCGTTATCTGAGAGTGATAGTAGACAAGACCAGCGGCTGCATCACGAGCGTGAATCTTCTCGTCGTGGACTCCAAGCCGCCAAGCGGTTTCGAGACTCTCGCCCCCGGTGCCTGCGGCAACCAGCTCCAGTTCTTCAAGGACACACCGAAGGACTACGACGCCTGGAACATCGATCCCGGCACCCTGGACAGGTCCCCTGAAACTACCCACGCCGACTCCGTTGAAGCCATCACGGGCACCAATGGAGAGCCGGGCATCCGAGTCACGAGCCATTTCCAGAATTCGAAATTCGTTCAGACGATCATGCTCGACTCGGACAAGGTTGATATTGAGAACGACATTGATTGGCATGAATCGCATGTGCTGCTGAAGACTGCGTTTCCACTGGCGGCTTCGGGGCCGTTTGCTACTTATGAGATTCCCTACGGCACCATCGACCGGCCGACTACGCGGAACAATTCGTGGGAAAAAGCGCAGTTTGAGGTTGAGGCAATGCGGTGGGCCGATCTCTCCGGGCCTGGGCCGGACGGAAAGATTCATGGCCTCAGCGTCATCAATGATTCGAAGTATGGATATGACGCGGCTGGGAATGTGCTGCGGCTGACGCTGCTGCGGTCGCCAAAGTGGCCGGACGCAGAGGCCGACATGGGGCACCATCACTTCCACTACGCGCTTTACCCGCATGCCGGCACGTGGAAGGACGCGCTGACGGTGCGGCATGGGTATGAATACAACTATCCATTGACAGCGGTCGTCACGACGGCACATACGGGCAGTCTGCCGGCGGAACACTCATTTGCGTCGGTGGAGCCCGAGAATGTCGTCCTGACGGCGGTGAAGAAAGCTGAGGATGCGGATGGGCTGATTTTCCGCGTGTATGAGTGGGCGGGCAAGGAGACGACGGCGGAGTTTCATGTGCCTCCGGGCGCGACAGGGGCGACCGTGACGAATCTGATGGAGGCGCCGGAGGGTGAGGCGTTGACGGTGACTGGAGATGTGGTTAAGGTACCGATTCATCCGTTTGAGATTTTGACGATCCGCGTAGATTACCCTCCCGCAATGGGGCAGACGCGGCTTGCTCCGCAGTAAATCGCAGCTTGCGTGGTTGGTTGTCCCAGGGCTTCCTCCACGGCGGACCAGACCTGGGGCAGCCGGTCTCTCCCACCGGCTGGTAATCTAGCCAGTAGGAGCTTGCGCCATGAGCATTACATCCCCGTTTTTTGTTGTTCCAGCAATCATCGTCGTGTTTGTGGCGGCAATACTGTTCGCTACCAGCACCAAGGAAGACGGCAACGAGTCGCACTGAGGCACAGGCCCCAATGCCTGCAGCCCTGATGCAAAGCCGCAGACGCTTTCTGGCCGATGCCGCAATCGCTGCCGGAGCGGGACTGGCAACGAATCCAGTCAAAATGTTTGCCCAGCTCGGGGCCGCGCAGGCTGCGCAGCGCCAAGAGTCGGAGTTTCCGGACTTTTCGGCCAACGACCCCGCATGGAAGCGGACGTGGGATGCGGCAATCGCCGTGCTTGCGGCAAACATCCGCACGGTTCCTGGGTACCCGCTGCCGGTTCTGTTTGAAGGCAGTACCTATCAAGGCATCTGGCAGGAGTGCGGTCCGCACGAAGGGCTGGTGTATGCGGCCCTGGGCAAGCTGATTGCCCCACAAGCCAGGCCAGATTCAAAGCCACCGGCAGCCACCCCGCTCCAGGCGGCACGCAATAACCAAATGGCGTTTTTTGCGTTGCAGCGCCCAGACGGTCAACTGCCGGCGAGCGTCAAGACTACTGAGAACGGTTTCGGGCAGATCCAGATGGTTGTGCCCATCGCCGCCACTGCATGGGAGCTGGTGCAGATGACAGGCGATGAGGAATTACTGACCGCGGCGTACAGCGCGTGCAGCAGGTGGGACGCGTGGCTCAGGCAATATCGTGATACCCGCAAAACCGGGCTTGTTGAGGGGTTCTGCACCTACGACACCGGGCACGACAACAGTCCGCGATGGAGCGGGATTCCCAACCGCTGCCCAGACGCCGATGCGCGCAAGTGCCCGCCGCTGGCCAGCCTGCCCCGCCTTTGCCCTGATCTTTCAGCCACGGTTTATGGCGGAAGGATCGCCTTGGCGGCGATGGCCAAGGCACTGGGCAAAAGTGGCGAGGCGGCGCGATGGCTGGCGGATGCAGAGGCGATTCGCAAGCTGATCATTGAGATGCTCTACTCGCATGAGGATGCCGCCTTCTACGATTTCGATGCGCAGGGCAACTTCGTCAGGGTTCGATCGGATGCGATCAGCCGCGTATTCGGCGAGCACGTTCTTGATTTGTCGCACCCGCGTGACAAGGAGATTTTCGAAGCGGTCTGGGCCCGCCAGCTGCACAACCCGAAAGCGTTCTGGGCTCCATATCCGCTGTCGAGCATCGCGCAGGACGATCCGACATTCGTTCGGCCGATTCCGCGGAACTCCTGGGGCGGAGCCTCGCAGGCGCTCACGGCTCTACGTGCGCCGCGCTGGATGGCGCATTACAGCAAGCAGGCTGAGTTGAACCACCTAATGATGCAGTGGTGCCAGGCGATCCTGCGGCATGGTGAATTCAGGCAGCAGATCGACCCGCAGACAGGCGAGTTTACGCAGCCCGATCCAGGCGGGTACTCTCCGGCGGCCCTGGTGTTTCTGTTGTTTGCCAAGAGCCTGGGTCACGGCGGAGAAAAATGACGTTCATGCGGAGGGTCGCCGCTCCGATCCAGGCGAGCGCAACATCCGCGACTGGGGAATTTGAGGAACCTTTGCGCCGGTGGGGGCGTATAACAGGGCAAGAGGGCGATTGCGATGATCCGTAACCGGATTTCTTATGCAACTAGTTTGCTGATGGGCCTGGGGTTGGCCGCGGGAATTGCAGGGTGCAGAGTGCATGTGGACAAAGGCGCGAACGGCGAAGAGAAGAACGTGCAGGTTGATACTCCTTTTGGCGGCGTTCACGTGAACACTGATCAGACCACGGCGGCAGACCTTGGACTGCCGGTTTATCCCGGCGCCGAACAGGTGAAAGACGACGAAAACCACAAGTCCGCTGACGTCCACCTTGGCTTTGGCGAGTGGGAACTGCGGGTGCGCGCGGTCTCGTATCAGACGTCGGACTCTGAAGACAAGGTGACCGCCTTCTACAAGAAAGCATTGGGCCGCTACGGCGATGTGATCACCTGCCAATCCAATGTGCCGGTTGGCACGCCGACGCAGACGTCAGAGGGTTTGACGTGCGAAGACAACGACCACAACGCAAGCGTCAAGATCGACCGCAAGGACTACGGAACAGGCAAAGACAGCCTGGAACTCAAGGCCGGTTCCAAGCGCCGCCAGCACATTGTGGGCTTTGAGGAGCCCAAAGACGGTCTGACTCGATTTGCAATGGTGGCCCTCGACTTGCCTGCGTCGCTGGATAAAAACGCCGGCAAGAGCGACTAAAAAGCCATCAGGATTGAGGCTGCGTGGCAGGCCCCCGCTAGCCACGCTCAACCCCGGATTCTGCTACACTTGTCCAAGCGCAATCAAGGGGTCATACGCGCCAGGCCGCGCCCCAACGATACGCTTCCGCAACCCAAGTTCGGGGAGTGGCTCAGCCTGGTAGAGCACCTGGTTCGGGACCAGGGGGTCGGAGGTTCAAATCCTCTCTCCCCGACCAATTTATTTAGATCAGCCGCTCAGGATTCTTTCCCGTCACACCATTTTTCCTGTGGACACTCGGCCCAATTCTCGAATCATCCTTTGATTCAAGAGTGTAAGGCTGACCCAAGAGGTGAAGGGCCCGAAAGGTGGATCTCTAGCCCACGCCGGAGACTAAAGAGACTTTGACCGCCTCTTGCTCTTTTGAAGAGTTTATTTTGAGTGAATTGGAAGACTCTAAAGATTCTGCTTGATAAGCTGGTGCCGAAGAAGGGACTCGAACCCCCACACCCTTGCGAGTACGTGGACCTGAACCACGCGCGTCTGCCAATTCCGCCACTTCGGCACGGTATACAAGCGCAGCATCCCGGCTGCGCCGGCAGCATCTCTGAGTCTCGCAAATGCAGCCTTGAGTGTCAAATAAGTCGAGTACCGCGACCCGGAGAAGAGGCAGCGACAAGGGATTTCCGCTGACAAACAGTCATCCCACTGTCAGCCTGCTCGACTAGTCGGAGCAAGCTGACAGTGGGATGAGGTCAGGTTTTACGAATTCCTCAAGAGTGTTGGTTCTAGACGAGCTTGGCGTCGAGGGTGATCTCGGTGTTGTTGGCGAACAGTTTCGAGATGGGGCAGCCGCCCTTGGCATCGGCAGCGGCTTTGTCAAAGACTTCCTTGGTGGCTCCAGGAACGCTCGCCGTTGTGGTGAGCGCGATTCTAGTGATGGCGAAGCCGCCCTCAACCTTGCCCAGCGTGACGGCCGCATGGGTTTCGATCTTCTCTGGGGTAAGCCCCGCGCCGCCCAACTGCGCGCCGAGAGCCATCGAGAAGCAACTTGCGTGTGCCGCGGCGATCAATTCTTCGGGTGTCGTGCCGGAGTCTGCGCCTTCAAACCGTGTGGCGAAAGAGTAGTTGGCGTTCGAGAGCACGCCTGTTGCTGTAGAGATGGTGCCCTTGCCTTCTTTCAGTGAACCAGTCCAAACCGCACTTGCCTTGCTTGCCATTGTCCCTCCTTGGGGTTCCGGATTCCGGATGTTGAGGATTTCAGAGATTGTCGTCCATCAACCGGTGCGCGGTATGGGGAAGCCAGGGCGCGGCCGGAGTGCTGATGGAATTGAGCCTGCAGGCGCCCGCCGGATGGTGCGCGACAGGCTGCCCTCCCTTCCATGGTAATCTGTCGGGCATGTTGCCGCAGCGCCCACAGGTATTCGATCCTGATTTTGCAACGAAAGTTTCACATGATGAGGTGGATTGCCCCGTTGCATCGCAGGTGGATCACCATTGCCAGATTTGTCCCAACTGCGGGGCGCAGCTGACCGGCCACCATTGCAAGCTGGTGTGCACGCGATGCGGGTATTACCTGAGCTGCGCGGATTACTTCTGAGACTGGCTGGCTTTGCGAGTCGGTTCGAACTCATCGCCGGGGCGCCACTCAATTGTTTTGGGTGCTGCGCCGGCAAGCCAGCCGAGCACGAATCCGAAACGTGCCAGCTTGGCATTGCCGCGGAAGTCCCAGTCGGCACGGTACTCGTCAGAAGGCTGGTGGTAGTGGTGGGCAACGTAGTCCTCTGCCTGAAGGCGACCCCAATCCGACGAATGGCCCTCAAACAGATCGCCTTGATCGATTGAAAACGCTGGGATGCCGACTCTTGATAGTGAGAAATGGTCAGAGCGGTAGTAATGGCCAGCACCGGGATCTGCATCGGGCAAGATGGCCAGGTCAAATTCCCTGGCAACCTTCTGTACCGTAGGCCAGAAGTCCGAGCGCTCTGCGCCATCCAAAGTGACCGAGCGAGGAATTCCGATGGGCAGCAGCATGTCGTAGTTGAGGTCGAGGGAAAAATCACTGGCGGGAATCGGCGGATGCTCGCCCAGATATTGCGAACCGAGAAGGCCCTGTTCCTCCGCAGTGACAGAGACAAAGTAAACCGCATGCGGCGGGCGGATGGATGACTGCCCAAATGCGCGGGCCAGTTCAAGAAGGATTCCGCAACCGGTCCCGTTGTCGGCGGCCCCGTTGTAGATGTTGTCACCTTTGGCGTCAGGGTCGATGCCGAGGTGATCGTAATGGGCGGTATAAATGACCGCCTGTGCTGACCCGGCGCTGACGCCGCGGACTCGGCCGACTACGTTTGAGCTGACATAGCGGCGCACGCGGCTCTCTATGTGCGCGCGCAGGCTGACCGGAAGCTCAACGGGATGGAACGCTCCGGGCCTGCCTGCGATGTCGATGGCCTGATCGAGGTTGCCGAGACCGGCAAGCGCAAACAGGCGCTGGGCGACGTCATGCTGAATCCAGGCGGCGGCGCGAAGAGTGGCGTCTGGGTCGCCCTGAAGATAACTTTTTTCGACGGCCTGGGAATTGCGCACAACATCCCAGCCATAGCTGGCCAGGTCGGTGCGGTGAATGATGAGCACGCCAACGGCACCTCGGCGCGCGGCCTCCTCGTATTTGTAAGTCCATCGACCGTAGTAGGTAAGGGCAGGACCCTTGAAGAATTTCTTATCGCTCGAAGGAGGCTCGTTGACGATGACCAGAGCAATCTTGCCCTTCAAGCTGATTTCTTTGCCATCCGCGTCGGCGTAGTCGTCCCAGTGATACTCCGGCGCATGAATGCCATAGCCGACAAAGACAATGGGCGCGTCGAAGTCCGCCGTGGCCTGGCCGGCCTGATCTTTAGAGACAATTTCAGAACCGTAGGCGAGGTCGACCGGCTGGCCGCCGGGGGGAACGAACGCGAACCTGGTCTTGTCATCGATGGTGTGAATTGCGACCAGCGGAACGCGTTGGAAGTAAGTGCCGTCGTCGCCTGCGGGTTCGACTCCGGCAAGGGCGAATTGGGTTGCGATGTACTCGGCCGCGAGTTCTGCGCCGCGCTTGCCGGGGCCGCGGCCTTCAAGCAGATCGAGGGAAAGGAAGCGCACGTGGGCGCGAATCTTCTCAGGGTCGATGGAGGATGCGGCGATTCGTGCAGCCTGCGGCAAGCCGGGAATCTCTGGGACCGGAGGCAGGGCGGGGTTCTGAGCGTGAGCGGCGATTGCGGCATGCGTGCAGGCGGCTAAGGTTGCAAGAATTCGAATCGGGCGCATTTGATCTCCCTCGGCCTTGCGCGGGCGTCGGCTGAGATGGCGTAAGTGAGCACTTCCAGAGTACGTGGGGCTCTGGTTACTGGGCAATAGCCGCCCGCGGTAGGGCGACGAGCAAGCGGGCACGCGTGAGCACCTTCCGCGCAAGGCCTGTGAGAGCCATGGCGGCAACTTCATTAACCGGAACCCAGCGGCGCTCGCCAGAGGCGATGGTGATTGCATCCACCGCATCCTCGTCGACAGTGCGGACGCGAACGTAATAGTTGACCTGCATGATGGCGTGACGCACCGTCATCAACAGGTCCTTCTGGGCAACGGTTGTGTTTTTGAGGGCGGGCAGTTCCCAAAGGCCGGGCATCACGGAGAGCGATGCTGGCCTCTGTTCAAGCAACACTTCGCGGCCAGACCGGTTGGGCCGCGGGCCTGTGCGGATAGACAGAGCGTGTGCTACTTCGCGGCTCTGCATGCGCGCCCTGGGCACGGTCTTGTGTTCGCCCTGGGTCTTGCAGTCCTTGGCGACTGGACAGACAAGACATGTGGGATTGCGCGGCAGGCAGACCGTTGCGCCCAACTCCATAAGGGCCTGGTTGAAGTCGCCGGGGCGCTCGGGATGAACAATCTGCGCGGCCAGCCGTTCAATTTTGCGCTTGAGCGCCGTTTCACCAACACGGCTGCCTGCAGCCCAGCCCTCAAGCCGGCACAGGACGCGCTCTACATTTCCGTCAACAACCGCGACGACTTCGCCGTGTGCGATGCTGGCGATGGCAGCGGCGGTATAAGCACCGATCCCCGGCAGGGCGCGAAGGGCTTCAGCGGTGGATGGCAGATTGCCATCGAGCTGCTGCACGACGAACTGTGCGGCCTTGTGCAACATGCGTGCGCGACGGTAGTAGCCCAGGCCACTCCACAACGCGAGAACATCCTGCTCGGGCGCCTCGGCGAGGGAAACCAAAGTGGGGAACCGCGCGAGAAAAGTCTGATAGCGATCGACAACCACGGCCACACGGGTTTGCTGAAGCATGATCTCAGAAACCCAGATTGAGTAGGGATCGGTTTTGCGACGCCAGGGCAGGTCGCGCTTGTTGCTCGCATACCACTGCAATAGCTGGTCGCGCAGACGGATGGTCTTAGAGCGGTTCTCCAATGGATATGCCCTCTCAAGTACCATGCAAAGGTGGCTGTTTCTTAAAGAAAAGGCCGCTCGACATTCTCGCTTCGGTATACAGCAATTGGAGACCCGCTATAGCAGATTCGCGACGCGTTCTGGCGATTGGCTCAGCTCCGGGCATTATCCCAACAACTCTGAGAGCAGCCCATTTGCAGCTTGAAGCGCCGCATCGATCTGACCCTGGTCTTTGCCGCCGGCCTCAGCGATTTCCGGCTTGCCTCCGCCGGATCCGCCGACGAGTTTGGCCACTGCGCCCACCAGCTTGCCGGCTTGAATGCGCTTGATGAGCCCCTGGGTTACGCCGGCGATGATGGCGACCTTGCCCTCCGGCTGTGCAGACGCGAGCACCACGACGCCCTCGCCGAGCTTCTGCTTTAGATTGTCCACGAGTGTGCGAAGCTGGCCGCGCTCCAGCGAGTCGGCGCGCAGAGTCACGAGACGAATTCCTTTCACGTCTACTGCGTGATTGAGCGCGTCATCGAGCGCGCCGGCGGCAGACTTCATGCGCGTCTCTTCCAGTTCGCGGCGGAGTCGCTTGAGTTCGTCATCCTGTGCCGTAAGCCTGGCGCGGAAAGCATCCGATGGGCTCGTGCCTGCTGCCGACGGCGCAACCTGAGCGGCGAGCTGGGCCACGGCAAAGTCCTGGCGGAACGTATCCAGGGAACCGAACCCGCTGATCGCCTCCAATCGGCGCACGCCAGAGGAGACCGAACCTTCACTGATTACTTTGATCAGGCCGATTTCACCGGTGGCCGCGGTGTGCGTGCCGCCGCAAAGTTCCGTCGAAAATCCGTCAGACAGCTTGACCACGCGCACCTTGTCGCCGTACTTCTCACCGAAGAGAGCCATGGCGTGATACTCGTTGACGGCTAGGTCGATGGGCACGTCTTCAAGAGTTTCAACGCGGGCGTTGGAAAGAACTTCGCGATTCACAATCGACTCGATCTCTTCAAGCTCTTCGTCGGCAACTGGGGCAAAGTGTGAAAAGTCGAAGCGGAGACGCGTGGGATCGACAAGCGACCCAGCCTGCTTGACGTGGGTGCCGAGAACCTGGCGAAGCGCGGCGTGGAGCAGGTGAGTTCCGGTGTGGTTGCGGCGGATAGAGTCGCGGCGATTGCCATCAACAACGGTATTGACGCGGTCGCCGACAGCGAGAGGTTGTTTGAGCAGGGCCTTGTGGGCGCGGACGCCCTGGACGGGGAGAACGCAGCCAGTAATCTCAGCCACTGTTGAATTTCCGTCCGAGGCCAGGAAAACACCGGTATCGCCGACCTGGCCGCCGGAGTCGCCGTAGAAGGTGGTTTGGTCGAGAACGACTTCCACCTGATCGCCTGCAGCCGCGGCTGGAACGCCGACTCCATCTTTGACAATCGCCAAAACCTCCGCCGGTGCGGCCAGCACTTTGTAGCCGAGGAAGTTGGTTTTGGGGAGTTCGCGATACGCAGGGCTGGCGGACTTCTGGCTGCCGCCCTTCCAACTGGCGCGGGCGCGCGCTTGCTCCTCGGCGCGGGCGGCTTCGAAGCCCGGGAGATCGAAGGCTACGCCGGCATCGCGCGCTGCGTCGACCATGAAGTCGAGAGGCAGGCCGTAGGTCTCGTAGAGATGGAAGGCCTTGTCGCCCGCGAATGAACCTTGCAGCTCCTCATTCAATCGAGTCAGTCCAACCTTCAGGACTCGATCAAACTGCTTCTCTTCCGCTTCAATGACTTTGGCGACGCGGCTGGCGGAGTCGCCGAGCTCGGGATACGCTCCCTGCATCAAATCGCGGACGGCATAGACCATCTCAAAGAGGAATGGCTGCTCCTGGCCCAGCAGGCGACCATGGCGGATGCCGCGACGGAGGATCTTGCGCAGCACGTAGCCGCGGCCTTCGTTGGAAGGAAGGACGCCGTCGTTGATGAGGAAAGTAGCGGCGCGGGCATGGTCGGCGATGATGCGCAAGCTTGCGTTGCCCACGAGAGCAGATAACTCCGCTCTCCCCGCCAGCCCCGCTAGCTCCGCTGCCCTCTCAATCAGTGGCGTAAACAAATCCGTCTCAAAGTTGGCGACTTTGCGTTGCAACACGGCAGCGACGCGCTCCAGCCCCATGCCGGTGTCGATGGAGGGCTTTGGCAGCGGGCTGAGCATGTAGGCTGTCTTTCCAGTGGCCGGGTTAACAACCGCCGAGCGATCAAACTGCATGAAGACGAGGTTCCAGATTTCGACGTAGCGGCTCTCGTCCTCGCCAAATGGTTTGTCGACTCCAGGAGCCTCGGCGGCTTCAATGCCCATGTCATAGAAGATTTCAGAGCACGGGCCGCAGGGGCCCGTCTCGCCCATCTGCCAGAAGTTGTCTTTGAGACCGTACGCGCGGATGCGATCTTTGGACACGCCGGCCTGGATCCAGAAAGCTTCGGCCTCGTCGTCGCGGGGCACGCCATCGGCGCCGCCGAAGATGGTGACGTAGAGGCGGTCTTTGGGAATGCCCAACCACGCCTCGCTGGTGACCAGTTCCCAGGCGAAGTCGATGGCTTCCTGCTTGAAGTAGTCGCCGAAGCTGAAGTTGCCCAGCATCTCAAAGAAGGTGTGATGGCGGCGGGTAAAACCAACGTTCTCAAGGTCATTGTGCTTGCCACCGGCGCGAACGCATTTCTGCGAGCTGGTGGCGCGCGAATAGTCGCGGCGCTCGGCGCCCAGAAACAGGTCCTTGAACTGGTTCATTCCGGCGTTGGTGAACAGCAGAGTGGGGTCGTTGGCAGGCACCAAGGAGGAAGAGTGCATACGGCGGTGCCCCTTCGACTCAAAAAAGCGCAGAAATGTTTCGCGAATCTCGTTCCCTGATCGGAATTGCATGGCTTCTTTAGTGTATCGAACGCGAGCAGCTACTCATGCTGCTGGTCATCGGCTAAATTCTCGAGCGCGGCGAGGGCTTCGTCTGAGACCTCCCACTGGCGGAGGATCTTGTAGATGACACCGGTGGAGAAGCCGGCAGCGACCAGGCGGCGCATGATGCGAGCTGTCTCCTTTTCGTTCTCAGGCTTGCGCAGGCGCTTGCGGGCAAGGTGTTCACGCGCGAGGGCCTCTTCGTTGGTGCTGCCGTAGAGGGACTCGAGAGTCTCGGCAATGAGGTCTTTGGCCACCCCTTTCTGCTGCAGGTCCTGACGGACGCGGCGCACTCCGAGCTTTTCGTTCTCCTGACGCAGGCGCGCATAGGTTTCGGCGTAGGCTGCATCGTTGAGGTAGCCGTGTTGTTTCAGGCGAAGCAGCACAGTGGCGAACACCGCTTCACCGCGCTTGGCGGGCTCGACGCGGGTCTTCATCAAGCGCCGGAGTTCCGCTTCAGTGCGCATGTGGCGGCCGAGAGCTTTAACGGCGTAGTCGTAGAGGCCGGCTTCGTTGAGGAAGACGCGGGGCTTGGCGGATTTGGGTTTGAAGGGCAGCTTCTAGCCTCTAGCTTCTAGCCTCCAGCTCAAATGCCTGGAAACTCATTGCAACCGAGTCAAAGACTGAATTGTGATATAGACGAGCTAACAGCTGGAAGCTAGTGGCTGGAAGCTGCATTCCCTGTCCACTGGTCGACCCAGGCATTCACTGTCTTCCACCAGAGCTGCGAGTTTTGCGGCTTGAGGACCCAGTGGCCTTCGTCGGGGAAGTAGAGCATCTTGCTGGGAACCTTCAGGCGCTGCAACGTGGTGAAGAGTTGGAATCCCTCGCTGACGTCCAATCTGTAGTCAAGCTGGTTGTGGATCACGAGCGTAGGGGTCTTGAAGTTTTTCGCAGATAGCATCGGGGCCCATTTACGGTAGGGATTTTCCGAATCGGGTTTCCCGTAGTAGTCCCAGGGCTTTCCTTTGAACTCCCACTCGTTAAACCAGAGTTCTTCTGTAGAGCCGTAGGCAGATTCGGGGTCGAACATGCCGTCGTGGGTGACGATGCATTTGAAACGGTCGGTGTGGCCAAGGACCCAGTTGGCCATGTAGCCGCCATAGCTCGCACCGAGGGCGCACTCGCGCGACTTGTCGATGAAGGGATAATGCTGCTCGGCGTAGTCGAGGCCGGTCATGAGGTCGGTGAAGGGCTTGCCACCCCAGTCGCCATTGACACCGTCGACGAATGCCTGCCCATAACCTGTCGACCCGCGGGGATTGATCATGACCACGACGTAGCCGTTGGCGGCGAAGAGCTCGGCGTTCCAACGGTAACTCCAGGAGTCGCCCCATGCGCCTTGCGGCCCGCCGTGGATCAGGAATTTGACGGGGTATTTCTTGGTCGCATCGAAGGCCGGAGGCTTGATGATAAACCCTTGGATTCTGGTTTTGTCGGCGGCGGTGAACCAGAAGGATTCCATTTTGGGAAGGTCGAGTTGGTCCAGGAGGCCGTCGTTGAGGTGGGTGACAAGCGTCGGCTCGTAAGTCGCCTTTGTTGTCTCCTGAACCGATCCAGAGGTGCCGAAGGTCACAATCGCAGTTCTTGCGGAGTCGTTAATCTCGAGCGGATCGCCGAGAACCACTTCGCTCGGCATATCTACGCGCATGAGTGTGCCGAGCAGCCGGAATCTCCCATTTAGAGTCACGGCGTGAATTCCGCTCCACTCGCCGGGAATCTTTCCGTATCGATCAAGCTGCCTATGAACGGGGCGACGGTTTCCATCTGCTTTCGAAGTCGGCCGCTGGTCAACGGCATCCTCGTGCAGAGCCAATTCTGCGTCAGGCGGTAGAGGATCCACTGAAATGCTCTGAATCGGCGCCTCGCCGTCATAGCCCGACGTGAAGTAAATGAGTTTCGAGTCATCGCGCCATGAAAACTCGTCAACCCACCGATCAAAGTTGGCTGGTTTAGGACCGGGCTCGAAGACAACGGCGGAACTCAAGGGATAGTCCAATGTATTCTTCTGCCGGTCGAACAGTGCTAGCCGGAACTTGTCGCTTTCGTAGCCGGGGCGGAACTGGGAGCGCCAGGCTAAATATTTGCCGTCGGGAGAGTAGGCCGGATTGAAGTCGCCGCCGAGAGAAGTGCTCACCTTGACTGGCTTGGCGGCGGGGTTGGTCAGGTCGAGTGTGAAGATGTCGGAGTTGGTGCTGATGGCGGGTTCTTCGTCCAGGTTCTCAGTGAAGGCCAGCTCTTTGGAGTCAGGCGCGAAGGCGAAACCGCCGCCGCCTTCGAGAGAAAAGGGCGGAACATCGTGGGCATCGTTGGGCGTGAGGTCGCGGAGGGCGCCAGTGTCGACTGAAAGCAAGAACAGATGGCTGCGCTTGTCACCCGTGTAGCGGTTCCAGTGGCGATAGAGGAGATGAGTGAAGATCTGCGCTTTGACCTTGCTGGCGGCCTGTGCAGCGTCGCGGTCGGCATTGCATTTATCGCCCGATGCATCTGCAGGCGAGATCGCAGGGCAATCCGGATACACCGCCGAAGTAAAAACCACGGAGTGCCCATCAGGAGACCAGATGGCGTTGTCGGCTTCAGTCGAGATAGAGGTCACCTTTCTGGGGTTGGCGGTTACGCCGGTGGCTGGGTCGAAGTCCGCGAGCCACACTTGCTGGCCACCTTGCCGACCGGAAAGAAAAAGCACGGAATGCCCGTCGGGGGCGAACTGAGAGCCGCTGTCGCCGGGCTGGGAGACGGTGAGCGGTTTTGCGTCGCCGCCGGCGATGGGCTGGATGAAAAGCTCAGGGGTTTTGGTGTTCTGGCCGAGATCAACGGTGGTGGCGGAGTAAGCCAGCCACTTGCCGTCCGGGGAGACTGCGGTTTCGCCCAGGCGCTTCATCTTCATCATGTCTTCGAATGTCATCGGACGTTTTGCGCCGGTCGGCGAGACGGCAGCCTGGGCGGAGCAAAACGGGGCGGCAAGGATGGCAAGGGCAAGCGAGACGGCGAATAAAGTTTTGGGCATGAAGTTTCCTGTCCGGATTTCCTGTCTGGATTTCCCATCAACGGTAGCGAGAAAATCGCATCCGCGCGAAGAAGAAGTTTACACCGCCGCCTGCCCACCTGCTGCGAGCCAAACACCTTCGGCCACCTGCGG
>CAZTLV010000010.1:0-105397 GCA_964614635.1 uncultured Occallatibacter sp.
CGTTGACGGCGGTAAACGCGCCAAATGACTTCACCAGGTTTCGCACAGAAATCATCCCGACTCTCCAGACCTTAAACAATACTGAACGGTTTAGTTAAACATGTCAAGGAGTTCTTCCGCCGGGCGAAAGGAAAGCCTTGGAGAGAAGGCCCGCACCGGCTACTAGTCTGCAAGCAGGTGATCGGGCAACATTTGAATGCGCATTGGCGGTGCACCGATCCAACCAGGGCAGGCTTCGGTAAGCCAGTATCTCCAGCATTCAGCAGCTCTCCTACAAGGAAATGCAGGACGTTCTCGCGAGATCAAACAACTCTCAAAAATGCTCTTACGCTCCTCGCTGGCTGAATGAGATACCTAGAATGAGCAATGTATTCAGCACCTTTTGCTGGAAGGAATGTGCAATACCAACGGCATCGCGTTAATCTGCTCTTGAGAGTGTTCCCAGACTCCATCCCGGCGGGAGAATCAATTCAGGGTTAGTGCTTGCTTGCAAATCGCAAACTGGCCTGTCTTTTTTGGGCAGGGGATCGATCGGTTTTGTGCTACCGTTTTCTTGAAGAAAACGCCGGGCTGAGGATGGCGAAGCCTTGCCGAGAGACCGCTCGCCGGGTCTTCAGTGAACACCGGTTTCCGCATCATTCTTCTTCGTTGCCGGGTCATTTTCTCCTGAAAGAGAAGCGGAGCGCCGGGAGCATCCGTGGTTCCATCCCTTCCTCTGAACGTTTTGTACCTTGGAACGAGAAGAAACAGGTTACCAAGCCTCCTTGATCCCTTCTCGTTGGAGGCGCAGGTGCTTCGGTCTCTTTCGGCCAAAAGCATTGGGGTCAAACCTCGCTTCTGCTCCTATCCCGCCCCAAAACGATCGTGCATTTTTGCAGGTGAAGCAGTGGAACGCAACCTGAGCCTTTGAAACTAACCCGATCCCAATCGCCCTTTTTCGACTGCATAAAGGAAACCATGACCACAATCTCGAATTCGGAACGCGCTGGGGCCGGTGCACGCATCTTGTACACGGCCGCGGGCCTCTTTGCCAAATTCGGCTATAACGGCGTCAGCACGCGCGATATTGCCTCCGGTGCAAGCGTCAACGAAGTGACGATCTACCGGCACTATCCGCGCAAGCGCGATCTCTATTTGACGGTGCTGAACCAAGAGCTGCAACAGGTGAAGCTGCGCGGCGATCTGCTGGCCCGGATGGCCGAAGCCACCGAGGCAAGGACCGCTCTGGTTCGGGCGTTTGAATTGATTGGGGCAACGCTGATGCACAATCCGGATCTGTTGCGCCTTGTGCAATTCAGCACTTTGGAACTCGGCGAGGAGATCGATCCTTTGTTACGCAACCACCTGGGCCAGCTGGTGGAGGTTGTTGCGCACTATCTTGAGCCATGGGCTAAAAAGGGAAAACTACGTGGCTCAAGCACTAAGGCTGTTGTTCTTGCGCTCATCGCCATGGTTGTGAACTTTGGATCGTTGCAGCGGCTTTTTCTGGCCGGTGGGCCCGGTCCGGAATTGATGTTCAGCGCCCTCACAGACTTCTGGGACATCCCAATTGAAAAGGCCAATTTCCCGGCCGCTCAGGTCCAAGACCGATCGGAAAAGCCTGTCGGTTGAGAGCTCGGTCCGTCTCCAGAGTCCCAATTCGGGGCAAACAGGCCGATCCTCCCTCTGAACCTTTAGGGTCTACCTGCTCGTTGGTTTACCATGAACGTGTTCGTCTCAAATTCATCAACGGCATCGCGGTCCCCCCTGCATATACTTCACGTCATCGGTAGTCTCTCCCCAGCGGATGGCGGTCCGCCAGAGGCAGTGCGTCAGCTGGTTTACGCCTATCTCGAAGTCGGCGACGCTATCGAAATACTGTGTCTGGACAGACCGGGTGAGGCATTTCTGACGACGATTCCTTGTCCAGTGCACGCTCTTGGACCCTCCTTCATTGGCAGGTATGGATTTTCGCCGCGGCTTTGGCACTGGCTTCACGATAATGCGCATCGATTCGACGGGATCGTCATGAACGGGATTTGGACGTTTCCCGATCTTGCTGTCCGTTCCGCAGCGCGACGCACCCAGACGCCTTACGGGATATTCGCCCATGGCGCGCTTGACCCCTGGTTTAACCGTACCTATCCCTTCAAGCACCTGAAGAAGATTCTTTACTGGCCCTTCCAGTACGCAGTACTCCGTGATGCGCGAGCAGTCTTCTTTACCAGTGAAACCGAGCGAGACCTGGCCAAGTCCAGCTTTAGTCCTAATCGGTGGAACAGTGTGGTCGTTCCTTATGGGATCAACGACCCGGAGGACCGGAGAAAAGAGCCCATGCAAATGCTAAGGGTTGAGGAGGAGCGGAGGCGAGAGAACAGGAGCAGGTCCGAGGCGCAGAAGGAGGCTTTCTTTCGCATGATGCCGGGGCTTCGCGGTCGTCGCTATTTGCTCTTCTTGGCCCGAATCCATGAGAAGAAGGGCTGCGACCTGCTGCTCCACGCATTCGCCAAAGCAGTGGCATCTGTTCCGGAAGTTGACCTCGTCATTGCCGGCCCCGACGCGGCCGGGCTAGAGGCCAAGCTGCAACGGCTCGCAGAGAAGCTGGGGATCTCCAAGCGCGTGCACTGGCCCGGACTCCTCGGTGGTGAAGTCAAGTGGGGCGCGATTCGAGCGTCTGATGCTTTTGTCCTGCCATCCCACCAGGAGAACTTCGGCATAGCCGTGGTGGAAGCGATTGCCGTGGGACGCCCAGTCCTCATCAGCGATCAAGTGAACATCTGGCAGGAAATCGAACTCGATGAAGTGGGTCTCGTTGAACCAGACACCCTTGAGGGGACGGAACGTCTGCTTTATCGCTGGTTCAACCTGTCGGCGGGCGAGCGCGACGCGATGGCGGCCAGGGCGAGGGCCAGCTTTTTCAAACGGTATGCAATGAACCGTGCAGCCGTGGCCATCAACAAGATATTCAATCAGAGTGGGATGGCGACTGAGGCACCTTAGATCGCCGCAACCCTCGACTGGGTTTTTTGCTTTTCGAGGATGCTTGGCGCCCTGGAGAAGATCGCCGAAGAGCATGTTCCTTGTTGAAGAATTCAACATCGAAATGTCTTTTTGCATCCCGCTCAGGATCGACACTGCACGGAGCCATGCTCCAGCCAATCCAACCGACTGAGTTTCCCCCGGGAGGCGAATTTGTGCCGGAGCCTGCAATCGAGCTGATCTGGGATTGAATGCAAGTTATCGCTTGCTTCTCTGCAAAGACTTGCAACGGTAAGATGGCCTCGCCCGTCCCGCCGAATGGTGCGAGTTCACCTCATTTGCCAATTGACTCGACCCCTCGCCAGGAGGTTGTTCAAGGCTGCCGGTCGGATCGGGGGCCAGAGGTCCGCAGGCCGATCCGGTGAGAAGCTGGCGAGAGACGTTCGGGAACAACCGTTTGCATGCACAGGGTCAGGACAAACTGCATGGTGGAAAACAACGTCCCGAACCATTCAGCTTCAGGTGCTTTGCTGTATGAATTCCACTGATGTCCAAGTTGAATGAGAAGTTGACGGCCTTACCATTGCTGATATAGTCAAGATCGTAGTCCGGGCGATTCTTGAATCAATATACCCGGATGGTGAAACATGAAAGCACTTGCTTGCATCGCAGACGTCTGGAATGCAAATCCGGTGGACGGCTTCAGACCGATCTCTGGCCTTGAAGGGTACACTCAAGTTGCCGTGTCCATTTCCTCATCCAAGTGAGGCGGGCGAAGCTTTGTCCAGAGATTTCAAGGTATCGAGGTCCTGCGACGGCGATGGACGATTCGGTCGATGCTTGGAATGGCCATGAGCGAAGTTGCGCGTTGAAGTGCACAGTCAAGAAGAACGCTGAATAGCCGCTCTCGGAGATCAACAATTCAACACCGCCAAGACCTTGATCTCTCGATCGAACCGAGCGCCGGCATGAGAACCGTTTCCATGTTGTCCGATCGCATCTTTTAACCCGCCTGTAGAGTGTCAGCTTGTGGCGAAACATCAGAAAGGCCGAACATCAATTCCAGCGGTTCTTCAGCGCCGCTCTTGAAGAACTTCATGTGCTGGATATCATTACAATTGCGGTGCGGGCCCTCTTGACTGGGGATGTAGCTGCTCATTAACATCGCTATTGAATCAGGATTGACCATTCTGGGCCTTGCTGGACTGACCTGTGGATCCTGGAATCTAGAGATGATTTGCATGGGAGTCCTCAAGGACGGGATCTTTGCCGTGAAGGGGTCCAAATGTTGGTATGATCCAGGTGCTGGGGTGCAGGCAGAGGATGTGTCCCGAAGAGAAGCTCTATCCAGCCTGGGACCTATCCCGCAGCAATCGATCTGATGGCGGAAAAGGCGGGTGGCCAGGTGATCGTCTTGAAGCTTAGTTCATTGAAGAGGCCATACAGCCGCAGTGCGGCGTTGTGACGATGGGGGACTGTTCGTTGAGGCTGCGCCGGCTTGATTCCTATACCTCGCAGCAATCCAGTCCTGGCGGCTTCGGTGCTCCGGAAGTTCAACCAGCTGAAATAGGTCGAAGCCGCGTCGGCGAAGCTCGCCAGTCAATTGCCAAGTCTCCCTCTCATTTCCGATTCCTTAACATTCGACAGCTCTGGCTCGAGCCCGGCGAATTGCCGAAGATGATTTCTGTTTGGTCTGCGGCATTTCGCGTGTTCGGCGGAGTGATGGCAACATGAGCTGTTTCCTAGTAAATTCAGGAGTTTAAATGTCCCTTGAACCGCAGCCCGAGTCGCAAGCCGGCCAGATAGCTCGTGCCCGGGCGATTATTGTTCCGTCTGAAGAGCGGGTCTCGCTGATGGACGTGTGGCGCGTCCTGATGAAGAGGATTTTCATCATTCTGGCCGTGACCACCGTTTGCGTCGCCGGAGCCGCGATCTACTCATTCCGCACCAAGCCGGTCTATGAGAGTGTTTCGCGCATTGAGATCAAACCGAACAACACCCCCAACGTTGGACTGCAAAGTTTGGTCGATGAGGAAGTGTCCGGCGGCGGTGCCGTCAGTGCCTTGCAGACTGAGATTCTTGTTCTACAAAGCAACTCAGTCATACTGCAGACTGCCCAGAGTCTCGATCTCCTCAAATTGATTCGCAGCAGCGGGCAGCAGTCCACCAAGCCCGGCGAATCCGAGCCTTCGGGCGAGATGACTACAGGCGAGCGTATCGCCATGATTGGGCTGATCCGGGGCGGGCTCAGTGTTCAGGTCGTTCCGTCAACTCAGATGGTTGACATTCGCTACCGTAATACCGATCCCAGACTGGCGACCGACGTTGTGAACAGGCTGGTCGAGACCTACATCGATGAGGATCTTCAGTCAAAATTCGATCGCACCATGCATGTGTCGGTCTGGCTGCAGAAACAGCTCGAGGGTCTCAAGCAGGCGGCGGGCGATGCACAACGCCAGTTGGCTGACTATCAGAAGCAGCACAACATTGTTGGAACCGACGAGACCTCGAATCTTACGATGCAGAATCTGGCACAGATCAGCGGAGACCTTGAGAGTGCAGAGGCGGACCGGATCATGAGGGAAGCTCGGATGCGCGAGTTTGAATCTCAGGATCCGGACCTCGTGGCACTGATGGGCGACAATCCCGAATTGGGTAGTCTCCGATCCCAACTTACAAGCCTGCAAACAGAGCGCGCAGAACTCGCATTGAAGTACGGCGAACATCATCCCAGAATGCAGGAACTCAATGCGCAAATAGACAAGGTCCAGAACTCTATAAACAGCGAGGTCATTCTTGCCAGGCGCCAGGTACGGGATGAATACATGGGCTCACTCCGGTTGGAGGAGATGCTGCAAAAACGGCTCGACGCGCAAAAGGAAGATGCGTATCGCCTGAACGAAGATGAAGCTCAGTATGCAATTCTGCGCCACGAGGCGGAGTTGAACCGCGATCTTTACGATGCTTTGCAGATGAGGCTCAAGGAGGCCAGCGTTACCGCAGGCCTGTCGGCGACCAACATTACAGTGGTCGACCGTGCGCAGGTTCCGCTCGCTCCAGTCGCCCCCAGAAAATCCCTGGCATTGATGATGGGTCTGATCGGCGGGCTCCTGTGCGGCACCGTCCTCGCATTCACCGTTGAATCGATTGACGATACGCTGCAGACCTCGGAGGAGGTTGAAAGTGTATCGATGCTTGCGTCTCTGGCAACCGTACCCCATATTCTCGGCGACGGAGGAAGGCGCAAACGCATGAACACGCAAGAGCTTCCAGCTGAGGGTGCACATGCACAACAGCTGATTGCTTTGCATAGCTCCAAATCACATGCGGCAGAGGCCTACCGCGGACTGCGCAGCTCTCTATTGCTTTCTTCTATTGATAGGCCGCCGTGCGTTATCGTCGTCACCAGCGCCTTCCCGGGAGAAGGGAAAACAACAACTGCAGTCAACCTTGCAATCACTCTCGCTCAGCGCGGAGAACGGGTTCTGCTTGTCGATGCCGACCTCCGCCGCGGGAGCCTTGACAGCGTCTTCAAATTTCAGGATAAGAGCTTCGGATTGTCCACAATACTCTCGCAGCCGGCAGTCCACCGGGATCTGAACTGCCCGCTTCCCGAGTTGCCCATGTTGCGAGTGTTGCCGAACGGACCTCGGCCACCCAATCCCGCCGAGATGCTTTCGTCCAACCGAATGAAGGAGCAGTTGCATCAATGGGCACAGGACTTCGACCGCGTGGTACTCGACACGGCCCCTGTACTTGCAGTCAGCGACACTCAGGCGATGGCCGCACTTGCTGACACAGTGATCCTGGTGGCTCGCGCTGGAATGACTCGCAAACGCGCCCTGATTCGCGCTCGGGATTTGCTGTGGCGGATCAACGCGCCCATCGCCGGGGTCGTCGTGAACGATGTCGACATGCGGCTTGAGAATTTCTACACATATCGCTATGGCATGTATGGCTACAACTATGGGTATGGATATCGTTATGCACCCAAGGGCTCAGATATTGCGTACGGGCATGAGGATGAGGAAAAGGATGAGTAGTATCGCGAAGACATTCACCTGTGTGGCGGCCATATTGGCGTCTCTTGTGGTGCAGACCGGTTCTGGCCTTAGCCAGCAAGCCGACAACCCACCTCCGAATGCGGCGCCGCTAAGGATCGGCTCCGGCGATCTGATCGAAATCGGCATGTATGACAACCCGGATCTATCTGGCCGCTTCCGCGTGAATGAAAAGGGGGACATCTCGGTTCCGCTGCTGGGCCCGGTCCACGTCGATGGCGAGACCGCGGAGGAGGCTGGTGCAACGATCGAGAAGCGTTACGTGGATGCCGATATTCTGAAGCCGTTTAAGGCCCATGCCACCGTATTCATCACCGAGTACACTGCCCAGGGAATATTGGTCAATGGGGAGGTGAGGACTGGTGGAGTATTTCCGGCGCTTGGTATCCGTATGTTCAGTGATGTCATGACCGCCGCCGGCGGCGTAACGCCCTTTGCTTCTACCAAGGTCATCATTACACGCAAGACGGATCCGGACCACCCGATCACGGTCGACTACAACCCTGAGGCCCTGTCTCCAGTGGTTCCCAAAATCCAAATATTTCCGGGCGATACAATTACTGTTCCCAAAGCTGGCGTCGTTTATGTACTTGGCAATGTTATGCGTTCTGGCGGCTATGCCCTAGAGGGCCGCCGAGCTCTTTCGGTCGAAACTGCGATGGCGCTGGCCGGGGGCGGCGGACACGCTTCTGCCATGAACCGCGTGCACCTGGTCCGTACCTTAGACAACGGCCGGAAAGAAGACATCATCATCGCAGTGAATCAAATCTACAAGGGCAAGGCTCCCGATGTGACACTCAAGGACGGAGATATCCTGTACATTCCCACGAGCAATGGCAAGCTCATTACAGAACAGGCCATTTCTTCTGCGCTGAACATTGGCACCAGTGTCGCGGTTTATCGAACCGCGTACCAGTAGCAGCAACCGTAAACCCCTTTGGGCATTACCAGCCTGCGGTTGGCTTGGATCGAAAGCGGCTGATGGATCTTTCAGCCAAGGCCATTCAACCCGCGCTGAGCGATCTCGGCTCTTCGAGCATCGTATTGGTGCACTGCAACAGGCGCCAAACCGTTGCACCTGCTCCTTAAGGTTTCGGAATCATCTATGCCCACGACGAATCGACTCCTGATTCAAGTGCTCGCGCAGCTAAAGCCCGAGCGTTGCGGGGTTAGCGATCACGCGCTACGGCTGGCCCAGGAGTTAAAGGATGCATTTGCAATTGACACCGCGTTTGTCGTGCTGAACTCGAGCGAGTCCTGCAACTCTGCTTTTGCGCGAGTTTATTGCGCTCCATCTCAGTTGCTTGAGGCATCCATTTCCTTGTACAAGGGGCGGCGAGGTGCTCTGCTCGTCCATTACAGCGGGTACGGTTACGCGAGGGATGGAGCCCCGCTGGGTCTTGCAGAAGCGCTTGAACGTGTAGTGGAGAATCAACATTTTCGTGTCGGTACCTATTTTCACGAACTGTATGCAACAGGGATGCCGTGGCGATCTGCATTTTGGTATACGCGTCGCCAGATGCAGGTGGTTCGCCGGCTCACGCAGGTCAGTGATCTGGTCGCCACCAATTCGAGCCGCCATTTGGAATGGCTTGAACGTGAGGCGATTCCGGACGGCGTTCCTGCTGTCCGGCTGTTGCCCATGTTTTCAAACGTCGGTGAGAGCGCGGAGCCGCCAAACCCTTCCGCAAGGCAGCCGAAACTCGTGGTATTTGGTCTTGCGGACACTAGAAGGAAGGCCTTTCGGCGTCTGTCTTCCCTCGGAGACCTACTCCGTACTCTTGGCATTTCGGAGATTCTGGATGTTGGCCCAGAATTCGATGCTCCAGCAGAGTTGAACGGGGTTCCGATCAGGCGAATGGGAGTCCTGGCGGCGCCAGAGCTTGCCGCAATCCTCTCGCAGACGATGTTTGGGTTTGTGCAACATGCATCCATCTGCCTCGCGAAGTCGGGAGTATTTGCAGGTTTTTGCGCGCTTGGTACGATTCCTCTCGTCGCGGAGGATTTCCAGGATGAAGTGGATGGACTGAAAGACGGAGTTCATTTAGTTAGCCCCCGGACGGCGGCCGCGGCTGTGGCTGGCGGATTAGAGAAATGTTCCAACGCGGCATGGCATTGGTATTCAAGGCATCGGCTGCATGTCCATGCAGAGACATATGCAGGATGGGTTGACAGAATAGTAACCGAGGCCGAGTCGCTGTCGGCTTCCAGAGCCGCCGGAGCGTAACGGGAAATGCAAACCGTTGAAGAAAGGAGACTGGCGACGGCGAATACCCCCAAGAGCAAACCCGCCTTCCTGATGTCCCATCCGACCGGCAATCAGTATGTGCGAAATGCGCTTCGCGGCTTGGCCGAGGAGCAGATGCTTGCGGAGTTTTGGACGGCAATTGCCTGGAATCCTGAGTCGCTGTGGGGCCGATGGCTTCCATCTGGGCTCCGGAGGCAGTTGGAGAGGCGCACTTTCCCGGACGCGCCCAGGAACCGAGTGAAGTGCGTCCCATGGAGAGAAATGGTCCGGCTGGGCGTAAGATTCTCGCTGCTTGAAGATCTTCTTTGCTCGGGAGAGCGCCCCTTCTCGGTGATCGGCATGTTTCGTCAATTCGACCGTAGGGTTGCCCGGCGTCTTCAGGAAATCAAAGTCGATGCAGTGTATGCCCACGAGGGCGGCGCACTTCAAACCTTCCGACGGGCAAGACAACAAGGCGCTAAAACCTTCTATGAACTTCCCAGCAGCCATTGGTACTGGGAGCACAGTCTCATGTTGGAAGAAGCGGGGCGGAGCCCCGAATTCGCCGGACTTCTTCCCAAGCTGAGAGATTCCCCCTTGCATCTCAAGGAGAAGGACGAAGAGCTGCAACTCGCTGACTTTGTTTTCGTTCCCAGCCAGCACGTTCGGAACACGCTGGCAGGAGTGGTTTCCGACGAGAAGATCAGAGTGATCAATTATGGGGCGCCTGAGATTCGAAAGTTTAAGGAAGTTTCGATCGACTCAGGTAAGCCGTTGAAGGTGCTCTTTGCTGGTTCGTTGACTCAACGAAAAGGGATTGGATACCTCCTTCAAGCGATTGATCTTCTTGGCTCGCAAGTGGAACTTACTCTAATCGGTGCACGCTACAGTGCCAATCCACGAGTCGACGAAGCCTGCAATCGTTGGCGCTGGTTCGAGACCTTGCCACACAGTGGCGTTTTGGATCTGATGCAGGAAGCGGATGTTCTCGTTCTCCCATCTCTTGCGGAAGGTTGCGCCCTGGTTGTACTCGAGGCCCTTGCTTCTGGCTTGCCGGTGATCGTAACACCGAACACGGGATCCCTTGAATTCGTTCGGGATGGCCGTGAGGGCTTTATTGTTCCGATTCGCTGCGCAGAGGCGATCGCGGACCGGTTGAATGCTCTCCACAATGATCGTGATTTATTGGCCGAGCTGTCGCGGAACGCGCAAGCAACCGCACAGGAAAAGTCATGGAAGAGCTATCGCGAAAACTGGGTGCAGGCTGTGAAGGCGGTTTCATGACAATAACCGAACGCCAAAGCCAGGTGATTAAGTCCGACAGGATGCCGCTGCTCAAGAAGTTGTTCTGGACATACTTCCTGCTTCTCATATTCGAGGGTGCACTCCGTAAGTGGATTCTGCCGCAACTGGCCGGACCGCTCTTGGTAGTGCGCGACCCGATCGCATTGCTGATCATTGTGGAGGCGTATCGCGACCGGAAATGGCCCAGGCAATGGGCAGGCACTGTCGGGATCTTAACTGCCGGATTATTCGCACTGTGTTTCCTTCAGCTCGTTGTCGGTGAAACCCGATGGTTCATTGCACTCTATGGCTTGCGTTCCTATTTGCTCCCGTTTCCTGTCGCATTCATCATGGGGGCAAATCTAGACGAGGAGGACCTGCGCAAGTTTGGGACCTGCATTCTGTGGCTTCTTTTGCCGCTCACGGCCTTGGAGGTTGCGCAATACCTTGCAGCACCCAGTTCATTTCTTAACGTCGGTGCGTCCATCGGCGCTGTTCAACTTGAATCCGCGTCCGGACATGTGAGAGCCTCCGCCACTTTTAGCTATGTGGTCGGCCCGGTGAGCTATATTCCCCTGGCAGCGGCATTCATTTTCTACGGCCTTGCGAACGCCAGGTTTGCAAAGAAATCCCTGTTGTGGGCTGCCGCCTTCGCACTGGTTCTGGCGGTTCCAGTTACCGGCAGCCGCTCTCTCGTGTTCCTGATTGCCGGCGTCGTGGCGTGCGTGGGATTGGCTGCATTCTTCGGAGTATCCCAATTTGTCAAATCGTTGCAGATGATCACCGCGTTGCTGCTCGTCTCCGCATTAGTGTCTCGTTTGCCGATCTTCTCCCAAGCAACGGATACGCTCGTGACGCGGTTTACACTGGCTGCCGGGTCTGAAGGCAACACAGAAGACTCGCTCATGTTGCGCCTGGTTCGCCCTGTGACGGGCACGATCGAAGAGAGCATTGCAAAGGAGAACTGGCTGGGCACCGGCGTGGGTTACGGCGCAAGTGCGATCTCCAAACTCCTGACTGGCACTCAGATTTTCTTGGCTGGCGAGGACGAATTCGCTCGCGTTCTCAACGAATTTGGCGCCCCCGCCGGGATGGCGTTCATGTTCTTTCGATGGACCCTGGCACTGATGATTGCTGCCAAGGCTCTTTCACGAGTACGCGAGCATCAGCCGCTTGCGTGGCTCCTGGTTCCTTTGATGTCGATGACGCTTATCTTCGGCGTATTGGAGCAGCCGACGGAGCAGGGGTTCATGGTCATCAGCGTAGCCTTTTCACTTGCTGCGTTGCGTTTGACGGAGATTCCAGTCGAAGAGGCGCAGGAAAGCAAGCTTCAATGGAAGCAGCGAAGGTTCGGCATGGGAGCGCAGTGAGGTTCGTCTTGGAAGAGGACTTTATGTTTGCGAGGCTGGAGCGGTTTCCCAGCGCTTTTCAGTCGAAACGGCCAATAGAGCGGAGGGATGGCAGAAAATGGTAACCAAGCAGGTGGAGGAATCGGAGATATCGATGCCCATGAGCGTGGCCATTTGCATCGGAACCTTCAATCAGGCTCAATACTTGACGGGCTCTGTCGAATCCGCTTTGAGGCAAACGTATCCTATTCACGAGATTCTGGTTTCTGACGACTGCAGTACGGACAACACCTCCGAAGTTATGGCCGAGATATGCAGAATTCACCCGAAGGTTCGCCACTCTAGGCAACGCGAAAATGTTGGACTCCCTAGAAACCTTTCAAGTGTTTTGTCCAGAGCAACCACCGATCTGGTGGTCCGGCTTGATTCAGATGACCGTCTCGAACCAGATTATGTGGCTGTACTTGCGCCGCTCATGGCAAAGTACCCACAGGCCGGTTTTGCCCACTGCGGGGTTTATGAGCTCGATCAGCACGATTCAAGAAGGAGAGTGCGGCGACTTGCACGAACCAACGAGTTCGAGTCTTCTGAACAGGCATTGAAGCGCAACGCGCCTGGTTTTCGAGTCGCTGCGAACTGCATTCTGTATCGAGCACAGGCACTGAGAGAGGCGAACTACTACTATCCGAATATTGGCTGGCGCGCTACCGAAGACTGGGATCTCTGCCTGAGAATCGCAGCCAAGGGTTGGGGAAACGTCTATGCCGATCAAGTGCTTTCAAACTACCGTGTCTGGGAAGATGTGCAACAGGTTCGAGCGAAGCGGAAGTTGGCCGAGTTGGCCACGTTGATCCAGGTGTACAAGGAAACGCTGGTGCCCGAATACTTGCAGCGCGGCTGGAATACCAGCGTTCTTTCCAAATGCATGCGCAGGCAGGCAGTGTCATTTGCAGATGCCATCGATTTGCCGATTTTCACTCAAGCCGAACTTCGAGAATACAAGCAGTTGCTGGGTGAGCTTGGCGATTCCTTCTCATTATCTGCCGCAATCTTCTTGGCAGATCATGGATTCAATCCGGCTATCCGAGTTGCAAACAGAATCAAACTTCGGGTGAGGGATGGGATCAAAGGATTGATCAAGGCCGCCCGCTAGGGTTACGGCTTGCGCGGGCAAGGTCAGGGAGATTCCCCGTCATGGCGTTCACCTTATTGCTGGAAAGAGTGTCCTCATCGGTAAAGAGGGCTTCGATATCGCTCGGCTTTTATCATCAGGCTAGAACTATTCGCCGGCATCTGAATGGTTCGGAGATGAAGACATTTCTATCTGACAAGAAGCACTACTCGCGGCTGCTTCCTCAAGGTGGGGTGTTATGCTTTGATGTTGGCGCCAACGTCGGAAGAATATCAGAAGTGCTGTTGGAACTGGGCCACACAGTGGTCGCGTTCGAGCCGCAATCAGATTGCATTCGGGAGATCAAAGGCCGATGCAGCGCGCACAAGCAGCATCTCCGGATTCGACAGGTCGTTTTAGGTGATGCGCCCGGTGAAGCGTCCTTGTTTGTTCACGAGGCGCGCAACCTCTCAAGTCTGAAGGCAGATTGGACAGGCCGCGTCTCCGGTACCATTCAGGTACCAGTCTCAACCCTTGATATGGCAATTCGGGAATTTGGGCTCCCGCACTACTGCAAGATCGACGTGGAGGGCTGGGAGCTGCAGGTGTTGTTGGGGCTTTCTCAACGCATACCTCTCATATCCTTTGAATACAACCAGATTGACGGTAAAATGCAAGATGCGTATGGATGTCTTGATCGGTTGCATTCGCTTGCAGACGTCCGGGTGAACATCACTGCAGGCGAACAATTAGAATTGGCACTCGACGAGTGGACAGATGCAGACGAGTTCAAAGCAGTGTTTCAAAAAGAATTCGAAGGAAAAGCAGAATTCATGTACGGAGACCTCTACGTAAGAATGTCTTAGCTCTGACATTCGCGCCAAGTTGAGGTGGCAGAGTTCCGCTTCGCATACTCCATGATTGAAGGCGTTGTCATGTCGTGTGGTGGGTCTGAGGCGACGCGAGTCTGCCGAACGCATCGCTCGCGGTTAGACTGGCGTTCTTAGCTGCCGGCTCGGCAGTGCTGAAAAGGTGATACAGTTTTTCCGGTCAGCTGGTGGTCGCGACCAAACATTTACAGCAGAATCTAGCATGGTGAAATCCCACGGCAACATATGTCAATCGGAACGGTACCTAATCCCAAAATGAGGATATTGACAGGTGGGTTGAGGCCTTTGCGATCGAGAGAGCGCACAGGTTATCTGCCAACGCTCGATGGGTGGAGGGCGGTCGCCATCCTCGGGGTCATCTTCTGCCACGACAGTCTGCATTCCTTCGGGCCAGCCAGTACCGGGTGGCTGTATGCCCACGGGGGCAACGGGGTGGACCTGTTTTTCGCCATCAGCGGCCTGCTCATTTGCTGGAGGCTGCTTGAAGAGGAACAGGTCTTCGGTGGCATCTCGCTGAGAAACTTTTATATCCGTCGCGCCTTTCGTATTCTCCCCCCGGCGCTGTCCTGTCTCGCCGTGATTGGCATTTTAACCATGACGGGCGTGCTTCAAATCGGCTTCAGAGAGTTCCTCGGTTCAGTCTTTTTCTTCCGTAACTACACGTCATTGCTGGGCCGCATCGGGCCTGACTCCTATTTCACCGGACATTTCTGGTCGCTCGCTGTTGAGGAGCATTTTTACTTAATCCTCCCAGCAGTACTCGTACTCGCGCGGCGGCGCTGGCGGGCGCCTATCTTGATTGGAATGGCATTTCTCATCGAACTCCACCGGTTTCAATTGATGGGGTCCACACCGTGGGACTTCGTACAGTTTCATACGGGCATTCGGTTGGATGGGCTGCTCATTCCCGCCGCGCTTGCGGTTCTGGTGCAGTCGAGCAGGATCAGGGAGAACTTGAGGAAAGGGTTGCGGTTCTGGCCCTTGTTTCTGGTTGCCGATATCCTCCTGGTTTCAAATTGGGAGGGTCGGTTCTGGGAGGGAACCGTCGTTGCTCTGCTGCTGCCAATGACTGTTCTTGGGTCGGTTTTGAATCCAAATGACTACCTGGCGATGGTTCTGGAATGGACTCCAATCAGGTATATTGGGCGCATTTCGTACAGCCTGTACCTTTGGCAGCAACTCTTCTTTGCAGGACATTTCCACGGGTTTCTCTACCCACTCGGAATCCTGGAACGAACCCCCCTTCGATATTTTGCGACATTGGCAATTGCAGTGGCCAGCTACCACTTGCTGGAACGCCCACTCATCAGATTGGGGCATAGGCTCGCCCCGCCAGCGACCCCTGGGCGGGAAGATGTCTCAATGAACGGTCTTTCCGGCGTAGTTCCTCACAAGGCCGGGGTTCCTGAATCTGAAACGCATCTGCCCTAGGGACTCATGATGGAGATTCACTGGTGAGCACAGGATGTCTCGCTATTAGGTTCGGAGGCAAATGAAGCGCGCAGGTCAAAGTTTGACGATTCCCTGTATGCTCATCGTCCCGGCAGACACCGGACGCGCGGAGAACTGCACCACAATAGGTATTCAACGAAATCGCAGGCATTCCATTTCGCATTGAAGCGCCATGGGCCAAGTTTTGCATAAGAATCTTAAGTTCGAGGATATGATGATTGAGCTCCATCAGCGACCAGGTTCCGCAACGGCTGGTCTTCGTCGAGAGATACTTCTCGTGTTCGTCTTTATTCTCTCTGTGTTCTTCCTCACCTCGGCGGGATTTGATACATCCGAGGGGTCCTATGATTACAGAATTGCTCATCAAGTATTGACGGAGGGTGCGCTTAGCTTTGCAACGTACAGCGAGGGTAGCTACCAGGGGGCCGGGATTACTACAATTGCTCCGAATGGCCGCACCTATGCATCGCATGAATTCGGCAACGCTCTTTTCCTTCTTCCCGTAGCTGGTTTGAACATCCTCCTGGAGAGAACACTGACGAGTAGTTTCGACAGTCGCAGAATAGGATTCTTCACCGGTTTCACGACAAGTTTGATGCCGGTCATCTACTGTTCTTTTACCGTTGCGTTGTTCTATGCGATGCTCCGAATCAGTTTCGAGAAATCAATCTCTTCAGCTCTTGGCGCCACGATTGCGTTTGCATTCTGCACGTTTGTCTGGACTTATTCGCGAAACCTATTCGATGGCGTCTTATGCATGTGCATTCTCACCGGGGCGGTGCTTTTCATGTTGCAGTTCAAGAGAACGATGAACCTCTCCTTCTTCATGATTGCAATTGCCTTGTGCGGTCTCGGGATCATTACCCGACTGACGATGGTGCTTTTATTGGCCGCCCTCACTGTATACCTGGTCATGGTTTTCTGGCGCGAACCGCGTCGGCTGGTCCGGCTAGCGATCCTGGCTGCGACCGTGCTCATACCGTTTGCTGTCTGGCAAGGGTATTACAACCATCTCCGGACTGGTCATTGGCTGATTTCGCCGGTTCAATCGGATCAGTATGCTTCTACAAATGGCCTCACCGGGAATCTCGCTGTCGGGGCATTTGGGTTGCTTTTTAGCCCGGGCAAGAGCATCTTCGTATATGTTCCGCTTGCGGTGTTGTCGGTTGTCTGTTTTCGTCGATTCTTTGAAGAATACCGCTGCGAGGCTATCTTCAGCGCTCTGCTATCAGCGTTGTGGCTGGCGGTGCATGGAAAGCTTGCGACGAACTGGTACGGCTCGTGGGGATGGGGGCCGCGGCATTTTATTACGATTGCACCGGTTCTGGTCTTGCCCGCATGCGTTTGCTGGGAATGGATGGGCGAGAATCTGGCGCGGCGTGTCTTGCTCAGTTGCGCTCTCGCATGGGGCGCCATTCTTTCCGTTTCTTCGATTATCGGTAACTGGCACCTCCGTATGCAACTCGCCAGTATTCAAGGAAGGTACGACGCAATGACCTGGTCGCCAAGTGGTGGACAGGCCATGGATATGATTCGGGGTGCGTTGTCAAACATCCGCAACATAGTATTGCGCTTGCCGGTGCCAATGGTGCCAGGGTACTCTCCGATCAATTGCTATGCTTCGAATACGATCAACATATGGATCAATGCGGCGGCCTATGCAGGGGTCTCACGGTTACTGCTTTCTTTTATAGCTCTGTTGTTGGGTTCAGTTGCAGCCTATTGCGCATTCGCGTTGCGTGGGATGAGCCGCCGTTCTTCAGCTGCAAAGACTTTACCTCTCTGACCGAATCGTGTGACCAAAGATGGGGAATGTGGCCACGTAGATGGAATTTGCGCCAGCTCCCAGGATTCCAGCAAATCGCAATTCCATCGGATTACGCGATCCATCCCGAGCGGTGATTGAATACAGAGTGAGTCCAAAGAACACTCATTGCAAGGCAGGTCGGAAGCAATGGATTATGTCTTGAAAGGGATGGCATGAGCATTCCGGAAGCGGGCGATTCTTGCGAGTCCACCCCTCCTCCGTCTCCCCATGCTTTGGAGCCCATCGTCGTAGCCTTTCTCTACAGCAGCAATGGAATGGGCAGCTGGTGCTGGGAAGCGGCACATGCGCTTCAGGAACTGGGGCGCAGTGTGCTTCTCGTCGCCGCTCCAGATACTCCACTTCCTGGTATTCCGGCCGTTGAAGTTGTGCGGATCAAACTCCAAGGCAGATCCGGCAAACAACGCAGTGGAATTGCCAAGACTGTTTCAACAGCCGCACATCTTCTCGGTGCTGGCCCGGACGGCTCGCTCAACCAGATTCACAGGTATTTGAATGCTCGTGGGGTGAAACCGGCTGCTTACCTCCTGAACCAATCGACGATCGTCGATCGGAGTGTGAATTGTCCACAGGTCGTTGCGGCCTGGTCTTATCCTGTCGACCTCTTTGCGTATCTTCGAAAGATTCCTTTCATGGTCTCGGACAGGAGCGCCACTTCATTTGTTCGATCGGCGCTATCCTCAACGGGATGGTGGAGGAAAGATTGGCGCGCGTACCGAACGGCTGACCGGGTTCTTCCAGTAACTCAAGCGCTATTGAAGAGTCTCCGCCGGCGATCGATCTGCGCACATCTGGCGTACCCTGGAACCTCTGTTGGCCGGGTTCCCGATCGCAACGGCCGCGGGATCCGTCTGCTGATGGCTGCCGTCTCTCTCGGCGAGTCACGAAAGCGAATCCGGTGGATGCTTGAAGCCATGAAAGAGATGCGCCCGCCACTCGGCACCATCCTTCAACTGGCGGGCGAGCCAGACGATTCGATTCGGGGCGCCGCAGGCGATATCGGGTTTCCTGTTGAGTTTCTTGGCCATCTTCGGCGGCAGGAGCTTCAGCAGGTGATGCGGAAGGCCCATATCTTCTGTTTCGGGTCGCTCTCTGACGACTGGGGATATGTCCTGGTGGAAGCAATGGCCAACGGCCTCGTGCCTGTTGCCCCAGCCATGTGTCCCTTCGACGAGATTTTGGGTGGAGTAGGCTCCTGCTACAGGCCGTATAGCCAGGACGATTTCGTTCAAGTTCTCGAGTCAGTCATGTCAACTGCACTTGTCGAAAAAGGGCGCCAGGCATGGGATCGTGCCCATGTCTGTTTTTCCCGCCCGGCATTTGGCCGGTCAATTTTGGCTTCGCTCGAAAGCGGCCCTCACAGCTGATATCTCGCCACGGCCAGCGGTGTAAGATTGTAAGCTGGAAGGCTCGCGATGAAGGTCCTGATTTTGAGCATCAATTATTGGCCTGAAGTCACTGGCATCGGTGCTTTTACTACCTATCGTGCTGAATATTTGGCCGCTGCAGGTCATAAGGTCGAGGTGTGCACAACCTTTCCGTATTATCCGGAATGGGAGGTACCAAAGAGTTACGCTGGCAAACTTGCATCGAGTGAAGAACGCAACGGAGTAAGAATCCTTCGCAGCTGGGCCTATGTCCCGAACCCTGCGACCCCATTCAAACGAATCTTGCATGAGGCAACGTTCATCGCTTCTTCCATGATCCGGGCTGTTGGTCGAAACCATCCTGATTTGCTTCTGGTTGTTTCGCCGCCGCTTGGACTCGCACTGAACGCGATTCTGTTGAGCCGGATGTGGAGAATTCCTTATGTCTTTGATGTGGAAGATCTGCAACCGGATTCCGCGGCGGAACTCAACATGCTGCCATTCTGGGCGCTGAAACTTCTCTTCAAGGTAGAGAATGCCGCGTACCGTCGTGCATCACTTGTAACGA
This sequence comes from uncultured Occallatibacter sp., assembly GCA_964614635.1. Taxonomy (GTDB): domain Bacteria; phylum Acidobacteriota; class Terriglobia; order Terriglobales; family Acidobacteriaceae; genus Telmatobacter. The sequence continues at coordinate 19,093 of CAZTLV010000010.1, forward strand.
CTTTGACGAATGGCATGCGGAGCAGAATCATCGGCAAAGGCGTGGCGCCGGAAAAGGTTGAACTGCTCGAAGCCCGTGCTGATGATTCACTTTTCGGGATTGAGCCGCATGAGGGAACGGCATTTAGACAACGCTATGGCTTTGACGGCAAGTTCCTGATTACCCATAGTGGAAATATGGGCGTGAAACAGGGACTGGACGTCATCGTGGACGCTGCTCTGCTGAATCGTTCGGATGAATCTTTGCAGTTTCTCCTGGTTGGGGATGGTGCGGTTCGCGCAAGAATCAAGGACCGGGTCTCTGAGCTTGAATTGCAGAACGTGCGGTTTCTGCCTCTGCTGGAAGCGCAAGAGTTTCGCGGGTTGCTCGCAGCGACCGACATTTGTTTGCTCACTCAGCGGAAATCGGTCTCTGAAATCGCCTTCCCATCGAAAATTGTGACCTATCTTGCTGCAGGACGACCTGTCATCGCATCGGTGAATTCCGACTGCGAAATCGCGCAGACCGTGCGCGAATCGGGAGCCGGCAGAGTTTCCGCTCCTGAGGATGGAATGGCTTTGTTGGAAGCGATTCAGGAGTTTCGAGGAGCAAATCTGAGGGAATACTGCCAAAATGCCCAAGACTATGCGAGCCGAAGGTGGTCCTCAGCGCGCGTCCTTGGGCATTTTGAGCGCAGCCTTCTGTCGGTTGCCGCATCTGCCGTAGGCTCTTTGGCCGAGGAAGGGACCATCCGATGAAGTCTGAGAGAAAGCCGTATCTTATCGCAATTTTTCTTTGGGTTGTAGCTGGCACAATATCGATTCCGGCAGGAAGAGCCCAACAGAATCCAAAGTCGGCCCAATTTGGCGCGGGCGCAAGCCGATCAGGTTCTACCGTGGGAGTGTCCGCGCCTTCCCAGGCTTCTGCGTATGGTGGTGCCTCCTCATGGGCCGCGGGGAAGGGAAGTTTTGGAGATTCTGCCCAGCCGGGGGGAGTCTGGCATGATGACGGTCCCACTCTCGGCGCACTTGGCGGCGCCTCCAGTTTGGCGACGCAGTTTCGACCTTCAGGAGCGAACCCTCTTCCGCCGAGTGGTTCTTTTTCATCCGGGTTGTCAAGTTCGAAGGCGGCCAACAATCACGGCAAGCCTGCAATTAGCGCGACGCATCTCACTCAATTTTCCCCGGCTAGTGTGCGGGGGAGCGGGAGCCACATTCGCAATAGCACTTCAATCCCAACAGGGATCAGGCCGGGTGCCGGTCGGTCGCGGGGGCGGGTTGGTTCGCATAGTCGCGGCCTGGGCGGAAGCGAGAATCGGCCTACTGCAGGCCTTTCAACCAGCGCACCCCTCCAGGCTCTCATCAAAAACTCCTCCCCGAAAAGCGAACTTGATATTGGGTTGGCCAAGAAACACGATTCGCCGCATCAGTAACCATTTGCCACTGATTGCATCGATGACGAGGCCCATCCTGCGGAAAGCCAGAGAATTACGCCGAGCCTCATCTTTATTCGTCTTCAGCCAGTGAATGAGATTGAACCCTGCGAGAGACGCATCGCTAAATTTGTAAGTTGAGATCAACAGGTTGAAAAGGCGTTTGAACTTGAATGAGACTGCCCTTATGGCCTTACCTAGCGTCGCCATTATCATTCCTACCAAAAATCGCCCCGAGCTTCTGATTCGGAGCCTCGGCAGCATTTTGCCTTATGTCAGTAGTCATCCGAATTGCTCGATTATTGTGAGCGACGACGGGAATTCGTCGGAGACCAGGAATTTACTGGTCCGGGAACTAGCTGCCGTGCAAATTGTACAGGGACCGCGACGGGGGCCCTCTGCCAATCGCAATTGTGGCGCGGCACACGCGACTGCGGAGCTTCTCATTTTTCTTGATGATGACTGCATCCCGGATCAAAACCTGATTGCAGCATATCAAAATGCCGCCATGGCGAACCCGGAGATTGGTGTCTTCGAAGGCCGAATCACCGCGAAGGGGGACTTGTCCAGCTTCGCAGATGCAGTCCCTGAAAATGAAACTGGCGGCTATCTTTGGTCCTGCAACTTTGCCATCCGTCGAGATCTGTTCCTGAGAATCAATGGATTCGATGAGCGATTCCCATTTGCCGCGATGGAAGACGTCGATCTCCATTTTCGCGTTAAGAATCACTCCAAGATCCTGTTTCTGCCCGATGCAAGGGTCTGGCACGAGATTGAATTTCGTCATGGCTGGCGTATTGTGAAACATCACACGCTTTCGGTTCTTCTCTTTCTTCATGCAAACGGGCTGGAGTCTTCGGGAAAGACGTCAACATACTTTCTTCGCATGGCTGTGCGAAAGCTCATCTTTACTGGGGCAAGACATCTTCGGTCAGGGAAGCTGAAGTATTCAGACCAGCTTTTCTTTCAGATCTGGGCTAATCTTCAACTGGCCCTGATCGTCTTTTTCTGGAGATATCACTCGCTCCTTGCAAGGTGCTTTTATACGCCCTGCTGTAAGGGCTGCGAATCCATTCATGCCGCTATCGCAAGCCCCAATCATTCTGCGGTTCCCTTGAAGGAGGGAACAGATGCTCATTGACGAGCCTAACGCTGCTTCGGGGGAATTCGTTCATGGGCCGTCCTTGTCGGAGAGCTATACTCTGCGCAGATACCAACGCATGGAGCTGTTCAAAGTGCCTCCCGGCTTCCGGGGACGATCCAGGATTTTCGTCCAGTTGTGGTGGCTCGTGCAGTCCACCTTATTTGCAATGTCGCCTCAGGTGATGTACGGTTGGCGAGCGTGCTTGTTGAGGCTCTTCGGAGCAAGGATTGGCAAGGGAACTATCATTCGTCCGTCAGTCAAGATTCCGTATCCGTGGAAGCTTTCCATTGGCGACCATTGTCACATCGGAGACGAGGCGCACCTGTACACCTTTGCGGAAATCGAGATCGGGGACTGCACGGTCATTTCCCAGCGGTCGTACCTATGCACTGGGTCCCATGACTATTCCAGCCCAACCTTCGACCTGATCGCAAAGAAGATTGTCATTGAATCGGAAGCATGGGTGGCAACCGATGTGTTTGTGGCTCCCGGAGTAACCATCGGCCATGGAGCTGTTATTGGAGCACGGAGTTCGGTATTTCACGATATACCGCCAGCCGTCGTTGCAGTCGGAACGCCTGCGCGAGTCGTCGGGGAGCGCAGGATGCAGGTCAGCCATGAGTAGAATGGCAGCCGACTTGGGTCGAAGTTTCGATGAACCAACTCTTGATTGGAGGAAAAAGGATTCGGCATGGGCCTAGGAATCAGGACAGCATCGAGGCAGGCATTTAGGTCTGCTCTTTTCGGACTGGGCTATCATGTGGCGGAGCAAACCAAGACTGCCGACATGCTTGGTCTTTTGAGCAAATTGAGACCTCAAGACTGCGGGATGGAATTGATTCGCATAGGCGGAAGCGGAGACGGGGGATACCTGGTGCCGGACGACCTCAAAGGAATCGAGTATTGTTTCTCGCCCGGAGTTAGTCATGTCGCTGATTTTGAGAACCAACTTGCCGATCAGAACATCAGGTCGTTTCTCGCCGATTTCTCGGTTGACGCATCGCCAATCAGCAGGCCGGAGTTCATATTTGACAAAAAATTCCTCGGGTCATTCGACCATGACCACTATTTCACTCTCGCATCATGGAAGAATAGGTATCTCAAGGAATACAGTGGCGATCTGATTTTGCAGATGGATATCGAAGGCGCCGAGTATGAGGTAATTCTCAGTACGCCGGACAGCTTGCTTGATCAGTTCAGGATACTGGTGATTGAGTTTCACGCACTGGACAGGCTGTTCGATTCATTTGTGTTCAATATGTATTCATCCTGCTTTGAGAAACTTCTAAAATCATTCGAGGTCGTGCATATTCATCCGGATAACAGCGGGGAGTGCGTCAAGCGGGGCAATATTGAGGTTCCTGTGATGATGGAGTTCACCTTTCTGAATAAGAGGCGCACAAACGGCGCCAAGCCGCAGACGGTGTTTCCGCATAAGTTAGATGCAGATAACTCACTTTCTGCAAGACACTTGTCACTGCCGGAATGCTGGTACTGTCTGGCGTAGCGGGCCGCTGGAGTGTTAAGAGCGCCTGGCGGGTTCCCGATTCGTGTCTATCGTCGGAGGACAATGGCAGCAAACGAGCAAGGAAGCGCCGATACATCCGTATCGATTGCGCCAAGCGCCAGACATGCGCGATACTTGGCGCTTGACGGGCTTCGGGGCCTGGCGATTCTGCTGGTATTCATTGATCACATCTATGCAGACCTGAGTCATCTTCGGAACTCCGCTCTGGGCGGCGTGCTGGCTTTAGGGAACGGAGGCTGGATTGGCGTTGATCTGTTTTTTGTCCTCTCCGGATTCCTGATCACTGGAATCCTCATCGACACCGTGAATCGTCCCAGGTACTTCCAGAACTTCTACGTACGACGCGCGCTGCGCATTTTTCCGCTTTTTTACGGGGTGTTTCTGCTGCTGGTAGTGCTGACGCCGCTGCTCCACCTGGAGTGGCAGCGGGGCCATATCTCCTATCTGTTCTACTGCCAAAACATTGCGATGACCGTGAACCCAGCACTTTTATACATGGCTCCGGCAGTTTTTCTCGGCCACTTTTGGTCTCTGGCTGTTGAGGAGCAATACTACATGTTCTGGCCGTTGGCAATCTGGATTCTGCGCGATGACCGGAAAATCATGCGGCTGTGCCTGCTGCTGATAGCCTGCATCGTGCTTCTGCGGTTCGCGTTGATCTATCTGATGCCGTCCAAAATGATGTTGGATCTCATCTACAAGGAGTTGCCGACGCATGGAGACGGCCTATTGCTCGGATCATTTCTGGTATTGGCTCTGCGCAGATGGCCTGTTGAAGCATTGCTGCGGCACATGCATTGGCTGGTCTGGCCGGCTCTTCTCCTATTCTTGGGAGTGGGTGCCTACACACATTCGCTAGATTTTGCAACACCCGCGATGGAAACTGTCGGGCTCATGGTGACGCCGATTATGTTTGGAGGCCTGCTCTTGAGATGCTTAATTAGGGGGAGTTGGGAAGAGCGCTTTTTCACCCGGCCTTCTCTGCGTTTCCTCGGCCGCTACAGCTATGGCATCTATGTCTATCACATCCTGTTTTGGCCACTCATGGTTCAGGGCTTGCATTGGCTCCAGGTTCATCTGCACTCCAGAATCGTTGCCGGGCTGGTCTACCTGCTGCTTTGGAGTTTCTCGACGGTTGGGGTAGCCATGCTCAGCTTCAGATTCCTTGAGTCTCCGTTTCTACGCTTAAAGGAGCGGTTCGCGCCGTCTGAGTAGACACGGGCCGGTTCTCTCGGCCAAACCCTTGAAATCTTTGACTGGCGCGGACTCGATTCCGGCGAGAGATCAACTCCGATGATTCATACTTCGAAATCCAAACGTGTTCTTGTGGCCCACAATGTCGTGCGGGGCGGCTGGGGTGGGATGGCGCGCATGATGGAATCCATGCACACGGCATTGGAATCCTTCGGATGGCAAACGGAGTACTTTACCGCTGATGACATGCCCGCTTCCAGGGGGCCGCGGTTTCGTCGCTATGCGTTCTCATTGTACGTACGCCGCCACGCTCGAAAGGCGTTTCTTCGCGGCGAGCCTTACGATGTTATCAACATTCATGAACCGGCCGGAACGGCTCTTGTAATCGGCCAATCGCGGTTGGGCGGGCCTGCCATCGTGGCCATGTCCCACGGTGTTGAGCAGCGTTACTGGGAGTTGCGCCTGAGAAAAGACCCGCCAGGCCCCGAACCTCCTTCACTGAAAACTCGCATCTTATTCCCCCTTATGAGTTTGTGGCAGTCGAGGCTGGCGCTGAGAAGAGCCGATCACGCACTGTGCCTGAGCGAAGAAGACAAGGCATTTCTTGTGACCCGCTTCCAGTTGAACCCGGGGAGGATCACCCGCGTGTTTCCGGGAACGGGCCCTGAATTCTTCAGAGCTGCCTCCCGGCGGCTCTACGATCGCCCCTGCAACAAGGTGTTGTTTTCCGGCACGTGGATCGAGCGAAAAGGGATAGAGCAGGTGGTCAAGGCATTTTCAGCTCTCGCCGGCAGGCACGCTAGCATTCAGCTGGGCGTCCTCGGCGCAGGGGTTCCAACGGAGCGCGTTCTTTCGGATTTCCCCTCGTCGCTTCATTCAAGGATCGATGTCATCCCGACCCTTTCGCATGCGGATTGCGCTGAAGCGCTTCTGGATTACGACGTCTTTCTTCTGCCGAGTTTCTTTGAAGGCACACCACTTGCATTGATTGAAGCCATGTGTACAGGCATCCCAGTGATCACCACTGCAACCTGCGGAATGAAGGATGTTGTGGAAGACGGGCACAACGGTCTTCTGATTTCTCCAGGAGATTGCGGACAGATCGTCCGCTCGGTTGAACTGATCATGGCCGATTCGAGCCTGCGGCAGAGGCTCGGCAGGCAAGCGTCCTGTGAGGCTGCCAGCAGGTACACATGGCGGGCGACCGCGGAGCTGGTCAATGCCGTTTACACCGGTCTGCTAAAATCTTGATCGATCTATCTTGAGCATTAAACATCCGATTGTGCGCAGCATCGCGCAACGGAAGTCTAGATGGTCGTCGTAGCTGAACGGCCGGAGGGGAAAGCCGAAGCGCGATCCAGAGTTATTTGCCTCGTTCGTTGATCGATTCGAAATCCTATGTTTAACCAATCTGAGAAGGTTGTCTTGGTCACCGGCGGTGCAGGCTATATCGGCAGCCATACGGCCAAGGCGTTAGCAGTGCGCGGATATATTCCAGTTACCTATGACAATTTGGTCCACGGCCATCGATGGGCTGTGCAATCTGGTCCCTTTGTGGAAGGGGATATTGGGGATCGTGCGAAACTGCTGGAGACCATTCGCCGTTTCGAAGTATCTGCGGTGATCCATTTTGCGGCATTCGCCTATGTTGGAGAATCGATCAGACAGCCGGCTAAGTACTTTAATAACAACGTGACCAAGTCTCTTGTTCTGCTCGATGCCTTGGTGGATTCCGGGCTACGTCACGTCGTCTTCTCGTCCAGTTGCGCAACCTATGGCTCGCCGGATCGGATGCCGATTACCGAGGACACGCCACAAAATCCGGTCAATCCGTACGGTGAGACCAAGCTCATGATGGAGCGTGCACTGCATTGGTACTCAGGTGCGCACGACCTTTCAAGCGTGTCGCTCCGATACTTCAACGCGGCCGGGGCGGATTCAGAGGGGAAACTTGGGGAGTTGCATTGTCCTGAGACTCACCTCATTCCACTGGTGTTAGAGGCAATAGAGGGCCGTCGATGCCTTGAAATCTATGGAGCCGACTATCCGACTCCCGATGGGACCTGTGTTCGCGATTACATCCATGTTTCCGATTTGGCCGATGCTCACGTTAAGGCGCTCGATTATTTGCGGAATGGAGGAGTCCCGATCGCGGTGAATCTGGGAACAGGCAAGGGACATTCGGTCAGAGAAGTCATTGGCGCTGCTGAAGAAGTGACTGGTCGGAAGGTGCCGCACCGCATTGTTCCTCGGCGAATCGGCGATCCCGCCATTCTGGTCGCAGATCCTTCGCTTGCCGGCAAGGTATTGGATTGGTGCCCGAAGAGCTCCAGTCTGGATTGCATGATCGGCTCCGCCTGGAAATGGCACTCCGAGCATTCCAGGGAGCTGCCGGTGTGACCCGGCCTTGCCCTCCCGGCTTGCGAAAGCAGAATTGGGTGGGCTGATCGAAACTCATTCTGACGGAAGGTATTTGGAGGAATCTGACGATGCGTATGGTCATTGCGTGCTGCGGTCTTGAACATACACGCCGCGGTTATGAATCATTCGCTCGGGAACTTTTTGGGGCACTTTCCGGAGAGGTTGACGTCATTTTGTGCAAGGGCTCAGGAACCCGCGAGCACAACGAAGTAGTCGTGCCGTGCTTCCGGCGCGACTTTCTCGCTCGATTCATGCATCCCCAAACGGCCTTTCGCTGGGAGCAGATTACATTCGCCATCGCGCTGTTTCCCTATCTGCTTGTCAAGAGAATTGACCTTGTCCACTACAGTGAGGGCACTGCGGGGAATGTCCTCGCCCGCCTTCTGCGCTTGACTGGGTCGCGGGTCAGACTCTTGCTCTCAAACGGCGGTCCCTATTCGGCCGAGCACATTCGCCCCGACATCTTCATTCAGCAGATCTGCGGACAGTGCTACCAGGATGCACTTGCCTTTGGCATCGCCTCCCAGCGCATGTACCTGGTCCCCTACGGTATCAGTCCCGAACAGTTTCGCTCATCGGAAGGGAAGCAGGCATCCCGAGACCGGTTCGGCCTGCCAGGCGATAAATTCATCATTCTGTCTGTCGCCGCTCTGAACCGCTGCCACAAGAGATTGGACTACCTGATTCGGGAAGTTGCTGCAATGCACGACGATTCGGTGTTTCTCTGCATGGTGGGTCAGCCAACCTCTGAGACTCCCGAGCTCAGAGATTTGGCGGCAGAGCTCCTTCCCGGCCGGCACAGCATCATCACCGTCGCGCGAACATGCGTCCCCACACTCCTGGCTGCCGCCGATCTTTTCGTTCTCGCGTCGCTAACTGAGGGGCTACCAATGGTTCTCCTCGAAGCTTGCTCGGCCGGCTTGCCGGTTGTCTGCCACAATACCGCCCATTTCCGGTGGGCGCTCGGGAATGCGGCGCTCTACAGCGACATGGCCGAGCCCGGCGCGCTGGCATCGAGTATCGGGCAGATCGCCGGTCAACAGGAAGTGCTTCAGAGCCTAAGCGACTTGGGGAAAGCGAGGGCAGAGGAGTACTATCAATGGAAGGAGCTCATCCCTCGGTACCTCAGCATGTACGAGTCGGTCCTGGGGGCTTGCAGGGGATGAGCCAAGACAGCACACGGCATTCAGCTGTGCGTCGCGGTTCGAAGTGACCACGGCTTGGAGTGCCAAATGAATTTGACCCGATAGCTCAAAGAGTGTGACGTTAAACTCGATCGCTACGCTGCAAAAGAGTGCAATCGGATTGATAGACTTCCCCAAGAGAAACAAACCAATGGCGAACGTGCGGAAATGTACGAACCCTTTCCTCGGCTTGTCGGTAGCGAGGATTTCCAAATCGTTTTATTTCACGAACGAGCGGAGGCAGAGTACTATCCATGACCGTATTGTCCACCGTCAAGGGTTTCCTTAGGCAGGTGTTGAGCCCGAATGCCTATGAGCGAGTTCGTGCATGCTCATGGTACACAAGGGTGTATCTGCCAAGCCGTGCAGCTTCCACTATCATTCGTCGTACTCCGGTCGTATATGGACCGCCCTCTGACCTCATGGATCGGCTCCACAGAATTAATCTTGTGGCTTCAACCAGAATGTGCCGTGTGATGACCAAGCACGGAAGCGACAAGGCCAATCGTTCGCACAATTACACGACGGTGTACGCCAAGCTTTTTAGAGATCTTCAAGATCGTCCGATTCGAATCTTGGAGCTTGGCATTGGCACCACCAATCCACAGATAGCGTGCAATATGGGAGCGGGCGGAATCTCTGGAGCCTCTCTCCGTGGATGGCGCGAAATCTTTCCGGATGCTCATGTGTTCGGGGCAGACATAGACCGCGAGATACTATTCGAAGACGAGCGAATTCAGACATTTTATTGTGATCAACTGCATTGCGAGGCGATCCGCAACTTGTGGGTGCAACCGGCGTTGCAGAGTGGGATGGATATCATTATTGATGATGGGCTGCACACCTTCCCGGCAAATGCCCAGTTTCTGGCCGAGTCCCTGGAAAATCTTCGCCCAGGTGGTTTCTATATCGTGGAGGACATCCGGAACACTTATTTTGGAATGTGGCAGGAGCACTTGCCCAACCTTGCCAGACAGTTCCCCGGCTGCGACTTCGCTCTAGCTGCAGTGGAGAATCCTTTCAATAAATTCGACAACAACTTGCTGATCATCCAACGACGACCCTGATCCTTAAGTTCTCAAAACGGCTGGATTGTGCAACGGCCCGATCTATCCTATAAGGAGTAAAGCAAGTTTACATCGGGGGAGCACGAGGTGAGGCAACTGATCTTTCGAGGGATCGACAAGTTCGTCAAGTGGCATCAGGACTATCGCAGCGCAAAGCTCATCAAAGAGCTGCATTCCTGTGGAGCGAGGACCTGGGTAAGTCCCGACGCTAGAATCTGGGGGACCGACAGGGTGACACTGGAAGATGATGTTGCCATTCACGCCTTCACCCACATCTTTGGTGGTGGAGGCGTTCATATCGGGGCAAGGACCCAGATTTCCACCGGTTGCTCGATTGCGGCAATCACCCATTCTGAACAGATCGCGACACGGCATCACGGGATCGAATTGCCTGTCACCATCGAAGAGGATTGTTGGCTGGGCACTGGCGCCATTGTCCTGCCTGGTGTGCGAATTGGAAGAGGCAGCATCATCGGTGCAGGCGCGGTGGTGACTAAAGATGTCCCGGCTCTGTCGATAGCGGTTGGCGTTCCTGCGCGCATCGTTCGCCAAATCGCTCCTTAGAGAAAGTATGAACGCTAGAAACGTTTCGCGGATCGGAAAGAGGCTGTCAACTTTTGTTGGCGGACAAAGCGCTGTCCAACTGCTCAACGCAGCTACAGGGCTGCTGCTGCTCCGTTTGATGTCGAAGCCCGACTTCGCGCTCTACGCCATCGCTCTCGGCATTCAAGGCATGATTACGATCCTGACTGACATTGGCTTCGGGGGAGCTATCACTGGGCTCGTTGGCACCCGCTATCAGGACAAGGCTCTCCTTGGTTCCTACATAAGAACCGCCAGCCATCTGCGGCAAGTTCTTCTGGTTGTGATCATCGGAGCTGCCATTACGCTTGGTCTTGTATTTCGCAAATTCGAATTCGAGTCGCACGGGCGGAAAGACCTCATCTTACTTGCCCTCGCCGTTCTGCTGACCGTCCAATTCCAGGCTTGGGCCTCGTATTACGAAATACCTCTGATCCTGAACAACAGGCTGATGTCGTATTACGCTCCGCAGATCGTGGCAGCAGCTCTGAGAATCCTGAGCACCTTCTTTTTGTATTACTTGCACTGGATATCTTCAACCACCGTTATCGTTGCAAATACCCTGAGTATCGTGGTCATGGGGGTCTCCTACAGAGTGCTGGCTCGCAGATGGATCGATGTGCCGCGCATCGCATCAAGAGAGCACGGCAAGGAGATGGTGCGGTTCCTGGTGCCGCTCTTGCCAGGGACAATTTATCAGGCACTGCAAGGACAGATTTCACTGTTTCTTATCGCTGTTTTTGGACATGTAAGTCAGATCGCAGAGGTCGCAGCCGCCGGCAGGATCGGCCAACTGTTCCTGCTTCTGAATTCATCCAACGGCATTCTTGTCACGCCTTTCTTTGCAAAGACACCCAGCGATCTGTTTCGAAGGCGATACCTGAAGGCCATGTGCGCGGTTGGCGGGGTCGCAATGATGGTGGCGGTATCTGCAAAGGTATGCCCTGGTGCATACCTTCTCCTTCTCGGCGCCAAATATAACAATTTGACTCCCCAGGTTCAACTCGTGATTTACGCGTCCGCGATAGGGTATTTCGCGGGCGCCATGTGGTGCGTTGCGGTTGCGCGGAAGTGGATTTTCTGGTGGAGCGGATCGATGCAAATGATCCTGTTGACGCTCATCCAACTCGGCTGTGTGCTGTTTCTTCCCCTCAGTACCTCTGAGGGCGTCCTCAAGATGAATATTTATACGGCGCTGGGCGCGCTCACAGTTCAGATATTTCATGTGATCCAGGGCTTCTCCGTCCACGCAAAGGCAGAAGCCTCGGAGGCGCTGGCGTCCTGAAGCAGTTCAGCGAGAATCAATCAGCCCTCACCCTGTGCCGGGTCGCGAAGCGATGAACTAGAATGTATGTGTTCATTGAGCGGCTATATATCCGATCTCTTCAGCTAGGTTCGATGTCCAAGTTTTCAAGCAATACCTGAGCCCGGTGCGGCGAACGCATGCGCCAGGGAGGGAGTCGCCATCCACCGCTCAACAATTTAATCCACCGAGGCTTGTAATGGGGAAAGTTGCACTGGTTACCGGAATCACCGGTCAAGACGGCGCTTATCTGGCTGACTTCCTTCTGGACAAAGGCTATCTTGTTCATGGCATCAAGCGGCGGTCTTCTTCGTTCAACACCGCGCGCATCGACCATATCTATCAGGATCCGCATGTGCCCGACAGCCACTTTCAGATTCATTACGGGGACATGACGGACTCCACAAATCTGATTCGCATTATTCAAGCGGTACAGCCGGACGAGATTTATAACCTCGCCGCACAGAGTCATGTGCAGGTAAGCTTTGAAACTCCGGAGTACACCGCAAACGCAGATGCTCTCGGCGCTCTTCGAATTCTTGAGGCGATCCGGATTCTCGCACTCGTTGAAAAGACGAGATTCTATCAGGCGTCGACTTCGGAGCTCTTCGGCAAGGTACAGCAGACCCCACAAAATGAAACGACGCCTTTTTACCCTCGGAGTCCCTATGGCGTTGCCAAGCTCTATGCATACTGGATTACGGTCAACTACCGTGAAGCCTATGGCATGCATGCGTCGAATGGAATCCTGTTCAATCATGAGAGTCCAATCCGCGGGGAGACGTTTGTCACGCGCAAAATTACCCGGGCAGTGGCGAGCATTCATCTGGGCAAGCAGAAGACTTTATATATTGGAAATCTCGATTCGAAGCGGGACTGGGGCCATGCGCGGGACTACGTCGAAGGCATGTGGCGAATTGTGCAACAGCAAACCCCGGATGACTTCGTCTTGGCAACTGGTGAAACTCACAGCGTTCGCGAGTTCATCGAGTTGGCTTTTTCAAAAGTGAACCGCAACATCGAGTGGAAGGGCAAAGGCCTGGATGAGGTCGGCATTGATTCTGCGAGTGGCGATACCCTGGTCAGAATTGATAGCCGCTATTTCCGGCCCACAGAAGTCGACTTGCTTCTTGGAGATGCTTCAAAGGCGCGTCGAGTCTTGGGGTGGAACCACACGGTTCAATTCCCTGATCTGGTCTCTGAAATGTTGACATCGGATCTAAGGGTCATCGCCAGGGAATCTCAATTGGGAGAGCTGGGCCATGACTAGTTTCGACTTGAGCGGCAAACGCGTGTGGGTCGCGGGGCATCGAGGCATGGCTGGATCGGCGATTGTACGGCGCCTTGCAACAGAGAGTTGCGAAGTTGTTACGGCGCCGCGCAGTGAACTCGACCTGTTATGCCAGGGAGACGTAAATGCCTGGATGGCGGACTCGAGGATCGACGCTGTATTCCTTGCCGCCGCAACGGTTGGTGGCATCCTGGCGAACATGACACGCCCGGCTGACTTTCTTTACGACAACCTCGTCATTGAGACGAACATTATCCACGCGGCGTGCCGCACCCAAGTCAAGAAGCTGCTGTTTCTTGGTTCGTCCTGCATTTATCCGCGACTGGCTGAGCAACCAATGCGCGAGGAAGCGCTGCTGACAGGCGCGCTGGAGCCCACCAATGAATGGTATGCAATTGCCAAGATTGCGGGCATCAAGCTATGTCAGGCATTTCGCCGGCAACACGGCTGCGACTTTGTTGCTGTCATGCCTACAAATCTCTACGGTCCCGGAGACCGCTACGATGCCCAAGGCAGTCATGTTGTCGCGGCCTTGATCATGAAGATTCATGAAGCCAAGATCGCGAATCGTCCGACCGTGGAGTTGTGGGGAAGCGGGACTCCGAGACGCGAGTTCCTGTTTTCAGAGGATCTGGCAGACGCATGTATTTTTGTCCTGAAGAACTATTCCGGCGAGATGTTTTTGAATATTGGAACTGGAACCGATCGAACCATTTTGGAACTCGCGCAGGGTATTGCCAATATCATCGGCTGGAAGGGGAGCTTCACGTTTGACCCATCCAAACCCGATGGTACCCCTCGCAAGGTGATGGATGTAAGCCGGCTGCAGGCTATGGGCTGGAGTGCTCCTACGGATTTTGAATCGGGTATGAAGGAAGCTTACAAATGGTATCTTTCTAATGTGGTTGGGTCGAGTGTTTTGATCTCATGAACCGTGAATATAGTCCTCCTCATATGTGCCCTGCGCCGAAACTCAGCTGCAAATCCTTTTGCCAGGTTCCATTTCTGCGCTTGAAACGTCAGACAGGCGAACTAGAGTATTGAGAGTGAGTGAGCGAATGAATTTGGGCAGCCGATGGGCCAAGGCTCAGGTAGTTTTCAATGTTGGGTTGATGGCCTGCTTTTTGATGGTGTTCCCCAACGCAGATTCAGCTCAACAGCCTGCGCCGGCAGCTGGGCAGACAGACGCTCGGCCAGCTGACACTGGATTCGCACCGGCTGGGAAACTGCAATTAGGAGATGACAATTCTGGTCGTCCGGTGGGTGTCTGCGAACCCTCATTGCTCGATTCTCCGTACATCCCGGTTGATAGCTGGGTTTATCCGGCAGTGCTTCGCCTGTTCTCGCTCGGCTTCGTAGACTCCGCATTCCTGGATATGCGCCCCTGGACTCGTTCGAGTGTGGACCACATGCTTGAGGAGGCAGGCGCTCGTATCGAGGACTCTGATGGAGGACCAGCCACCGACGAGGCGCAGGATATTTATGAAGCACTGATCCAAATGCTGCAGGACGACAGGCAGGGCCCATGCCTTGCGCATGAGGGCAGCTCGCGTATTGAGTCGGTCTATTCTGTTGCGCGAGTGATCAGCGGCACGCCTCTTCGCGACAGCTTTCATCTCGGCTCGTCAGTCATCAACGACTATGGACGGCCTTACTCAAGTGGTTTCAACAACTACTCTGGCGCTAGCGGCTACGCTGCTGCAGGCCGGTTTCTGCTGTATGTACGCGGTGAGTTCCAGGGCGCGCCCACAGCCACGGGCTACTCCACGGCTTTAGGCCAGACGTTGTCAGACATTGATCTCCCGCCTCCTTACCTGCCTAACTACTACACCTATCCGGTCCCTCCGAACGGCCAGTCCACGATTCCACTGGGACCGATCGCCGCAGCCGTTGACGGACGAGTGATGGAGGCTTACGTCTCTGCCCATTACCTGAATCACGAGATCTCCTTTGGCAAACAGGATGACTGGCTTGGCCCGGGTATGGGCGGCGCCATGGCCTATTCCAACAACGCGGAAAACATCTACTCCTTCCGCATCAACCGAATCGAGCCGCTTCACATTCCGCTGCTTTCCCGGCTCACAGGGCCTTTTAGGTATGATTTTCTTGTAGGGTCTCTCAAGGGTCACATCTATCCCAACGACCCATGGGTACATGTGGAGAAGGTTAGCTTCAAGCCCACTCCGAATGTGGAGTTTGGCTTCGAGCGCACAGTTATCTGGGGAGGCAAAGGGCATGAGCCCATCAACATCAAGTCATTTCTCAGAAGCTTCTTCAGCCTGAGTGCAGTCTCACCAGCGATCAAATTCAGTGACAAGGATCCTGGCGCCCGCTTTGGGGCCTTCGACTTCTCATATCGGCTTCCATTCGTCCGCAACTGGCTTACACTTTATTCAGACTCTGAGGTGCATGACGATGTTTCCCCCGTCGACGCGCCGCGGCGTGCTTCCTGGCGGCCAGGGCTGTATCTTTCCCATGTGCCGGGTGTTCCGAAGCTTGATGTGCGCGTCGAAGGTGTTTCCACCGATCCGCCCGTCTCCACCAGCAATGGTGGCAGGTTCATGTATTGGGAGACGATTCAAGTCCAGGGATACACCAACAAAGGCCAACTCTTCGGCGACTGGATCGGCCGTGAGGACAAAGGCGGCCAGGGTTGGATTACTTATCACCTGAGCGGAAATGAGTGGTTCCAGGTGGGCGTGCGCAATCAGAAGGCGGCGAAGGATTTCATTCCAGGCGGAACCACTTTGAATGAGATTAACTTCCAGGTGGTCAAGCGCATCGGACGGGATTTTGAAGTGAACGGGAGGTTTGCCTACGAGTACCTTAAGGCTCCCATCTACCTTCCCGGCCAGCAAACTGTCACGGCGACCACCATCCAACTCACATGGTTCCCTGAACGAAAGATCAGCTTCTAGTAACCTGACCGCGGAATCGTCACCTGATTTTGAGTGGTTCCTTGATTGCCAGGCGGTCCAGGCAGCCACCGCCGACTTGTCGGCTCGAGAGAAAAACCTGCAGACAGGATCCACAGTGCGAAGGGTGCTGATTTACCGAGTGGGCAGTTTGGGAGACACGGTGGTTGCATTGCCTGCGTTTCATCTGATTGCGCGAACCTTTCCCCAGGCGGAGCGCGTGCTGCTGACCAACTTCCCCGCGCATGCGAAGGCGCCAGCCTCGGCTGCGGTTCTCGGTGACTCCGGCCTAGTCCACGGCTACCTCCGATACAACATCGGCACCCGGCGGATTGACGAACTCATGCGCCTGGCATGGCAGATTCGCCGTTTCCGCCCCGATCTGTTGGTGTATCTGATGCCGGTTCGTTCACCGAAAAATGTGCGCCGCGACCGGACATTCTTCCGGATGTCTGGTGTGCGGCAATTCGTGGGGTTGCCTGGTCCAGATGATTTGACGCATCATTTCGACGGCACCACAGGACTCTATGAGTTCGAAGCCTCGCGACTGGCTCGCACGCTGGCCGAATTGGGTGACGCCAACGTGAGAGACCCGGCGAACTGGAGCCTGGAGCTAACAGCAGAGGAACGCGATGGAGCGGCCATAGCGCTGGGAGCACTGAGGGAAAGCCGATTGATCGTCTGTGGACCTGGCACCAAGATGCAGGCCAAGGACTGGGGCCAGGAAAACTGGCGTGCGTTACTGGGCAGGTTGCATGCGGAGTATCCGCGGCATTCGCTAGCGCTCGTTGGCGCCAGAGAGGATGTGGGAGTAGCTGGCTATGCAGCCCAGGAGTGGAATGGCGCCAAGGTCAACTTATGCGGGTGCCTGACCCCGCGCGAAACCGCGGCAGTGCTCGAAAATGCTGAGGTCTTTCTCGGGCCAGACTCAGGGCCGATGCACCTGGCCGCCTGCGTTGGAACCCCTTGCGTAATTGCATTTTCTGCCGCTGGGCTCCCTGGCGTCTGGTTTCCATCCGGACGACACAACCAGATCATTTATCATCAAACCAGCTGCTACGGTTGTCGACTTGAGAACTGTATCGTCGAAGGTCGTCGTTGCCTGACCTCCATCAGCGTTGAAGAGATGGCCACAGCCGCGTGCAAGGTGATCAGCGGACATGCGTGAAAAGGCCCGGAAGCGGATATCGTTGAAGGATTCCTTCCTTGAAGGCGTTTTGTACTGACTCAGGGCGAATTCAGTATAGATGTGCCGAATCGATCATTACTCATGTTCTCTTTTCCCGGAGGGTGAATTCACCCGGTGTATTTGCCCACTTATCAGTAACCCTGAAGTTGCACGACCACAAAGGGGATCCGCCGCATATGTTGATTGTTACTGGGGGTGCAGGCTTTATTGGCAGCAACCTCGTCCACGAACTGAATGCCCACGGCATCAGCGACATCCTCATCGTGGACAATCTCTCCAACACGAAGAAATTCTTCAATCTGCACGGAGCCCGCTACATCGACTTCATGGACAAGCGGGAATTCAGGCGGGCAATCGCAGCAAATGCTCTTGGCGCAGGCGAGATCGAAGCGATCCTTCACCAAGGCGCTTGTTCAAATACGCTTGAAGATGACGGCGTGTACATGATGGACAACAACTTCCAGTACTCAAAGGAAGTCTTGGCATTTTCCATTCTCCAGGGATCACCGCTGGTCTACGCCTCCACGGCAGCAGTGTACGGTTTATCCGGCCCTGGGCACTTCACGCCGACAATAGAAAACGAGCGCCCCCTGAACATCTACGGGTACTCGAAGCTGGTGTTTGACCACTATTTTCGCAATGAAGTTGCTCTTGACCGAGTTCCGATCCCAGCCGTCGGTCTACGCTACTTCAACGTCTATGGGCCGCGCGAGCAGCACAAGGGGCGGATGGCTTCAGTGATCCACCACTTTAGCAAGCAGATTAAAGAAGAGGGTAAAGTGAGCCTTTTTGCCGGGACCGGGAACTTTGGCGATGGCGAGCAGCGCAGAGATTTTGTTTATGTTCGGGACCTTGCCTTGCAAAACATGCTCTTTGCTCAAATCGGCCCCTTCGCACCGAAAGCCGGTGAAGCGCGAAAGCAGTATCGGGGGGTTGTCAATGCAGGAACGGGTGTGAGTCGCACCTTTAACGACGTTGCCAGGGCGTTGATGAGGGTTCATGGCAAAGTTCCAATTGAGTACATACCATTTCCCGCCGATCTAAAGGGCCGTTACCAGCACTTCACTGAGGCTGATCTTACAGGCTTGCGCCAACTTGGATGCGATCTGCCGACGACGGCGCTCGAGGAGGGCATCGTCCAGACTTATGCGACGTTGGCGGCGATCGAGGACTAGCGCGGCTTTGTGGGCAGGCCGAGGCACATCGTGCCACTCGCAGAGCCATCGCCATCTCTGCCCGCGAGGAGGCAGTTTGCTGCTTCATCAAGAGACGAAAATCTCAAATCAGCCAACGCCCTGGCTTCCGCGGTGTCGTGCTTCTGGCGGTCTGCGACTCCATCGATTAGGGCGGTGGTCATTCCCAAACCTCGTCCGAACTGAATATCGGACAACGAGTCTCCGATCATTACGCTGGTAGCCGCGGAAATCGAGGGAAAATCCGCGACGGCCTGTTCAAAGAGGCCGGGAAGAGGCTTGCGGCAGTTGCATTGCCCCTTGTCGTGCGGGCAAAAGTAGAAGCCGTCGATATGCGCCCCACGCGTCCCAAGCGTCTTTTGAAACTCAAATTGAATGGCTTCCACATCTTCCCCCTTATACAGCCCGAGGGCGATGCCGCGCTGGTTTGAGACTACCAGGACGCGAACACGAGCCTGATTCAGGTGGGCGATGGCCGCTACCGCTCCGGGGAGAATGTGGAATTCGCTCCAGCGGGTCACATAGTGGCCTTCCGGCATCTTTACGTTCAGAACGCCGTCGCGGTCAACGAAAACGGTTTGCAGAACGCGAGGCAAAGAGCTGTTTGCTGTGTCGGCCACCCCGCTATGATAGCAACAGAGGGACTTGTGCCGATTGGGCATCGCGCCTGAACTGAGTCCAGCAGTACGAAAGCGAGGAAACCATGGTTAGCGGGCCCGATGCGGCAAAAATATTCGGGAAGGCCATTGCGGAGCACCTCGAGGTTGTGCGCCAGGTGGAAATGCAGCAGCCCGTCCTGGAGGCGATCGCGTTGGCCATGTCCGAGACCCTGCATGCTGGAAGGAAAATTCTCTGGTGCGGGAATGGAGGGAGTGCTGCCGACTCGCAACACCTGGCCGCCGAGATTGTGGGCCGCTTCCGCCGGGAGCGCCGTGGCCTGGCCGCAATTGCGCTGACAACAGACACTTCGACATTGACTTCTGTGGCCAACGACTATGGTTTCGAAGCGGTGTTCGCGCGCCAGATCGAGGCGCTGGGAGTTCCCGGCGATCTTGTTGTGGGCATCTCAACTTCGGGCAACAGCCGAAATGTCATTGCGGCCTTTGAAACCGCGCGGTCGCATGGGCTGGCCACGGTGGCCTTTACCGGTGCAGGCGGGGGCAGAATCGCCACGTTGGCAGACCATCACTTCGCCGTAGCGTCGCGCGACACAGCCCGCATTCAAGAGGCTCATATTCTGGCTGGCCACATGCTCTGCGACTGGATTGAGTTGGATTGGATACACACCCAGCCTCCCGCGGCCCAGGGCGCCGAGCAGAGCTCAGCTTCCGCTGCCCAATCCGAGGTGGCGCGGTGATCGAACAACTGCGCGAGGTGATCCGGGAGATCGAGCATGAATGGGCGGAAAAACGGCTGCTTGTGGTGGGCGACGTCATGCTCGACAAGTACATTTGGGGGGACGTAGGGCGCATATCGCCTGAAGCGCCGGTTCCGGTCGTCCGGGCAACACACCAGAGTGAGCAGCCTGGCGGCGCAGCTAACGTGGCCATGAACCTTTCCCGACTCGGCGCGCAGGTCCACCTGGTTGGTTTTACCGGTGGCGACGACAATGGACGTCTGCTTGTTGAAGGCCTGAAGGCCAATCATATCTCAGCTCACTTCGTTACGTCAGAAGGCTTTCCGACGACCACCAAGTTGCGCATTCTGGGCGGACGGCAGCAGATGCTGCGCCTTGACAGCGAACGCCTGGGCACCCGTCCTCGTGCAGACTACGATCGCCTGGTGAGCGCTGTGCTTGGGAATCTTCCCGGCTGCCACGCAGTGTTGCTTTCCGATTATGCCAAGGGGGTGCTCACACCCGGGGTGTGTCAGCTGGTGATTCAGGCCGCACGCAAGCTGGGGATTCCGGTTCTGGTCGACCCGAAAAGTGCCGACTTTTCCCGTTATAAAGGGGCCACAACCATATGTCCCAACCTTGGAGAGCTCTCAGCTGCCACAAATCTGGATGCGAGCAACCTCCAGGCCGTGCTCGACGCGGCCGAAGCCATGGTTCCAGCGCTCGAGATCGAGTTCCTGACCGCAACGCTGAGCGATAGAGGCATTGCGATGGTGCGGCCTGGCAGTCGTTTTATGGCGCCGGCAGTGGCTCGGCAGGTTTTTGATGTCTCAGGCGCCGGCGATACAGTGATCGCCGTGCTGGCCCTGTGTCTGGCTTCGGGGCTCAAACCGGAGACCGCTGCCGATCTGGCCAATATTGCTGCCGGGATCGTGGTGGGGAAAGTGGGCACGGTTCCGGTTGAGAAGCATGAACTTCTGGCAGCGCTGGGCCCGGAGATCGCCCTGCATGCCGTGGACAAGATCGTAACGCGTCAGGACCTGGTGAACCGGATAGCCCTCTGGAAGAGCAACGGTGAGCGGGTCGTTTTCACCAACGGCTGCTTCGACTTGCTGCACGTTGGTCACATCACGGTACTGGAACAGGCGCGCCACTTTGGCGACCGACTCATCGTTGCGATCAATAGCGACTCATCGGTGAGCGGGTTAAAGGGGCCAAGCCGTCCCATCGTTGGACAAGCTGACCGGGCACGCGTGTTGGCGGCGCTAGCTGCTGTCGATGCCGTGGTGATTTTTGACGAGGCCACGCCACTCGAGCTGATCGTCGCCACGCGGCCCGATGTTCTGGTCAAGGGAGGCGACTACGGAGTTGACGCCGTGGTCGGAGCCTGCGAGGTGCAGTCCTGGGGCGGGCAGGTCGAGATCGTCCCCACCGTCGAAGGCTTTTCCACCACTGGCCTGATTGCCAGGAGCGCAGATAGCTAGACCGCTAACCGCCAAGGCAACTTCTGACGGATACAATACTGGGATGGAGATCTTCATCCAGGGCCAACGTCATATTCCGGAGTCATTTGGCCGCCAGGCGGTCAAAGCGGCATGAAGAATTTCCTGCGCCTTCTGCGCTACGGGCTACCCTATGCAGTGCAAGTGCTGCCCGGGGTGCTCCTGCTTGCCGCAGTGGGAGCTCTCGACACATTCCGCACCCTTCTGTTCCAACCCATCTTCGACCAGGTTCTCAGACCTGACGCACCCGAAGGGCCGATCACGCTCGGTCTCCCTAACTCTCCCTGGCACTTCGACCTGAGGGTCATCGCTCCCCACATGCACAATGCATGGAATGTGGTGGCGTTTGCTTTGGTGGGCTCAACGTTGGTCAAGGGCCTGTGCGATTACCTGGGCACATACCTGGTGAACTACGCCGGATTTGGCACAATTACCGATCTGCGCAACCACCTCTACGAAGCGACGCTGCGCCGGTCCTCCAGCTTCTTTCACAAGCACGCCACGGGAACCATCCTTTCCACGCTGATCAACGACGTGGACCGCGTGCAAGTGGCGGTTAGTTCCGTGATCAGCGAGTTTCTTCAGCAGTTTTTCACGTTCATTGTCGGATTGATTTTCGTCATCCGCCTTGGTGGCCAACTGAGCTGGGCGCTGCTTTTGTTTGTGCCTGTGGTCATCACTTCGTCGCGGAAAATCGGGAGGGAAGTTCGCACCCGCACGCGCACCGGACAGGACAAGCTGGCCGAAATTCAGAACATTCTTCATGAAACGGTGACTGGGAACCGCATCGTCAAGGCCTTCAATACGGAGCTTTGGGAGATTCTTCGTTTCAAAAAAGCAGCAAGCCGGTTATTCCGGGCTAACCTGCGCAATGTGCGCATTCAGTCCATCAGCTCCCCGCTGATGGATAGTATCGGCGCGGTAGCGATCGCAATGTTCCTGCTGATAGGGCGCAATGAGATCCTCCATGGGCGCATGACGATGGGGTTATTTGCGGCATTCATCATCCTGCTCTTCAAGCTCTACGACCCAGTCCGAAAGTTCGCCTACTTCTACAACAGCTTTCAGCAGGCAATGGGCGCTTCGTCGTCCATATTTGGCTTCTTCGACACCCAGGACGACGTCAAGGAGCGTCCACGTGCTGCCACATTGAGGGGCTTCAAGCGGAGTGTTCAATTTGAGAATGTGGGCTTTTCCTACAGCACCGAAAAGGGCGAACACCAGATTCTTCACAACGTGGATCTTCAGCTTCGAACTGGCGAAGTGCTGGCACTAGTGGGCCCAAGCGGAGCCGGCAAGTCGACGTTGGTCAACCTGATTCCGCGATTTTTTGACGTGACCTCGGGCCGCATCCTTATCGACGATTTCGATATTCGCGACCTTACACTTGGCTCGCTGCGCCGCCAGGTTGCCCAAGTCACACAGGAAACAATTCTATTCAACGACACGGTCCGCAACAATATCGCCTACGGCCAACCAGACGTGAAATTGGACATTGTGCACAAGGCCGCTCAGAACGCTCTGGCGCACGACTTCATCCTTCGCATGCCGCAGGGATACGACACTGTCATCGGCGAAAAGGGCTTTCGCCTCTCCGGCGGTGAACGGCAGCGATTGGCCATTGCGCGGGCCATTCTTAAGGACTCGCCAATTCTAATTCTCGACGAGGCCACGTCGGCACTGGACGCCGAAAGCGAGTCTCTGGTTCAGGCGGCGCTCGCGAACCTGATGCAGGGACGCACCGTGCTAGTGATCGCTCATCGGCTTGGAACTATTCGCCGTGCCAACCGCATAGCAGTACTAGAGGACGGGCGGATTACCGCCATTGGGCCTCACGAAGAGCTGTTGATATCATCGCCGACCTATCAGCGGCTCTATCAATTGCAATTCATGGACATGCCGGAGGCTTTGGATGCCGAGGCTTTGGAACCGGACTCAACCCAATTGCATTTGGCACTAAGCACCGGGCCAGAGGAGTAGCAGACAATGGCGATCTATTCGATGACCGGGTTCGCGCGAGTTCAAGTGCAAGTGAACGATCAGCTCAGCTACACGCTGAGCGTGAAGAGTGTGAACCATCGATTTCTCGATGTGCAGCTGCGCTTGCCCTCGGGTCTCGAAGGGATTGAGAACGAACTGCGCAAGTCGCTCAAGGAATCTCTTGTTCGCGGACATGTAGAGCTGGCACTGTCGGTCGACCGCAATTCGCAGCAGAAGGTTGGCTACAATCGCGAGCTTATTGCCGGATATCTGGCGGCCTTTGCAGCGGCCCGCGCAGAGCACGGACTTGCGGGTGACCCGGATCTGAACGCAATTCTGCGTATGCCCGGAGCTCTGCAAACAGAAAATCGCGGTGATGAGGATCCCACGGCACTGGCCGAGAGCGTACAGGAGGAGATTGGCCCGCTGCTTGCGCAATTAAGGGCGATGCGCGCTCGCGAAGGGGAGTTGCTTTTTGCAATCCTTAATTCGACTCTCGACAGGCTGGCTGAGGCGACTGAAGGAGTGGCTGTGCTGCGTCCGGAAATTGAAGAACGCTACCGGGAACGTCTGGCGCAGCGGTTGCTTGCGGCGACCGGGCCCGAGTTCAATCGCCAGAGGCTGCTCGAGGAGGTCGCGGTGCTTATCGAACGAAGCGACATCGCCGAGGAACTGGCCCGCATGCACACCCATATTTCGCACTTCAGGGAGTTGTTGGCCGCAGGCGGTGAACTGGGAAGGAAGCTGGATTTTCTGCTTCAGGAAATGAATCGCGAAGCCAACACCCTGCTCTCCAAGACTGGCGGTGTGGGCGGGAAAGGGACCCGCATTACGGAACTGGGACTGGCAATGAAGTCAGAGATCGAGAAAGCACGCGAACAGATCCAGAACGTGGAATAGAATCACCGGCACAGAGAACCGAGGGACAATCGAATCGTGGCAGGCATTCTCTTCATCATTTCGGCGCCCTCGGGCTCAGGCAAAAGCACGCTGGTAAGCGAGTTACGCAAACAGGTGAGCGGCGTTGAGTTTGCTATTTCGTGGACTACGCGGCCGCCCCGTGGCTCTGAGGAAAATGGGCGCGAATACAACTTCACCACCCGCGAAGAGTTTCAGCGGATGCTTGACGCTGGCGTATTTCTTGAGCACGCCGAGGTGTTTGGCAATTTCTACGGAACCGCTCGGCAATCGCTCGAAGAGGCGCGAGCGGCCGGTCATGACCTGCTGCTTGATATTGACGTTCAAGGCGCCGCACAAGTGCGCGCCAAAATGCCGGAGGCCGTGAGTATCTTTGTCATGCCTCCCAACCCTCGTGTCCTGCGCACCCGCTTGCGCAACCGCAGCCGCGCTGAGGGCGTTGTCAAAGAGGAAGAAGTCTACCGGCGGCTTAACGAAGCCAGCAAGGAAATTGAAAATTATCGCGAGTACGGTTATATTCTGGTCAACGACATTCTGGACAGGGCGGTAGCGCAGTTGGAGGCAATTGTGCTTGCCGAGCGATATTATCGGAATGGCGAAGTGATCGCGTACCGCTCGCGGCGCGTGTTGGAAGTAGCCGCAGCCTGCCTGCAATTCAACTCGCAGGAGCGGCTCAAGCCTGTGCTGGAGGCGTTTGGAATTATTGGCACCTCTGGCCAGCAGCAGTTGAATTTCGACGAAGACCCCGACCAGGAGGACTCCGATGAGGAGAACTCTTATGATGAGGACACAGATGACGATTGAAACCGGTTTCGACTCCAATTACCGTAAGGTACTGGTAGCCGCGCGCCGCGCCCGGCAACTACAGAGCGGTTCCCACGCTCTTGTCCACAGCCAGTCCAACAAGGCCTGCCGCATCGCGCAGGATGAAATCGATGCGGGCAAGATTGCGTACGTCAAGACCGATGCACCGGTGGTGAAGCCACTTGTTGAAGGGCCGGCAGTTCCGATTCTCCTGAGCTAGCTTTTCCCTCCATGTTGCCATTCTGGGATGAAGGCTGTGGGCGGAGACAGGGGAAACGCGGCACCAAGAGAATACTGCGTATTCGGTCGAACCGATAGCCGCAACATTGGGTCCTCGATAAAAGCGCCTCGGAACTGCTCGGGGAATTCACTCTTGCCGAATGCCATGCATGGACGGCACTGATTCTTGCAAATCGCCAATCACAAAGGTCGCTGACTGCCTGGTGGCAGGCATTGCACTGAGCCAATTTCCAGCAATTCATCCCCCTGTGGAGGTTGCTAGTTTTCCACGTAATTGGGATCATGCAATAATTTGCATGTGACGGATAAACTGGGACAAGCCGTGGTAGACAAGACCTCGCGCGTCATTTTCAAGTCCAAGCCGCTGCTCGGTATTATGGCAGACCAGTACTTCGATCTTGCAAATGTCCAGCATTTCTGGTGCAAGCGGCGATTCGAAGTGCTACGGAAGCTTGCTGATAGACGGCTTCGATCCGTTAAGAGGGCTGCTGAAATCGGATGCGGCAATGGCGTCCTGCAGAGACAACTTGAGGATGCCTATGATCTCGCTCCGGCGGGATTCGACTTGCACGAAGCCGCCCTGCGCCAGAATATTTGCCGGCGAGGAGAAGTGTATTGCTACGACATTCACGACCGCACGGAAGAATTTCGCAAAGCATTCGACTTGTTGCTAATGTTTGATGTGCTTGAACACATCGAAGATCAGCATCGATTTCTGGAGTCCGCCAGATTTCACATGGCTGATCGCGGCTGCATTATCATCAACGTTCCGGCACTCCAGTGGCTGTACTCTCCTTATGATCGAGTCCAGGGCCATCAGCGGAGATACTCGCTGGCTGACATTTTCGATGTCGCCAACAGGAGCGGATTCAGAGTAAGCAAGGCGACGTACTGGGGCGGGCCGTTGATACCCGTGCTCGCATTGCGAAAAGCGATTCTGACTCTTGGAAGGACTCGCATGGATAACTATTCTGCGGGATTCGATTCACGCGGGGATCTGGTCAACACGGCCCTGTATCGGCTTTCCCGTTGTGAGGTTTTGCCGCAGCGTATCGGGGGAACTTCCGTCATGGCTGTTCTTGAAGCGGACGGCTAGATTGCCCTGGATCACCCTCATGGTTAGCGGGCATGAGCTCGGTGAGTCTCAGGAGTCCTGGGAGAGGTTGATCCTCTTCCTCACGATCCAATTCGGCCTGCACTTCACTTCTTCGAATAGCCGGCCAATATATTCGCCCAGAATACCCATACAGACTAGGTTGACTGAGAAAAAGAACAGAATGATAAAGATTGTGGATGTCCATCCGCGCGCGTTGCGAGGATTGAAGCCGAAGATTGTCCAGTTGCTTAGGTATTGGACGACTACAAACACGGCTGCAAGCATACAAAATCCTGCGAGAATCAGGCCCATCGACATGATGAACTGAAGCGGCCGGTAACTGAAGTTGACGATGCCGTCTGTGGCGAGCTTGAACAGCCTTGAAAAATTGTATTTTGGTTCTCCGGCAAACCGGGCCTGCCGTTCGTAGGCCATTCCGGTCTGGCGGAACCCCACCCAGCTTCGAAGCCCACGGACGAAGCGGTTGCGCTCCGGAAGCCTATTGATGGCGTCGACCACTTCGCCCCGCATGACGCAAAAATCACCTGCATCAAGTGGTATATCCAGAACAGCGAGTCGCTGCAAAATGCGATAGTAGGCCTGGTAGCAGATTCGTTTCAACAAGCCTTCTTTTCGTTTGGTGCGGACGGCATAAACCACATCCCAGCCTTCGTGGATCTTCTCAAGGAAGGGGAGAAGTTGCTCAGGGGGATCCTGCAAGTCCGCGTCCATGACGGTAACGATGTTTCCTCTGGCGTGCATCAAACCGGCCGAAACGGCGGCTTGATGGCCAAAATTACGGGAGAGGCTGATGACCTTGAACCTTGCATCGGAGGCGGCGATTTCCTCGCAGATTTCCAGCGTGCGGTCACGGCTTCCATCGTCGACGATCAGAATCTCAAATTCTTCCCTCCAGGGCGGAGCCGCCGCCACAATGCGGCGATACATTTCGCCAATACCTTCTTCCTCGTTATAGGCGGGAATTACGACGGAAATCATAGGGTGCAGAGACTCGCTGCTCAGAATGAATATACATCACTGATCGAGATCCGCCGTCGCCCGTTCGATCACGACGGTCGACACGAGACCGAAGGTTTGGCTGAACGGTTGCGGGGATGTACGCAAATTGAATTGGATTGGTCTCAATGCATGCCAGTTTGCGCCGGTTTGTTGAAGTGTTTGCTCGGAGAACATGAATTGTGAAAGCTCTCAACGGGTTGTTGCGGCTCCTCCGACCTCTTGAACAAACCGCTCTCCGGTTTTCCAATGTCCGAATTGAGCTTCAGATAAGAACGGCGGGGGCGTTTCCTCATCGGTCGGATAAGGCCGGAAACTTGACGACATAGATCGGGGTGACGTGGGGGGCAAGCCAGGTGTGAAAAACGACCGGGGGAAATTCGCTCTGGCCATCGCATTTCCCTGGATCAAATGACAGGGAATAAATGGGTTTGATCACGGGCGTCCGATCCAGAAAGCTCCCATCACACCCTTTGGGAAAAACCCTTACCGGCTGAGATACATAAGCTCCACTAGGAATGCGGATTCTGCGATCGTTGAAGTAGCCGACCTTTTCGATTTGGGTCCACGCGTCGTACTCCCAGCTGCCAATGATGGCCGTAGCGGGTACTCCACTCGATCGGATCTCGCCAATCGCAGCAACGGCACCACGATACATTGCGAACAGGTCGTGGGTGGCTGCGGCGCCGAAGCAAGCGAAAATGCCGATAAGAAATGCGCTGACAATCGGCAAATTCGACCTTACCCTTTCCTGGTAATACCGCACTAGCACGAGCAGAGACAGCATCATCAAAGGCAAAAGATAACGATCATAAAAGAATCCGATTGAGGTCAATGGTGCAAGCAGGGCAATGTAAGCAACGCTGAAGGGGGTAAGGATCACGCCCAAATCGTGCCACGAGATTGAAGCATGCCCGTTTGGAAGGAGAGGCAGCCTTGGCACGTTCCCGAAGAAAAAAGTCAACAAGCCGATTAATCCAAAAGCCGCCGCAACAGTTAGCAGCCTGCCAAGGCCTAGATGAAGAATGAACGGGCGCTCACCCATGATTCCGTAAACATCAGCCAATCCGGCAAAGGATACATAATCTCCTGGATGCGGCAAGAGAAAGGAATCGAGCGCGCGGCTGTGAAAAAGCTTAAGGCCCAGCAACACGGCACAAAGACCGACTGCGGCGAACACGACCACAATCCGACGATTGATCTTGCGGGGAGGCCATGCAAACATCAGGAGCACAGGAACGAGCAGCAGTAACAACTTTGCGCCGCCGCGCCAAGCAAAATGAACGAAATACTGCACCGAGCTGAAGCTGATGCCGTCCCCGACCAGGGGCACAGCAATTGCGTAGGGTTGTTGGTTAAACCAGTGCATCGAACCCGCGATGATTCCAATGCCTGCCAAGCAACATGCCCCACCGACCAGGACCACCCGCGGCTTCTTTCTCAATAGCCATAATGAGGAGGGAACCATCACCAGAACCCCAAGCCACACAATCTGTCGCGCAGTGCCTCCTATGGCATTCGAAAGGGCGGCAAAGCTGATCCAGGCGATCGTGGAGCTTAGAGTGCTTGCCTGCAGAGCACGCAGACACGAATACAGGCAAAGCACGATGCAGAAAAGGCCGGAGATATCGGACATGAAACTGAAGGCGAGAGGCATGAAAAGCGGCGACAACACCAGGGCCAGGGTACCCAAGGTTGCATTCCACTCGCGAATTCCGACACGCACAAGCGTGCGCTGCAGGAGAAAGGCGGTCGACATGGCCACGACAAGCATGCTCAACCGAACAGCGGAGAATGAGAATCCGAATAGCTTGATAAACAAAGCCCCAAGATAGAGCTGCCAGCCAAGCATCGCCGTTGCCCAGCCGTTGTAGACGATGTGGCCTGACTGCGCGAGCACCTGAGCCGTTTTGATATAGGACCAATCGTCATTGATTCCAATCTCAGCGCAGGGATGTACAACAAGCGCACTGAAAGCGGGCATCAGGGCGCAAAGAATTGCCGGCAATTGAGCTTTGAAGCGGATTCGCAAGTCAGGTGTCTCGCTTTCGCCGGGCTGTTGGCTGATGATGGCAGAATTATTAAACCCGCTTCTGTTGCGCCAACCCCGAGGATAAGCGACGCAGCGAGTCCTTCTATCTCGGCGCGTCGAAAATCGCGCTCTTCCCTTTATCCATGGAAAGCAGCGGGCGTGGTGCGGTCCCAGGCAGGTCTGTTCCGCTTGTAATGCAAATAGATTTTGATGCGTCCCTTCAGCGCTTGTAAAAGCGACTCATGATACCTCCAGTTCAACCGGACATATTCGCGATAGTGATTGCGCGTTGGATGCTCGATCGAAAGGAACTCCCAGACCACTTTCAATCGCACCGATGGTCCCAGCCCCAGTTCATTGCACAGCAATTCAAAAAAAGTGTCGCGGCGCAGCCCGTGTGTATAGAATTCATCATTCCACGTCATCTGGCCAAAGCGGTGCTCGTTCTTGGGGTGAATCCGGTAGAGGGTTGTGGGGCAAGCAACGTAATACTTTTTGGCTCCAGCAAGTGATGCACCGTAGACGATGCAATCCTCGGCGCGCATACGCCAGCGGGGTGCAATTTGGCGCAGCACAGGCAGCAGGATAAGGCTGACCTTGCGCCGAATGGCTAGCGATGATGTTATCGACCCGATAAATACACGACTCTTTAGGGTTGCTATCACAGAGAAGCCGAGATTGAGGTCCTCAGGCGCGTATTGCACGACGTCGTCCGCATCCCCGAATCGGCGATGCGCTGCAAAAACGAAATCGACGTCTTTCTGCTTGGCAAATACTTTAGTCAGTCTCTCAAGATGATCGAGCTCGTATTTATCGTCGGCATCCAGAAAGAAGATGATGTCGCCGACAGCGTTTTCCATCCCGCGGACAAACGCAGACATGTGGCCTTCATTCCTTTGATGGAAAACTTTCACCACGTTGTGGTCAGCGTAGCGTTCAGATAGAACCTTCGGTGTGTCGTCCGTAGAGCCATCGTCGACAACGATGATTTCCAATGGCGGAATAGACTGCGCCAGGACGCTCTCGATCGCTTCGACTACAAAGCGGCCATAATTGTAGCAATTGATGAGCACGGACACTGTGGCCATTGGATGTTCCGAATCTCTGCCTCATCGCGCGGTCAGAATCATTCCCCGCTTGGGTAGCTTCAGACTACCATGCGGAATTTGAGTCGCAGTTTGGAATTGTTACTGCCGCGGTGCTTGGCACAATACGCGTTGCGTAAATGAATGTTTCAGCGTGGACGTCCTGGGAGCACAAAATGCTCAGCGCACCGCGGCTCGTAGGAATCGCCCGGCATTTTGATGGGGCTGTCGTAGGGCGCCGGCTCGCCTTCGATGAGCCGCTGCGAGTAGAGGGCCCGACTTCCGCATGCGCAATACGCAATGCATTCAGTAATACTGCCTCCGTATGCGGTCACGAACCATGTGAGGTTGAGCATATCGCCAAAGGGAATAGCTCGGAAGTCAAGATCCAACCCGGCAATCAGGACGTCATGGTTCTCATCGAGCAGGCGCCGAGTCAGGGGGAATAATTCCTCCACAAATTGGCCTTCATCGATAGCCACGCACTCCACCCTTTTCCCAATTGCCATCTCCTTGGCAGCGATAGCCTGAAAAATCTCCCAAGGGTCACTCGACTTGAATTCGAGTGCATTCATCTTGCCATGTCCCTTCGGATTGCGGCTCTCAACCACGCCAGGCCCGCCTTTGGTATCGTCGCTGGGCTTCAGGACCATGACATGCTGGCCGGCATATTGTCGCCGCATGTCGGCGCGTCGCAACAGTTCCGCGGTCTTATTACTTCTCATTGGGCCCAACATCAACTCTAACTTCCCGTGCATCTTGCCTATCCCCCTGAAACCAGACGCAAAACAGCGGATGCTCGCCTTTCAACTGTTTCGGCCCCTGGCCGCCGGCATCTCACTTTACTTGAGCATTTTCGCACGTCTCATCCATCCTCTCCGGATGCACTAAAGCTGAAGGAACCTTCGGGAGCCAATAAGCTCACGCGATAGTAGAAAACGGCTACAATCGAGACATGAGAGTAACCGTGGGCGTCTCTGGCGGGATTGCCGCCTACAAAGCGGCGGAGTTGGTGCGTGCCCTGCAGCGCCAGGCTCTCGAAGTCCATGTGGTGATGACCGGGTCGGCATGCAAGTTTGTTCAGCCGCTCACATTTGCCTCTCTGAGCGGCCACAAGGTGATTTCCAGCCTATGGGACGAGGCGGCCTCCGACGGCGCACAAAATGAACAAACAGGGATCGAGCACATTGGCGAGGCGCTGTGGGCAGAGGTTTTGGTTGTTGCCCCGGCGACGGCCAACATTTTAGCCAAATTTGCCCATGGCATTGCCGACGACTTTCTCACTACCATGTACCTCGCCACCCAGGCGCCAGTTTTGGTGGCTCCCGCGATGAACGTGAACATGTGGGAGCATCCTGCAACGCAAGCGAATCTTGACACGCTGCGTCGCAGAGGAGTCCGCGTCGTCGAACCCGGAACCGGCGACCTGGCCTGTGGAATGGTGGGTACGGGACGGATGGCGGAGCCCGAGGCCATTGCTGATGCTGTGCTGAATGCGCTGGGCCGCCGTCATGACCTGGCAGGCGAGATTGTTCTAGTCACCGCGGCAGGCACACGCGAGGCGCTCGATCCGGTGCGCTACCTTGGAAACCGGTCCAGCGGCAAGATGGGCTATGCGCTGGCTGATGCAGCGCAAAGTCGAGGCGCAAAGGTAACGCTCATTAGCGGCCCATCTGCCTTGCATCCACCGCCGCATTGCCAGCTCGTCAAAGTTACCACCGCTGACCAGATGCGCCAGGCCGTGCTCGAGCGCATGACGGATGCCACGCTGGTGATCAAGGCGGCCGCGGTGGCAGACTATCGTCCCGTCAACGTCTCCGAGCAGAAGCTCAAGCGCAGCGGCAACCTTACCATCGAACTGGCTCCAACTGAGGACATTCTGGCTGAAGTGGTTCGCCGCCGCCGTCCAGGGCAGCTGATCGTCGGCTTTGCGGCTGAGACCAGCAACCTTATGGAAAACGGACGCGCCAAGCTGCTGCGCAAGGGGGCGGACGCGATCGTGGTCAACGATGTCTCAGGCGATGGCGTGGGAATTGACGCGGACCGGAATGCGGCGACCTTTCTAACCCTCTCCACAGCGATTGAGCTCCCCGAGATGTCCAAGCGGAAGTTGGCCGACCGCATTCTTGATGAGATTGCTACCCTGCGACGTCCGCGATCACTGGTTCTGGAGATGGATGAACACCGGGATGTCAACGCAAAGCACGACCAACCCAGGCAGGACGAGGTTCGGGCGAAATCGGCGCCATTTGACGCTGCCCGCCGACAATTGATTGTGGAGTAAAGGAACGTGGCTCGAACGCTTGACCCCGGAACTCGCGAAGCCGTGCTTGAGCGTATCCGTTTTTATCGCGATCTAGGCCTTACCGAGTTCTACCGGCGTCCGGTCGATGCCTCGACGGATGACACCCTTCCAGACTTGCAAACCGCAGAACAAGAAGCCTTGAACACCCCAGGCCTCGTTTCGGAGGCCGGAGCGCCAATCCTGCAAAGAGATTCTCAGGAGGAACAGCCAATTCCGTCCCGAAAGCCTATTTCCACCCCTCCGCAAATTGGTACGTTGGTCCCCTCAACAGATCGCGCCTTCGCCCTTCAATTGATTCGCGAGGAGATCGGCGACTGCACCCGTTGCGCGCTGCATTCGGGCCGGAACAAGCTTGTTTTTGGCGATGGCTCACCCTCAGCCCGCCTCCTGTTTGTTGGCGAAGGCCCGGGTGCGGACGAAGACGCACAGGGATTGCCATTTGTGGGTAAGGCCGGGCAGCTCCTGAACAACATGATTGCCGCAATGGGGCTGAAGCGCGAAGAAGTCTACATCGCCAACGTGGTGAAGTGCAGGCCGCCTGGCAACCGCACCCCTGAACCCGACGAAGCGAACACCTGTTCTCCGTTCCTCTTCCGCCAGATCGACGTTGTGCGGCCTCAGGTGCTTGTCGCTCTTGGAGCCACTGCGGCGACCTATTTGCTGGGGCATCGCCAGCCCCTGGCGGGCCTGCGGGGCAGGGTCCATGCATTCCGCGGCATGCAGCTTATCGTGACGTATCATCCTGCGTACCTGCTTCGTGACCCGCGCCAGAAGAAGGAAGCCTGGGCCGATCTTCAAATTGCGATGCGGGAATTGGGCCTGAAGCCGCCGCCGAAGGAATAAGGCGGTAGGCCGCAGTGCTGCCTTCTCTTTTTTTGCAATCCCCCAAGATTCGCTCACAATTGACGAACAAATCGCGCCTTTGGCGACTATCATCTGGACTCCGGAGGATACCACCCCACATGGAAAAGGAAACGGCTACGCAAGGTTTTGCGCGGAGACAGCAACGGACAGACATTATTCGACCCATGTATGCTCGGAGATCGCTTCTCGGTCCAACTCCGCGACACTCCATCCCTGAAGAGGGGATGGCCCCGAGTACCGCGTATAACCTCATCCACGACGAGTTGATTCTTGACGGCAGCTCGCGCTTCAACCTGGCTACATTCTGCGGAACGTGGATGGAGCCAGAGGCTCATCGCTTGATGTCTGAAACCTTCGACAAGAACATGATTGACAAGGACGAGTATCCCCAGACGGCCGAACTGGAGATGCGTTGCGTGCACATGCTCGCCGAGTTGTGGCATGCACCGGAGCCTGAAACTACCATCGGCACGTCAACCATCGGATCGAGTGAAGCCTGCATGCTCGGCGGTCTGGCCCTGAAGTGGCGTTGGCGCAAGAAAATGCGCGAGCTGGGCAAGGCTACTGACAAGCCCAATCTTGTGACGGGCTCCAACACCCAGGTCTGCTGGCACAAGTTTGCCCGTTATTGGGACGTCGAAGCCAGGGAGGTGCCGCTCCAGGGAGATGAGGTGGTCACCGATCCTGGGCGCGCGGCCGCCGCTTGTGACGAGAACACCATCGGCGTGGTTTCCGTGCTGGGCAGCACTTTTACGGGCCATTATGAAAACGTGGTCGAGCTGAGTGCCGCACTCGATCGCCTCCAGCAGAAGACCGGACTCGACATTCCCATTCATGTGGATGGAGCAAGCGGAGGCTTTGTCGCCCCGTTTCTGCAGCCGGATCTGCTCTGGGATTTTCGCTTGCCCCGTGTGAAATCAATCAACACCTCCGGCCACAAGTACGGCTTGGTCTACCCCGGCGTCGGCTGGATTGTGTGGCGTGCGTTGGCCGACCTCGACCCCGATTTGATCTTCAATGTGGATTATCTTGGTGGGGCAATGCCCACCCTGGCCATCAACTTTTCACGGCCGGCAAGCCAGATTGTGGCGCAGTATTACAACCTCATCAGGCTTGGCAGGGAGGGCTATCATGCGATCCACAAAGCCTGTCAGGAGGTGGCCGTCGAACTCGCGGCCCAGATCGCCGATCTCGGCCCGTTTGCGCTGCTTTCAACCGGGCATGATCTCCCCGTGATTGCCTGGACCCTCAAGGACCCATCGCTGAACTGGTCGCTTTACGACTTGTCAGACCGGCTGAGGGACCGCGGCTGGCAGGTGCCATCGTACAAGATGCCCGCCAATCGGGAGAATCTGATTCTACAGCGCATCGTGGTGCGAAACGGGTTTACCCATGACCTGGCCGGCATGTTGCTGAGAGACATCCGCCGTCACCTGGATTGGTTCGCCACTCAACCTGGTTTCAATCCAACCCTGGATGGCGCTGGCTATCACCATTAGTGCCTTGTCTTCAGGACTCTTGCCATCCGTCATTTGGAATCAGCGGTCGAGCGTAGTTGGTCAATTTGCAAGAGAGATTGCCGGTTTACCGGCGAGACGTTGGCTGAGGTGCTCGCCCAGCCGATCCACGTAGCTGTCATCAACTTCAGGCGCGGCATTGAGGAGAACCACGCCGCCATAATCGCCCTGAGGATTGAAAAACACGTACGAGCTGAATCCGGCAGTCGCGCCATCGTGCCAGTAGGTGCCGGTATCCGTTTGATAGAGCCATGCAAGTGCGATGCGCATTCCCGGCCGGATCTCAGCGCCCTGAATCTCGTGCGACAGCGAGAGCGCAGCGGAGATCGTCGCCGAGCCCGCAGAGCCGGAAAGCGGCTTCACGCTTTCCGGATGCAGATTAGCTTCCAAATAGATGAGCATATCGCTGGCTGTTGAGCGAATGGCCCCCGCTCCGGCAAATGCATCGAAATCCAGAGCGTGGGCCCGGCGATGGTCTGCTCCATTCGTTCCCGGCAGAAACCTGAGCAGCTGGCCGGGGGAGAGGGATATGGTCGTGTCCTGCAACCCCAGTGGCCCGGCAATTTCTTCTTTCAGCAAGGCCGGATAAGAGATGCCGGCGCGATTCGCCAAAGCCTGCCCAAGCAATCCAAATCCAAGATCGCTGTACGCCAATCCGCCCACCGCTTTGGTCTTTGCAATCCCGTTTTTGCCCAGAAATGCATAGAGATCGGCGGCATGGTAATTGGCATAGGGATTCTCGCTCACGTCGAGATTTATGTTCGTGGGGAACCTCGCCAACCCAGAGCGTCGCGTCACCAGGTCCAGCAGCGTGATTTCCACCCCATCCGGCTTGGCAACCGTTCCCGGCGGCAGCAACTCGCGGACCGGCTCATCGAGTTTGGCGTTGCCTTGTGCCACCAATTGCGCCAGCATCAGCCCGGTGAAGGTTTTGGTCGTTGAGCCAATCTCAAAAATTGAATCCGGCCTGGCGGCGCCATAACTGAAGATTCGCATGACGCCATGTTCCACCACGCCGATTGAGACGCCCACGCCAGTTGAAGGCGCGAGTTCTCCGCTCTTGAGCGCTTCGCCAAGATCGCGGCCTAAGACGGATCGCAAACCTACTACATCAACCGGGGCTATGGCTGCATCGTATGGGCGAGGTCCTACTGGGGTCGCTCCCAACGCGGTCGATTGTCTTTGAAAGTTCAGCGCAGTCGCGCTTCCCTGGGTCAGCGTGCCCGTGAGCGCTTTTCCGTCGGTGGAGAGCCTGCCGATCCAACGCCCGGCGACGACCGGAATGTCGAATGAAAAACTGTCACCGCTGAACGCGACATCCGCGCACTGCATACCCATCACTCGCTGATCGGGGCTATCGACAGTGCAGGACAGGTGTCCCGCTGCGTCGCTCTTGACTATGACTTGAACCCGCACCGGCGCGGGTCCCGCCGGTAACGCCCCCAGCCAGATTCCGTCCACCGCCGAGAGCTTGACAACCGCACTTGGCACATCGCGTGTGAAAACATCTGCCGTTGAAGCTCCCCACTCATTCCACTTTCCTCTTAAGGACTTTCCATCGCTTGAGAAGGTGCCCTCCCAGAAGCCGGTGTGCCCCGCGATGCTGAATCTCAGGGTCTCTCCGTCAAATTGAGTTTCTTTCAGCGCATCGCCCACTTCATACGCATCCCGAAGGTCGATGCTGCCCGTCAACGCACCCTCAGCGTTGAATTCCAGGTGCAACTTGACATTGGGGTCGGCCTTTGAGGAATAGTCGCCCCCGATGCTCGGCTTCTGCTGCGCGGAAACATCAATCGAAAGCGCAAGCAACGCTGCAATCGCCGGAAGAAGGATCGTCGTGACCAAAAGTTTGGATAGGTTCTGAACGGCAACGATCATTCTGGTTTCCCCTTACGGTTTTAGTGGCTGGCCTCGTATCCATCCAGAGAAATTGCCGGTTTACCGGCGAGACGCTGACTGATGTGCTTGCAGATCCTGTCAACCAAAGCGTTCTTCTTCCCCGGAGCTGTATTGAACAACACAACCGCCGCAAAATCGTCTTTGGGGTTGAACAGCACACTAGCGCTATATCCGCCGGTCGCGCCGTTGTACCAATAGTTTCCGGTTTCCGTTTCAAAG
Organism: uncultured Occallatibacter sp.; assembly: GCA_964614635.1. Taxonomy (GTDB): domain Bacteria; phylum Acidobacteriota; class Terriglobia; order Terriglobales; family Acidobacteriaceae; genus Telmatobacter. Next base: position 56,329 of record CAZTLV010000010.1, read on the forward strand.
AGCCAGCCGAGTGCGATGCGCGTGCCCGCTGAGGCGTCAGCTTGAATTTCATGAGACTTGATGATCGCAGCCGATACCGTTTTCGCGGCGGGAAAGCCTGCAGCAAGCCTCATACTTTCAGGATGCAGATTTGCTTCCAGATAAGTGAGCATATCGCCGGCAGTTGAGCGGATGGCACCCGCCCCTGCCAGGGAATCGAAATCCCAGCCAAGAGCCGGGAGGTGATTCGCATCGTGTCCGGGGACAAATCGCTGTTGTTGTTCGGGTGAGAGCGAGGTGGCGGTATCATTCAGTCCCAACGGGCCAGAGACCTCTTCCTTGAGCAGTGCGGCGTAGGTCGCGTCAGCCCTATCTGCCAATGCCTGCCCAAGCAGCCCGAATGCCAGTTCACTGTTGCGGATTGGAGCGTCCGATCGTTTTGCGACCCCACGCCTGCCCACAAATGCGTATAGCTTGGCAACGGTGTAATCGGCATACGGATTGTTCACATCCCGCGCATACAGGTTCGAGGGGAACCACCGCAGTCCAGAGCGTCGCGTAGCCAGGTCAAGCAGTGTAATCTCCAGACCATCGGGTTTGGCGACAGTTCCAGGCGGCAGCAGCTCGCGGACCGGCTCATCGAATCTCGCCTTACCTTGCGCAACCATCTGGGCGAGTATCAGGGCGGTGAACGTCTTGGTTACCGGGCCGATTTCGAAAATCGACTCCGGCTTGGCGGCGCCGTAACTGAAAATGCACCTGACGCCATGCGCGTAAACACCAATGGAAACCCCGCCCCCCGTCGCAGGCGATAATTCTCCGTTCCTGATAATTCCCGCCATATCGCGGTCCATCACCGCTTGCAGATCGCTGGCCGCGAGCGGGGGCATTGCCGCATCGAATCTTGGCGGGGCTTCTGGCTTGGGAGGCAGTTCTGATGACTTTCTTGAAAGATTCAAGGTCGCAGTTTCGACCTTGCTCAGTGTGCCGCTCAGAGAGTTGCCGTCCGCCGAGAGCGTACCTCTCCAATGGGTCGACGTGGCTGGAATATCGAATGAAAAACTCGTTCCAAAAAACACGACATTGGCACACTCCATGCCCATGACCCGTTGGTCGGGACTGTCGACGGTGCAGAACTCGTGTCCCGCGGTGTCGCTCTTCACAACAACCTGAATATGCAATGGCGCATTGTCTGTGAGTAACTCCCCCAGCCATATGCCGTCGATGGGCGACGGATTGGTGGCAGGAGCAAATGTACGAGCAAAATTCATCGACATCGAACTTGCCCACTGGACAAATTCCCCATTCAGCGAGTTCCAGTCGCTGGAAACGGTTCCCTTCCATTCACCATCGTAGTGGCGGGTGATGGCAAAGCTAAGCGACTGTCCGTCAAGATGAATGTCTTCAAGCGAGTCGCCCACCTCACCTTGACTCGGAATATCGGCGCTGCCTGTCAAGGCGCCATTGGCATCGAGCCTCAAGTGCAACTTGATAACAAGCAAAGTACTGGTTGTCGATATGTAGTCGCCAGTGATTGTGGACTTCACCTGTGCCGGCAGGGAAATGGCAGCTAAAAGAATTGCCGCCAAAACTGGGACCCCGATCTTCATCCGGCTGATGCGACCCCGAAACGTCGAAATCAGGCAATCCAAAACTGCCTCGCAATCAAGCCACAGGCCACCATCCCTGCTTGGTCGGTGGGACCTCCGAAACAGCTTTAACGCGCCCGCTTGGCCGCTGCGTTAACCACCATCTCTTGCAATACCCTCAGATCCACATCCGCGAGCTTTTTTATGTAAAGGCATCCCTTACCCGTGGAATGCTTGCCTAGCCTTGCAAGCAACCTATCGGAGTCGTCACAACCGAGCAGGCCATATAAGACGGTCGCAGGTTTGCGCGGAGAAAAGCCTACAAGCGGCGCGTCCCCTTCGCGCCCGCTCTCGTACTTGTAGTGATAGCTGTCAAAGCCGATGATTGACGGTCCCCACATCTTCGCCTTCGCGCCAGTGGCCTGTTCCATCAATTTGGCCATCGTCTTGGCGTCGGCGCGTCTGGCCTCATCTTCAATCGCATTGATGAATTCAGTGACGCTCACCTGGGTTGGCCTGGTTTTGTTTTCTTCCATGCAGTCAACTCCATTTGAGGAATCGAAGACATCCCGGCGAGCTTTGGGGGCTACGCTGCTAAAGCCTCACGCCTGATCCTTCCAAAGGTAAACGCCCCCCAGCAAGCCGGTTTCATTGGACACAATCGAGACGTTCTTGGGCAATTCGAAGTCGATCTTCTTTGTATTTCCTCCACCGATGTAAAGAAAGTCCCAGTTGAACGTTGCCGATGTCTGCGCAATGGCTGCCTGGAGGAACTTGTTCCAGAGCTTCTTACCAAACTTGTCGAGCCCGCGCCGGCCGAGGTAGTCCTCGTAGCACATCCCCTTTTTTCGCCAGGGGTGGTGGCCCAACTCCAGGCCAGGGCAGAGCCGCCCATCGGTGAACAGAGATGAGCCAAGCCCGGTGCCAAGTGTGAGCGCCAGCTCCACACCAACGCCCTTGATGGCCCCGTAACCTTGCACGGCGGCATCATTGGCCACGCGCGCAGGCCTCTTCCAGCGCTTCTCAAGCTCCGCCGCCAGGGGAAAGCCAACCCAGTCCGGATTCAGATTGGCTGCCGTCCATGTGGTTCCGCGCTTGATCACACCAGGAAACCCGACCGAGACCCTGTCGAACTTGGGCAACTGCTTGCGCAATTCATCAAGGCCGGCGAGCACCGCGGTTGGCGTGGGAACCTCAGGCGTGGCAACCCGCTGGCGTTCGCTAACTGGGTTACCTTTAGGATCGAGCAGCATCGCTTTCAGCCCGGAGCCGCCGATGTCGATGCACATGGTGATGGGCGAAGCGCTTGTCGAGGCGCCGGAGGCAGAAGAGGCGGGTGCAGGAGGCTTGGGAGTCATCAGGAATGAATTGTAATGCCCTCGCCTCCATTTGTAATGGTTGGAAAACCGGTCGTTATTTGGCTGCCCTGGTGGACGTCTCAAACTCCTCATTCATCCAGCTCTTGAGCGCATCCATACTCTGCGGCCGCCCCAGAAAGTCCTTCACAACTTCCGCCGCCGGCTTTGCCGCTCCGGGCTCCAGAACGGCTCGCCGGTAGCGCATGGCCGTAGGTCCATCGAGCAGGTTGTGCTTGTCGAACTGCGCAAAGAAGTCAATGGCAATCACTTTGTCCAGCACGTAAGTGTAGTAGTTGGACGTGTAGCCAACCAGGTGTGTAAACGAGGCATAGAAGCGGTCACCCTCTACCGGGGTGAAGGGACTGAAGCGCGCATCGTCGGCCTTGAGCAAGGCATCGAAATCCAGGTTTGCAGGAGCCTGATTATGCACTTCAAGTGAATAGGTTGATGCCCACAACTGACCCTGCAACCAGCGACCGCGCCCATAAGCGCTGGCCGCATTCATCTTGGCAATCAGGGTTGCTGGAATGGTCTCGCCGGTCTGGTAGTGCTTACCAAACGATTGCAGAATTGCCGTGTCGTGGAACATCTCCTCCAGCATCTGTGAGGGCGATTCCACAAAGTCTCCCTCCACGTTGAAGCCGCCCTCTCCTGACCACTCTCCCTGGCCGCCAAGGATGTGATGCATCAGGTGGCCAAACTCGTGGAAGAAGGTGACGACTTCGTTGTATTCCATCAACCCCGGGTCACCGGCCTTGCCGCCGGAGAAGTTGCAAACCAGCATTCCCTCGGGAAGTTGCCGGCCGCGAATGCCGGGAACGATCGGAGCGCTCGAGAACCATTTATCCTTGCCGTCGCGGGGATGCATATCCAGATAAATGCGGCCCAGAAGCTTTCCCGTCTTGCCTTCAGCAGCGTCAAAGACATCAAAGGTGTCAACCGAGGGATCCCAGACCACGGCGTTTTTGACCACCTTGAATTCCACATGAAACAGACGCGCCGCGGTTTTGAGAATTCCCGCCTGCACCTCGTCGTAGGGGAAGTACGGGCGCACGCTCTGCGCATCAAAGTCGTAGCGGGCGCGGCGGTACTGCTCGCCCCAATACCCCCCGTCAGATTGGCTGATGCTCTTCAGCCCCGGTTCACGTTCCTGGGCGAATGCCAGCAACTCGTCGTACTCCCGCTTGGCCACTCCGCGCGAGGCCTCGTCTACCTGGTTCAACAGCGTCTCAATGTTGGCTGCAGAACCAATCATCTGGTCGGCGGTAGCCAGGTCTGCGTAGTGGGCATAGCCCAGCGTGGTGGCCAGGTCCTGGCGGGCCGCGAGCAGGTCTTTCAGCACCTGTACATTCTGCGGATAGGCACGTCCTTCGTAAGCAAGAAACATCCTGCGCCGCAGATCGGGGCTCTTGTCGAAGCTCAGAACCGGCATCACATCCGGTTGCTCAGTAGTCAACGTGTATGTACCGTCTGCGGCCGGCTTGTGCAGCGCAATATAGTCGGCGGGCAGCCCGTCGAGCTCAGCCTTGGTGGCCGTGATTTTCAGCGTTCCGTCCGCAACGTTTCGTCCATACTTCAGGCCCAGATCGGTGATCTTGTCCTGAAGGGCGCGAATTTTCGCCCTGGTGGCGTCGTCTTTGTCCACGCCGCTGAGGCGGTACTCCAGCAGGGTCCGTTCCAGATAGTGGCGGGTCGCCGGATCGTTGGTAGGCAAGGGAACCGCCGCGAGAGCGCTGTAAACCTTTGTGTTCAGGCTCAGATCAGTGTTTGCCGAGGAGATCTTGGCGGTCAGCGCTTGCCCCTTGTCGCGCAATGCAGCAGCATCGCCTAGCGAGTAGGCCAGGTACGCATTGTTATTGGCCAACGCGAGTTCGTTTTGCGCATCGTCGAATGGGCGCAGCGTGTTTTCCACCGTCCGCGGACCGGTTACCGCAAGCAGCTTTTGCAAATCGGCGGCTTCATCGGCCAGTCGCGCATTCACCCACGCTTCCAGGACCGCGGGATCCTTCCCCCCTGCCCAGGCATGGAGCGGATCCATAGTGGACTGCTGTGCAGGCAGGGCCGGCGCACTGATCGAAACAGCGGTCAGAATCAAGGCAAGGGGTGTGGCAAGTCTCCAGGAGAAAGTCATGCCGAAATTATTTCACCTGAAACGGAATCAGGGAAGGATTCAAGTTTAAAAGTGACAAGCCAGTGACATTTTGCAACGAACGGTCCCCCCACGCTTTTATATGCTCTGAGCCGACCCAGCGCTCCAGCCGATCCCATTACACTGGGAGATGCCTCCATGCCCGCCTATTGCGAAGTCGCTCTGCCCGTGCCGCTGGATCGCACCTTCACCTATGCGGTTGGCGATGACCAGGTTCCGCAGCGAGGCGCGCGCGTCATCGCCCCATTCCGCAATGAGAAGCTCATCGGTGTTATCACAGTAATCAACACGGCGCCGCCGGAGGATTTTGAAGTCCGCTTCCTTGAAGCGGTTCTGGACGACGAGCCGCTGCTCAGCGATCACCTGCTGACGCTGGCAGAATGGATGGCACAGTACTACCTCGCTCCGCTGGGAGAGGTACTGCGGGGCATGTTGCCGTTGACGGCCGAAGTCCGCCGCACCGTCTATTACCGGATCACAGACCTGGGTCGCGATTTATTGGCCGCCACGCTCGACGGGGACTCCACGCAAACCTCCTCGCGCGGGTTGACTCATAAGGGCGGTTCAAACCAGCGAGGCAAGTTTGCCGCTGAAGCGCGCGACTTGGAACATCGGGTCCTTCTTCACCTGGCGAAGGGAGAACCCGTCAAAGCCTCCACGCTGCGCACGGCAACGGCAGCCACGCTCCCTGTCCTCGCTGCGCTTATCCGCAAGAAGTGGATTGCCCGCGAAACCGGAGCAGTGGAACGCGATGCGCGCAGGACAGAACGATTTGCGGTCCTCATTCCTGAAGCGCGTCTGCCCGCCCTGACTGAGAAGCAGCAGTCGATTCTTGGTGAGCTGGCTGCCGGCGGCGGGGAACTGCCGCTGGCTGAACTAAGGCGACGCGGTCTGCCTTCGTCCACCCTGCAAACACTTGTCAGGCGGGGCCTGGTTCGAATCGATGATCGGCCCGCAACATTTCGGCTTGGCGGGTTGCAGCCAGCCACATCGCCATTCCAGCTGAATGAGCCGCAGACGGTTGCCCTGGCCGATCTGGCAACCGCCCTTGGAGGCTTTCATCCATTCCTGCTTCACGGCGTCACAGGTTCAGGAAAGACCGCCGTATACCTTGCCGCGATGCAGCGTGCGCTTGATTCCGGACTGTCGTCAATTCTGCTTGTGCCTGAAATAGGACTCACACCACAGACGGCAGGCTTGCTTGACCAGGCATTTGGACAGAAGGTTGCCTTGCTCCACTCCGCACTGACGCCGGAGGAACGCAGCGAACAATGGCGGCGCATTCGGCGAGGCGATGCGCCAATCGTGGTTGGCACCCGGTCCGCCATCTTTGCGCCTGCGCCGAACCTGGGCCTGATCCTGGTGGACGAGGAGCACGACCAGAGCTACAAGCAGGAAGAGACGCCACGCTACAACGCTCGCGACGTGGCTGTGATGCGCGCCAAACTCGAGGGAGCCGTGGTGGTGCTTGGTTCAGCCACTCCATCGCTTGAAAGCTGGCAGAACTCAGCAGCGGGGAAGTATGCGCTCATCGAAATCCGCGACCGGGTGATGAATCGCCCGCTGCCTGAAGTTGAACTGATCGACATGCGGCAGGAGTTCCAGCAAACCGGCAAGGACGACCTGTTCTCACGCGCGCTGGTCGAGCAAACCCGCGAAGCCCTGGACCGTGGCGAGCAAGCACTGATTCTGCTCAACCGGCGCGGCTATTCCTTCGCAGTGATCTGCCGCGCTTGCGGAGAGAAACTGGAGTGCAAAAACTGCGCAATCTCATTGACGCATCACAAACCGCCTGCGGAAGATGCGGGGATGGCGCAAGTTGGCCAGCGCCTTGAGTGCCACTATTGCGGATTCCGCCGCACCGTCCCTGCGCGGTGCCCCAAGTGCGACAGCGATTATCTCTATTATCTCGGCGCCGGTTCGCAGCAAGGCGAAGAGCGCCTGGGCGAGATTTTTCCTGGAGCGCGCATTGGCAGAATGGATCGCGATACAGTTCGCGGGCGTTACGATCTTGAACGCCTGCTGGCCCGATTGCACTCCGGCGAGATCAACCTGTTGGTTGGAACCCAGATGATCGCCAAGGGGCATGACATCCACGGCATCACGCTGGTAGGCGTGGTTGGCTGCGACCACGCGCTTTCCATGCCAGACTTCCGTGCCGCCGAGCGTGTCTTCCAGTTGATGACACAGGTTTCAGGTCGCGCCGGCAGGGGAGATCTGCCCGGTCGCGTTGTGGTGCAAACTTACTATCCTGACCACTACGCCATTGTTGCCGCCAGCAAGCACGACTACACCAGCTTTGTTGATCGCGAACTGAAATACCGCCGCTGGATGCACTATCCGCCTTTCGGCGTCCTCGCCAATGTGCTGATTCAGTCGCAAAAACTGGAGGAAGCCGCGGGCTGGTCAGCTGAGTTGGGGAAGTGGCTTCAGAATGCGGCTATCGAAGGCGTGCGAGTCCTGGGCCCATGCACCGCGCCTATCGCGCGCATCAAGGGGACGTATCGTTTTCACATGATTCTTAAAGCGTTCTCGCGTAAGTCACTCAACGCCGCGCTGCGAGGCATGCTGACCCATGCAGACGGCGCATCGATTCCTCGTCGCAACCTGGTTGTGGATGTGGATGCCCTGCGACTGATGTGAACCCCTTGCCACGAATGAGAAGGGTGTGAGAGCGCCTCACTCCTTCGGGACAAGGTGGGAGAAGGCCGGGTGCGCCCACATGCCCTCCGGCGGCCCGGTCATGGAATCATCGCCGGTGATTGTGAAGGTCGTTTTTTTTCTGCCGGCACAAGTGATTCCCACCTGGTCGTGGTCCTGGGCGTAGCTGCAATCCGGCGCAACAAATTTTGCTCCTGCCAGCTTGAAATCCCCGCCGGTGGTGTTGGTAATGATCGTTGTCCCCAGCGCCGCCTGCTGCCCAGGATAGAGGACTTGGAGGTTCCAGTTGGTCTCAATCGCCTTGCCGTCCGTGCGGAATTCGATGGTATCCCCTTCGTCACTGATGTAGGTTTTGCCGGCAACCTTTTTCGCGCCGCACCCGGAAAGCATGATCGCCGAAACGGCGAAGAGCGTGATGAAAGCAACCGTTCGGTCGGTATGCAGCACTTGCTTACCCCGGCAATTCATGTTCGAGTCACGATACCAAGCCTGAAATGCCATGCGCAATAGCGGTTGTGGTGCGCCCAGCCAATACCCTTGCAATAAGGGGAGATCTGCGATGATGCGGCTTGAAGTATCGGCATCGTTGCCCGGCGCATCTCCCATCCGGAACACACCGCGACCACCTCTACCGCATCAATTGCAAGGGATCCACATGCAGCACCTGCAGCATTGAGTTGTCGTAGAACGGTCTCAGGTTGAATGTCAGCAGAAAGATCAGCACAGCGATGACGCCAAGGACCACGCGCCGGCTGTCGAGACCACCTTGAAGAGGAACCTTGGGGTGGCGCATTACGGGCAGCAACAGCACCAGACCCCATAAGATCCAGCCGACCCAGAACAGCATGCCCACGACCAACAGAATGAACGGCAAAATTCTGGTCAGGAATCTATGCAGCTTTGCCGAGAAGGCATACACCACGTGACCGCCATCCAGTTGGCCGCCGGGGATCAGGTTCAACGAAGTCATGAAGAGCCCAATCCAGCCGGCCAGCAGCACGGGATGCGGAGTCATCTGCTCAAACGCGGGAAGGTTTGGATTCCAATGCGCAAGAATCGCGTGGACGATGCGAATCGTCAACGGCTCACCGCCAAATCGAACCATGGAGGATGCAGCTCCGGCCGCCACGCGATGGCTAAGCAAAAAGCCGACGGCCACCGCCAGGGTTGATGCAAGGTAGCCGGCCAATGGGCCATAAACACCCACATCCATCAGCGCTTTTCGGTGAGGAATGCGCGTGCGGATTCGAATCACAGCGCCGGCCGTTCCGCTGAGCGTGGGAGCCGGCAGAACCCAGGGCAAGCTTGTCCCGATGCGGTGCCACCTGGCGGCAAAATAGTGGCCGAACTCATGAATGAGAAGGATGCCAAGCAAAGATGCCGAGTAGGCCCAGCCGGTCTTGAAAAACTCAGGATGATCGGCAAGCCATCCCCAGGGCCATAGGTCACTGTCGCGCACAACCGGTGGCAAGCCTTCGAGGAAGTTCTGCATGAAACGGGCGCCGTTCGCGGTTGTCGTCACCACGCTTGCCGCCAGCAAGAGCAAAGGCAAGCCATACTCCCTGAAGCTTGAGCGCACCGGAATCCCCTTGAGTTCGCCCATTTTCAACGTTGCTTCAATGGGAGTGCTGGCATGTGACGGGAATCGAGCCGGACTCGAACCGAGCTTCTCCCGGCCGTGGCTCGGCGCAACGATCTTGAATATTCGCCATCCCAGCGGGCGCGGATTCAGCCTTCACGTCAGTTCGCCAATTGCAACGCAAACATCGGCTCCCGAGGAGACTGCGATGCCTGCATTGGACCAAACTGCGAAACTCCCTCAAGCCTTGGGTGGTCCGCCGGTGTCTAGCGTGTGCAGCTCTTTGCCTGGCTTGAATCGCACCGCTTTGCCCGGAGTGATGCTCACTTCTGTCCCGGTCCGTGGGTTGCGGCCAATTCCGGTTTTGCGGGCTCGGACGCTGAATACGCCAAATCCGCGCAGTTCAATACGCTCGCCGGCGGTAAGAGCCTGCTTGAGACCCTCGAATACCGTATCCACCGCGGCTTCTGCCTTGGTGCGTGGCAGGCCTGTGCGCTCGATTACATGATGGACGATGTCCTGCTTAATCAATGGGGTAACCTCACTGGCAAGTTAGACTCTACTACGCCTTACAGGGAAGATGCTACAGATTTTAATCCCAATTGGAAACATCGCAAAATCGCGTCAGCGGTTTTCCGGTAACGAAAGCCAGGTATGCCCCGCCGCGAGTTGCTCGATTTGGTTGATAGCATTCTTCACAAGCGTTTGCATCAACATAAGGTGGTCCCGTGTTTTGAAAGCCTGTTAAACTCGGTCTCGGCCCATTGTCAACATGGAGTTGGGTTTCGTACTATGGATCATTCTAGTTTGAACCTATAAACAAGCAGTTTAAGCGTCCGGATTGGAAAACGATCTTTGGAACGGGAGAAGCATGTCGATTCAGAGTGACCGTTGGATTCGCGAACAGGCCACCAACCACCGCATGATTGAGCCATTCAGCGAGAAGCAAGTGGCCAGCGGAGTGATTTCATACGGGCTTTCCTCCTATGGTTATGATCTCCGCGTCTCCGATGAATTCAAAATTTTTACCAATGTAAACAGCGCTATCATCGATCCCAAGGCCTTTGATGAACGGTCATTCGTGTCCGTTCAGGCCCCGTCCGTGATTGTCCCCCCCAATTCGTTTGCGTTGGCCAGATCTATCGAATACTTTCGAATTCCCAGGGATGTACTGACGATCTGCGTTGGAAAGTCTACCTATGCGCGTTGCGGAATCATTGTGAACGTAACGCCATTCGAGCCGGAGTGGGAGGGATTCGTAACACTCGAAATCTCCAATACCACCCCGCTACCGGCCAAGGTATACGCCAACGAAGGGCTGTGCCAAATCCTGTTTTTCCGCTCTGACGAACCCTGCGAAGTCAGTTATGCCGATCGAAAAGGAAAATATCAGAATCAGCAGGGCATTGTGCTTCCCAAACTTTAAAACAAGCTTGATTTGGCTGCAGATGGCGACATGGTCTGGGATGCCATTCAAGCAGTCAAATCCGGGTCCATCTGGGCGCCTCGCTGCCTCCTCTCAAACTGATTGACCGGCTGTTGAAAAGGACAGACCCCAGCCTTACCAACCCCAACCCCCATCTGACGAACCGTGAACATGAAGTACTCGGCCTGATCCTGGAGGCCTGTTCGAATCGGGAGATTGCCCGCCAGCTCGGCATCGAGGAGCGCACAGTTAAAGCCCACGTAGGCCGATTGATGCGCAAGACAGGTACCGAAAACAGGCCAGAGCTCTCCATGCGCGAGCTTAGCCATCCCATCAATCCAAGTCCGGAAACAATCGAGCGCCGTCGCGGTATCAACTGGTCGGCAAAGCTCACCCCTTGTAGGGTTGCGACCTCTTTTGTTTGTTCTTGAACACCGGCGGAGGACGCATTTCAGGCGAGGCGAGTAGTGGTAAATCTGGCTTCCGTTGTTGCCTAGTGTTCGTGATCGTCAAAGTCTCGGCGACCAGGTCACTTTTTTATCCAAATATCCATTTAAAATCAAGAAACTGAGCAATATTGACCATTTCTGGTCGATATTGATCAGGCAGACTCTCATGCAAGTAAAAAGCAGATCTGGGGAAAGGGGTTCCCAGGGAGCATGTTTCGATGCGCCCTGCGAACCCCTACTTTTTGTTCCCCAGGCGGGTGAGGGCTCCGTGCCGCTTGTGACCGCCGGCTATTAACCAACCAGTCAATTAACTTGGCAACTTTGATCTCTACTCCTTTGGTACCCTTGCCCCGGCAATCAGATTCCTCCAGACTGATTTACAGAAACAACGCAGATCTGGGGAAGGGAGTTCCCAGTCAGCTTGTTTTCCAAGATTTCTGGGAACTCCTGTTTTTTCGCTTTCTTCTATATCGCCGAATAAACAGTTCTGGACTTCAACCATTTAGCCCTCCTCCAAAGATCCATCGATGCACAGAATCCAGAGCACCCGCTCTGGATTTTGTGCTTTTACCTCCCAGAAGGCCCGGGCAGTTTGCTCCCGCGGAATGGATGAATGTTGTAGGCTGTTTCAGGACGTTGCCCAATCGCGGACTCATTGGCCAACTCAAAGGAGTTCGCACCAGTCCAATACAGGCGGCGCTCGAAAGCGCCCGGTCAAATTCTGACTCAACTCTTCGCCCGGTCGGCGGCGAAGCGGAAAGGACACGGACATGAAGAAAACCATTGCTTCCATCTGCCTCAGTTTCATCCTGACGGGAACGTCATTTGCGGCCTCAACCAGGGAGGACTTGCAAGCGCGCGTCGATCAGGCCAAGATCGTCCTCGACCAGATCATGAACGCAAAAGACAGCACGGTCCCCATGAATATCCTTCAGCAGGCTACCTGCGTCGCTGTCGTTCCGGGGATGCTCAAGGGCGCATTCCTGGTGGGCGCGCAGTATGGCCAGGGCGTAGTGACTTGCCGCACCGGCCACGGCTGGAGCGCTCCGGTGTTCATTCGCATGGCTGGCGGATCCTTTGGTTTTCAAATCGGCGGGCAGGCAACAGACCTGATCCTGATCGCGGTGAATGACCGCGGCTTCCAGGATTTACTGAAGAGCAAATTCAAGATTGGCGGCGACGCTTCAGCTGCGGCCGGCCCAGTTGGCCGCAGCGGCCAGGCTGCAACAGACTGGAAGATGAATGCAGAGCTGCTCAGCTACTCGCGCGCCAAAGGCTTGTTTGCGGGCATCGATCTTGACGGCACCAGCGTCAGTCAGAACTCCGACGACACAGAACTTTACTACGGTGGACCTCACAGGTTTGAAGATGTCCTCAAAGGCAGCGTCGACGTTCCACCCGGTGCGGTTTCATTTGTCCGCACCGTGGCCCAATACTTCGTCAGGGCAAAGTACGACAAGTAGCAGCTCGCAAGAAAGCAGGGCATGGACCCCGGTTCGCCGGGGCAGGACCGATGAAGGCAATGTGCCCGCATCAGGGGTCTAAACTTAATCATTGCCTTCAACCATGCGGAAGACCCTCGAATATTGGCTTGTTGTCATCGTGGCACGGACCCTGGGCCGCATCCCGCGAGGGTTGGCCCGCCTGCTGGCCGGGATGATCGCATTTGCCGTCTATTGGGCCTTTGCCCGGCTCAGGCGCGTCGGCACACGCAACCTGAAGTTGGCGCTCCCAACCCTGACGGCCAATGAGCGAACCCGCATCCTTCGCGGTGTATATCTCCATTTGAGCTGGGAACTGGTCGAGTTCTGCCGCATGACCCGCTACACCGCGAAGAATACCTCCCAATGGATTCGCACCGAAGGCCTCGACAACTATCTGGCGGCGCAAGCTCGTGGAAAGGGCGTTCTTGTAGTTACCGGCCACCTGGGCGCGTGGGAGCTTTCAAGCTTCTACCATTCGCTCATGGGTTATCCCATGGGGATGGTCATTCGCCGGCTCGATAACCGGCGTCTCGACGACTTTGTGAACGGAATCCGGTGCCTGCATGGCAACCAGGTGATACACAAAGACGATTTTGGGCGCGGCTTGCTGCTGGCCATGCATGCAGGGCAGACGGTCGGGATTCTGATGGACACCAATATGACGCCGCCACAAGGCTCGTTCGTGAAGTTCTTTGGCCTCGACGCGTGCACCGCCACCGGGCTGGCCCACGTAGCACGCAAGACCGGCGCGGCTGTGCTGCCAGGGTTCATGCTCTGGGAGCGGTCTGAGGGTAGATATGTCCTGCACTTCGGACCCGAGATTCAAATTCCGCACACTGCCAACGTGTACGCAGATATCCTCGCCGGTACCGAACTCTGCACCCGCGCCATCGAATCGTGGATCCGGCGTTATCCTGACCAGTGGCTATGGATTCATCGCCGCTGGAAGACCAGGCCGGCAGGCGAGCCGAGCCTGTACTAATGTGGAACCACTTTATCCGCGGCGCTTGAGGAGAGACAGATGAAGCTAGGAGAACTCGTCGAAATCCTGGGCGGCACTTTGGTGCAGGGAAGCACTGACACCGATCTTGTCGGTGTGAACGCTGCTCCGCTTGCGGGCCAATCCGAGTTGGCATTTGCCGAGGGCGCAGCATCCTTGGCTGAAGCCCAGGCCACCAACGCAGGGGCGATCGTTCTCCGTGCTATCTCCAGCGACCTTCCGCAGAACATTGCCATTGTAGAGACAGTCCAACCCCGCTTGTGGTTTGCGCGCGCGGCCAAGCTGCTGAGGCCGGTGCCGCCCTCGGAAGGAGTCCACCCAGGGGCGACGATCGGCAATCATGTGGAGTTTGGAAAGGATGTGACGATCGGTCCAGGCGCGGTGGTCTGTGAATACGCATCCATCGGCGATGGAACACGCATCGAAGCAGGCGCGGTGATCGGCGAAGGCGTCCGCATCGGCGAGCAATGCCGCATCTACCCGCATGCAACGTTGTACGCCGGCATCACCGTTGGCAATCGTGTAGTTGTCCATGCTGGAGCGGTGCTTGGGGCCGATGGGTTCGGGTATGTCCGCGACAACGCTACTGGCGCGTATACCCAGTTCCCGCAGCAGGGAACTCTGGTGATCGAAGACGATGTGGAGATCGGCGCAAATTCAACAATCGACCGCGGAGCACTAGCCGAGACCCGCATTCGTCGCGGGACCAAGATCGACAATCTGATCCACGTTGGCCACAACTGCGATATAGGCGAGGACGTGATCCTGGTGGCGCTGACCGGCATTTCAGGCTCATCAACGGTGGGCAAAGGCGCGGTGATCGCCGGCCAGGTGGGCATCGGTGACCATGCGCACGTGGGTCCGGGGGTGATCCTCGGAGGGCAGGCGGGAGTTTTGAGTGGCAAGACCGTGACCAACCAGGGGCTCAAGCCAGGCACAGTGCTTTGGGGCACGCCGGCGAGACCTTTGAAGCAGGTGCTGCGGGAGCAGGTGGTAGTGGCGCGGCTTGCGAAGGCATCACGCAAGTCGAAGGAACCAGAATCAGCAGACAGAACCAGCGATCAGGATTAGAGCCGCTCGCTCTCCACCGCTTCTAAAACGGCTTCTCGGCCAGCAAGGGCTCCGGCTTCAGGGAGCCGTCGCGCTGTTTGACGAGCATCTGCACCTTGCCTTCGGCGGCGTCCAACTCCTGCTTGCACGCGGCAGACAGCCCAACACCCTCTTCGAAGAGCTTGAGCGACTCTTCCAGCGCCAGGTCGCCCTTTTCAAGTTGATCGACGATGGTTTCCAGCTTTTTGAGCGATTCTTCAAACGAGGGCATGGCGTTGACTCCGGGGCTTTACTCTGTGACTGTCGCGGGCAGGACGCTGGCAATGACTTCGGCGGCAGCAGTATACCGCCCAAAGGGCGCGCTAACCTGCACCCCCTGCACAAAAGGACGCACAGCTTCAAGCATCTCCTGTGCGATCTTGATGCCTTCCTTGCGAGCTGCATCCGGTGATTCGCACTGCGCCATGCGCAGCATGATCTCCTCCGGCATGGATACGCGCAGGTCGTTCTTCATGAATTCAGCGTTGCGCAGGCTGGTGAGCGGCCAGATGCCGGCAATGACAGGGATCCGAAAATCCTTGATGCGCTCAAGAAAGCTCTCCAGTAGGCGCAGGTCAAATACTGGCTGGGTGATGGCATACTCCGCGCCCGCGTCCACCTTGAAAGCAAAGCGGCGCAACTCCTGCTCAATGTCCGGCACCCCGGGGTTCGCGGCCACGCCGATGGTGAAGTTGGTGGTTGCGCCGATGGAATTGGAGCCGATGTCCAGGCCATGATTCAGACGGCGAACGATGTTGACCAGGCCGATGGCGTCTACGTCAAACACAGCGGTCGCGTCAGGATAGTTGCCCAGCTTTGGCGGGTCGCCCGTAAGGCAGAGTATGTTGTGCAGCCCGATGGACGAAGCCCCCAGCAAATCCGACTGAATACTGAGAATGTTGCGGTCGCGGCAGGTGTAATGCAGAATCGTCTCGATGCCGGTGTGTTGCTGAATCTGGATGCAGAGGCTCTGCGCGCTCATGCGTGCCGAAGCGCGGGGCGAGTCGGGCACATTGATGGCGTGTACGCCGAGTTGGGCCAGCAGCTGCGCTCCTTCGATTTCCTTGGTGCAATCGATCCCTCGAGGCGGAACGATCTCAACCAGGGTCACAAAGCTGCCTGCCGCAACCAGTGCTCCGATGCGGGAACGAGCGGCCAGCGGAGCGGGAGGCGTTTCAGTATTCAATTCCGGAGTCGCGCCGGAGCCAGCAACGCGAGCCTGCGCATCAATGGCCCTCATCGCGGAACGCATGCCGCGGATATGGTTCGGCGTGGTGCCGCAGCAACCACCCACGATCTGCGCCCCGGCGGCAATGGCTTTGCGGGCAAAACTGGCCATGTATTCCGGCGAGCAAAGATAAATGTTGCGGCCCTCCACAGCCCGAGGCATGCCCGCGTTGGGCATCGCAGCCAGCGGCAGTGTGGTGGCCGTTCGCATCGCTTCAATTGCGGTGAGAACCGTGGCTGGCCCGGTGGAGCAATTCACGCCAATTGCATCTGCTCCCCATTCGGTAAGCAGGGCTGCGGCATTCGCCGGCGATGCGCCATCCAGGCAGTTGCTTTCATCGTCCACCGTCACCATCACCAGGACCGGCAATTCAGGGGCGGCCTCCCGTGCAGCGAGAAGTGCCTGGTGGGCTTCGTTCAACGCCGGCATGGTCTCGATGATCAGCAGGTCCACGCCCGCCCCGGCCAGGGCTCGAATCTGTTCCGCAAAGGCCGCACGGGCCTCTTCCAGTCCAGTTTTCCCCAGGGGCTCAAGCCGCACCCCGAGTGGCCCAACCGACCCGCCAACCCAGGCTTCGCCAGCTTGCTTTTCCTTGATGTGCTCCACGGCCTGGCGAGCGAGACGCACCCCGGCGGCGTTGATTTCCGCCACCTTTCCGGCCAGACCATGGCGCGCCAGCCGGAACTGATTCGCCCCGAAGGTGTTGGTTTCAAGAAGCTCAGCGCCTGCCTGCAGATACTCTTCGTGGATCGACAGAATCAAGCCTGGATCCGTGGTGTTCAATTCGTCGTAGCAGCGGTTGATGAAGATCCCACGGGCATAAAGCACGGTTCCCATGGCGCCGTCGGCCAGAATCGGACGGTTTGCGAAGATGTCGGCGATCGAAGGCATTCACTTGACATGCTAAGCCACGTCACGCCCGCACGCCAATCCACCGGCTCACTTTGTTATACTTCGGGAGTCACAACCTTGGTCAGCAACGGTTTCAACCAGGCGAATTTTTGCGATCTGTCACATTGCCGACGGTCGCATTTAAGGTCATCACGAGGCGGCTTCGGTCGCTCAAAAGCTCAACAGGGCTGTGTTGCCCTGCAAATGCGATCATCCGCGGCATACTCCGCGCTTCCGTCGAGGTAAGGGATTTTGAAGAAGAGAAGTCTTTGGATATGCGCCACCGCGGCGCTGATGGTTTCAGCCGCTATGGCAGGTTGTGGCAAAACAAACTATTTTGCGGGCCGCGTCCTGCCCCCCAGCGGGCTCACCAACCGCGTTCTTATTGCAATTCAGAACCCGAGCGCCTTTACCAAGGGTGCGCTGACTTTTGTGGATGCATACTACGATATTCGCGCCGGTTTCAAAGGAACACCCGCAGCTTTTTCAATCTCCGGTTATTCCGCAGCTTTGCCCGCTTCCATCCAGAACATGCCCGAGGAGCAGCTCGGCGCGGTCTACGGTTCAGGCGACGGCAGTTTGGATGTCGTCGACTATTCCAAGGAGAGCACCACCGGAAATTCCGGCGGTCTGAACGGTCTTTCCGCCAGCGTTTTTGTCACTCGCAACCAGGCCTACACCTTCGCAGCGGATCAAGGGGCTCGTGTGCTGACGGTGGTGGACCATACGGGTGGTGGATCGTTTCCTCTGAGTCTGCCTGGCGTTTATCGCGTCAGCGTCAACCCCGGTGGCTCCTTTGCCGTGGCTTTCGTTCAGAACTCAAACTTCGTCTACTATCCGCAGAAGCTGACCGCGGCGCAAACTAATGCTTATTCCGGTGGCCCCAGCACATGGCCCAAAGCCGCAGTGGACTGCGAACCGCAGAATTTGCCGGGATGGTGCCTCTTCCAGGCCCAAAGCCCCGACGCCACGGACTCCACCGGAAACTACTACGGCGCGCCGCTGGTGTTTGACCGTCCCATCAAGGCCGTCTTTTCAGCCGATGGCGGGACTGCTTATGTGCTGAATTGCGGCCCGGAGTGCGGCGGCTCCAAAGCGTCAATTACACCCATGCCAGTGGCTCCCATGCTCTTCCTGCGCGGCCAGGGATCGGGAGCGTTGCCCACCAATAGCGCTTTGACCACCGCGACAATTGCCATTCCAGGCGGAGCCAGCAACGCACTGGTCGATACCACGACGCTCTTTGTGGTGGGTCAGCAACTTCAGGCCGTACAAGGACAGATGCTTTTTGCCGGCGAATTAACAGTGGTGAATCTCTCCAGCAACACCGCCTCAAGCCCAATCCCAATCAGTGACGGCGCACCAGGCGCGGTCAGCCGCTTGTTGATTGCCGACGACACCACGCTATGGATCGGCATGACCAAGTGCACCAACGGAGTACGTGCCGCAACTGGGCAACCCGATGGCTGTCTCACCATGTTCAACACAGCCAAGAATTCCGTCACTACGATTCTGCCCTACATTGGCGACGCCACCGGGATTGCTGCCGTGACAGGTTTGCACAAGATCTACACAGCGGAGGGCGGCCAGGTGTACATCTACTCCACGGTCGACGGCACCGCGATGGACAACCAATACGTCACAGTGACCGGGACCGCATACGACGTGGCCTACATGGACGGGGCTTCTGACACCAACAATACTGTCTATTGAACGTTCAGTGGCGGAGTGTTACTGAAAAGCCGGCGCCCGATTCCTTGTGGACTTGTAAAGGGTCGGTCGCCATGAATCACCAGAGCCTTTCCTTATTCGGGAGCAATCAGCAATGCCTGCGCTGAATTCCGATCCCTTCGCTGCATCTTTTCCAACAGACGTTCTTGCCATTGCTGCCCACCGCGATGATGTCGAGCAGACCTGTGGCGGAACGCTTCTGCGCATGGCCGCGCGTGGCCTGCGGACCGCCATTCTGGACCTCACCCAGGGTGAAGCTGGAACCCGGGGCAACGCGGAGCAGCGGGCCGCTGAAGCTGCACAAGCTGCGAAATTGCTCGGCGTTGGCTGGCGGCAAGCCCTTGACTTGCATGACGGCGCAATCGAAAACACACTCGAGAATCGCATGCGGATTGCTCGCGTTCTGCGCGAACTCAGACCGCGCGTGGTAATCCTGCCTTATTGGCAGGCCCGGCACCCCGACCATTCCATCGTGGCCACGCTCGGCTATGAAGCTTGCTTCCTTTCCGGGCTAGCGAAGGTGGATACCGGTTCGCATCCTCACCGGCCTTTCAAGATTGTCTATGCGAGCCTCTACGCCGACGTGCGTCCCAGTTTCATCGTGGATATCACGCCGTTCATCGAGCAACGGCATCAGGCCCTGATGGCTTATGGCTCGCAGTATGCCAACCAGGCCGCAGGCGCCGGGCTGTTCGTTCCCGAAGAAGAGATTCGCGAACGCACCTTTGCTGAAGCTCGTCATTACGGCCTGCTGGCCGGCGTACGTTATGGCGAGCCCTTCGTGCAAAAGGAAGTGGGCCTCGTCGACGACCTCACGCTGGTTCCGGTGCAGTCAATTTGAGTTATCCACCCCGGGCCTTTTCTGCGCATCTCTTCTATAAACATCGGGCCCTCAGTTATTCATCTTCCTCATTCAAGCGCAGCGTAGAATAACTACGTCTAGAACTCTGATGCTTTCAGGGCATGGGAGCGGAGGTAGACCATGGCAAATCAAACCTGGGACCCCTTGTCTTATGGGAAAGATGGCGCATTTGTTCATGTATTGGCAAGCGGAGTTCTTGAGTGGCTTGCAGCCAAGCCCAATGAGCGGATTCTTGACCTTGGGTGCGGCGATGGCCAGACTGCAAAGCGGATTGTAGCCAACGGCGCGACCGTAATGGGAGTTGATATCTCACCGGAGATGGTCTCCGCTGCTCGCTCGCGGGGCATCGTGGCAATGGAAGCGAGCGCCGAATCACTGCCATTTTCTGATCATGCCTTCGACGCTGTCTTTTCCAATGCCGCCCTGCATTGGGTCAAGAACCAGGACGCCATGATGACTGAAGTGCATCGCGTTCTCAAGCCCGGCGGGCGGTTTGTAGCGGAAATGGGAGGCCACGGGAACATCGCGGCCATCCGAGTCGCGCTTAAGTCCGTGCTTGCGCAAAACGGCCATTCCGACCTTGAAGATGATGTGAACTACTACCCCACGCCGAACGGCTACGCGCGCCGCTTGACCCAGCATGGCTTCCAGGTGCAGCAGATTGCGCTCACGCCGCGTCCCACCGCGCTTCCAGAAACCGGAATGGAGGGTTGGCTCCGCACTTTTCGTCGCGGAGTTCTCAACGCTCTTCCGGAATCGGCACGCGAGACAGTTGTAGAGCAAACTGCAGCCGCGCTTGCGCCTGTATTGCGCGACGAGGATGGAAACTGGACCGCCGACTACATTCGGCTGCGCTTTATCGCCACGGCCTAGAGTCAGTCCAGGCTCACTGGTAAAACAACATCCGCCCGCCAATGGCCACCAGGGTCAGCGCGAAGATCCGCCGAAGCCAAACCTCCGGGATATGTTGCGCTCCGACAGCGCCAAAGTAGCCGCCCACCAGGAATCCGGCCGCCAACAAAAGTGCCACTCGAATGTCGGCGTTGCCTTTGCGGTAATACTCAATAAAAGCGAAGATTCCAACCGGCAGCAGCAGCGCCCCGAGAGATGTGCCCTGGGCCTTGTGCTGATCCATGCCCAGCAACCACACAAGTGCCGGCACAAAAAGGATTCCTCCTCCAATCCCCACCACGCCGGAAACCAGTCCAACCACCAGACCCACGAGCAAGATGATCCAAGTCATTCGCGTCTCCAAAACTCAAGTAAATTCAGCTGCAGATTGTGGCCCGCACATTCAGCCTAAACCATGATGCGCAGCGAAGATAGGTGATTAGATATCCGCGCCATACTTCATTGCCTCATCTAACTTGCCGGATATTTTATTGAAATTTTTCTTATTCCACTTGCTTTTTGAAACCGAGTTATGGCAAAGTACTAACTGCGTAGGAGAATGCCCGATGAAATATAGAACGCAAAACTCGATGCGTAGGCTGGAGCCGCTTGATATAAGCTGCACCGGTCGCCGGGCGTTGTCCGTCAATCTCCAGCCATAACGCTGGTGTCTTCATCCTGCGCAAAGACACACGACCAATTGATTTCTCTTGAAGCGACCCTCTGAGTGGCGAAGGAGCCAGGTACATCGCTTGGTAACCGATAAGGGCCTGTCTTTGATTGTTCCCTCAGATTAACTCTATCTGAGTTATAAGTGGGTCTTTCTTCGATGGGCGCCGCGCTAAGTTGGCTGCGGTCTTCGGGAAAGCCATGCTCATAACACACTGCGAGTAACTAAGTAGCGCCGGTGGCGAAAGAAATGAGTTACTTCCTCCACGAAAAAGGACGACCAGGGCCGGGAGGCCCTGACGGAACAGATCACGCGGCGGTGCGGGGGCGTAGTCCCGAATTACCAGGTTCCGTTGTGCGGAGGTTTCGAGTCCATACTCTTTTCGGCTATTCCCCGGCGCTGTTTGGTGAAGCAGCGTTTTGTAAGCTCCACCTTGGCCGGTGGCGTAGGTCGCGGTTACTTCGCCTGTTAAGCGGGTGACGCAGGTTCGAATCCTGCCTTGGGCGCAGGCCCAGGTCGTCTAGTGGCTTAGGACACCTCAGTCCGCAACCGCTTGTTCCCCGGCCAAAATGAATTCGGCGGCGCGCCCGTGACGAACGCGCCAAACAACCACCTTGGCCGGTGGCGTAGGTAACGGCTACTTCTTAAGCCGAAGGCCGCGGGTTCGAATCCCGCCCGGGAAGCAATTCCCAGTAGCTCAGCGGCAGAGCGTCGGACAAATGCCGCCACCGCTTGTTCCCCGGCCTTGACACTTGTCCGTCGCAGCTCTTAAAGAGCGCGCCAAACAACCACCCTGGCCGGTGGTGTAGGCAACGGGTACTTCGGGGCGGAGGATGCGAGTTCAAATCTCGCAGCACTCGACACGGGAGCGTTTCGTCCAAGGCAGGGCATTCGCAAATGTTCTGTTGCCGCTTGTTCCCCGGCCAGAATAATTCCGCGGGTGCAGCTGGTGATGAGTGCGCAAAACAACCACCTTGGCCGGTGGTGTAGGTAACGGGTACTTCGCCTCGTAAGCCGGGGGACGCGGGTTCGATTCCCGCGGCAGGACGCGAGTCCTGAAAGCTCTGTGGTCAGAGCGCCGTAAAAGACCGTTGCCGCTCGTTCCCCGGCCAGAACCCTTCGGCAGGCCCGGATAGAAATGAACTGTCATGAGCAAACTGCATGTAAAAATGCCACGCCGGTGGGAAATATGCCCCTGTGCAAGAACTGCAGCTGGGCACAGTTCATCACCGGATACAGCGAATCGGACATGCTGGCGATCTGCACCGCGACCAATCCGAACATTGTGCTGCCCTTTACGGTGCATGAGTGCAGCGGATTCCAGGATAAACACCGGCCGGACTATGAGCAAATGAAGAAGCTGACCATTGATTTCCAACCGCTGCGCATTTCGAATACCGCAGGTTTTCGCAGAGTGGAACCAATCCGCACAGTTGTGCATAACGGAGAGGACCTGGACGCTTAGCACGCATCCGCTAACCTCAACCGTCAACAATGAAAGACATCCTGCCGGTGGCGCAGGGCACGGGTTCATCCGGTAGAGCGCCGCGCACGCGGAGGTAGCAGGTTCGAATCCTGCCGCCAGGGAGTATCTTGGTGTAGCTATTCCGTGTCCGACTTTTCCCCGGCAGGATTCTTTGAGCCAGAAAGGAGGCGCATCGTGCGCCTGAACATCTTCAAGTCAAAGCCGCGTCCGCGTACCCACGAGGGAGCGCAGGCAAAGGTTATTTCACCGGAGCAGGCGCTGCGACGCAGCGTTCTTTCCTGCATGCTGTGGGAGAGCGAGTTCTACGAGGATGGCGTGCAGATCGCAGGTCGCATTCATGAACTGGTTCCCCAGGTTGCGGCAGAAAAGGTGGCTGCGCTGGCGGTGGAAGCTCGTGAGCAGATGAAACTGCGGCACGCGCCGCTTTTGCTAGTGCGGGAGATGGCGCGCCATGCCACGCATCGTGCGCTGGTGGCAGAGACTCTGTCTCTTGTGATTCAGCGCGCCGACGAGCTATCCGAGTTCGTTGCCATCTACTGGGCAGGCGGGCGTCAGCCGCTATCCGCGCAGGTGAAGAAGGGGTTGGCTGCCGCGTTCGGCAAGTTCGACGAGTACGCGCTGGCCAAGTACGACCGTGCCGGAGCGGTTCGCCTGCGCGACGTGCTGTTCCTCTCGCATGCACGGCCGGCGGATGAGGCGCAGGCTGCATTGTGGAAGCGGCTTGCCGAAAACGGGATGGCTACTCCTGATACCTGGGAGGTTGCTCTATCAGCGGCCGGGCGTGCCGAGGGCGCGAGCAAGCGCGAAGCCTGGGAGCGGCTGTTGTCCGAACGCAGGCTGGGCGGGCTGGCGCTTTTGCGCAACCTGCGCAACCTGCACGCCGCCGGCGTCAGCGAGGAACTGGTGCTTTCCGCCTTGGCCGCTCTTAAGACGGATCGCGTGTTGCCCTTTCGTTTTCTGGCCGCAGCGCGCAGTGCTCCGCAGTGGGAGCAGCAACTTGAAGCAGCAATGTTCAAGTCACTCAAGGGGCGCAAGGCAGAACTTTCCGGCCACACCGTTCTGGTGGTCGACGTCTCCGGTTCAATGGAGTCGCCGATCTCCAGTCGCTCAGAGATGCGCCGGACAGACGCTGCATATGGGCTCGCAATTCTGCTTCGCGAGATCGCCGAGAAGGTGACCATTTACTCCTTCTCCGAGGCCGCAAAGCGCGTGCCGTCTCGGCGCGGAATGGCTCTGCGCGATGCGCTGGACAAGAGCCAGGCGCACTCGGGAACTTATCTGGGCAAGTCGCTCGCCGAGGTCGAGGCCGACGTTCGTGAGGGGTACGACCGCGTCATCATCATCACGGATGAGCAGTCGCATGACCAGGTTCCTAAGCCCCGCGGAAAGGGCTACGTGATCAACGTTGCCTCTGCACAAAACGGCGTGGGCTACGGCGACTGGAACCACATCGACGGATGGAGCGAGGCGGTGATCGACTATATCGCCGAGCTTGAAACTGTCGCCTGACGCCGACACACAACCAAGTAACCCAATCCGGGGAGCTATTCACTTTGCGTGACGGCTCTCCGGATTCTTTTTGCGGCAGACAACGCCTGTAGCCGCCAGAAGCAGATCATCGGCATCACCGGCAAACGGAAGCGCGCTTCGCCAACCGCTCCGCCTGAGACTGCGAAAAAGTAAGCCGCCACTCCCAACAGCAGCCACAGCAAGGCGCTTGGCGCACTCCACCGTAAGCCCCCCAAGATCGCAAACAGGTACGTTCCCACCTCGCCGGTTTGCTCACCATAAAGTGTCACATCCTGAGAAATATCAGCTAGTTTCGGCGAAAAGCTGATTGTCGATGCCAATTCTGCCGATAGGTCGGTCGGGGCAAAAAGTAGGCCTCTATGCACTTGGATCTGTTCAAATGAGAAGGTTGGTCTCAGCGTTCGCGATCGTTCTTGCAAGTGCACCAGTTTCATGGGCATCCGCACCCGCCACGCTAACCACCCTGCAGGCCATCCATTCCCTCACCAACGCTCAAGCCAGCCACCAGCTGCCTGTTGCTTTCGAGGCAACGGTAAATTACTACCGCGGCTACGAACAGACGTTGTTTGTTCAGGATCACGACGCGGCCATTTATGTCTCGTATCCAACGGATCTCAAACTGGTCCCGGGCGATCGCGTGCTGGTGCGAGGAAAAACCCAGAGCAGCTTCAATCCCATTGTGAATGCGGAAAGTGTGACCTTGCTGCATCACGGTGCGCTGCCGAAACCGCAACCGGTCACCTTCGACCAGATGATCCGCGCGGAAACCGATTGCAAGCTGGTGACCCTGCGCGCCACCATCCACGCAGCAGACTGGACATTGAGCCAGGTAGCTCCGGTTCACTACGAGCGACTGCAGCTGCTGATGGATGGCGGCTATTTCAAAGCAACCGTCGATAGCAGCGATGCCGGCGCATTTGAGGGCATGCTCGATTCCGAGGTGGAACTCACCGGAGTCGCTTCGGAAGAATTCGACAGCAAAATGCATGAGACAGGGATCCTGGTCCACGTGCAATCGCTCTCAGATTTAAAAGTCATCAAGCGGGCCAACTCCAGTCCCTGGGCGCTGCCCTCGACCCCGATGGATCGGGTAATCACGGTCTTTCATGTAAGTGATTCCACACAGCGTGTGCGAGTTCATGGAACCATCACCTACTACCTGCCAGGTTCGGCAGTCGTCTTGCAGGATGGCTCCAGGAGCATTTGGATCAATACCCAGACCTACCAGCCCTTGCAGATCGGCGACGCCGCGGATGCAACCGGCTTTCCCGATGTCCATGACGGTTTTGTCAATCTCACGCACGGCGAGATCCATGACAGCCTCACGCCCGCACCCATCGAGCCGGTGCCATCTACATGGGAGTCACTGACTCCCCGGGGCTTTGACTCACCCGGCCACCATGACGACCTGGTCTCGATTGAAGGCCGGGTTGTAACCGAGGTCCGCGAGGCTTCACAGGATGAGCTTGTCCTGGCCATCGACGGTAAGCAGTTCTCTGTCATCTACCGTCACCCGGAAGGCCACGTGTCGGCTTCCAAAGACATTCCGCTTGGTTCCAGGGTTCGTGTGACCGGCATCTGCGTCCTCGAAAACTCAAACCCGTTCATCTACCAGGTGCCCTTCGATATCCTCTTACGTTCTTTCGACGACATTACGATCATTGCCCGGCCTTCATTTCTTACCGTGCGCAACTTGATCATCGTTGTGGGTTTGCTGCTTGCAGTCGTCTTCTTCGTGGGCGCCAGGGGATGGCTTCTCGAGCGCAGGGTACATCTCCAATCTTCCGCTCTGGCCCACCTTGAAAGCCGGCGCAGCCGCATCCTCGAGGACATCAATGGTTCCCGCCCTCTCGCGGAGATCATCGAAGAGATCATTGAGTTGGCCTCATTCAGGCTCGATGGCGCTACCTGCTGGTGCCAGATCGTCGATGGAGCGCTGCTTGGGGCCTGCCCGTCCGATCTTTCTCAACTTCGTGTTGTCCGGACCGAGATTCCTGCCCGCTTCGGCTCCTCCCTTGGTACCCTCTTTGCTGCATTCGAGCTGCACTCCAATCCCTTGACTGCTGAATCCGAGGCCCTTGCCATGGCGTGTGGCCTGTCGTCCCTGGCCATCGAGACTCGGAGGCTCTACTCCGACCTCCTGCACCGTTCGGAGTTCGACCTGCTCACGGATGTCCACAACCGGTTCTCTCTCGACAAGCATCTTGGCACCCTCATCGAAGAGGCGCGAATGGCGGCGGGCATCTTTGGCTTGATCTACATCGACCTCGACGAATTCAAGCAGATCAATGATGTCTATGGACACCAGGTCGGCGACATCTACCTGCAGGAGGTTGCGGAAAGATTGAAGGGCCAGCTTCGCGGTAGGGACACGCTGGCGCGGCTGGGAGGCGACGAATTTGCCGCCTTGATCACTGTAGTTCGAAACCGTGCCGACGCACAAGACATTGTGCAGCGCCTGGAGCTCAGCTTCGACGAGCCCTTTGCGATCGATGGGTGCGTTCTCCATGGCTCTGCCAGCTTCGGCATCGCTCTCTACCCCGAGGACGGCGCCTCAAAGAGCAGCCTGCTCAACGCCGCCGATGCAGCCATGTACGATGCCAAAAATGCAAAGCGGAAAACCAGGGCCCTGGCTCATCGCTGAGGAAGCTCGTCACACAGCAAATCCCGAAACGAGGTTTGAATGGCCGTGAGCCTTCGTCCCTGGGACGCCCGGTGGCCGACGATCACTCCGCGGCCAGCGCTTTCGATCGGAAAAGCAAGCCGGCCACCAATCCGCCCAAACTTGGCACCAGCAGAAACAGCCACACCTGCCGCAGCGCCTGTCCGCCAACCATCAGCGCGGGGCCAAGGCTGCGAGCGGGGTTCACACTGACACCTGTGATGTGAATGCCAAAGATGTGAATCACAACCAATGTGATGCCGATCGCCAATCCGGCAAAGCTGGCCGGTGCGCTCTTCTGTGTCGACCCCAGGATGACAATAACGAAGATCAACGTGGCAATGAACTCGAAAAGTATGGCGGAGGTGGTGTTGTAACCGCCCTGGTAGCCGATTCCCCAACCATTCTGGCCAAGCCCATTGGACACGATGTTGTAGCCGCCACTTACGCCGTTGGCGATAGTCATCACAACCCACGCACCGACAATGCCGCCGGTAAACTGCCCCACCCAGTAGCCGATCATTTCCTTTAGAGTCATCCGTCCCGCTACCCATACACCCAGGCTTACCGCGGGATTGATGTGGCACCCTGAGATTGGGCCGATCCCATATGCAGCCCCGATCAGCGCCAGGCCGAACGCAAACGCGATGCCCAGAATGCCTACCTTGTCGCCTGCCACCACCGCAGTTCCAACGCCGAATAGCACCAAAATAAAGGTACCCACAATTTCTGCCAGGATTTTCTTGACCATCGATTTCTCCAATTCTCAAATTATTTTTCTGGCTTCCAACCTCACCTAATTTGGAGAGTGAGGGGAAGTTGGGGGGGGGAATATTGATGCTACGGTCAAAATGGCCGCGGATGTGCGCACGCAGTGTTGCAAAGCCCGGGAACGGCAGTCAAGCGAAAGTTACGCCGGGCTCGACGCAGGCCAAATTCATCAAACGTTTGCAATCCTTTTGCCTGGCTGAATTACTCTGTTAATGATTCCCGGCTCCCGCCGATTGCAATGAAGCGGCCGCCGGCCGAGGGCTGATCGTTTGAGCCAGACCGTATTTGTTCTTGAAGACGAAACTGATATTGCGAGGCTAGTGCAGCATCATCTTGAGGCTGCAGGATTTTCGGCACGGCTGTTTCATACACCCACCAACCTGATTCCGGATGCTGAGCGCCAGCCGCCGGCCTTGTTTCTGCTGGACATCATGGTTCCTGGCGGCGATGGTCTGGATGTGTGCAGACGTCTGCGCTCGAATCCTGCGCTCTCCACGATCCCCATCATTTTCCTGACCGCCCGTGCCGCCGAAAACGATCGTGTGCTTGGCCTGGAACTGGGCGCAGACGACTACATCACCAAACCGTTTGCCACTCGCGAACTCGTGGCCCGGGTCAAGGCCGTGCTGCGCCGCTTTGAGCGGCCAACCTCACCCTCGATCATTTCCTTTGAAGAAGTGATCATCGACGCAAGTGCAATGCAGTTGAAGGTACGCGGCGAACTGACCACCACAACGGCAACTGAGTTCCGATTGCTTGACTACCTCGCACGGCACCCTGGGCGGGTCTTCAGCCGCGACCACCTTCTCGATGCAGTTTGGGGCGACGCCCGGTTTGTGACGCCCCGTTCGGTTGATGTTTATGTGCGCCGCATTCGTGAGAAAATCGAGATTGACCCTGAGAATCCGCGCTATTTGAAGACGGTGCGCGGCGCCGGCTATCGCTTCGAACTTCCCAAGGGCGAATAGCAAAGCTGGCCGCAAGCCAACGAGTGCCGAATGGGAGCACTGCATTTTGACACCAAGAGTATTCACAAAGCTGCTCTCGCTCCTGGTCCTCCTGCTGGTCCTGCATACCCTGGTGATGGAGATCGTCTTTCATCGCCTGATCGAACATTCAGCGGGAGTGGAGTTGCACCTGCTTGGCCGTGAGGCGCTTTGGTCAGGCCTGATTGCGTTGGCAGTTGCAATTCCCGTGGCGGCCTGGGTCGCAGGCCGCATCTCAGCGCGCCTGCAGAGGGTAGTCTCGTTTGCAAGGAGCATCGCTGACGGCGACCTTAGCGCGCGCTTGATTCAACCCGGTGACGATGAGCTTTCCTCGATGGAAGCTGCTCTGAACCAGACAGCCGAACATCTGGGCCGAAGTTTCGCCGAGATTGAGAACCAGCGCCAGGACCTGGCGGCGATGCTGGACTCGATGCAGGAGGCGGTAGTCGCCATCACCCCTGAAGGATATGTGCGCTGGTCGAATGCGGTCATGCGGAGAATTGCCGGCACCCAGATCCACCCGGGCCGCACCTTGGTGCACTCAATTCGCGACCCGGAAGTGCTTGCCTGTGTGCGCAGCTCTCTTGAGAATCGGGAGGTTGCGTTTGGACGGGCGAGCTCAATGGCACCTGGCCGAATCTTTGAGATCAACGCAATCCCTTTGCCGTCAGGCGGCGCACTCGTTGTCCTCCATGATGTAACCCGCATTGAGGCTGCTGAAAAGTCGCGACGCGACTTCATTGCCAATGTCAGTCATGAGCTCCGCACGCCACTTACTTCCATCCAGGGCTATGTCGAGACCCTTATAGAAGATCCGCATCCGAAGCCGGAAACCACCCGCGAATTCCTCGGAGTCATCCTCAAGAATGCCACCCGCATGAATCGGCTCACTGAAGATCTGCTGGCCTTGGCCAGCGTTGAGAGCCCCGACTACAAACTCGTACTGCAGCCTATCCGCGCTTCGGCACTGGTTCTGGACGCAATCGAATCCCTGGGCGGGATTGTTGTCGATTCAAGCGTGGAGCTGGAATCTGCGGGCGCTCCGGACCTCCTTGTCATGGCCGATCCGGACGCCATGAACCAGGTGTTTGGAAACCTCATTGAGAATGCCCTGAAGTATGGATCAACAGGGAAGCGGATTCGTGTGGGTGCGCGGCTTTTAGAGGCGGAGGTGCAATTCACCGTCCAGGATTTCGGCCCTGGGATCGCCTTCGAGCATTTAGGACGGATTTTTGAGCGGTTCTATCGGGTCGACAAGGCTCGCTCCCGTGATTCCGGCGGAACCGGGCTCGGCCTGGCGATCGTAAAGCACTTCGTGCAGGCTCATGGCGGCCGGATTTGGGCCGAAAGCGAACTTGGATCAGGTGCTCAGTTTCACTTCACATTGCAACTCGCGCCACCACCGCAGGTTATCAATGCAAAACAAGGCGTCGATTCGACCGCGGTCGCCTCGTTGAATGGATAAATGAAAGAATCCGGCCGTCAATTCAAACCCCCGTAACATTCGCGATGGAGAATAGTCAGCAGAAGAAATTCTGCAAGGAGCACTCTTTGAAAAAGACATTGGTTGCGGTTGTGTTGATGCTGTTGGCCATGAGCGCGGCTCATGCCCAGAATCTGACCGGGGCGGGTGCAACGTTTCCCTATCCGATATATTCCAAATGGTTTAGTGAGTATGCGTCCGCGCATCCAGGCGTCCAGATCAACTACCAATCAATCGGCTCTGGCGGCGGAATCAAGCAGTTCACTTCAGGCCTCGTGGACTTTGGCGCCTCTGACATGCCCATGACTGATGAGGCGCTGGCCGCTTCAAAGATCAAGTTGGTTCACATCCCGACTGTGCTTGGAGCTGTTGTTCCTGTCTTCAACGTCCCAGGAGTGAGTGAGGTCAGGTTTAGTTCCGACGTTCTGGCGGACATCTATCTTGGCAAAATCAACAACTGGAATGACGGTCGCATCGCCAAGGATAATCCAGGCGCCAAGCTGCCCGATCAGAAGATCATCGTTGTCCATCGTTCGGACGGCAGCGGCACAACCTTCATTTTCACTGATTACCTGAGCAAGATCAGCAAGGAATGGGAGAGCGGCCCTGGCAGGGGCGCTTCTCCAAGCTGGCCGGTGGGCGTGGGAGGTAAAGGCAACGAAGGCGTTGCCGGACTGGTTCGCCAATTGCCGGGTGCAATCGGCTATGTCGAGCTCATCTATGCCCTGCAGAATCACATCTCCTTTGGATCGGTGAAAAACGCCGCCGGCAACTGGGAGAAGGCTTCCATCGCAGGCGTTACCGAAGCCGGTTCAAACGTCAAGATGATTCCCGCAGATTACCGGGTGTCGATCACCAATGCGCCCGGTGCGGATGCGTATCCAATTTCCAGCTTTACTTACCTGCTGATTCCGGTGCACGCGCCGGATGCGGCAAAGGGCAAGGTGCTGAAGGATCTGCTCAGTTGGATTGTCAACTCCGGTGAGGGCGAAGTCTCGGCCCTTTCGTATGCGCCGCTGCCCAAAGTGCTGGCAGACCGAGTACTCAAGACCGTCTACTCCCTGCAGTAGAACTTGGTGCCTCGAATGCTCAAAACGGCCCTGCCAATCGGCAGGGCCGTTTCGTCTGCACCCCTTCGTTGTGTGGACACCACATAAACGCAATGCTAGAATCCCGGCGGAGGAACCGGAATGAAAGCGAACAGGATTTTGATCGTCTGCACGTTTCTATTCCTGCCTGGGATTATCATCGCGGCCGAGCACACGACCGTACGGTTCGATGGCACCTGGCACACACATGTGGACTGCCCAGCCCGGGGAAACATGGAGGCGTTTGCCTGGAAGTTCGACAGCGTGATCACTCATGGTGCATTGCGCGGCGTGCGCGGTACCGAGGGAGAGCCGGGATCCTTTGTGCTTACCGGCAAGATCAACGAGGACGGCAGCGCGAAGCTCTCCGGTGACGGAATTCTGGCGTCCAGGAAAAATGCCCGCGGCCTTTTCGCTCACAAAGGTGAGGAATACAACTGGGATGTCAGGGCGCAATTCAAGGAAACGGACGGGACCGGTGCCCGAAATGAAGGACTGGACATTATCGGTCGTGCCTGCTCTTTTGAATTCAAGAAACAATTGGATGAACCGGCTGCGCCCGCCGCTCCCGCGGCGCCAGCGTCACCGGGCCTTTGATATGCCTGCTGCGACTCGAGTGAACGAGTGAGAAAAGGAAACAGGAGTGGAGCGATGTTCAGGTCTGTCGCCTTGGTTTTCAGCAAACATGCAGTTCGACGGTCTGCGCTGTGCCTTTTTGCGATGGGAGTCATTGCTGCGTTGCCTGCCTCGGCTCAAGAGGGCGCAACGTGCGGCATCGCGGTGACTCCAGACGGAGCCTATCGCGATCTTGGACCGTGTCCAAACCAAAACACACAGCGGGTACAGCCTCCGTCAAAGTGGGCAGCGGTTGCCATTTCAAAGACAAACCTGCGGACCTTTACAGCCTGGCAGTCGCCCACCAAGGAAGCCTCCGAGAGGACTGCGCTGGACCTATGCCTGAAGAATGCCAAGAACTGCGCCGTTGCGGTATCAGGCTCGCAATGCGTAGCCTTTGCGTACAGCTCAAGCGGGGCTTATGGTTATGGTCCGGCGGATAACTACCTTGGCGCAGACAAGGTGGCGCTGGCGCAATGCGCCGCTCATGGCGGGAAGAATTGCGCGGTGCACGCGGACCCGTGCTCCGACGATGGGCCCATCAACCAGCAATATACAGCGATGGCGAAGTAAAGACGGTCTCGTAAGGCAGGGAGACCCGGAAGGGCCGCAACCGAACGAGCCGGCTCTTCACTTGGCAACCCGCTTGCCGTCTGCCTACTATAGGCAAACAAGGGGTAACAATGCGGAAAATCTCAACTCTTCTTGCATCGATCATGGTGCTGATTTTTGCCACGCCAGCCGTCCCTCAGGATCAGTCCACACGCCCCGCACCCACGCGAAAGTTCGATGGTAAGTGGCAAACGACTGTCTCCTGCGAGCCTTCAAGAGGCGCTCTCGGCTTCTCCTATCGCTTCATCAGCACCGTAAAAGACGGAAACTTCCACGGGCTGCGCGGGACTGAGGGCGAACCCAGCTCACTTCTGATTGATGGCACCATCAGCGAAGACGGCGTCGGACATCTGTACGCGGCGGGGAAGACTGGATCAAAGGAGTTCGTCCCGGGAACGGACACACCCAGAGGCACGGACTTCGGCTATCACATCAAGGCGCATTTCGATGGACGGCATGGGGAAGGAACCCGAGTAGAAGGCCGGCCTTGCACCCTCCAATTCGATCGCCCATAGCTCTCCCGCTCCCAGACGCACCTTGAGTTCAGAACCGAATCATGGTTCCTTGTTCTCCAATGACTGTGAAGACTGAAAGCAGGTTGGTCACCGACAGCAATTGCCGGATGCGCGGACCAAGGTGGATCAACTCCAGCGCACAACCTGAAGTCTTGCATGACGCATAGAGACGCACCAGCGTTCCCAGGCCGGAACTATCCATATAGGACAGGTCAGTAAGGTCCAGAACAATTCGCTTGCTGCCGGGAATCTGTTTGCTGGCGGCTGCATAAAGCGTGTTGTTCACGCCGGATACCAGCCTGCCGTGGCAGCGGACAGTGACAACGTCGTCCTTGCGTTCGAAGTCGAAAGTAAATGCAGCGGCAGCTAGTTCGTGGGACATGCAGAATTCCTTTTCAAAAGAGATCGATTTCGGGAAAGGAGGTTCCCGGAGATGGTCTCATGCTTTGAAGTGAATGAAAACAGGCAAATCGCGGAACGAAATTGAATATTTCTTTCCGAACTCGGGCTAAAGCACCTGCTCGCCGATGAGGCGATCGACCAGGGGAATGAGCTGCTCGCCCGTCTTGGGGAATACGAATGCGTTTGTTGCGGAATCCCAGTCAAGCTTGAAGCTCGTTGAGAGCGCGGAAATCCAGATTTGTTGCACGGGGGCGTTCGGAGTAATCACAAATTTGGCAGGCGGATCCTCGAAGAAGACGTTGAGCAGGCCGCCCTGTCCCTCAACCTCGAAACCTGCTTCTTCTACCTCCTCACGGCGAATCAGATGCTGCAGCAACTCATCGAGTGCCTTTTCGGCATGAGTGCGAAACTCCACGTCGTCCATCATGGTGCCAGTCTAACAAGCCGTGGCAAATGCCAGCCACAGGGGCCGCTCAGCCAGCGCCGATGGCGAGCCTCGGTGATTCTCTTTCGAGGCGCAGATTCGCCGGTAATCTTCTGGGTACGACCGGGTTTTTCAGAGAATTTTCCCCGAGTTTTCACGCCAGCCTGTTCTTCCTTTCATCGCACCCCATGCATACTCGACTTGAATCAAAATCCTTCGCACCGGAGGCAACAGGATGCGTGTGTTCTGGGGAACCCTCGTGATTCTATCCATGGCGCACGGCATCTGTGACGGGCAGACTCAGCTGTCCGTTTCCGCAGGCACGTTGGTTCGTGAGGTGGTTTACAACGAACTGAATGACCACCACACACATCGTTATTGGCGGTACTGGGTCCAGCACAACACGGCCAACGAGACACGGGTTGACAACCAGGTCGAGACTTCCCAGGGCCCGGTCACGCTTCTCGCATCGAGCAACGGCCGAACCCCAACCCCGGAGGCTGAAGAGCAGGAAGGCCTGCGGCTTCGACGGCTCCTCAATTCGCCCGATGAGCGGACCCGGCACCTCCGCGAGTTTGAAGAAGACGAAAACCGCATTGGCCGCATCCTCGCGTTGTTGCCTGACGCATTTGCGTACGAGTATGAAGGAGATGAAAACGGCTGCCACCATCTGAGCTTTCACCCCAATCCCGAATACACAGCCCGCTCAATTGAGGCGCGCATCTTTCACGCAATGTCTGGAGAGCTTTGGGTGGACGCACGCATGAAACGACTGGTTCGGCTTGACGCGCATGTGACTGACAACGTCGACTTCGGCTATGGGATTCTCGGCAGGCTGTACAAAGGGGGTTGGTTCCAACTCATCCGAACACAAGTCAGTCCGACGGACTGGAAGACACAACGCCTCGAAGTGCACATGTGCGGCAGGGCGCTGTTCGTCAAGAGCTTTGCCCGCGACACCAGCGAGGAGCGTGGAGGTTTTCGCCAGGTTTCTTCCGGCATGGATCTTGCGCGAGGGATCGCGCTCCTCCGCCAGGCCGATCGGGTGAATGAAGCCGAAACTCAGGCTCCAGTCCAGTTTCAGATTGAAGTGCCGATGCGCAGTTCTGAGCTCGGCTCTTCCAACCTGCCAGGCCATCCCTGACTCTCTTGCAGGTCCCTGGCATTCGCCGGGCCGGGCCGCCCGCGTACCCTTCTAAGCAATGATTCCCGACGGCATTCTCGGGAAATAGGACTAGATTTTATTCAGAGTGGGTCGATATTCCACTCTATGGGAATACCGTGTACGTCTTCCGATTGAGGAGTGTGCGGCCATGGGAATCGGTCCAATCACGAATTTGACGCCCCTCGTGGTCACGCGAGCCGTCGAGGCGGATGTAGAACCGGTGTCGATGAAGAGGGTCGAAGACTCTTCCAGAACGAAAGACGAGACCTACTCCCCGAGTGATCAGCAAGCCTCTTCAAGTCCCGACGATACTGAAGAGGAAGTTCCAGTAGTCGAAATTCCAGAGGACGCTGCTGAGCCAGATGACGGGCAAGCAGAGGGCTCGTCTGAACCCCGAATCAACTTTCTGGCTTGAAACGTCTGCCACTCGCTCCCCAGCCGCCCTCAAAGCATCCAGCAATCCGTGGCAATAATCTCTAAAACTAGCTGATTTCAAATACCCTGCCGGAATTCACTGTTTCTTTACTGGAATGACTTGCAATTTCATTGGGTTTATTCTATTTTACTAACCAGTTAGTTAATAAATGACGACCGCAACTCCAGCCCGGACACAAACCGAACGCGCCGACCAAACGCGCGCTCGCATTCTCGACGCTGCCACGCGTGAGTTCAGTTCCAATGGCCTTGCCGGTGCCCGGACGGGGCGAATCGCAGAAGCGGCCGGGGTGAACAAGGCTCTCATTTACTACTATTTCCAGAGCAAAGAGGCGCTATACACCGCCACCCTCGACGCTGTGGCCGATCGCATGGCTGCTGTCAGCATGAAGGTTCTCAACCTTGAATGCTCGGCCGGCGAGCGCTTGCTTCGTACCGCACTGAACCACTTTGACCGCATCTACTCGCAGCCCGTGTTTCAGAGCCTGATGCAGCAGGAGATGATTCGATTGCGCAAAGGCGAATTAATGACCGTGACTCCACTGGTTGAAAAGCTCTTCCGGCCCTTGGGAGACAAGATGCTGGCCCTGGCTGAGGAGGGGATCCGCTCTGGGGAGCTCATCAGTGTCGAACCGAGCCAGGTCGGTTACGCTCTGCTCGGACAGAACGTCTTCTACTTTCTCTCCGCGCCCATGATGAAGCTGATAGCTGAATCCGATCCTTTTCACGTTTCTGCGCTGGAGTTTCGCCGCAAGGCAGCGATTGAGTATCTCGGCCAGTCGCTCTTTGTAGACCGCAAATACGGTGCGGCGGTTGCAGATCGGGTCCTGAACTCGACGCCCATGCCCCAGACTGTTGCTTTCGGGTCCCTGTTTCTCCCGGTAGAGGACCAGTCATCCCCCGACAAGCCTGGCGGAGGGAATAGAAATCGCGAGCCACACGTAAACGAAGAAATTCATGATAATTATACTTAACAAATATTATTAACTATGATTAACTAACAGGTGGAGGCTTTCACAAGATTCGAACAATAAGATCGCAATATCTGACGTGAAGTAAACGACTAAGGAATTAAGAGGCGCAAATGAACGCACGCAATCGAGTTTTTCTAATTCTGGGGCTGCTCACGATTGGATCGCTGATCTGGTATTTTGTGACCGTCCGGCCATCCGGCGACCTGCAAATGATCGGCACCGTAGACGCAAACGAAGTTGTGGTCAGTGCGAAGATTCCGGGCCGCATCCAGACCCTCACTGTAGATGAGGGCGATGACGTCAAGGCCGGGCAGTTGATCGCGGTCATTGAAAGTGACGACCTGCAGGCGGCGCGGAAGGCCGCCGAGGCAACCGCCGCCAGCCAGAACTTCAAGCTTGGGGAAACGGTCGCAACCGAGCAGCAGACAGTTGGCGAGGTTGGAAGCGCAACGATCAACGCAGAGGCGCAGGTGAAAGCGGCGCAGGCGTCCCTGGTACAGGCACAGGCCAACTACGATCACCAGCAGGCCGACTCAAGCCGCACCGTTGCGCTTGCCCAACAGGGCATCATGAGCGCACAGGCGCGCGATGACGCCGCGACGATGCTTCAGGCTGCCAAGGCCGCTGTCGATGCAGCGCGCCAGAACGAGGCTGCGGCAGCGGCCTCGCTTCGCCAGGCTCGAGCCCACGAATTGCTGGCGTCGGTAGCCGCGCGAACCGTTGATTCGACTCGCGGCGAGGTCGAAAATGCGCGCGCCCTTGTCGACCAGGCGAAGGTCGAGGTTGGCTATTCTCAAGTATTCGCCCCGGTCAGCGGAAAAGTGAATGTCCGCGCGGCCCGCCAGGGTGAAGTGCTCGCGGCCGGCGCGCCCATTGTCACCATCATGGACTTAACTCAGACCTGGATCTACGCGCCCCTGCCTGAAACCCAGGCTGACACCGTTCAATTGGGCGACCCGTTACGCGTGGTCATGCCCTCGGGAGCGTCGATCCAGGGCAAAGTGATCGCCAAGGCCGCTGAAGCGGATTTCGCCACCCAGCGCGACGTGAACAGCCGCAAGCGCGATATCAAGACAATCCAGCTGAAGTTGCTCATTGACAATCCGGGCGAGCGTTTCGTTCCGGGAATGACGGCAGAAGTCTACATCCCCAAAAGCAAGCTGGTGAAGCAGTGACCGCGCAAACACAACCTGCGTGTTCCACCCGTGGGAGTGGTGCGCCTGTTCCCGCAATTGCGGTTGAGAACATCGTCAAACGCTACGGCACCTTCGAAGCAGTGAAGGGCGTGAGCTTCTCAGTGGCCGACGGTGAGATCTTCGGGCTGCTGGGGCCGAATGGTGCTGGGAAGAGCACGCTGATCCGCATGATGACCACGCTCGTCCCCATCACCAGCGGCAGTGCGAGTGTTGCCGGCTTTGACGTCGCCAAGGATCCCGACTCCGTTCGACGAAAAATTGGGGTGATTCCCCAGGCGCTGACCAGCGATCCCGACCTGACCGTCGAAGAGAATCTGAACATCTACGCCAAGCTCTACAGCGTCCCCAGGGCCCAGCGGGAGAAGAATGTCAACGATGTTCTCGAATCCGTCGACCTGGTCAAGTGGCGCGGCGCGCAGGTGAAGACACTTTCTGGCGGAATGCGGCGTCGCGTTGAGATCGCGCGTGGCCTGGTGCACAATCCACAGATATTTTTTCTCGACGAGCCCACAACCGGTCTAGACCCCGTGTCCCGCATCGCGGTCTATGAGATGCTCGACAACCTGAGAAAAACGCGGCGCCTCACCATGCTGATCACCACCCACTACATGGAGGAGGCTGACACGCTTTGCGACCGCATCGCCATTGTCGATCATGGCAAACTTGTCGCACTCGGCACACCACTTGAGCTGAAGCACAGCGTGCCCGGTGAAAACGTGGTCGAGGTGCATTTTGACCGCGACGCCGAACACTGGGGTGCGCGGCTGGAAAAGCTCGACGGCGTCACGAATGTGCAGGCCGAGAGCGCCGGCTACTATCGCGTTCTCACTTCCAGCGGTTCCAAAACCACCATGCAACTCGTCGAACTGGCCGCCTCACTCGGCGAAACGCTCACCTCTCTCAGCGTGCAGAACACCACGCTCGACGATGTGTTTGTGCACTACACTGGCCGCCAGCTGCGGGACGAACTGGTCAAGCCGCCTGCCTTCGTCATTCCGCCCCGTCCCGGAGCACAGCCATGAACAGAATGTTTGCTATTGTCGAGCGCGAGATGCGCAAGTTCTTCCGGTCACCCACGCTGATGATCATGTCGCTCATGATGCCCATTTTGCAGTTGCTCATCATGGGCAACGCGTTCGGCGGAAAGATTGTGGGCGCTCACGTTGCCGTTGTGGACTACGATCACGGGCCCGAAGCTGTAAAGATTCGCGAAGGTTTCGACGCAATTGCCGTCAACATCAAAACCTTCACCACGGTCGAATACACAGACGAGAACAAGGCGCGTGAAGACGTGCGCACCGGCAAAATTGATGCCGCCGTCGTGATTCCCACGCAATATTCTCGTCGCGTCTCCGCGCAGGATGCCCCGCGCATCGGCTTCGTCGTTGATAACTCTGACTTATTCACGTCGAGCAGCCTTGAAGCCGAGATGCAAGCCCTGGTCACTGCGCTTACCACTCCAGTCATCCAGCCGCGCATGGCCAGCGCTATCGCGTTGGAAATCGTCGAGCTCTATCCGTACGTAAACTACATGAAGTTCCTGCTGCCCGCTTGTTGCGCGCTCGCCATGTATATCTCCGTGATGATCGGCGGAGGCATGTTATACATCGACGACAAGGCGCGTGGCGTGCATGAGGGCTACCTGGTCACGCCGATTACGCGGCTTGAGTTAGTCATGGGCTTGAATATGGCGGGGTCAATCAAGGCCGTGCTCTCCGGCATCAGCCTCACGGTCATTGGCTCTCTCATGGCTGGGCTGGGCGTGATCTTCCATCCTGAGGCCGACCTGGAACTGCTTTGCCTCATCATTGTCACTTCCATTGCCTTCAACGGAATGATGTTCCTGATGATGGTCCGTGTAGACGATCCCCTGGTGCCGCGTGCCATGTTCGGCGTGCTCAATCTGCTGTTGTTTTACCCGTCCGGCGCCATGTATCCCATCAACGCATTTCCAGTGTGGCTCCGCGCGTTGGCCATCGTCGATCCATTTACGTATTGCGTCCACGGATTCAAGGAAATCCTCTTGAAGGATGGAGGGTTCGTCGCCATTCAATACGATTTGCTGTTCCTGTTCGTCTTTGGCATGGGAACCCTGCTGATTGCAACCCCGCTATTCAAACGAACCTTGTAGCAGATATTGACGATTTCCATCGAGGAGTTTCCGGCCGGCAGTTCGTAGCTCCGGAATGCAAAGAGGCGGTCCATTCCTTGTGGGAGGATGGGCCGCCTCGCTGCCTATCAGCAATCTCCACTTGTACCTGGCGCAGCCCCACTCACTTGCTCTTGCGAATGCGCTTCCTGACCGGCTCATTGTCCGCGTAAACACGCCATTCCTTCACTTTGTTGTCGTCGATAAATGCCCGAAACACCGCCGGCGAACTCCACCGCTCCAATTCAGTCAACTGCCCGTCCACGGTGTAGCTTCCCTGGGCCAATCCCAGCATCACTACCACAGGACCCCGAATGAACGTCTCCTGAAGCTCGATTGAGTAGTCTGCCACCATGCGGAAATACTCTACCCATCCCGCGCGCACATTTTCCCGGCCCACCAGGACCCGGCCCAGCGAGTCAATGAACCGGTGCTCCTCCGGCATCAACGTCGACAGGGTCTCCAGATCCTGGCCATTGATAGCCTTTACAAATTCCTTTGCCACAGATTCCAAAGATTTTTCCATCCGGCCATTGTACCGATGTCGCACCACGACTCGATAGTAGGAATGGCCCAGGTAGTGGGCTACTTCAAAGTAGCCCACTACCATGGCCCACGATCCCGATCCTCAGGCACCAAAAACAGCCAAGATACAGAATTCCGCACAAAATAGATCAGATACAC
Organism: uncultured Occallatibacter sp.; assembly: GCA_964614635.1. Taxonomy (GTDB): domain Bacteria; phylum Acidobacteriota; class Terriglobia; order Terriglobales; family Acidobacteriaceae; genus Telmatobacter. The sequence continues at coordinate 96,542 of CAZTLV010000010.1, forward strand.
TTAAGTACCTACTTGACAATTTATTAAATCAGGTCAATACTCAAGTACATGCTTAACTAATTTGCCATTGAAAGGAAATCCAGATGCAGAAGCCCATAACCATCCACAGCACCTTCGTGATCGAACGCAACTTCTCCGCAACTCCCGAGCGGGTATTCGACGCCTTTGTCGATCCCGCATAGAAACGCCGATGGTTTTTGGGGGAGATCGGGCCCGCGTGCACTAGCCGGAACGCCACAGGACGTCATACATGAACGGAAAGCAGGCAAGGATCGATAGTGTCTTCCATGCGCTTGGCGATGCCACGCGCCGAGCCATGATGGAGAAGCTGAGCCACGGCCCTATCACCGTATCGCGCCTGGCTGAGCCACTCTCCATCACCCTGGCTGCGGTCGTCCAGCATCTGCAGGTGCTTGAAGAATGCGGGCTGGTCAAAACTGAGAAGCACGGGCGCGTGCGGACCTGCCGCATTGAGCCCGGAGGGCTGGCAGTGGCGCGGGAATGGATCGACCAACGCCGCACCCAATGGGAGGAACGCCTCGATCACCTCGATGAGATGTTGTCAGAGTCGGAATAGAGGCCCCGGCAACACCTTCCTCGTCGAACCGGGCGCCGAATTCTCCCAAAAATGCGCGACAAAATGGTTATGCCTGCTCCATTGCCTTTGCGGCAATCACTTATCCATCTCTTGCTGTTTCATAGTGATAGATAACTCGGTTCAACCGGCGAAAAACCTGCTCGAGGGATTTCCACCGATACGTCGGGATTTCCTAAAAATCCACAGGTTTATCTTTCCAAAACGTATTGACACGACAATTCACATGAGAGCATAGTTACTTTCATTCCGGGTTGCTAGGTAAGCCTGAGTATCTTCAGCAATGACGATTTTGAAGGCTTCGCCGAAAGGCCCCAGTATAGAGCACTAAGTGCTAACCACCGAGTAATCGGCGGGTAGCATAGGACGCTAAAAGTTGAGCCTGGAGTAATCCAGGTTCGACAAGGAACGCTAAGTAGAAGACACGGAGCAATCCGGGCCCCCTGCGAAGCGGTAAGTGCGAAACGCGGAGCGATCCGTGACTAGCACAAAGCGTCAAGTGTCGCTTGCAGAGTAATCGGCGAGCGGGGCGGGACTCTAAGTGTTGAGCGCGGAGCGATCCGCGACCAGCACCGGGCGCTAAGAGTCGAGCACGGAGAGATCCGAATTCGACAAGGAACGCCAAGTGCAGAGCGAGGAGCAATCCGAGCGAAAGCACGAAGCGGTAAGTGCGGAACTCGGAGATATCCGGGTGAAGCACAGAGCGCAAGAGCGCTGAGCACGGAGCGATCCGGGCAAAGCGCGGAGCGGGAAGCACCGAGCGCGGAGCAATCTGAGCCAGGTGCGGAACGCTAAGTGTCGAGCGCGGAGCAATCTGCGAACGGTGCGGAGTTCCAAGTGCTGAGCGCGGAGATATCCGAGGTCAGCACCGGGCAGGAAGCGCGGAGCGAGGAGCAATCTAAGCGAAGCGTGGAGAGCCAAGCGTCGAGCGCGAAGCAATTCGCGACCGGTGCGAGCACCAAGTGCAGAGTTCGGAGATATCTGGACAAGGCACGCGGAGCTAAGTGTGGAGCGCGGAGATATCCGTGTGAAGCACCGGGCGACAGGTGTAAACCACGGAGTCATCCGTGTATAGCACAGGGAGCCAAGTGTCGAGCCTGGAGAGATCCAGAAGCGGTGCGAAGTGCAAAGTATTGGAGCCGGCAACTCGGGACGTTTTGTTTGTGGCAAAGTCGGGCCCACTACCTAAGCGGACTTATCAGTTCCCGAGTTAGCGGCTTCCCCCGCTTCCCTCCCGTAACGACCCCTCAAATAATTTCCCCACTCGGGGATTTCCCTTGTGTAGTGAGTTATGCGCTTGCAGAATGCTTTCTCATTCGGGAAACCCTGTGACTTCATGACTCGGCAGGTGGGCCATCCTTCGGGCCTTTGACCCGCAACTCCAACTTCAAGGCTTCTGGTGCACCAACTTTGCCGCAGCTTGACTGCGGCAAAGGGGGGAGACTGTCCCGCACGTTCCACGAGCCGAGGCCCGCCGTCTTTCGCCAGTACAGCGTAGATCCCCATTTTGCCGAAAGACCGCGTACTCGTAGGTGCGCGTTTCCCAACGATGAATCTTGTCTTGCGCAGAAATCGGGCGCCTTTGACTGCACTCCTGCCGGTGAAAAAGCGACTGCTAAACCACTCATCCCGGCCTCACATTTTGCCCCTTTTCAAAAGGAGGCGCCTGCGATGGAGCGGCCCGTATCCAAGGGGCCACCGGAGCCCCTACAATGGGGACAGAACTTCAAAATGCCGAGGGAAACTATGCCGCTGTCTGGAGAAGCCATTCGCTTGATGAACTATATTGACGACGTCGCTGTGACGCTGCGCCGGGTGCTGGCAACGATTCCTACGCTGACCGACGATGAGCGGGCTCGGGTTGCGCAGCATCTGATTGAGGCCAAGCCGAACGCAGAGGACGTGGCACACGCTCTGGCCGCCAAGTAAGACCATCCTTTGACCACAGTCGCCATTATTGGAGCCGGGCCGCTGGGGCGCTGGCTGGCGTTGAGCGCTGCGCGTGCCGGCTTCCGTGTGCTGCTTGAAGACGTGATGCCGGCCAACTTGCATCATGCGCAGGAAATGTTGCGTCAGGAACTGGGACCGGAAGCACTGCCGCAGGTCGACTTCGTTTCCACGATAGAGGACGCTGTGCGCGACGCCGATCTGGCAATCGACTGCGTCCCCGACGAGCTGGAGTCGAAGCTGGAAATCTTCTGGTTGCTTGACAGGATGGCTCCGCCTCGAACTGTGTTGGCAACGCCGACGACCCGGATGTCGATTGCCGACCTGGCCAACTGCACCTACAGGCCCGATAAGTGCGTAGCAATTGTGGCCGAAGCTTCGAGCCTGGCTGCCGGGCTGAGCGCGGAGATTCTGCTGCGAAAGACTGAGCGGACCTCAGCGGAGACGGCTGCACTGGTAGGGGATTTTTGGCAGAGACTCGGGTTTGCAGAAATGTGGACCGTGGACGCGTGATTTGAGGCCAGTCACCGCGCGACGATGACGTGTTGAGGTCCGGCGGATCCACGAAACCGACCTTTATCGATCAGAAATGGCCGTTGAGCACTGATTCGTAATAACGGACATATTGCGGAACCACCAGGGAGGCGCAGAAGCGCTTTTGCGCAGTCTTGCGTGCGGCATCGCGCATCGCTTCAAGGCGGTCAGGGTTTCTGAGCAGGCTGAGCGCACCTTGCGACATGGAATCGACATCGCCCACGTTATACAGGAGACCGCTGAGCCCGTCATCGATGAGCTCGGGGACACCGCCGACGCGAGTGGCGATCGAAGGCACCTTGCATGCCATGGCCTCAAGTGCCGCAAGGCCAAAGGATTCAAGTTCGCTGGGCATCAGCAGAAGGTCTGCAAGGGGCAGAAGCTCGTTGACGCGCTCCTGCTTGCCCATGAAGTGGACCCTGGAGGCAATTCCGAGGTCGTGGGCGAGCCATTCTGCAGCGGAACGGTCGGGCCCGTCACCCACCAGGACAAGCTGGGCAGGAATCTCACGAACGACCTGGGCGAAGATCTTGACGGTGTCGACGACGCGCTTGACGGGCCTGAAATTCGAGAGGTGCATGAGGATGGCTTCGTCCGGGGCGGCCAGGCGTCTGCGAGCCTCAGCGCGCTTGTCCAGGTCTGTAATGGGCGTGTAGACATCGCAGTTGACGAAGTTTGTGACCACTTCGATTCCGCGCGTGACACCAAAGTCTTCGAGGGTTTTGGCTTTTAGGTATTCGGAGATGCTGGTAACGCCATCGCTCTCCTGAATGGCGTAGCGGGTGATGGGTAGATAGCTGCGGTCGAGGCCAACAAGGGTGATGTCGGTGCCATGCAGGGTGGTGACAAAGGGGAGACGGCGACCCTTGGCGGCAAGCATCTGGCGGGCGAGAAGCGCGCTGACCGAGTGGGGGATCGCGTAGTGAACGTGGAGCAGGTCAAGCCGTTGGAATTCAGCCACCTCTGCCATGCGGGAAGCGAGAGCCAGGTCGTATGGGGGAAACTCGAAAAGCGGGTAGCTGGAGACAGGAACTTCATGATAATAAATGCCTTCATCTCGGCCGGTGAGGCGAAATGGCTGAGAATACGAAATGAAGTGAACTTCGTGGCCGAGGGCGGCGAGTTCAATGCCCAGTTCCGTGGCTACCACGCCTGAACCGCCGTAGGTGGGATAACAGGTGATGCCGATCCGCATAAGTCCTTCTCAGTGTTCAGGGTTTGTTGTGACCGGCCATTTAGGTCCAACCTTGACTTGGACGGTCGCGACGACTCCGAGGATTCAGAGATCAGCAAAAACCACCTGAAATCATCGGTTTTCATTCGCTGCGTGGCTCAGTGGGGTGGAGATTGGCGAATGAAACGAGGTTTGCGGTGGTCAACTGACGCAATTGAAGCAGGGCGTGTCGTTCTATTTCTCTCGATGTCAAAAGGCGCGTGCCTGTGTCAGCCAGGTCGGGGTCGACGTAGCCGGGATGTGTCACCAACTCCCACGTGCCCAGAGGAAGTTGAGCGAGAAGGGAACGGATCGTCGCGGAATCGAGGGTTCCGGTGGCTGCAATGCCGATAGCTCCGTCGGTGGTTGTGAAACCCTCTTCTGCAACAATGCGGCGGAAGTCCGGCTCGAGGTGGCGCAGGAGGCTGACCTTGATCCGGCGGAGCAATGGCGCGTTCCGGCAGGCGCGAACGCTCCATGCCGGCTCGAAGGGATTGCGGACAGTGCGGATTCCGGCTGCGCGCGCGGCTTGCAACACCGGGCGAAGAACAGCGGGAAACATATGGGTGTGCTTGTGGGTGTCAACGTGCGTAAGCTTGAGTCCGCGGCCCTGGAGGAAGCGGATCTGGGCGGCAGTTTCGGCTTCGATTTCGCCGGCCCGAACGCGTCCCGTAACCATCCGTGTCAGGAATGCACCAAGTCTTTCGTAGAAGCGTACAGAAGGCGGATGGATGAGCGAGGGGATATCGTCCGGCGGCAAAAGCGGCTCGCCATCGACCAGCACAACGTGGCAGCCGACACCCAGAGCCGGGTGTGCGCGAGCGTTTTCGATCGCGTCTTCGGTTGCTTTTCCGCGGGCCATCAGGGTGGCGCTGGTCGCCACTCCCGCACAATGGACCTCAATGATGGCACGGTTGACGCCGGCAGTAAGGCCAAGATCATCGCCATTCACGACAAGACGTCTCACTGGGCGAGTTTATCAACTGAGACCGCATTGCCGATGCATCGAGGTGCATGCCAGCAAAGGATCGCTGCGCTGTGAATTTTTGGAAGCGCAGGATTCGTGTGTCACGATGCGCAGGCGGCTCCCTGAGTGGGTCAAAGGTTCTGTCAGGACTCTCATTGAATTCAATTGCGATTGATTTTAAAGTTTCCGTCGCAAATACCGGAGAGTACAGGCTAGAATTGGCAAATCCAGCTCAGCTAACCCGGGACCTGCACACGCAAAAATTCAACGTTGGAGAAATCGGAATGGAATTGCATAGTCATCGCAATCAGATTGAGTACCTGGAAACACTTCGCGGCCTGATGGCGATGGTCCGCGATCCCGGCCACACAGAATCTGTTTTTGATATTGAAGACGGACTACAGAATCTGGATGCCTATCGGCTCGCCGTCGAATACGTTCGCCGCGATCCAGGCATGGCTCAACTCATCGAAGAGCGTTATCTCCGCCATGGGGCACACGATCTGGATGCGCTTTTGAGGCTGCCAGAAGCATCGCTCGGCTATCACTTCGCACGCCATATGCGCGACAAGGGATTTGACCCCGACTACTTCCGCGTCCGCGAAGTCCACACCGACCTTGACTACGTCTTGATGCGCCTTCGCCAGACTCATGACATCTGGCACATCATTACCGGGTTCGACACAGACCCGGTGGGTGAACTTGGACTCAAGGCTGTTGAACTCGCGCAAACTCGGCGGCCAATGGCCGCCGTGGTTGCTTCCGGCGGCGTTCTGCGTTTCCTGTTTAAGGATCCGGAAAATCTCGGCCAGGTTCTGGGCGCTGTATCCACAGGCTATCAATTGGGAGTCAAAGCCAAGCTCTTGCTCGCGCAAAAGTGGGAGGACCATTGGGAACGCCCGCTTGACGAGTGGCGGGGGATGCTAAACGTAACGGCTGTCGACGCCTAGAATTCTCAAGCGAAGTTCGGCCTTTGTCACTTGCCACAGATGCCGTATCAGCTCCGGGCTGCGGAGTGCTGCCGCTCTGCGAACATGACTTTCACTGATATGATGGTAAGAGGCCGTTATGGCCGTCCCGCCAATTGTGGGCGGTTAGCTCAGTTGGTTAGAGCGCCTGCCTTACAAGCAGGATGTCGGGGGTTCGAGTCCCTCACTGCCCACCAGGAACCTTCTTCAATTCTCTTCTCAGTTGCCCGTAGCGATGTTGGCTGGCTGAGATTATGACTTTGCGCTGCGGGTGGTCGATCGATCATCTTTCGGGAATGAGAGGCCGCGCAACGTGTCAGGTGGATGCTTGCGCGAGGCGGACGCGCTCGATTATCCTCGGGGCCTGGAAGTTATGCGCCTCAGCGATTCGGCGAGTTCAACTTACCTTATTCCCGCACTCCTGGTGAGCGCGTGGACCGGGCCGGGTTTCGCTTTTTGTGTCTGCTTAGCCAGCCTGAGTGTATCTTCAGTTGCTGTGGCAGAAAACTGCTCGGGGCCGCGCGAATTGGAGACCCGGCTGCACTCCACTCCGAGCCAGGAAGCCTTTGCATCATTGGGCAACTGGTTCAGCAAGAATGGCCAGACGGACTGTGCTGAAGGTACTCTTCAGTCCGGGTTGAAAAACTATCCAAACTCCGATGCCCTCACTGCAGGGCTGGTGTCACTGTACGTCAACGAGTCTCACTTTGAGGCAGCATCTGCAATTTCAAAGAGCCTGGCGCTCGATAAGCCCAACGATTTAGAAGCGCAGCGCATTTATCTGCGCACGCTTGTGAATACCGGGGCCTACGATGATGCGATGATTCTGGGCAGAAAGCTGGTCGCGTTCGCTCCGCATGACGGTGACTTGCTGAACCTGATTGGTTTTTTGGAGCGCAAGGCCGGAGACTATCCCAATGCGCGCAAGCACCTTGAGCAATCGGTGACGATCAACCCAAACGACTACAATTCACGCGTGAATCTTGGGCTGGTGCTTGACCAGATTGGGGATGCCGCAGGGGCAAAAGAACAGCTCGAAAAGGCTGTAGAACTGGGCGCCGACGCGCCGCAGATTCACTTTGAATTGGCAAAGGCGTTGCGCACTCTGGGTGAATCCGAAGCGGCTCAGCAACAGTTGAAGCTCTATCAGCAGCGACTGCAGGAGGAATCGAATCGATCCCTTGCTGTGCTGAAATCGACTGAAGCGGCACAGGCGGCCAAGTCAGGAGACAATCGAAGGTCTGCCGATTTATATCGTGAAGCCTGCGCTGCGGAACCGGGCAATGCCGGTTTTGCATACCGGCTGGCAATGGTTCTTGACGATTTGGGCGATGTCGCGGCGGAACGAACGGCGTTGGAACAGTCGATCAAGGCCGATCCGCATTTTGTCCTCGCGCAATACCAGCTTGGCTATTTGGACTATCAGTCAGGCGATAATGCTGGAGCAGAAAGGCAATTCCGTTTGACCGTGCAGGGGGCACCTGAGAATGCGCAAGCCTGGGTTTCATTAGCGGCTGTGCTGGTCACGGAGTCCCGGACTCAGGAAGCGCTGGAAGCGGTTGACCATGCGGTGAAGATTGACCCAGCCAATGCCGCCGCTGTCGCGCTTAGCCAAAAGCTGGCGGCGGCGCAAGATCGACACTAAGTCGCGAATGCCGGCGGCCCGATTGAATCGACGGGATTGAGGGCCAAGGAGGATGGTGGGCTTGACAGGCTTTAACAACACTGCTCTTTGGACGCGAAGGCGCGTGCTGCACAGCATTCCTGCCGCTATTGCGCCAGTTTTGATTTCGGGTCGTCTGCAGGCGGAGCCCCCTAAAGAAAAGACCGTCACACCGTTTTCGCGTTTTGTGGATATAGCCCATTCTGCAGGATTAAGGGAGACGATTGTTTACGGTGAAGTGGAGAGCTTCACTTACATTGTGGAATCGATGGCCACAGGGTGCGCATTCTTCGATTACGACAATGACGGATGGATGGATATTTTCATTCTCGGCGGTCGACGCCTGGAGAATACCCCACCGAACGCAAGCAATCGGTTGTATAAGAACAACCGCGACGGGACGTTCACGGACGTGACGGCCCGATCCGGTCTTGGCGGCGCTGATTGGGCACAAGGCGTGTGCGTGGGAGATTACAACAACGATGGTTTCGAAGATCTCTTCCTCACGTATTACGGACAGAATCGGCTGATGCGCAACAACGGCGATGGAACTTTTTCCGATGTAACAGCGAAGGCTGGCCTTCTATACCCCACCACTCGTTACAGCACCGGCTGCACGTTTGTGGATTACAATCGCGATGGTCTTTTGGATCTGTTTGTGTCAAATTATCTCGACATCGATTTAACGACGGCTCCCAAGCCATCGCTTGCGGTGCCGAACTGCAACTACGAGGGCGTGGCGACCATGTGCGGCCCTGAAGGTTTGCCCAAGGCGCGGAATTATCTCTATCGCAACAATGGTGATGGAACATTTACGGATGTTTCGAAGGAATCCGGCGTAGATGGATATCGCGGATCATTCGGACTTTCAGTGGCGAGTTTTGATGCGGATGAAGACGGCTGGCCGGACATCTTTGTGGCGTGCGATATGTCGCCATCGCTGATGCTGATGAATAATCACGACGGCAC
>CAZTLV010000011.1:0-97294 GCA_964614635.1 uncultured Occallatibacter sp.
TCAAGATCATCAAGATCAACGTGGAAGAGAAGAAGGTGGGCTTGAGCCTGCGCGCTGTCAGTGGTCACGAAGCCAGCCGTGCAGAGGTTCAGGACTACAAGCAGGAAGCGCGCGGGGGCGGCCACAAGGCTCCTGTTTCAAGTTCAACCACAACGCTTGGCGACCTGATCAACTGGAAGAGCGAGCGGTAGTTTTCACATTCAATCGAAACAGCAACGGCCACCTTTCGGGGTGGCCGTTGTGCGTATTGCCTGATCCGCATACTTGTCGTTGGGCACTGTATGGCACGAACACTTCATTGAGCAGCAGGGCGCTGAATCACGTCGAGCCAGCGCCTAGTCCGTGGTCCCTGTTTCCTCCTCTTTGCCTTGCATCTGCCGCAGAACGATCACGATTCCAAGCGATGTCAGCACGCAGATCAGTGCAAAGAGAAAAACGCTTGCGTAGCCATAGACGCCGATCACTGCTCCGGCCAGTGGGCCGACCAGGAAGAAGGAGACGTCAGAGAACGCGGTGTATACGCCGAGAGCTGTTCCGCGATTGTTTTCGGTCACTCGCTTGACGGCTTCAACGCCAATCGCGGGGAAGAACAGTGAGAAGCCCAGGCCGGCCAGGGCAGCACCGCAGAAGGCCATTGCAGGTGAACTCGCCTGCCACAGGAGGAGCAGCCCAACGGATTCAACGGACAGGCAGACCATCCCGATGGGGAAGCCACCGAACCGATCGATGGTATGGATGAACAGCAGCCGCGCGACAATGAAGCCGACGCCGAAAGCCGTGAGGCAGAGGGCAGCTCCACCCCAATGGCGGCTGGCGTAAAAGAGAGTTACAAAGGTGGCGAGGACACTATAACCAACTCCACCGAGGGCCAGGCCCATGCCGTGCGGAGCAACCCGTCCCAGCACGTGGCTGAAGGGCAGATGTTCGCCGGGAGTTACATGCACCGGGCTCTTGCGGGTGGCGAGTCCAAGGCTGATTGCGCCGATCAGCATGGTCAGCACCCCGAGCGAAGCGAGCCCAAACCGCTCGTCGAGTACGACGCCAAGAGGAGCGCCAAGCGCCATTGCTCCATAAGTGCTGATTCCGTTGTAAGAGATCACCTTGGCGGTATGTTCGGGTCCGGCGCTGGTGATACCCCAGAGTGTCGAGCCGGTGGATCCCAGGCTCTCGCCAACTCCGAGCACCAGGCGGCTGGCAATGAGGAGGATGACGCTAAACGCCGGGCCAAGATTCAGAGGATTGAAGCGCATAGTGCCCGCCGCCGCCACCAGCAGCGCTCCGCTGGTGGCACAAGCCGCCATGCCCCACAGCACGGAGATTTTGGCTCCCGCGCTGTCAGAGATGCGTCCCGCCCAGGGACGGCTGAGCAGGGTCGCGATGTACTGAATACTGATGACAAGCCCCGCCAGTGCAGCGCTAAATCCCATCCGAAGATGAACATAGGGCGGAAGAACCGCCAGCGGAAGGCCAATCGACAGATAGCAGACAAATGTAAAGTAAACAAAGCCGAGAATATGCAGTGTCCCGCCCTTTGAGGCAGCTCGAGCGGGTGCAGTAACACTGACTGTGACGGAATCGGACATTGGTTTTTGCAGGAGCCTGCTGAAGGTTTTGTTCTGCTACCAGTATAGCTGAGGCGATGTTGGAGTTCTGTTCGTTGCCATGGCCAGAACTACACTTAGATAATGCCGGGATTTCACGTAGAACACTTCGGATGCAGGGCTGCGCGCGCTGATGGCGAGGCACTGGGCGCGCAGTTGCGGTCGGCCGGACTTTGTGAAAGGCATCCCGCATCGGCAGACCTGGTGGTTGTGAATACGTGCAGTGTGACAGCGGAAGCTGATCGCGCCGCACGAGCCTTTATCCGGCGATCGCACCGGCTCAATCCGGACGCAAGAATAGTAGTGACCGGTTGCTACGCGCAGCGCGCGCCGCAGGAGTTGGCCGAGATTTTGGGCGTCTCCGCGATTGTGGGCAACAGTCACAAGGCACTCGCGCCGCAGATCGCTTTGAAGCTGGTCCGAGATTCGGCGGGGACTGCGTACGCATCACAGCCTCAACTGGTGAGTATTAATTCGCTTATGGCCGGCGGTGCTAAACCGATGGTTCTGGTGGATGACCGGTTTGCTCATTCTTTTCTTGAGGAAGCGCAACTGGCGCCCGGTGCGCAGACCCGTCCAAACCTGAAGATTCAGGAAGGGTGCGGAAACCGCTGCACATTTTGCGTGATTCCGCAGACCAGGGGCTCATCGAGAAGCCTCGGCGCCGAAGCCGTCCTCTGGCACGTTGAGAACTTTGTTGCGGCCGGAGGCAATGAGTTGGTGCTGTCTGGAATCAATCTGGGGCGCTGGGGCCGAGAACTATCAGGCTCTGCGAACACGGCGGATTCTTCACCACGCACGCTTGCAGAGCTTGTCTGGTACATTTCCAGCCGAACATCGCTGCCACGCCTGCGACTCAGTTCGATTGAGCCCATGGACTGGGACAGTGATCTCATCGGTCTGATGGCGGAATTTGGTGGATCGAGGCTCGCGCGCCACGCCCATCTGCCGCTTCAGTCGGGCTCAGACGCGGTGTTGCGGCGAATGCACCGGCGCTATCGTTCGTGGCACTATGTCGAAAAGGTGGAAGCGCTGCTGGGCGCTGTCGGGCCGGGCCTGACCATGGGCGCGGACGTGATGGTTGGATTTCCGGGCGAGACCGAAACCGAATTCGCGGAGACTGTGGAACTGGTGCGAACGCTGCAATTTGGTTATCTGCACTTGTTTCCGTTCTCGCCACGGCCGGGCACGCGGGGCTGGGAACTCCACGCCGAGAGACCGGTTCCGGCAAAAGCCGTAGAAGAGCGGATGGACGTACTGCGCACGTTGGCTGCGGAAAAGACGCTTGCGCATCGTTCGCGTCTAGTGGGGCGGGAGTTGGAGGCAATCACGCTGAACACTCCCCCGGATGAAGCCGCCCGCGGTTTGACGTCCGCGTTGACTGAGAACTTTATTCCGGTTGAGCTCAAGGGGAGAATCACAGCCAATCACCTGATTCGGGTACGTGGAACCGTTTTGAATCGGGACGGAATACTGGAGGCCGTCGAGGTGAAACCGTCGCATGCACCTGGTTCAGCGAAGCCCAGCCAATGCTATACTTAGCGTGCGTTCGTGCGCCTGCGGCAGTTCCGGTCGACCCCGGAGGCAGGCAACAACGACTTTTGGAGGAGCACCATCGCACTCGACAAACGTTCCGCTAAGTCCTTTATCCGCATCAACGATAGAATTCGCGCGCGCGAAATCCGCGTCATCGATGAAAATGGCGAACAACTTGGCATTCTTCCGCCTTTTGAGGCGTTGAGAATCGCTCGCGAGCGGGGCTTGGACCTGGTGGAGGTATCGCCCAACGCGGTTCCCCCGGTCTGCCGCATTCAGGACTACGGCCGCTTCCTTTACGAGAAGGAAAAGAGCGACAGGGCCGCCAAGAAAAAACAGAAAGTGATTACGGTCAAGGAGTGCAAATTCTCAGTGACCGTTGACGAGCACGACTACCAGACCAAGAAAAATCAGGCGATTCGCTTCCTCAACGATGGCGACAAGGTGAAGGCCAGCCTGCGCTTCCGTGGCCGCCAGATGGCCCATCGCGAGTTGGGCTACGCCATCATCAACCGGTTGATCCAGGACATCGGCGATGCGGGGATTGTGGAATTCATGCCGCGCATGGAAGGCACGATTCTGCATGCGATTCTTGCGCCCTCGAAAAAGCAGGAGCAGGCAGCCCCCAAGCCAAAGCCAGCCGCTGCCACGCGTCCAGAGCCCGCGACCGTTCCGCAAGCCTAAAAGCAGAGACATTCGCGCTGATCGGGCCGCCCATTCCGGGCGGCCCGCCTATTTTGCGCATGATTCTGAAAGCAAACGCTGAATTCTCGGAGCCAGCGCAAACCCAGAGGCCGAGATGGCGTCGGGGGAAGGACGATGAGCCCTCTGCGCCAGAGCGTGACTTCGCAGCAAGGCGGATTGCCGCCATCGCTGCCTTGCGAAAGGCCTATGGTAGACTCCGTTCCGTTATGCGAATCCATCGATCTTCGTTGCCAATCCTGATTTTGTTTCTGGGACTGAAAGCTGGAGCCGGTCAGGCGCAAGAAGCCAGTCTTGCCGTTGCTCCTCCGCATCTAGAAGCTCGCGGCGCGGCTACCCAGTTGATTGTGGACGGCAAGCCTTTCCTGATGCTCTCCGGTGAACTGCACAATTCCTCGTCTTCGAGTCTTGAATACATGAAGCCGATCTGGCCGAGACTTGCGGCAATGGGCCTTAATTCGGTGGTCACACCGCTGAGTTGGGAACTGATTGAGCCCGCTGAAGGCAACTTCGACTTCACGCTTGTGGATGGACTGCTGGCGCAGGCCCGGCAATCCAACGAGCGGGTTGTCTTTCTCTGGCTTGCAACGTGGAAGAACGGCATGTCGAGCTACGCGCCGATCTGGGTAAAGCGAGATACGCGGCGCTTTCCAAGGGTGATGGAGCATGGGGCCGAGGTTGAGATTCTGAGCCCGCTGGGCGCGGCGACACGTGAGGCCGACGGGCGAGCGTTTGAGGCCCTGATGCAGCATCTGAAAGCGGTGGACGGCCGCGAGCATACCGTGTTGATCATGCAAGTGGAGAACGAGGTTGGCGTGCTGGGCGATTCGCGCGATCATTCGGCGGCGGCCAATGCGGCGTTTGCTGCGGCTGTGCCTGCGGAACTGACCGCGTATTTGAAGGCACATCGCGACGCGCTCTATCCGGATTTGAGAGCGCTTTGGGATGTGCATGGCGACAAGTCCGCCGGCACATGGACGGAGGTCTTTGGAGACTCAACGCGGGCCGACGAAATCTTCATGGCCTGGCACTACGCACGGTTCATTCAGTCTGTTGCAGAGCGCGGAAAGGCGGCTTACAAAATTCCCATGTATGTAAATACATGGCTTGCGGGCAACGACACCCCTCCGGGCGAGTACCCAAGCGGGGGGCCGGAGCCGCGGGTCGTGGATGTATGGAAGGCGGCGGGCGCGGGGTTGGATTTCTACTCGCCCGATCTCTATTCAGAGAACTTTGCCGACTGGTGCAAGCGCTTCCATCGCGCTGGCAATCCGCTCTACATGCCGGAGACGAGGGGCGGTGCGGCAGGCGCGGCCAACGTGTTTTATGCGTTGGGAGAAGAGGCTGGATTTGGATTTTCGCCGTTCGGGATCGACTCCGAAATGGACGAAAAAGGCGACCTTGCCCAAAGCTATTCCGCATTATCCAAGGTGGCGTCGTTCATCGTGGAGCACCAGAGCGCCGGAGATTTGCACGGGTTCGTGCTCGGCAAGGGCCATGACACGGTCGACTTGACCATGAGTGGCTACACGGTGCACATCACGCTGGACGAGATATTTGGCAATCACGCACAAAGCGGGTACGGGATGATCATGGCCACCGGCCCCGACGAGTTCCTGGGGGTCGGCAAGGGGTTCAGGGTCTCGTTTACTCCCCGATCGGCGATTGGGCAACAGGTTGGCATTTCGGCTGTGGATGAAGGCACGTTTGAGGATGGGAAGTGGGTTCCAGGCCGGCGGCTGAATGGCGACGAGAACGATCAGGGCAAGGGCTGGCGGTTCGATTCGCGGCAGGTGAGGACGGAAAAGGTGAGGCTGTACCGGTTTGAGTAGGTTCGAACAGCCAAATGTGGCCGGATAGCGCTGAAATCAGCGATGCGGTATACTGATTGAAGCCTTAAGAGGGCAGGGAAGTCCCTGTCTTACGGAGATGGGCCAGGCCATTTTAGCCCGGCAGCGACCCGCTCTCGAGGACAAAGAGAAGAAAATGCCCAAGTTGAAGACCCATACCGGCGCGAAGAAGCGCTTCAGCAAGACTGGCACCGGCAAAATCAAGCGGGGCCAGACGAAGACGCGTCACATCCTTACTTCAAAATCGCCGAAAGTGAAGCGGAAGCTGGGCCGGACCCTGCTGGTTTCAGACGGCGACTACAAGAAGGTAGCGCGCATGATTCCATACGCCTGAGCCACCTGCGGCGGGGCGGACCCTGGATTGGGTTCGTGCCACGGCGTGATGGGCCCCAGTCGAATCCGCTTCGGCGGACCGGGCCGCCGGCAAGTTTGGATAGCATCAGAGTCCGAAATTGCCGAGAGATTCAGGCTTGAAAAGAGCGAGTGAAGAGGTTTACCGCATTCACCCTAAGGGGTGAATGTCTCCTGCCTCCAGCCGTGCAAATCGACAAGAACCAGGGCGACAAGCCCAAAATGGAGAAGACCAATGCCCCGCGTAAAACGCAGCACCAAGCGGAATGACCGCCGCAAAAAGATCCTCGAAAGAGCAAGCGGCTACTTCCTCACAAAATCAAAGCTCTACCAGGCCGCGCAAGAGGCTGTAGAGCGTGGCTTGAAGTTCGCTTACACTGGCCGCAAACAGAAGAAGCGTCAGTTCCGCTCGCTGTGGATCGTGCGCATCTCGGCAGCAGCCAAGCTGAACCACTTCAGCTATTCGCAGCTCATCAATGGTTTGAAAAAGGCCGGCAACGAACTGGACCGCAAGATCCTGGCCGACATTGCCGTGCACGATGCTGCCGGCTTTACCAAGCTTGTGGAGCAGGCCAAGGGCGCGCTGGCAGCGGAGAAGAGCGCAGCGTGAGAGAAACAGCCGGTGGAAATAAGAACGGCCCGGAGCTTGGCTCCGGGCCGTTTTGCGTTGCAACGCTTACTTGCCGCCGAGAAAGCCCGCCACCGATTTTTGCCAGAGATCGGGTTGATCCACAAAGTTCATGTGGCCGCTGTTGGGCAGGATGACCAGTTCAGAACCGGCGATCTTGTCGTGCATTTCGCGGCTCAGGCTGGGGTCGCATTCATCGTGGTCACCTGCGATGATCAGGGTGGGGACATGGATGGTCGACAAGCGGTCGACATATTCAACCGACCTCAAATTGCCGTCGATGACGAACTCTCCATGCTCTCCCCACATGGCGCGGTACAACTCCCAGTTCGTCGGCGCCCCACCAACGGGATCGTATGTGGCGTCGGGGCGCGCGCCGTAAAGGAAAGGGAAGTAGCCGGGCCCCCAGGCGAGTTTTTCGTACTCTTCGGTATAGCGCCCGTGTTCCCATGCTTGACCTTTGCCGAACAGTCCAGCTTCTTCCAACTCGTTCAGCCGCTTGAGCTTTTCCGGAGGCATCAAGGATTTTTCCCGGGCAAGAGCCTCGTTCATCTGCTGTGTTGACGGAAACGTACTATTGAGGATCAGGTGGCTTAGGTTTTGCTGGTGCTTGAGCGCGTAGGCCTGGGCCAGGACGCCACCATAGCTGTGGCCAAGCAGCGAGATTTTGCCAAGGTGAAGTGCGACGCGAACGTCCTCGACGTCTTCAACCATGGCCTCGACAGTGTAGAGGGCGGTGTCCTGAAGGCGCTGGGATCGGCCGGATCCGCGCTCGTCGATAAAAACGAGTCGATGAGTGCGTGCCAACGGGAGCAGATAGGGCAGAAAGTAGGTGTGATCTGCTCCAGGTCCTCCGTGGACAATTAGGAGCGGGGGACCACTGCCAAACGCCCTGTAATAGATCAGCACACCATGCGCGTCGACAAAGCCTTCCTGCTGCGGATAGACGGTTGATTGCGCAGCGGAATTGGCGACCAAAGTGGCGAGGGAAACAGCGAGAGTGAGGGCAAAGGCTGGGCGCAGCGGCTTCATGGGAAAAAGCATACCGGAAGAATGTGTCCTAGTGGTTTATCCTGCTGATTACGCATGACGAACGAAGAGATTCCCAATCTGACGACATTTGACGAGGCTTCGCTCGACGAGGCATTTGGCGCACTGGAGCGAAAGGCCAGCAATGACGCTTCGGTTCTCGATGGCCCTGAAGCTGTGGAGGCCTTTCGGCTTCGCTGGCTGGGCCGCAAACAGGGCCTCCTCAACGAGGTTTCGGCCCGCTGGCTCAAAGCCGCTCCGCCGGAAGGCAAGAAGCCGGTGGGCGAGCGCTTTAAAACTCTCAAAGAACTGGTGGAAGGCTTATTGGAGCGGGGGATCGGCGCTGGGCCGGGCGACGCGGCGCTGGCGGAGGAATCAATCGACATCACGCTTCCTGGAACCCGGCGGCTGACCGGGGCTGAACACCCGATCACCAAAACACTGAATGAAATTACGAGCGTTTTTGCGGCGCTGGGCTACTCGGTCGGTGTGGGACCCGAAGTCGAGACCGACTTTTACAACTTCGAGTGCATGAATTTTCCGCCCGGGCACCCGGCGCGGGACACGCAGGACACGCTGGTAGTTGCCAATCAAGATCGAAAGCCGCTGCGCGACCGGCTGTTGTTACGCACGCACACTTCGCCTGTGCAGATGCGGACGATGGAGTCGCAGCCGCCGCCGGTGCGGATCGTGATTCCAGGCAAGGTTCACCGCAACGACGCGGCCGACGCGACACATTCGCCGATCTTCCACCAGGTGGAAGGCCTTTGCGTGGACACCAATATCACCTTCAGCGATTTGAAGGGCACGCTGGATCACGCCATGAAAGCGCTGTTCGGATCTGCGGTGAAGACGCGGTTTTTCCCATCGTTCTTTCCATTCACGGAGCCGAGCGCTGATGTGCAGATCAGTTGCATTTTTTGCGGAGGCCAGGGTTGCAGGAAGTGCAAGCAGTCAGGATGGATTGAATTGTTGGGCTGCGGGATGGTGGATCCAGCGGTATTCGCTTTTGCAGCGGAAAAGCAACCTGCTTACGATCCGAAGAAGATTTCAGGGTTTGCGTTCGGCATGGGTGTAGAGCGCATCGCAATGATGAAGTACGGGGTGAGTGAGATTGGACAGTTCTACGCGGGAGACATGCGATTCCTGGGGCAGTTTGCATGAAGATACTCACGAAATGGCTTAGAGCCTACTTACCCGGACTGCGAGTCGACGATGCGCGGCTGGCGGAAGACTTGACGCTGCGCGGCATCGCCGTTGAGGGGATCTACAATCTGGGCGACGGGAACGGGTCTCTGTTCGAGATGGACATCACCACCAACCGGGTGGATGCGATGAACCACTACGGCGTGGCGCGGGAAGCTGCGGCGATCTACGGACTGGCATTGCCCGAACTTGTCTTTGAACTTCCAGCAGCGCGCCCAGCCGGCAAGGAAGTTCAGGTACGCATCGAGGCGGCGAGCGAGTGCGGGCGGTTTACAGCTCGGGTGCTGCGAGGCATCTCGATCGGTGACTCGCGGGACTGGTTTGTGGGCGGGGAAGTGGCAACCTATTTCTCGCTGCTGGAACAGAAAAAAATTTCCAACGCCGTGGACGCGTCGAATTTTGCGTGGCTGGCCATGGGGCAGCCGACACACACTTTCGACCTGGACAAGATCGAGGGCGGCATCGTTGTTCGGCGTGCGGGCAAGGGTGAAAAGCTGAAAACGCTGGATGGCGTGGAGCGGGTGCTCGATCCTGAAGACCTGGTGGTAGCCGACCATGCCAAGCCGCTTGGGCTGGCGGGGGTGATGGGCGGTTGGGACACAATGATTACGGCATCGACGACCAATGTGCTGGTCGAGGCGGCGTGGTTTGACCCAATCGCTGTGCGGCGAACGGCCAAACGCCACGGCCTGCACACCGATGCCAGCCACCGCTTTGAACGCGGTGCGGACTTCAATGGAGGACCGGTTGCTTCCGCTCTTGTGAGCAGAATCCTTCTGGCGAACGGCGGTTGGCTGGAAGGCGATCTTGTCGATGTGCAGGTTGCGTCCATGGCGGCTCGAACGGCTAACCGCAAGCTGGTAGCCCTGGCGTTGAGCGAGGTCCAGCGGATTCTGGGCACAACCGTCGACGAGGAGGGGATCAGCGCGGCGACGGTACAGGATGTTCTGAATGCTCTCGGTTGCAATCTGGCAGCTCGGCAAGTCAGCGGGTCAGCAACTCGCGGTGGGGCAAAGCCAGACGCAGCTGCGTGGGATGTCAGCCTGCCGAGTTGGCGGCTTGACCTGGAGCGGGAGATCGATCTGATCGAAGAGGTCGCCCGTGTCTACGGGTACAACCGTTTCGCGACCACGCTGCCTGCGTTTGGCGAAGGACTGCAGGCGTTGCCCTGGGCGGAGAGCGAAACCGCTGTGCGGCGGACGTTTCTTGCGGCTGGATTTCATGAGGCGATTGCCAGCACCTTCTGTTCAGCTGCGGAGGCTGTGTTGACGGCGCCGCAACCTGGTCTTGTGGTGCCACTCGGCAATCCATTGAGCGAAGAGGCGGGCGTGCTGCGCCCTTCGCTGGTGCCGGGGATGCTGGGAATGATCGCGGGCAATCTGCATCGTGACGTGAGCGAAGTGCGGTTGTTCGAGGTGGGTACGGTCTTCAGCGGAAGTACTGAAAAGGTTGATGAGCGGCCGGCTGTGGCTTTCGGCGCGGTGGGCAATCTGCCGGCGCAGGGCCCTCTACATCCCGTGCGCGCAATTGATTTTCATGACGTGAAAGGCGCAGTGGAGCAGGTTCTGGCGCGCTTTCAGACGCGGTCAGTGTATTTCGACCGGTTCCCAGCGGATGCGGGACTTACGCCTGACTGGCTGCATCCTTACCGCTCGGCGAGGGTCGCGGCGGACGGCGAGACGGTAGGGTGGTTTGGGCAGCTTCATCCACGCGAGGCTGCGGCACGCAAGTTGCGCGAGCCAGTGCTGGTGGGTGAGTTGTACCTTGACCGGCTCTACAAGCTCAACCTGCGCAAGACCATTGCGCGCGAGATTTCGCGATTTCAGCCGGTGCACCGCGATTTTTCGCTGGTCGTGGGCGAGGAAGTTGGTTGGGAGAAGATCGACCAGGCGCTGGCCGGGTTGCAGATCCCCGAACTTGTGGACTGGCGGGTGCGGGAGGTGTTTCGCGACGCACGGCTTGGCCATGGTGAGTACTCGCTGCTGATGGGGGCCACATTTCAGGCGCCCGATCGCACGCTGCGCGAGGAAGAGTTGCAAAGCTTCCGGGTGCAGGTTGTGGAAGCTGTGGGCAAAGCCGGGGCAAAGCTGCGCAGTTAGCGGGAAGATTGGGCCTTTTCAGGTCTATACTTGCTCCGTTACGCTGCATTTGAGTGGAGGTCATGGCATGTCGGAGTTTTCCTGGAATAGGGATGTGGCCGGGGAAGCGGGCGCGCAACCGCAAAATCATCTTCTTGCGGAGTCGGCAACCCTGGCTTTGAGCGCGGACGATTTTACGGCGCTCGAAGAACGGGTGATGCGCGCGGTGGCCATTGTGCGGCGGGAGCGCAAGGCGCGTGCCGAGGCGCAGGAGCGCGCAGGCCAGGCCGAGGCACAACTGCGTGAGCAAGCGGGGCAGTTCGAAAATCTGCAAAAAGAGCTGACTGCACTGCGCGCGGAGCGTGATCAAGTGCGGCAGCGCGTAGACCGGCTTTTGGCAGAGCTCAATGGACTTGAATTGTGAGGGATGGCATGGCTGATGAGAAGCGGAGCGATCCTCCCGGTTATGTAACCGTAGAGATTTACGATCAGGTTTATCACCTGTCCGGGCAAGATACCGTGCATATCCGCGAACTGGCTGCGCGCGTGGATGCGAAGATGCGTGCAGTTTCCGCGCAGGGGCGAACGGTGGATTCGCTGCGGGTGGCGGTGCTTGCCGCATTAAATCTAGCGGACGAGCTGTCCCAGGCTGGAGGCGCCAATGCGCAGATGGGCCATGCGCGCGCAGCCAATCTACGCGGGTTGTTGGACGAAGTGCTCGAAGAAGAGTGGAAGACCGGATCGTGATTTTCAGCTCGACGGGGTCATTCCGTGATAGAGTTGGTCCGATTCCGGAGATGTTATGTGCAAGTCAATCTCTTGTTTTGTCCTGCTTTGTTTTCCGCTTTCTTTTGCCCTCATAGCCCAAGCCCCCACAGCCGCTCAGCCGAACAAGCCCGAAGCGCGAACCAGCGGCCCTTCTGATCCCAAAGCGAAAAAGACGTTCGACGAGGCCCTCCTCCTGATGAAGGACTCTCGTTATGTGTTTGCGCTCGAGGGATTTCGCAAGGCGGACAAGCAGGACGGCGGACACTGCATTGTTTGCGAGCAGAAAGCCTGGGATGCCGCCGTCGCCCTTGGAGATTTCAAAGCGGCGCGGGCGCAGACGGGTGCGATGCTGGCCAATGCAACCGCGGTCAGCGACAAGGTGAACGCGCAGTTCTTGTTAGGCGAGACCTGTTTGCGGGAAGGCATTCACGGCAAGCGAGATGACCCATTGGTGGCGGCCGATAGCGCATTTCAAACGGCGCTCCAACTGCAGCCGAACAGTGCGGATTGTCTCTACGCTGACGGCGAGGCGCTTGCATATCTCAAGCGCTATGAAGATGCCAGGGAGCGCTTCAGGCAGTTCTTGCGGGTAGCCGGACCCCGTGATATTGACTATGCCCGGGTAGCGCGGTTTGTCGAGCATCCCGAGTTGGCCCGCGCCAAGATGGCGCCAAATTTTGGCCTGAAGACGCTCGATGGCCGAACGTTGACACTGGAAAGCCTTACAGGGAAGGTGGTGCTTATTGACTTTTGGGCCACTTGGTGCGGCCCGTGCCGGGAAGCGCTCCCGCACATCCGGAAGATCGCTCAGAAATTTGACGGGCTGCCACTTGTGGTCTTAAGCGTCAGTCTGGATAAAGACGAAGGTAAATGGAAGGACTTTGTCGCCAAGAACGGCATGACCTGGCTTCAATATCGTGACGGGGGATTCGATGGCCGGATCGCAACGCAGTTTGGCGTAAACGCGATTCCCGCCACATTCACGATTGATGCGGATGGTGTGCTTGAGGACCAACATGTTGGCGACGCGGATATCGAGGGAAAGCTGAAGAAGCTTGTTTCCCGGGCAGAGGAGCTGAACAACAGCAAGCCGCAATCGGCAGCGCCGAGTGGTGGGAACTAACCAGCGATTGGCAGTTCCAATTCCGGCCTGTTGGTTTAAATCGGCAAGGCCGAAAACGGTAGCACACCGCGTGCACTTCGCACAAGACTTGTAATTTCTGGCACGGACCCGTACTATCCGCAATAGAAACCGGCCTGCAAAGCAGGTGGGTGGTTAACGCTGGTTGAACCAACATTCATGAACAGGGGCTCGACTCGACAATCGGTTCTGTGTGCCGTGTCCGCCAGTCCGGAATGCCTAATGAACCGCGGAGAGCTCCACCGTCTTTGGACGGGTTCACCAGCGCATCACTCACGGCCCAGTGGGTCGGATTCTACCTTCCTTTGAAAACAACCTGACAGCTACGCGTGCGGTCAAAATGCCGTATGCTGACTCAGGTGTATCCAGTTCTCTTCCACATCGGTGCGGTGGTAATTCCGTCCTATGGCGCGATGGCGGCGTCGGGCGTTTTGCTGGCGCTGTTCCTGGCGCAGCGTACGGCACGCATTGTTTGTCTGGATGCGGGGCAGGTGTGGAACCTATGCGTTGTTGCGCTGTTTGCGGCCCTGGCGGGCCAGCGGTTGCTGCTGATCGCGATGAACTGGGATGAGGTGCGCCGCCATCCGTCATGGGTGCTGGGGTTGGCAATGGTTCATCATCCGCTGCTGAGTGCGACCGGAGCGCTGGCGGGGGTCGTTTTCGCCGGGGTATATGCACACTTGAAGGGCATGAGCGCGTGGAGCACGGCCGATGCGCTCGCCGGTCCGTTGGCCCTGGGTTTGGCCGTTGAACAAGTGGGCGGACTGCTAGCGGGGTCGGGCTACGGAATGGCAACCAATGCGCGCTGGGCTGTCACCTACGTCAATCCGCTGGCTGCGCGCTGGAGCGGGGCGCCACTGGGCATTCCCCTGCACCCCGTGCAGGCCTATGCAGCACTGGGATTCTTGACGCTGTCGGCATTGCTGTTTGCGGGTATGGCGGCGAGACGGCAACCAGGGGACATTGCGGGGTCGGGTTTGCTGGGCATTGGCGTTGTGGTGTTCTTGACAGAACTGTGGCGCGATCCTGAAGGGCGGGGCGTGCTTCTGGGCGGAGGGCTGGACGGTCCGCAGGTGGGCGCTGTTTTGTTGGTGCTGGCAGGAGGATTTGTGCTGATGGAACGCAAGAGCGCGAGCAGGAAGAGCGAGGCGCAACATGGGTGAGGTTGGAAAGCTGGAACTTCGCAGCATCGATGTGCCTGCTGAAGCCGCCGGGCAGCGGCTTGACATGTTTCTTGTGTCGAAGCTTGAAGGTGTGAGCCGCTCCCGTGTGCAGCTGCTGATGGACCAGGGCGATGTAGTGGTGAACGGCGAGCGCGAAAAGGCTTCAATGAAGTTGCGCGGCGGAGAGCATATCGCCATCACGGGCGAACCGCATCCAGCGCCTTTGAAGGCAACGGCGGAAGATATCCCGCTGGACGTTGTATACGAAGACACAGATCTTGCAGTGGTAAACAAGCCTGCGGGCATGATGGTCCACGCCGGATCAGGGCAGAATGAAGACGCGCGCGGACAGGGAACGCTGGTGAACGCGTTGCTGCACCGGTTCAATGCCCTCTCTTCAACGGGCGGAGAACTGCGACCGGGCATTGTGCACAGGCTGGACAAAGACACCAGCGGCTTGATTGTGGTGGCCAAGAATGACCGCGCTCATGCTGCACTCGGAGAGATGTTTGCTACCCGGCAAATCAAGAAGACGTATGTTGCCCTGGTGCATGGGGCGATGGAGCGCGCAAGAGGGACGATTAACGCGAGTGTAGGCCGCGACCCAACGCGGCGCACTCGAATGACCGCGAAGCCTCAGGACAACGCACGATCGGCGGTCTCGCACTACGAGGTGGTGCGGCGGCTGGCGAATCGATTTGGCAAGTTCACACTGATTCGGGTCCGCATTGAGACCGGGCGGACACACCAGATCAGGGTGCACATGGCTTCGATCGGCCACCCGGTGGTTGGAGATTCACTTTACGGCGCGGCTGGTCAACTGACAGACCAGGTTGCGTCACAGGCGGCGCAGTCGAAGGCGGCGCGACGGAAATCGGAACCGGAGAAGCTGCGGTTGGGGCGGAACTTTCTTCACGCGGCAAACCTGGAGTTCGCGCACCCTTTAACGGGGAAGCTCGTCAAACTTGAGGCGCCGCTGCCTGAAGAGTTGGAGCATTTCCTGAGCCAGATTGAAGCGCCCTCTACCAAAACGGCACAGTACTGACGTACCTGAAAGGATTCCCGGCTGGTTTTGAAGGGATGCGGGGAATCGGGGACGATTGCTAAAATGAGAACGCCATGATGAGAAATCTAATTGGAGCCGCGCTTGCGACGGCGCTTTTGACTGTCGCACTGCCGGCACAGCAAACAGCGCCCCAACCTCCCACTTCGGTGCCTGACCAGACTGGGGATGCAAGCGTTCCCGTGGTCAAAATCAATGCGAACGAGGTCAGCCTCATCTTTACCGTGACTGACCGGCATGGGCACTATATCCCCAACCTGCAGCAAAGCGACTTTGCTTTGCTTGACGACCAGAAGGCTCCTGAGAAGGTCAACTCCTTTCATCAGCAGATCAATCTTCCGCTGCGTGTTGCGATTGTGATTGACGCCAGCACATCGATTCGTACGCGATTCCAGTTTGAGCAGCAGTCGGCCCAGGAGTTTTTGATTCAGGTTCTCAAGGCCAAGAGCGATCGCGCCTTTGTGATGGGGTTCGATGTGACCCCGACCGTGATGCAGGACTGGACCAACAACGTGGACGCGCTTCAAACGGGGATTGACCGGTTGCGCCCCGGTGGCGGCACTGCGTTGTTCGATGCCATCTACACCGCGTGCCGCGACAAGCTGCTGGATGCGCACGTGACGGAGCCGGTGCGCAAGGCGATGGTGCTGCTCTCAGACGGCGACGACAACCAGAGCCGCGTTCACCCGGACGAAGCGATCAAAGAGTGCGAGAGGGCAGAGACCATTATTTATGCCATCAGCACCAATTGGACGCCGAGCCGCGGCAAGGGCGACGATGTACTGACGCAAATGTCCGAGGCGACAGGCGGCAAGGTCTTTTTTCCGCCGTCGGTAGAAGAGGTTTCAAACAGCTTTGCATCCATTGAAGAAGAGCTGCGCAGCCAGTACGCATTGAATTACACGCCGGCCGATTTCAAAAACGACGGGGCCTTCAGGCCGATCTATCTATATTGCACCGATCGACGTTACCAGGTTCGAGCCAAGAAGGGGTACTTCGCGCCTCGCCAATAGTCGAAGATTTGAGCGGCAGAACGTCGCGCGTCAGCTGTTGGGTGGGTGATTCAGCCAGCGAAGTGCATCTATGATGGGCCCAAATCACTTTGCGAGTTTGCAGCCAGCAACGCCAGGAGTTCGCCTTCGTCGAGGACTGGAATCTTGAGTTCCAGAGCCTTGTCGAGTTTGGAGCCAGCCTCTTCACCGGCTACGACATAGTTGGTTTTCTTGCTCACCGAACCTGCTGCCTTACCGCCAGCATCTTCGATTTTCCGTCTTGCCTCTTCGCGGGAGAGCGTGGGCAAGGTGCCGGTGAGGACAAAGGTCAGCCCCGCAAGCTGGGTTGAACGTTGCTTCCGTTCGGCGGTCATGTCAACACCAGCGTCTTTGAGCTTCTGGATGAGACCAAGGTTCCCCGGCTGCGCGAAGAACTCCAAAATCGCCTGAGAGATTCGTGGACCCACCTCCTCGACTCTTTCCAATTCTTCGGCGGAGGCGGACTCCAGAGCTTCGATCGAACCGAACTCTGCTGCGAGCAACTCGGCCGTGCGTTCACCCACAAAGCGAATGCCCAGGCCCATCAGAACGCGGGCGAGTCCTGCCTTCTTCGAGCGTTCAATTTCGTCGAGAAGCGTGATGGCTGACTTTTCCGCCAAACGATCGAGGGCAATCAGTTCATCCTTTTTCAAAGCGTAAAGATCGGCGACGCTGTGCACCATGTCGCGATCAAGCAGCTGTTGCACAACGGCGTCGCCCAGGCCTTCGATATTCATGACGCTGCGACGGCCAAAGTGGAGCAGGCTCTCGCGCAGCTTGGCGGGGCAGTTAGCGTTGACGCAGCGATAGTCCACTTCGCCCTCGACGCGCACGACCTCGCTCTGGCATTCGGGGCAACGCGTTGGGAACGCGAAAGGCGTAGTGCCGCGCGGATGGTCAGCATCTTGAAAGACTTCAACGACCTTGGGGATTACGTCTCCACCGCGTTCAACTTTGACCCAGTCGCCAACCAGAAGGCCAAGGCGTTCGATAAAGTCAGCGTTGTGCAGTGTGGCGCGGCTCACCGTGGTGCCAGCGATGAAGACGGGCGTGAGTTCGGCTACCGGCGTAAGTTTTCCGGTGCGTCCCACCTGAACGGTGATGTCGCGGACCTGTGTGATTGCTGATTTGGCTGTGAATTTGTAGGCGATAGCCCAGCGCGGAGCGCGGCCTGTGTAGCCGAGGCGCTGTTGCGTGGCGTGGAAGTCGACCTTGATAACAACGCCATCGATCTCGTAGCCGAGCGTGGCGCGATCCTGCTCGGCGTGATCGATGAATCTGGTCATCTCCTCGACCGACGATACGAGCTTGCTGTGCGGGTTGACGCGGAAGCCCAGCGCGGTAAGGACGTCGAGCGTCGCCCGTTGGCCCTGAGGCCAATACTCGCCATCAACGAGGAGGAAGTATGCAAAGAAGACAAGCCTGCGATTGGCGACAATGGCGGGCTCAAGCGTGCGCAGTGTGCCGGCCGCGGCATTCCGAGGATTGACTGCGGCGGGCAAACCCTGCTGTTCGCGCTCCTCATTCAAGCGCTGGAAAGCCGCCTCGGGCATTACCACTTCGCCACGGACCTCAAAAGTTGGCGGCAGGCTTGCTGCTTTCAAACGGTCGGCTGAGATTGAAAGCGGCACACTGCGGATGGTGCGCGCATTCGAGGTCACGTCTTCGCCGATCTGGCCGTCGCCGCGGGTGATGCCACGCGCAAGGCGGGCACCGCCGGTTTCAGTTGCTTCATAGTGGAGGGCGATGCTGAGGCCGTCGAGCTTGAGCTCCGCCGTGTACTCGACGGGGAGCCCGCCGGCGAGCTCGCGAACACGGCGATCCCAATCGGCCAGCTCCTCGGCGGAGTAGGCATTGTCAAGCGAGAGCATGGGACGCGAATGGCTCACTTTCTTGAAGCCTTCGGCGGGCTTGCCGCCTACGCGCTGGGTTGGCGAGTCGAGGGTTAGAAGGTCGGGGTGCGCGGTCTCGATGCTTTTGAGCTCGTTCATCAGCGCGTCGTACTGGGCGTCGCTGATCTCCGGGGCGTCCATGACGTAATACAAGTGCTCGTGGCGGCGGAGCTCGGAGCGCAGTTCGTGGGCGCGGTGGGCCGCGGCCGAGTCTTTGTTGGCGGGGTCGCCCATGGGGAGAATTATAGGAGGCTGTGGGGCAGGGTAGTATGGTTGGCAGATCGCATATGGAACCGATAACGCATTTTCTTACTGGGGCATGCATTGGACGCGCGGGGCTGAACCGCAAGACGCGGTATGCAACGCTGGCTGCTGTGCTGGCGGCAGAAGCCGCGGACATGGATGTGTTTTGGGGGTTGCGCGGGCCGGTCGAGGAACTAAAACACCACCGCGGAATTACACATACGTTCGTCGCTGTGCCGGTGGTGGCTGGGGTTGTAGTGGGGCTGGTGTGGCTGCTTGATGTGTGGGTTCAGCGGCGAAGGCGCAGAAAACTGGCCGCCGCGACCCCACGCGTAATGGACCCGGGCGCACCGGAGCCACGGATTCCACAGCTGGTGCATTGGGGCTGGCTCTCCGCAACAGCGCTGATCGCATCCCTGAGCCACTTGTTGCTGGATTGGACCAACAATTATGGCCTGCGGCCTTTCTTCCCCTTCAATCCGCGCTGGTACGCGGGCAGCTTCATGTTTATTGCGGAGCCTTTGCTGTGGGCTCTGTTCCTGTTGGCGCTTATCATGCCGTGGCTGTTTGGACTGGTGGCCGGGGAGATTGGCGAACGGCGAAAGGAGTTTCGTGGGCGAGGATGGGCGATTTTCGCGCTGACAGGCATGGTGCTGTTGTGGGCCTGGCGATGGGAGGAGCATTGGGAGGCCAGTTCGCTGTTAGAGAAGACACAAGTGGCATCGGCTTCGGTGACGCGGATGGGCATTGAGCCGTATCCGGTGAATCCGTTTCGCTGGCACGTAGTTTTGGAAACGCCTGCCTTCTACCAGACTGCAGAGGTGGACACGCTGACCGGGGTGATCGACAGCGACCCGCAGAAAGACGTGCAATTCAAGCCGCCCGCGACTGCGGCTACCGAAGTAGCCAAACGAACGCCTCTGGGCCAGGTGTACCTGGACTGGGGGACATGGGCGGTGGTGCGTGATGTAGGGCAGGTCCCGGTTGCTGCGATGGCGGCGCCAGAACTGGTGCCCGGCAGGACATGGACGACCGTGGAATTCAAGGACCTGCGTTTCGATTATTCGTTTATAGGAAACGGCAGGGAAACTGGCCGGTCAGCGCTGAGGGGCTGGGTTTATGTCGTAGACGGTCGGGACGATGCCGGCGAAGCTATGGACGGGCGTGAACAACACTAGGCTATTTTTATTCTGGTGAATAGATTTGTTGGTGTGATAGAACGATTCCGGTTGACCGAGCGGCCTGTGGACCCCAGAATGAAGAGAGTCGCACTTGCCGCCATCCCCACTCCAGGACCTGGTCCTGGAAATCGAAGAAATTGAGGTTTTCATGCCTGCTTATCTGTTATTGCTTGTTGCCGTTTTGAGCCGTTTGCTGCCCCATGCGGGCATGTGGAACTTTGCCGCGGTTGGCGGCGCATTGCTGTATTTTGGCGCCCGGCGGTCATGGCGGGAGATGCTTGGCCCCCTGGCAGTGCTGATGGCCTGCGATTACTACCTGACGGTCTATGTCTACCACTACGGCTTCCTCGCGCAGGACTACTTGCCTACATGGGCGTGGTATGTTGCGGCGATGGCGCTGGGTCAGATTCTGCTGCACAGCCGGACAACGTTTGTGCGGGCCGGCGCGGCGACTCTTCTGGGGCCGACGTCGTTCTTTTTGATTTCAAATTACGCGGTGTGGGCGACCGGCGCAATGTACCCGCGCACGACTGCAGGACTGGCTACCTGCTACGCGGCTGGGCTTCCCTTCTATCGCAATGATGTGGTTTCAACGGCGATTGTGGTTGCGGTGGCATTTGGCGTTCCGGTGCTGGTACGGCGACTGAGCGGGGCTCAGGAACGGACTGCGCTGGCAGCGAAGTAGCTTTCTCAAGTCTCGCACTCTCGGTGAAGAGGCGGGGCATCCAATAAATTCTGCTCGAAGATTGCCCAGGTTTCTCCTCCGCGGGGGACGAGATCTCGGAGGTGCGTTGCGCCGTGTGCAGTCTATTCTTCGATGAGTTTGTCGGCGCGCTTTCTGCGCCTCCACCAGAAGGCGAATCCGCCGATTGCCAGTGCGCCAACAATGGCTACCAGGAGCAGCGCGTGGTGCTCGACGACCTGAACGGCTCCCGGCCCCAGTTTGAGCACGAGGAGCGAGAGCACCAACCATCGAACCATCCTGCCGCAGAATACGGACAGCATGAATGGAACCACCCTCATCTCGAATACGCCTGCGGCAAACACGAAGGCCTTCCACGGAGTGGGCGGGGGCAGCATGGAAGGGATCATCATGGCCAGGAATTCCTGACGTTCGAAGCGAGTGCGCATTCTCTCAAAGCGCTCACGATTGATCCGCTTGAGCAGAAAGAGTTCGCCGCCGGCACGTCCCAGCCCATAGGGAAGCAAACCGCCCAGCGCCGAGCCGAAGGCCGCCGTAAGGCAATAAAGCCAGAAGTGGCCCTTATCGTTCCAGATTGAGAAGGCCAGCAGAGCATCCATGGGAACTGGGAGGCTTGAAGAATCCAGGACTGCGAGCGCGCCGAGGCCCCAAATGCCGAATTTGGCCAGGAAGGGCATGAGTACAAGATTTAACTTGGCTATGAACCTGGCAAGAAACGACTTCAAACGGGTCCCCTTCCGCCTAATAATCCGTCTTAATCATCAGGAACCATTGTACGAGTCTCGCCAGAGCGCATGAATTTCAGCTGGAATGAGAGAATAGATAGAAAGGACTCGAAAGGGAGCGGTTGGGCGATGTGTGCCCGAGCAAGCTCCCAGGCAACTGATGCCAGCCAGTGAAGCTCCAACCAGCATGAACGAGCCCCAAGGGCCCAGCGAAAAAGGCCGCGTGCCGAAATCGGGCGCCACTCCGCTGATTAGCCTGAACATCGCCGGTCCGGAGCCGAGCGGCGGAGTCTCAGTCGCCAGTGAGGAAGAGCTGTCTCTGGAGACTCGCTCATCGAATACAGAGTTGCACGAGGCTGAAAGCGAGTCCGCCACTGAGAGCAGCGCTCCTGTGGTTCGGGGTTCGCGCTGGGTGGACTACGACACGCACGAACTGCTGGAGATGATCGGCGAACTCGAGGATGAGCGGCGTTGGGCTCGTCTGCGCGAGGGTGTCTGGATTGCGATTCTCATTCACCTTGCGATTCTTTCAGCGATTACCTGGATTCCGAAGTATGTCTTCAAAGTGCCCCAGGTGATCGATCCCATGGAAGCAATCAAGAATCGCAAGGATCTGCAGTATCTCGATCTCCCGCCCGACGCACTTCGGCAAGTGCAACCGAAGGTCAAGATCAACCCGGTTCCCGAAAAACCGACGGTGATGGACAAGAAGACGCTAGAGGCGCTGAACAAGGCTACACCGCCGCCAGCGCCTGCGCCGGTACCTCCAGCGCCCGCGCAAGTTCAGCAGCCGGCTCCAAGTCAACCGCCTCCATCCACCCCGCAGCCACAGCTTGAAACCCCTCGCCCTGCAGCAGTCCCGGCGCGTCCGAACTTTGCCATGGGATCGCAGAATCCGGCAGACCAGCTTCGGGATGCCATGCGGGGATCGCGTAACGCGGGGCAGGTTGCTCCGGGGAACATGGGCATGGGCGGACTAGCCCGTCACCCTGGGGCTGGCGGCGGTGTTGAGATTCTGAATCCCGAGCCGGGCGTCGACTTCAGTGCCTGGCTGCAGCGCTGGCATTGGGAGACGGAACACACATGGGATCCATTGATCCCAGACGAAGTGAACGCGCCGATCTTGAAGTCGGGCATGGTGGCGATTCGCTTCAGGGTACTTCCCAACGGCCGACTGATGGATAACAGCCTGGTGTTGGAAGGGCGTTCAGGCGATTCCGCATTGGACCGGGCGGCATGGGGAGCGCTTACGGGTTCAAACTATCCGCCGCTGCCCAGGGATTTTCACGGTCAGTATCTGGAACTCCGGGCTTACTTCCTCTACAACATGGAGCCGGGCCAGCGCTAGAGGCTGCGGTGCTCGCACGGCGGATCTTCACGCGCAATTCAAGCCGGTGCTAGATGCTGGCATCGGCTTGAAGCGGGGAGGTGGGCAATTCCACGTCGTCAGGCGGGTCGATGGGACCGTCACCGTGAGGCAAAGTGATGCCGTCCTGGGCGAGAAGCGCTTCGTAGATCGGAGTGTGCCTCCAGTGACGCGCCAGGGCGAATGCGCTCATGTTCGCGATCATCAAGGGCAGGACGAGGCCGTAGCCTCCTGTCATCTCAAAGACGATGAGGATCGAGGTCATGGGAGCGCGGATGATGCCAGCAAAAACCGCGCCCATGCCCACCACGGCGAAGGCACCGATGGCGTCAGACGAATGGTGGAAGAGATTGACGTCGAGGTAGCCGACCGCTCCGCCGAGCATGGCGCCCATGAAGAGTGCCGGGGCAAAGATGCCTCCCGATCCGCCGCTCGAGTAAGAGCAGACGGTGGCCAGGAGTTTGAGAACGCAGAAAGAAATCATGCACACAACGGGCAACGTGCCGGTAAGTGCGATTGTCAGGGTCTTGTAGGGATCGCCGGCAATACCGTTGAGTTGGAAGAGCTGGAGACCCAGAACAGCTATGCAGCCCACGGCCAATCCGCCAATTGAAGGCTGAACCCATTTGGGCACACTCGAAAGCTGCCTGAACCGGATGCGCAGCCACAGCAACGAGTCAGTGAAGGCGACGGAAACAACAGCCGCCAAAAAACCGAGCAGTGCGTACCACACCAGGGACGAAGCGTTGCCGAGGGCGTAGGCCCGCTGCACGTGAAAGACGGGGTTCGAGCCGAGAATGGAGTGCTCGACGACGGCGGCGAGTGCTGCAGCTACGATGACGCCGGAGAGCATGGTCTGATCCAGATCGCCGATGAGTTCTTCAAGGGTAAATGTGATGGCAGCAATGGGGGCGTTGAAGGCAGCGGCGATGCCTGCGGCCATTCCAACAGAGGCCATGCGGCGGCAGTTTTTGGGGCTGAGCCGGGCAGCGCGGGCCAGCAGACTGCTCACGCCAGCGCAGATCTGGACGGTTGGACCCTCGAGGCCGAGCGAGGCACCTGAGCCGATCTGCACAGCGCAAAGAATAAACTTGCCGATCGTCTCCCGGAGGGTAACGTAGCCGTTGCGCAATGCAAAGGCAACCTTCACCTGGGGTATTCCGCTACCGGCGGCGGCTGGGGCAACGTAAGTGAGGCCGAGGCCGACCAAGAGGCCGCCTAGCCCGGGCGTGAGGATGGTCCACCAGATCCAACTGTAGCCCTGTGCATGGTTGGCGCGGTCAATCAAGAGCGCTTCAAGCCATCCAATGCTCAGATG
The DNA here is from genome assembly GCA_964614635.1 of uncultured Occallatibacter sp. Lineage (GTDB taxonomy): Bacteria > Acidobacteriota > Terriglobia > Terriglobales > Acidobacteriaceae > Telmatobacter. Next base: position 23,576 of record CAZTLV010000011.1, read on the forward strand.
AAAGGCGACCGCAGCCAGACCGCACAGCCCGCCTGCCAGGATGGTGACGCCCAGGAGCCGTTGGCGCTCAGAGGGCACGCGGCGGGTGAGCCACGCCAGAAACCGCGTGTATAGTCCAGGAAATCCTACCCAATAGCCGGGTTTCGGCGCTTCCTCGCTGGATGATTGCGTCACACTCCCAGTATAGAAGCGAATCGGAGCCTGGCGACCTACCGCTTTGGTTCGGTTGCGTTGAGTAGTTCGATCAAGTAGTCCTTCCAAACTGCGGCGACAGTGTGAGTTCCATGGCCGCGCGTGGCATCCGAGATGGGGATGAGAATGAAGCGCGCATGGGACATGCGCTTAACCATTCTTTCCGCAATTCCCAACTCTGGCGGGTTGATGTAATCGTCGGCCGAGTTGATCCACAGCACAGGCGTGTTGATCTGTTCGAGGCGGGAACTAGGGTCGTAGTTGCGGCTGGCGTTGACGTAGTAGATGAGGTCGTTCGCGTCGGTATTGGCCGTGGTGCGCGCAAGGTACTGGTCGACATATTTTTCTGCCGATTCGCGTGTGGGCTCATTCTTCTGCATCTGGAGCGGGCTTGATCCCATGACCAGAAGCATTTCGTTGGCGTTGCGCAGGCCCAAGGCAGGCTCGGTTTTGTATTCACCGTCCATCCACGCGGGATCGAGCTTGATGCCCTGGATGGCCATGTAGCGCATCATGCGGTTGCGTCCTGCAATCTGGATCGGCAGACAGGCGAAGGGAGCAAGGGCGTCGGCGAAATCGGGGTAGGTTTCTCCCCAGACGAATGTCTGCATGCAACCCATCGAGGTCCCAAGGATGAGGCGGAGATGATCGATCTTCATCTGGTCGAGCATCATGTGCTGGCTTCGGACCATGTCGTCGTAGTCGTAGGCTGGGAACTTCATATGCAAGCCGTCAGAGGGCTTTGAGCTTTCGCCGTGGCCAATGTCGTCAGGCAGGATGATGAAGTACCTGGTGATATCGAGCGGCTGGCCGGGGCCAAAGAGAACATTCGAAAAGACGGGGGTCATTAAGGAGTGGGCATTTCCGCCGGTGCCATGCAGCAAGAGGATGGCGTTATCCACGTGGCCGGCGGCGTTGCGGTGAGGCGTGCCGAGGGTGAGGTAATGCAGCTTGAGCTGGGGCAGGGTCTCGCCGGTGCCGAAGCGAAAGTTGGGCAGAACCACAATGCCGTCAACGGTGGGCCAGGTCACAACAGGTGCGGCAGGCGGATTCGCAGCGGGCATGGACATCGTCTGGCTGTGCGCGGCCACGCTAAGGAAGAGCACAGCGGGAATTGAGAGAAAGGCATTGTGCAGCCGCATCGGGACCTCCTGAGGCTTTGGGATTGAGGATAACTTCCGGTTCTGAATCCGTACAGTGAAGGTTTGAATCGGGCGGATTGAGAGGCGTCCGGCGAAGCGAGAATTTTTGGTTGTTTTCAGTTCCGGATGGGTCTTCCCTGAATCAGGACTTGGCGCTAGAATTTGAGTGTCTGCCATGTTCAGCCGTTCCGCAGTTCGAATTTCATCGACGCCCGTGCTGAAGCGGTTCCACCGCGGCCGGCCCGACCGTGGACGTAGCGCCTCCCGCTGATTAATCTAATCCCGATGATTATTGCTCCGTAGGTCTCTGAAGCGAGACTTCGGCAGCCCGCACTCTCAGGTCTCAAAGACGAGACCTGGGGCATCCGTGTTTAGAGATCCATCCGCCGATGCGCGGATAGAAAGGCTTCCTACGATGAATAGCTTTGACAGCCGGGGCACACTGACCTCCGGCAATCGGAATTACACGATGTATCGGCTTGCTGCGCTTGAGGCGCGCGGATTCAACCTGAGCCGGCTGCCGTTCAGCCTGAAGATTCTGCTTGAGAACCTGCTGCGCCGCGAAGACGGCGTGAACGTGATGGCCAGCGATATCGAGTTTCTGGCCAACTGGGATGCCAAGGCGGAGCCGAGCCGCGAAATTGCGTATATGCCGGCGCGCGTGCTGATGCAGGATTTTACGGGCGTGCCTGCGATCGTGGACCTTGGCGCGATGCGCGACGCTATCAAAACACTGGACGGCGACCCGCAGCAGGTAAATCCGCTGGTGCCGGCGGAGCTTGTAATCGATCATTCGGTGCAGGTGGATGAATTTGGCACCGCCGGCGCTTTCGAGGCGAATACGCTTCTGGAGTTTCAGAGAAATCGCGAGCGCTATGCGTTCTTGAAGTGGGGGCAGACGGCCTTCCGTAACTTCTCAGCGGTGCCGCCGGGAATGGGAATCTGCCACCAGGTGAACTTGGAATACCTCGCGCGGGTAGTGATTACCACCGAGATCGACGGCGAGTTGATTGCTTATCCCGACACACTGGTGGGCACCGACTCGCACACAACGATGATCAATGGATTGGGCGTGCTTGGCTGGGGCGTTGGCGGCATTGAGGCCGAGGCGGCGATGCTGGGGCAAGCTGTGTCAATGCTTGTGCCGCAAGTGGTGGGCTTCAAGCTGACGGGTAAGCTGCGAGAAGGCGCGACCGCCACCGACCTGGTGCTGACTGTGACCCAGGCGCTGCGCAAGCTGGGGGTTGTGGGCAAGTTTGTGGATTTCTACGGGAGCGGAATTGCCGGGCTGGCGCTGGCAGATCGCGCGACCATCAGCAACATGGCTCCAGAATACGGCGCGACCTGCGGCATTTTCCCGGTAGACTCTGAGACGCTACGTTATCTGAGGCTGACAGGACGAAGTGACGATCAGATTGCGCTCGTCGAGGCCTATTACAAAGAGCAGGGGTTGTTTCACACTCCGAGTTCTCCGGAAGCAGAGTACACGCAGACACTGGAGCTGGACCTGGGCGCCGTGGAACCAAGCGTGGCGGGGCCGAAGAGGCCGCAAGATCGTGTGCTGCTCAAGGATGCGGCGGCGAGCTTTGCGCAGCAACTGCCAGGCCTGCTTTCTCCAACGGCCAAACCGCTGGGGACTCGAACTGCGGCTGCGTGGAAGCGCGAGAGTGTGACGGACACGGGGATTGCCGAGAAGGTTCCAGTGCACCTGACGACCACGGTGAAGGAGCGGTTTGGTGTCGATCCAGACACTTACCTCGACCATGGATCGGTGGTGATTGCGGCGATCACCAGTTGCACCAATACGTCGAATCCCTCGGTGATGGTGGCTGCCGGAATTCTGGCGAAGAAGGCAGTCGAAAAGGGGCTGACGGTCCCGCCGTGGGTGAAGACCTCTCTTGCGCCGGGCTCGCGCGTGGTGACCGACTACTACACCAAGGCCGGCTTGATGCCATACCTTGAAAAGCTGCGCTTTAACGTGGTGGGCTACGGATGCACGACCTGCATTGGCAACTCGGGTCCGCTGCCGACGGATGTTTCAAAAAGCATCGACGAGCACGGCCTGGTCGCGGTGAGCGTGTTGAGCGGCAATCGTAACTTTGAGGGACGCGTGAACGTGGATGTGCGCGCCAACTATCTGATGAGCCCGCCGCTGGTTGTCGCCTATGCTCTGGCCGGCAGGATTGGGCACAACTTCGAGACCGATTCGTTAGGTATGGACCGGACCGCGCAGCCAGTTTATCTGAAAGATATTTGGCCGACGCAAGCCGAGGTGTCCGATGCGATCGAGCGTGGACTGAACAGCGAGAGCTTCCGCAAGGAGTACGCGACGGTCTCAGACGGGGACGCGAACTGGCAAGGGCTGAAGTTCCCGACCGGCGATGTCTACCAGTGGGAGCCGGACTCGACGTACATTCGCAAGGCGCCCTATTTCGATGGGATTACGAAGACGCCTGCGGCGGTCACGGATATTCTTGGCGCGCGGGTGCTGGCGGTGCTGGGCGATTCGGTAACGACGGACCACATTTCTCCGGCGGGCAACATCAAGACAAATGGCCCTGCGGGCAAGTACTTGTCAGAGCATGGAGTGAAGCCGGCGGACTTTAACTCGTATGGGTCGCGGCGCGGCAATCATGAAGTCATGGTCCGCGGCACGTTTGCGAATGTGCGGCTCAGGAACAAGCTGGCGCCGGGGACCGAGGGCGGCGTGACGCGCTTGCTGCCCGAGGGTGAAGGGATGTCGATCTTCGACGCGAGCGTAAAGTACGCGGAGCGGGGCGTGCCTCTCATCATTCTGGCGGGCAAAGAGTACGGGTCCGGATCGTCACGCGACTGGGCTGCAAAAGGACCGAAGCTGCTGGGCGTGAGTGCGGTGATCGCGGAAAGCTTCGAGCGTATTCACAGGTCGAACCTGGTGGGGATGGGGATTCTGCCACTGCAATTTGAGAGCGGGCAGAATGTGGAGTCGCTGGGCTTGACGGGCGAAGAAGTCTATGACTTCCCAGGGTTGACAGCGCTATTGGCGGAAAGGCTTGCCGCCGGGCGTACGCTCACGGTGAAGGCTACCTCATCCGATGGTGCTGTCAAGGAGTTCGCGGCCCAGGTCCGCATTGATACGCCGCAGGAGATCGAGTACTTCGAGCACGGCGGGATCTTGCAGTATGTTCTGCGGCAGTTGGCGGCGAAGTAGCCGCCTGCGGTGCGGCGCCCGCCTTCGGCCCTTGGATCGAACATTGTCGGGTGCCCCACCCATTCCGCAAAAAACGCGGAATGGATGGGGCACCCGGCACCCGGCTCAAGGCCCGGAGTCAGCAGGTTCGCAGCATGGACAGGGAGCCCCAAGCGATGAAGAAGGGCCGGAGCCGTGACGATGTCGCGCCTTCGGCCTGAATTGAAACCATTGGTTTTTACCGGCCGCCTTGATCGCTGGGTGCGAATGCGACTCCGCGGAACACTTCGCGAGCGTCGGCACTTCGAATCGTCTTGAAGTGACCCAAATGTTCATTTCCCGTGGGCAATGTTGTGTCGCTGACACGATCGGTGACCCGGACGAGTTTGTTCGGGTCGGCACCGGTGTCGCCATTGGCGCTGATGGTGGAAGTCACGGCGAAGATGGTGACTGTACCGTCATCGTTGTGCCGCCCTGTTATGTTGCGGCATCCACCCGTTGCCGGATTGATTGAGCTTGGATACCAGGGGATGCTGTACGGCACACCGATCTTCAGGCCATCCTGCAAGATGTACTGAAGCACCCAGGTGCCGTTGATCAAGCGGTATTTCTGCAGGCCGGCTGTGGCCTGAGATTGCGCATCCGCCTCGTTGCCATTGACCGCTGGAGTCACGAGCGTTCCGTCACCCTCATCGCAAACGTAAAGCGTGTTAGCGTCGGCAAACCACATTCCGAAGGGAAACGCCGTGTTTGTGCTCGCGGCGGTGTTTGGAAATCCCGGCAAAATGGTAATTGGCACAGTCGCGAGATCTGTTGCGGAACCCGTTGGCAGCTTTCCGGCGCTACCAACCTGATACACGGTATTGATTCCATTGCTGCCGCTGCCCTTGGTCACGTAGAGCGTGTTGTTGAAGATGGTCAGGCCCCGGAAGTTGGTGTCTTTTCCTGGCTTGTCGCCAGCGAAGAGGAGACGCCCAATCATCTCGATGTTCGGCGGGGTCGGAGGTGTCAGACCGGGGTAAAGCAGTTCGGCACCGGTGGCATTGGACAGATCGATCCCATCCATGGTGGTTGACATCTGTTTCTTTGACAAGTTGCCGGAGTTGTCATTTCCGACCATGTAATACAGGCCATTGGCCCCTTTGATCGCGGCGCGGCCGTTGTCTCCGCTGTAGGCGTTTCCATCAGTAAAGCTCATTTGGCCGTCGTCATCCACTTCGGCAACCGCGCGGTAGTATGCCGCGGGAATCACGGGATTGCTTTCAAACATCGTGATGACCGGATTCGTCGGATCGCAGACGCCGGGCGTATTGGAAGCGGACACGTCGAGCAAGTTCGGCGCGGTCGGGGAGACCTTTGAGCCTCCACAGCCAATGCCGCCTCTATAACCCATGAACGTGATCGAGCGGCCGTCAACGGAGCGGTTCAGGGCCAGCTCCGACTTTGAGCTGAAGCTAGTCACCATCTGGTCGGTGGGAATCGGAAGGGTTCCCAGTGGCTGGCCGTCAGGTGTCAGATAGTCCAGATAGATCGGCGATGTGACGCCGAAACTGCCGTCGGAACCGGCGTTGGTCCACACGTTGTGGGTATCGAATATATTGGGATATTCGCCGTTGTCAGTTGCGATTCCGCAGGGGACAGTTACAGGAGTCGTACCACTAGTGGTCGTCGGCACATCGATTGTCAATCCGGTTAAGCCACCCTGGCATCCGAGCGGCAAGGTTTCGCCGATGGTGATTGTGGATGCTTCTCCTTCATAAACGCTTCGACTGAGTACCAACGTATCTGCCTTGAATTCAGAATGGTGGTCATTGCTATCTTGATGGCCAATCTGGCCAATCAATCCGGCCGGCAGGGCTAACGTTGCGGCAAACATGAGGGAGAGCATCATTGGGGACGATTTCATGTGTGGACCTCCGACCCGTACGCTTACATATCCAGTTCGGCTCTTGATCAACTAGGCGTCAAAGATTGATGAACGATAGGTTAAGGATCCAAGGGGCATGTGCTCCCTGCTGGAAATCGACTTTGAACATGCCTTTGGGCGCTGCCTCATTACCGTAGCCGCGGCTGATCGGGTCAGCAAATCTCGCGGTCCCTGCAGCAAAACCGCCATTCTCCGGATGGAGTGGCGGTTGCTTGCGAAACAGAAAACTTGCTAGACGGTTGGGGTAGTGATTTTGGCAGCTTTTGAAGGGGAGCGCTTGGCTTTGGCGGTCTGCGCTTGAGGGGCGGGATCGGGGATGGTCTCTTCTTCGCGCGGCGCAAAAAAGCGCATGCCCTCCTGGTTGTGCTCGCCAAGCACGTGCAGGCGAAGGAAGTTGGTAGAACCGGACTTGGTGCGGGTGCCGGCCACGATGGCGATGACCTCGCGGGGCTTGACGAAGCCACTATGCAAAAGCAGGTTCTCGGCGCAGTCGACCAACGCCTCTGTGCTGTTGATCTTGGGACAACGGATGGGCGTGGTGCCCCAGAGCAGGTTGAGGCGATTGATGGTGACTTCGACAGGGCTGAGCGCGAAGATAGGCGCGGAGGGGTGGTACTTGGAGAGTTGGCGGGCGGTGCTGCCCGACTCAGTGAAGAGAGCGATACCGCGCAGGTCGAGATCGTCGGCCGCATGGGCCGTTGCTTCGCAAATGGTTTCTGCGATGGAAAGGTGGCTGGCGCGCTCCCTTGGTTCGGCATGCTCGTCGAGCTTGATGTGAAGTTCGGCCTCCATAATGATGCGGGCCATCATGCCTACCGTCTGCACGGGGTACTTTCCTACTGCCGACTCGCCGGAGAGCATCACAGCGTCCGTGCCGTCGTAGATGGCGTTGGCCACGTCGGAGACTTCAGCGCGGGTGGGGCGCGGATTGTCGATCATGGATTCCAGCATCTGCGTAGCGGTGATGACCGGCTTGCGGTACTCGGCAGCGCGGCGAATGATGTGCTTCTGCACGGCGGGAACTTTTTCAGGCGGCATCTCAACGCCAAGATCGCCACGGGCAACCATGATGGCGTCGGAAGCCTGCAGAATGCCGTCGAGGTGCTCGATGGCCTGGGGCTTTTCAAGCTTTGCAATTATCCAGGTTTCGCCGCCGTAGGCGGAGACGCGGTTGCGGACGAGGCGAATATCTTCCGCGGTGCGGACAAACGAGACAGCGATGGCGTCGACACCGTTCTTGAGAGCGAATTCGAGGTCCGCTGAATCCTTTTCAGTCAGTGATGGGACACGGACCGGAATGCCCGGCAGGTTGATGCCCTTGTTTTCGCCGAGCATGCCGCCGTTGATGATCTCGCAGATGACGTCGTCGCCGAGCACCTCGTGCACCCGCAGCTCGATCAGTCCATCGGAGAGCAGAATGCGGGAACCCTGCTCGACGTTTTCAGCCAGGGTCTTAAAAGTGGTGCCAACCAGGGATGCGCTTCCCGGGACTTCGCGCGGAGTAATGGTGAGTCGCTGGCCGGCCTTGAGCAAGACCGACTGGTGATCTTTCAGTTTTGAGGTGCGAATCTTCGGGCCCTGGAGATCGCCGAGGATACAGAGCGGTTTGCGCTCTTCACGGCTGACTTTGCGGATCATCTGGATGAGGGCCAGCTTTTCTTCATGGGTGCCGTGAGAAAAATTGAGGCGGACCACATCGATGCCGGCGCGAACCAGGTCCCGAAACACGGGCTCGGTGTTGGAGGCCGGTCCAAGCGTGGAGACGATTTTTGCGCGGCGTTGTGACGGGGATTCGGCCAGGATAATATCTGCAAACGGCATGAGAAGACTCCAAAAAAGGGCTGCGTTGGGAAAGAAGACGGAACGGCAGGTGATCCGCTTTATTGTACATGGGGGGTAGGTGAAGACCCTGCGGACTAATACCTATCCGCAGCCGCCAATTGGACCGCACCCCTGCTTCATCCATTATGTATTGTTTGAGATGCGATGGTCGGTGAGAGGTATCACTGACGAGAAGCTGGCTGTTCAAATTGGTCCTGGATGGCTAGTCTTGCCTGCCGCTCGCGGAAAAGTGCGCCATTGAGTTCGGCACCGATGAGAACACTGAAGGCGGCGATATAGAGCCACACCAGGGTGGCGATGGCTGCGCCGAATGAGCCGTAGAACATGGAGTAGTCAGCAAAGCGGGTGACGTACCAGCCGAAGGCCAATGTGGCGGGAAACCAGATTAAGGTTCCCATTACCGCGCCCGGGCTGACCCACAACCAGTGTTCCTTGCGGCGCGTGCCGAAGTGGTAGATGGCCGCGAGGACGGTGAAGCTGGTGAGAAAAGCCACCGACCAACGTACCAGCCGCCAGAAGATGAGCACGATGGCGCGCAACTCGTGATCTGCATTGGCAATCATCCAAGCCTCGATCTGATGCCCGAAGACGACGACGATGGTGGCGAGCGACAGTGGGACCAAGGCAATGGGCACCAGCAGGAGTGCCCGCAAGGCGCGGCCCGCGAAGGTCCAGTCTTGACGCGGGAGGCGATAGGCTCGCCGGAATCCCTCCATTAACGAGAGCATCATGCCCAGGCCGGCAAAGACGCTGAGCATCATGGCCGACAAGATGACTTGAGCGGATTGGATGCGGCGGTTGAGGACATAAGCCTGAAGAATGTCCATGGAGTCAGCAGGAAGGAATTGCACGAACGTGGTGCGAATTTCTCCGACCAGCGTGGTGCCCTCAGGAACTTGTGCGAGCAAAGTGGTGACGACGAGGAGCGCGGGAAACATCATGAGCATGCCGGAATAGGCAGCGGCTTTTGCGGTGTTGAGGACGTCGTTGGCCATGGCCTGAACGGCGGCATTTCGCAACTTGATAAGAAAGGTCTTCATGAGTCCACTGGCAAGAGTAGAGCATTTCTGGGGTTTCAAGCGATAGGATTTTGGAAAGAAACCGCGAATGACAATGATCTGGTAAAGCGCGCGCTGACAACCTCTGCGCAAAGGAGTTATTCTTACCGGGCCATGAAAACAGCGATCGTTCGATCACTTGGAATTCTGCTTTGCATCCTCGTTCTGACGGGTGTTTTCAACTCACAAGCCTTTGCCCAGACCAAACCAGTGCCGAATCCCCAGCTGGCTTCGAAAGAACTGAACTCGCGAGTTGAAGCGCTGTTGAAGAAGATGACGCTGGAGGAAAAGATTGGGCAGTTGGTTCAGTATTCCGTAGGCAACGCAACGGGACCCAATGCCTCAAGCCTGAGCTATGCGGAACTGGTGGAGAAAGGGCAGCTTGGATCGATGCTGAACATGGTTGGGGCGGAGCGGACCAATCATTACCAGCACATTGCGATGGAGAAGTCGAGGCTGCATATTCCCCTGCTGTTTGGGCAGGACGTGATTCATGGCCACCGGACGACGTTCCCGGTGCCCCTTGCATTGGCGGCAAGCTGGGATCCGGCGGCTGTAGAACTGGTGGCGCATGCGGGCGCGGTGGAGGCACGGGCTGACGGACTGGCGTGGGTATTCTCGCCGATGGTGGATATTGCGCGTGATCCGCGTTGGGGGCGAATCGTTGAGTCCGCGGGCGAGGATCCCTATCTTGGCTCCGTGCTGGCCCGCGCCTATGTGAAGGGCTACCAGCAAGACGATCTATCTAAGCCGGATTCGGTTGCGGTAAGCGTGAAACACTATGCCGCTTACGGCGGGGCGATCGCTGGCCGCGACTACAACGCGGTGGATCTGGGTGAGGGTACGCTTCGGCAGGTTTACCTGGAGCCATATCGCGCAGCGGTCGAAGCTGGGGCGGCAACGATGATGAGCTCGTTCAATTCGATCAACGGAGTTCCTGCGACCGCGAACCCGTGGACACTGACCCAAGTATTGCGCAAGGAATGGGGGTTTGACGGGTTCGTGGTTTCAGATTGGGGCGCGGTCGCGGAGCTGAAAAACCATTCGATTGGTGACGGACCGACGGTAGCGCGAAAGGCATTGGAAGCCGGTGTGGACGCGGATATGGAGGGTGGTCTTTACGGGACGGTGATTGCGGACCAAGTGCGTTCGGGCAAGATACCTGAAAGCGTGGTGGATGAGGCGGCGCGCCGGATTCTGCGGGTGAAGTTTGCGCTGGGCCTTTTTGATCGTCCGTACACTGAAGTCGGTCCGGCATACGAAGCAACCCCGGAGCGCCGGGTTTCGGCGAGGAAGGTGGCTGAAGAAACCTTCGTTCTGCTGAAGAACGAGCCCGTTGAAGGAATTGGGGCACTGCTGCCGCTGCCGGCCAAGGTAAAGAAGGTGGCGCTGATTGGCCCCATGGCAGACAACCAGCAGGAGATGCTGGGCGCATGGGCGGTGACCGGCGATCCGAAGCTTGCAGTGACACTGAAAACAGCGCTGACGGAACGGTTGGGCGATCGATTGCTCTATTCGTTGGGCTGTGAGTTGTTGAGCGGCCAGGACGCGAATGTCCTGAGGCGGGTAGCCTTCGACAGGCCCATTGCCCCGGATGAGCATTTGCCGGCGCCGGACGATGCCAGGACAATTGCCGATGCGGTGGAGACGGCGACGCAGGCTGATGTAGCGATTCTTGCTTTGGGTGAGCCCACCAATTGGATGGAGGGCGAGGCTTCAAGCCGTGCTCACCTGGGATTCACCGGTGTTCAAGAAAAGCTCCTGGAAGCCGTGGTTGCAACGGGCAAACCGGTGATCTTGTTGGTGCTGGCAGGGCGTCCGTTGGAACTGAAGTGGGCTGCGGGGCACGTGCCGGCAATTCTCGAAGCGTGGAGCCCGGGGATCGAGGCTGGACACGCGATTGCGAATGTTCTGTTCGGCGACGTGAATCCATCAGGGAAACTTCCGTCGAGTTTCCCGAGGGCGGTTGGTCAAGAGCCGCTTTACTATGCGCAGCTGCCGACCGGGCGGCCGGCGCATGGGGACTTGAGCCGCCTGCCGGCGAATGCGGAAGAGAAGTTTGTATCGCGGTACATGGATGAGGAGAACTCGGCTCTGTTCCCGTTTGGGTGGGGACTGAGCTATACGCGCTTCAGTTACTCTGAACCGACAATCACCCGTGCGGAGGTTTCGGTGAGTGAGATTCTGGCGTCGCGCAATGGGCCGGTCACCAAGGTGGGAGTGGATGTGAGGAATACGGGAGGCGTAGCCGGGACCGAGGTGGTGCAACTCTATATTCGAAATACCGCGGCGAGCGTTGAACAGCCGGTGCGGGAGCTGAAAGGATTTGCGCGCGTTGAGCTTGCGCCGGGAGAGATGAAGCACCTGGAGTTTCCGCTTGGATTCGACGAGCTGAATTTCTATAACGTGGAGATGAATCGGACGGTGGAGCCGACAACTTACAAGATATGGGTTGGCGGAAGTTCACTGGCTACGGCGGAGACCGAGCTGAAGATTCTGGAATAAGAAACCGCGGATGCCGAGCCGGGGTTTGTCGGCCGCGCATCGCCCTGGGCAGCGGAAAAATCGGCTCCTCTTAGACCTTTGTGGCAGTGATCATGCAGTAGGTCATGGGGCCTAAGGGAGCGCTGACCAGCGGCAACAACACCGGCGCGAGCACGTTGTTCCAGCGCGCCCTGGTCATCCGGCGTTTGCCGAAGGCCACGTCATTCAGAAGAAACTTCAGTGTCACCAAGGGAATGTGCGCGACCGAAGGCGCTACTCGCATCTGCAGGTTCTCGACGGTAATGTCGGTGAAGCCAAGTTTCTGAAGCTGGCCAATGAACGGTTGAAGCTGCGCCAGTTCTTCGATTACCCAGCATTCGCAAAGCTTGTGATAGACGCGTCGCTGCATCGTACTGGCAAACCGAGTGGCGGAGAGAAATCCGTCTGCCACAAGGACACGGCCGCCGGGCCGCAGCAGACGGTGCGCCTCTCTGAGCAGCGCGCCTTTGTCCGCGCCGTGTGCGTGGCAACTGCTTTCCAACGCATAGACCCCGTCGTAGCTCGCGGATGGTAGAAGAGAGTTTTCATAATCGCCCTCGATGATGCGTACCTGCCCCCCGCAGCCGGCTACCTGATTAAGCGCACGCGCGTGCTCAACCTGCCAGGGCACACGCGTCAATCCCACGAGGCGCGCATGTGGGAGCCTGTGCGAGAAGCTACGCAGAGTTGCGCCCAAACCGCAGCCAAGGTCCAGCAGGTGCGGTTCCGCGATACCGGCGAGTTGGAGGCGTTGGAGCACTTCACCATTCATTTGCTCAAGCATGGCTTCGCGGTCAAGCGGATTGGCTCCGAAGAGAAAGAAGCCGAAGTGCATGTTGAACTCGCGGCTCCACGCGGCGTAATCCGGGCCAGCCTCGCTGTAATACTGTTCAAGGCCAACCTTCGGCGCGGCCTGCGGAGACGTCATCGGTTGCGTCGCAACTTGACTGATCACATTCGCGTTCGAGGCAATCATTTTTCACCCTTGGCGTTGCGCCGCATTGGCAGCCATTTGGTGATGCCGGTTCCCAATCTCACCAAGCCGTGCAGAGTGCCTGGCGGCAGCTTTGACATCTGTTGATACCAGCCGTGCATCTCCTGCAAGAAGGCGTGCATGGCGGCGATGCGCGCGGTGACTTCGTTCTGCTTTTCAGCGCGTGCTTCAACTGCGAGTCGGCCGAGCGCAGTGATGGTGGGCTCAATCTCGCGCTCCACGCGCTGCTGCAGCACGGTGAAGAAAAGCTGCCAAACGTCGTGTGAGGTTGAAAAGAAGTCGCGGCGATCTCCAAGCAGGTGCGTGGCCCGTACCAATTGCCAATTCTGCAATTCGTGCAGGCTGGTGCTGACGTTCGAGCGCGCCACGGCGAGAGTGTCGGCGATTTCTTCGGCAGTGAGCGGGCCAGGCGAGAGATAAAGGAGCGCATGCACCTGCGCCACGGTGCGATTCACGCCCCACCGGCTTCCCATCTCGCCCCAGTGGACGATGAATTCGCTTGCTGCTTTCGATAAAGTCATGGGCTTCCCTAGCAACTGTATTTTCAGTATAAACAGAAATGACTGAATTTATCAAGCGGGAACTCGGTTGCAATGCTGATCATGACGGTCATTGAGGTTCGGCGAATCGGACGAAGGTGAAGTGGATTCAAATCGGAGTAGGCTTGGGAAGGTCTACATCTGGAAAGGATGCACGAGCGGGCGAGGGCGGGAATCTTTGCAGGACCTGGTTTGATCCCGCGCGATTCCCGCGATCCTCGCCCCACCGGCGGCTTCACTCTTCACGCATCAGGATCACCGGGTTCACTCTCAGGGCCTTTTGTGCGGGAATCCACGCGGCACTAAGACCAAGCGCAATCATCGTGAGAACCACGCCGCCGAGCACAACCGGGTCTTTCGGCCCGGCCTGGTAGACGATGTAGGACAGAACCTTGGTGGCCAGAATGCCAAGCCCCAATCCAGCAACCGAACCAACCGAGAGCAGAATAAGGACACGGCCAAGTGCGGCGCGCAGCACTTGCTTGCGCTGCGCTCCGAGGGCCATACGAATGCCGATTTCGCGCAGCCGTTTGCTGACAGTGTAGGAAGCCATGCCGAAGATTCCCGTGACCGCCAGCATTGCGCCGAGCAAGCCAAGCGCGCCGAGAGCCACCGTGGCAACGCGGGCCGCAAATAAAGCCCAGCCCATTTCGTGGTTCCAGGTCCTGACGACAAACGGCAGGCCGCGGTCTAACCGGCGCATGATCCGATCCATCGCGCTGGCAATCTCCTGAGGATCGCGGCTGGAACGCACCACCAGTACCGTGCCGCCGGTGGTTTGCTGCAGGAACGAGAAGAACATCGCGGGCTGCTGATCTTCAGTGAGCGTGCGGTATTTACCATCTTCGACAACGCCCACAACTTCTGCGCGGGTCCCGTTGTAGTACTTGAAGTGGCCGCCGATAGCCTTGTTCACCGAGCCGAACAGTTTGACCGCGAAGAATCGATTCACAACGGCCACATTTGGCGATTTCTTGTCGTCAGCGAGCGTCAAGTCCCTGCCTGCCAGCAGGGTTGTGCCGGCAGCCTGGAAGTAGCCGGGAGAAACGATGTAATGCATGGCGTCGAGGGCGCCATTGGTGGGCCGGTAATCAGTAGTTCTGTCATCGTAGACGCCGGAATCGCCACCGCCGACACTCAGCGGCAGATGGTCTGTTGTGCCAACAGCATTTGCGCCGGGAATGGCTTTTGCGGCGTCGAGCAAGCGCCTCTGGAATTGCGGGATCGTGTCGTCGTTGTAATTTGCCATGTGCAACTCGCACTCCGCCAACATTGCGTTCTGCGGCACAAAGCCGAAGTTGCTGTCCATCGACCGTGCCAGTCCCCGCAATGCCACCAGCGAAGAGGTAACCAGCACAGCGCAGATTGCGATCTGCGCGGCGAGTAGAACATCGCGCAAGGTGAAACGTTTCATGCCGCCTAGGCCTGCCGCGCCAGTGCGAATCACCTGCCAGGGATCGGCACACATGATCGGGCGAACGGGCATAATGCCAAACAGGAGACCGCTGGCCAGCGCCAGCAACAGCGCAACAGCATACGTTCCTGCATCCGGATTTACCGGCACATTGATGGGAATGTCAGGCATGGGTTGCCACGCGCTGAGCCAGTGGAGTATGACCACGCCTCCCGCCATGCCCAGCGCTCCACCGACCACGGAAACAAGAATGGCCTCTGTGAGCATTTGGCGCAGAATCAGCCCGCGCCTGGAGCCGAGCGCGAGGCGCACTGCGATTTCCTTGGCGCGATCCGCCGTGCGCGCCGCAAACAGACTGCCAAGATTGGCGCAAGCCGCCAGCAGGATGAGGCCGGCGAGCAGCATCATGCCGCCCATGAACGCCCTCGCCGGACCGCCGAGCATGTCGCCGATCAGGCCGGGACGGGCCAGGCTGAAGCTCACGCCTTCATCGTCAGCGGGATAGGTTTTGGCCAGCCATGTGGCCAGGGTATTCAGGTCAGCTGTTGCTTGCGCTGGTGTCACGCCGGGCTTCAAATGCCCAACAACAAATCCAGAATGGTTACCGCGAAACGAGAGCATGTCGTAACCCTGAATGGTGGTCTGCTCGACCATGGGCATCCAAAAAGCCGGCGCGAAGAAAAGCTCGGTGCCGCGAAATGCAGGCGGCGCCACGCCAATGATCGTCATTGGATGCTTATTAATTTCAACAGTGCGACCGACCACGCCGCGATCGTCCTGAAAATGGCTATGCCAGTATCCATAGCTCAATACGACATACGGGGCGCTGCCCTGACCACGTTCATCTGAAGCATGAAAAAGGCGGCCGAGATAGGGCTGAATTCCGAGCGCGTCAAAGTAATTTCCACTTGCAAGATAGGGCCATGCCGTCGACGGATTCGCACCGGTGTCCACTCCGACCGGACCAACGATGTTGAACCCGATCAGGCTTTCGAAGGTGTGATTCCGATCGCGCAGATCGAGATAATCGGGATACGACTGGGAAGGATACTGAAAGCGTTGCACCATGTAGAGGCTTTGTCCATTGGGCACGTTGACCGGCCGCAGCACCAGCGCATTGAGGACGCTGAAGACGATGGCGTTGGCTCCGATTCCGAGCGCCAGGGTAAGGATTGCTGTCAAAGTAAACCCCGGTGACTTTCTCAACTGCCGCAACACAACTTTCAGATCGTTTGTCATCTCAGCCACCCTTTGCATTGCTGTACGGCCAGATTCGGAATAATGTTCCCCTCAAGTGATGGGGTTCTTCGTAAGCTTCGACCTCATGGTGGCGGCCAGATCACACTTGCTTTGAGTCGCTTCCGAAGTAATCCATTGCCAAATGAGATTCCGGCGGTTCCGATCGCAATTCGACAGAGACGATGTTTCGAAACAGAGACCTGAATCACATTGAATGCGATTGGAAATGGGAGAGAGAAGGTCTCCCGGCGTGGGAAGCCAGCAATCGAGGGATAAGAAATGTTCCGAAAACGGTTGTCGTTTTGAGCAAGACACAGTTCCGCTTTGGTGTGGACGAAAGGCATTACGGGATTAAGCTAAAGGTCGAGCGCTCCCGAGGTTCGGACGAGGGTGCGAACGAGGTAACGCGGATGGATCGCAGACTTTTCCTGATTCACTCCCTTGCGCTGGGTGGAGGCGCGATTCTGGCGGAGAAGGGGTCTGCCCTCTCGTTGTCGAACGCGGTTGATCCGGTGACCGTGGCAGAGGCCGATGCATCGAAAGCAAAGTTCCCTGACGGGTTTCTGTGGGGGCTGGCGACTGCGTCTTACCAGGTGGAGGGGGCATGGGACGAAGACGGCAAGGGCGAGTCAATATGGGACAGGTTTGCTCACACCGTGGGCAAGATCAAAGGAGGCGCGACTGGAGATGTTGCTTGTGACCAGTACCACCTGTACCCGCAGGACATCGCCATTCTGAAGAGCCTCAACCAGAGGAGCTATCGGTTTTCAATTTCATGGCCGCGCATTCAGCCGAATGGAACGGGTGCTCCGAATCAGAAGGGCCTGGATCACTATCGCAAGCTTGCAGATGCACTTCTCGATGCGGGCATTCGACCGTTCTGCACGTTATACCACTGGGATCTTCCGCAGGCGCTTGAGGATCGAGGGGGCTGGCCCAATCGCGATCTGGCCGGATATTTCGCGGACTACGCGGGAATCCTGGCGAAGAATCTCGGAGACCGAATCACGGTTTGGGCGCCATTCAACATGCCCTGGTCGTTTACCAATCTTGGCTATGGGGTTGGGGTGTTCCCGCCGGGCAGGGCGAATTATGGAGATTTTATTAAGGCGGCGCACACCGTAAACCTGGCGCAGGGCGAGGCGTTTCGAGCGATGAAGGCCGCCTCATCAAAAGCAACGGTCGGAAGCGCCTACGGCATGGCCCCAGTCTATCCGAAGACCGACAGCGAGCAGGACCAATCTGCGGCAGGCCGTTATCATGCGATGCACAATGTATTTTTTCTTGAAACTGCAATTCATGGAAGGTATCCGAAGGCATTTATTGGCGAGATTCCTTACGAGGCGATGGGCTTTAGATCTGGCGACGACAAGATCATGATGGTTCCGCTGGACTGGATCGGGTTTCATTACTACACACGACGCATCGTCTCCGACGCGAGCAGCGCGTTCAGAGCGGGAGGGGGCGGGAGCTTGGCAACGGAAACGGAAGACACAGCGGCCGGCCCTGACCGCGACACCCAAACCAGCGCATTCATGCCCACGGAAGGCCCATTGACCGATGGAGGTCTTGAAGTTTGGCCGCGAGGCATCTATGACCTTGTGATGCAGATCTCGCGTGAATATCACCACCCGATCATCGAGATTACCGAGAGCGGGTGCGGTTATCTCGATTCACCGTATGACGAAGCAGGCGGGCACGTCCCTGATAAACGACGGATTCGATTCTTCCGCGACGAGCTGGCCGAGCTGGCGCGCGCCATCGCCGACGGCGCGAATGTTCGCGCATTCCACGCATGGAGCCTGCTCGACAACTTTGAGTGGGCTGACGGATATACACAACGCTATGGACTCACCTACGTTGATTACCGCAACCAAAAGCGAACCGTGAAAGACTCGGGGCTTTGGTACGGAAAGGTTGCGGCAACCAATCGTTTGGATCACGACTCGTAGCGCTTCGTTCGCGTGGAAGCTTACGGCTGCGGCTGGCCGATGAATTTGTCGGCCCACTGGATGAAGTACTTCATATTCGGCCCGTCCGTGTGTCCGCCGTCATGCTGACGCCAGGCTAATTGGCCTGTAAGAAGGCCTTCGTTCACCGGAGGCATCTTTGCTGTGTGATAGTCCTCAGTGACGTCCAGGCCTTTGACGCCGAGTAGCGCGAAGACGCGGCTTGCGTCTACGGTGGCCATGAAGCTGCCTTCATGGTCGAGCCACTTGGCGTCGCCTCGCTCAGGAATGCCGTAGCTGATGAAGGTCAACCGAGGGGCGCACAGTGCGATCAGCTCGTTTGAATCGACGGGAATGTCGCCGGGATCCTTGCTTCCGAACGATGCCTCAGAAGCGCCGTACTTGATGAAGTTTCCCGCCATCCAGTAGTATTCGCCGCCGGTGAGACTTTCCACTGCCTCGCCAAAGTTGCGTCGCAGCAACGTGGCACCGCCTTTGCCCGAGGAACCGACGAGGACCATGGCAAAACGCTGATCGTATGCCATGGTGACCAGGGCGGCCTTTCCGTAACGGGAGACACCTTCGATGCCCACGTGCTTTGCGTCGACGGTGGGATCGGTCTCAAGATAGTCCAGCCCGCGGCCCGCACCCCAGGCCCAGGCACGCAAAGCTCCCCAGTCTTCCGGCTTGCGAGGCTGACCATGATTGGCAAGGCCGATGATGCCGCGTGTGAGTCCCGCTCCATCGTCTGCCTGCACGCTGGCAGGATCGAAGAGGGCAAAGCCCCATCCGGCGGCGATGAGTTGGTATGTATTGGGAGGGTCTCCGTCCTGGTTCATTTGCGGGAACTGGAATGGAGAGGCTTTGACTGGTTGCCAGGCCGGATGCTGCTCGATGACGCCTTTGAGCGTGGGGTCCTGCTGAACCAGCAACGCTTTCATCGCTGCGTTGATTCGATCGAGGTCATCTCCCATGGGCTCATTTGGCGAAGGAAACCCGGCACGGCCGAACATCATCAGCACCGGGACGGGGCCCTTGGCACGAGCCGGAGTGACAAGGGTCATATGGATGCGGACTTTGATCGACGGGCTCGAAGAGTTGTCCACTTCGCCGATGATGTCTTTGGCGATGACAGGATTGAAGCCGATGTACTCGTGGTCAATGGCGGTCACGGTCCAGGTGACTTTGGGCAGATTGGCGGGCACGCGGCCATAAACGTATTTATCGAACATCTCTACAATTTCAGGGCGACGCTTGTCCGACCACATCATTGCGGTCGCCACCTTCTCGCCGTTGCTCATGACCAGCGGGTCAGGGGCATCAGGGTAGGGATTGGCCTTGGACTCGTCGTAATTGGCGTGGTTGGGCGCTTTCTCATCGCCGCTGGGTCCGGGGCGCAACGCTTTGATGCCGAGCTGATCCATCATGTTCTGATGATCCTGATCGGCATTCATGGTGACGGGCGGAGGCCCTGGGCTCTGGGCGAGGGTTGCGACTGGAGCGACGATAGAGCTGAGAGACAGAGCAAGGATTGCGGATTTGAAAAGACCGGGCACACAAACCTCCGAAGGTGGTATGCTGCACTCGCTGACAAAGCGATTTAGCACGGGGACATGGTACATCTTTGGATATGACGCGCGCACGGAAAAATGATTCAGCCTGCTTGATGATTCTGGCCCTGGTATTGAGCGGGGTTGGGTTGCACGCGCAGCAAGAGCCAAAACCGCAACCCTGGGTGGCAACGTGGGGAGCGTCGCAGCAAGTACCTGAGCCGGCGAATTCGTTGCCGCTCGACGATCTTCGTGATGCAACGGTGCGCCAGATCTTCCATCTCTCAATGGGCGGGGCGGCGATCCGGGTTCATGTTTCGAATGCGTTCGGGGCCACGGCATTGCGTTTCGCATCGGTTCATGTCGCGCGTCCGGTTCTGCCCTGGTCAGGAACGATCGACCCCTCGACGGACAAGGCGCTGATGTTTTCCGGCAACAGCGATGTCACTGTACCACCGGGGGCTGAATTTGTTTCCGACCCAATTGATTTTCCTGTAGCCGCGCTTTCTGATCTGGCGGTGACGTTCCATCTGGACTTGCCGCCTGCGGGTGAGACCGGACATCCAGGTTCGCGAGCGACATCGTATTACACGCACGGCGATGTGGTGACCGCGGCCACACTAACTGATCCGAAACATGTGGACCATTGGTACCAGGTGACGGAGGTAGACGTGCCGGCCACTGCGGGTGCCGGTTCCATTGTGGCGTTGGGCGATTCGATCACCGATGGACACGGAGCTACGACCAATGGGAATGACCGCTGGACCGATGTACTTGCCGCGCGGCTACAAGGACAGTCGAGAATGCGCAACGTTGGCGTATCGAACCAGGGGATCGGCGGGAATCATCTGTTGACGGACGGGCTGGGTCCCAATGTGCTTGCAAGATTTGACCGAGACGTGCTGGCACCTGCGGGAGTGCGTTGGCTGATCGTCTTTGAAGGCGTGAACGATTTTGGCGGCCTGGCGCGGAATGGCGAAGTTTCTCAAGCGGAACACGCCGAGCTTGTACAAAGCGTGATTGCCGCTTTTGAACAGGTGATTGAGCGCGCTCGGGAACATGGGCTGCGGGTTTACGGAGCGACGATCACGCCTTATGTCGGTTCTGGGTACTATCACCCCGGACCACTCAGCGAAGCGGACCGCCTGGCAGTGAACCAATGGATTCGAGCCGCGGGTCACTTTGACGCGGTGATTGACTTCGACAAAGTGGTTAGCGATCCGGATCACCCGGACCAGCTGCTTCCCGACTACGATTGCGGCGATCATCTGCATCCATCGCCGGCGGGATACCGAGCCATGGGCGACGCGATCCCGCTGAGCCTTTTCGCAAAGTGAGTGCGATGTTGAGGCGGTGACGCTGGTTAGCGAAGCAGTGCCGAGGCGGCCCATAGGATAGGGGCCTGTCCGTGAAAGTCTCCGGTCTTGCGGCGGCGCTCGAGGTAATAGTCAAGACTGTTGAGCTTGTTGGTGCCCTCGCACACGTTGGTGGTGTCGTCGTGCTGGTCGATGTAGCCGATTACTCCAAGCCAGGCTTTACGGGCGGCGGGGCCGTAGGTGGGGCCATCGAGCCAACCGCTTTTCACTCCGGTAATCATGGCAAAAGTGAACATGGCGGAGCTTGATGTCTCTGGCCAGGATTCGTCGTGGTCAATGAGCTGACGCCAGCTTCCGTCCTTCGACTGGTATTTGAGCAGCGCGGCCATCATGGTCTTGTAACCCTGCAAAATGCGTGGACGCTGAGGATGGTTGGCGGGAAGATCGCGAAGGATTTCAGCCATTCCGGCCGCAATCCATCCATCGCCACGGCCCCAGAAGAACGGGACATCTGGAGCGTGATAGAAGAGGCCGTTCGGCTGCTGGAGCTTGTCAAGATAGGCCACCATTTCTAGCGCGTCGCGGTCGAGATACTTACGATCACCTGTGGCGCGATAGGCCTGAAGCTGCAGGATGGTCAACATATACATGTCGTCGATCCAATAACGTGTTTCAGCGGAGAGGCCGTCGGGCTGCGGGTTTTCCCATTGGCGGTCGGCCCAGGACTGACCATAGGCCAGATACCTTGGGTCTTTGGTTTGCATTCCGATTTCGAGGGGGACGATGCCGAAGATGGAATCGTCAACATGATGGCGGATGGGGATGCGCGCGGCTTCAGCGCCACCAGGCATGAGCGGGGCAAACTTGTCGATGAGGCGCTGGCGGAGTGCATCATCGTGTGTCAGTTGCGCAACGGTGAGTGCGCCGTACCATGTGGCGCATTCGCCGTAAAAGATTGTTCCGCTGCCCTGATGCGGAGCGGGGACAAAGTGCTCAGCGAGACGTTTTCCGACTTCCTGCGGAGATGTGCCCGCCGGCCAATTGGAGAAGTAGTCAGTCTGGGCGAAGGACATGGTGGCGGCAGTGGGAAGCAGGAGGGCGAGTGCGGTAGTTCTGAACAGGGCAATCATGGCAAGGGTCCCCGAATTGCTCAACCATTTTGCATGATGGAGCCGGAAAAGCGGAAATGGCTTCAGTAAACGGGCTTGAGATATTGGAGCAGAGACTGGAAGCAGTCGGGGATCTGTGAGTTCCACGTGGTCCAGGTGTGCGTTCCGTGCACGGTGTGAAATTCCGAAGAGAAATGGAGGCAGCGAGCGCGCTCGGCGAACCGCTGGTTGGGCTCGAGGAGCGGCTCATTTTGCCCGGCGGTGAGGTAGAGGTGGGGCGTGCGCTGGGGATCAGCAGTCTGAATCAGCAGGAAGGGATCGCTGGAGACACGGGTTTTGCTTCCCGAAGGGCCGAAGATGCCACGGAATCGCAACGACTGCCCAAATTGACGAAAGGAGAAACGACGGCTGGGGACATCGAGTGCGCCGCTCAGCGAACCGGCAAAGACGAAAAGGTCAGGATGGCTCAGTGCGAGTTTGACGGCTGCGAATCCGCCCATGGAGATTCCGATGATGGCGCGATTTTCGCGGTTGGAAGAGGCAGGAAAACGAGTCTCGACGTCGGTGATGAGGTCGTGGATCATGAAGTCTTCGTACTTGTCCTGGGATTGCGTGGCGGAGTTCATACAGTACGAGGAGGCGCAATCGGGCATGACGAGGATGAGGCCTCTAGAACCTTGCGGTGCAACGTAGTGGGCAACGTCAGTGTTGTTCGACCACGAAGTGAAGTTGTCACCCTGGCCATGGATCAGGTAGACCACTGGGAATCTTTGACCGGGCGAAAGCGTTGTGGGAAGGAAGACTCGGTAAGTGGTCTGGCGGTTCAGAGCAGTGCTGAAGAAGGTGACGTCCTGCATGGTGACTCCGGGTGCGAGGCGTGGATGATCAAGCATTGGCAACACTGGGCGATTGCAGGCTGGAATAAGCAGCGCGGGAAACACAGAGACGAAGGGCAGAAGACGGACGATTGGCGCAATCTTCATCATGAGCATTCTAGGTGATGCTCGCGGGTGATTAGAGGATCTACTGCCAAATCGGTCACGGCTCAAGCCTGCGAAAGCTTTTGGCCGCGAGTTGAGAGGGCTTGCGTTTGTTTCTGAAGGAGGGTCGTCAAGTAGATCGTTCCAGGAGAATTTCTCACTTTGTATTCGCCTGGCTCAGGTAAACTGACCAGCAATAGGAGGTGTCTCGATGCAAACGAGAATTCAGGGCACGACCATGCCGGTGCTTGACGTGTTGCTTGACCCGAACGAAAGCGTGTTTTCAGAGAGTGGCGAACTGTCATGGATGACCGCCTCGATCCAGATGACTACGCATACGCAGATGGGCGGTGGCGGCGGGCTGTTTGGCGTGCTGAAGCGTGTGGCCGGTGGCGGCAGCCTTTTCATGACGGAGTACAGGGCTTATCAGTATCCGGGCGAGGTCTCGTTTGCAACCAAGGTCCCGGGGCACATTGTGCCGATACCCGTAGGGCCGGGTAACGAATACATGGTCCATCGGCATGGGTTTCTGTGCGCAACGCCGATGGTGACCATCGGTGTGGGATTTCAGCAATCGCTGGGCGCGGGGATTTTTGGCGGGAACGGATTCTTGCTGCAGAAGGTGGCCGGCCAGGGAACTGCGTGGCTGGAGCTTTCAGGCGAGCTGATCTTGAAGAACCTGGCTCCCGGCGAAGTTTTGCGCGTGCATCCGGGACACGTGGGCGCATTTCAAACTTCGGTCGGGTTCAACATCACGACGGTTCCAGGAATCAAGAATGCGATCTTCGGTGGAGACGGGATCTTTCTTGCTGTGCTGCAAGGCCCAGGGACGGTTTGGCTGCAGACATTGCCGATTTCGCGGCTGGCGCATCAAATCAGTGAGTACCTGCCGCATGTAGAGTCACGACAGGCGGGTTCAGCGGCCGGTGGAGCATTGCTGGGAGGAATTGTAGGCTCGATTTTGAGCGGGGACCAGTAGAGCAGGAGCAGGGAACAGGCGCGGGGAAGAGGGAGCAGTGATGACGGCGTCGTCAGCAAGTGCACGGAATCTTCGCAGCGACATTGTCTTTACCTTCATCCTCGCTTTCGCCTGTTACTTGGCATGGCTGGTACGCGATGTGCTGATGCTGGTGTATGTGAGCGCGCTGTTTGCCGTGGTGCTCACGCCTGTGGTGCACTCTATTTCGCGTCTGCGCATGGTTCGCTGGCAGCCATTCAAGGGATCGGTCGCGATCTTCGCACTTCTGCTCGGGGTTGTGGCGGGGATTACCGGATTCGGCTTTCTTGCGTTGCCGCCAGTAATGCGCGACCTGCAGGAATTTGCCAGAGAGATGCCGACCCGGCTGCCAGTCATGTTGGAAAAGCTGAAGGCCGTTCCGTTTGCCGACCAGATTGATACGGACGATATCGCTTCGCGGATTCAAGGATTCGCCAGCCAGGCTGCGACCTATCTGCTGCTGTCCATCGGGAACTGGGCCGGCAAGGTCTTCAATATCGCGATGGGATTCATTCTCACCGTCTACTTCATTCTTGAAGGGGAACACGCGTATGCGTGGTTTCTATCATTCTTTCCGCCAGCGAAGCGCGTGCGTCTCGACCGAACCCTAAAGCGAGCCGAGGTGAGGATGGGCAAGTGGCTAGTTGGCCAAGGAAGCCTCATGCTGATTCTTGGCCTGACAAGCACCATAGTGTACCTGTCGCTCCACGTTCGCTACGCGTATGCGTTGGGGGTCCTGACCGGATTGCTGAACATCATCCCCGTGGTCGGAGCGGCCATTTGCGTGGCGCTTGCGATCTTAGTGGCGGCTATTGATTCATGGGGCCGGGTGATCGGCATCGCCATCTTCTACGTGATTTATTTGCAGGTCGAGAATTCATTTCTTGTTCCGCGCATCATGCGGAACAGCGTGGGACTGCCTGCGTTGGCTATTCTGTTGGCGCTGCTGCTAGGTTCGGCACTGGAGGGTATTCCTGGAGCCATGGTTTCAGTGCCGACGGCGGTGTTGGTGGCGGAATTGGTGAATGAATACCTTGTGGTGAAAGACAGCGCGCCGTAACAGATGCTGCGCGCCATCTGAGGTGGGGCAAACGCCCTTCGGATCTTGGAACGTGCGGGGTTGGTGTCCCACCGTTGTCGCGATAATGCTGCGTCAAGGATGGGACACCCGGTCTCCCGGCTGGCTACCGGATGGCCATGGTTGCGTGCACTGCAGCCTTCATGACACCGCAGTCAGCGAAGAAGTGAATCAGGTCAGCGGTGAGAGGTTGAACTGTTTTTGAGGGGAGATCAGGGGAACTCGCGTTTTCGGCACCGGCCTTTGGCGAGAAGGCGCCGGCGGAAGGTTGAGAGGCGATCTTCATTTCACCGGTGCCTTGCGCATCGATGAGCATTGCGGTCAAGTTGCGGGCGAGACCGAGGTCAAAGCTCTCGGCAACAAACACGATCTTGCCCTTGGTGGTGATGACCACCGGGCCCTCGCTGGTTGAGAAGACTTGTTCAGTTTCGCCCGGAGGGAGAGCCGCAAAATTGGAGCGCTGCGCTTCAAGATCAGGCTTGAGGCCGGAGTACTTTCGGCCAAGGCTATTGGCATAGAGCCGTGTGAACTCCTGTGCAGATGCAGCGTTCTTCCACACGGAGAGGTAGAAGAGTGAGAGTGATTTTGTGCTCGCCTGCTCCTCGGGAGTTTTGGCGGAGAGGCGCTGGCCGGCCCAGTAGATTCCGCCATCCCACGCGGGGGTAAGGTCGGCGGACGCAGCGTCACCCCCAAAGAGGTGGGCGAGAATGTGCAAATCGAGCTGGCCGACCTGGCCGATGTCGTATGGTTTGTAGATTTTGTCGACGAGGGGATGAATGTCGGGCATCAAGGGAATTGCCGGGCTATGCTTCTTCTCATATTCACGGGGATTCATGATTTCCCAGGTAGATGTGGGCGGCCGGTCGAGAGCTCCGGCAAAAGCGGGGACCTGACCCTGGTCCATCCAAACGTCCTGCTCGAAGCTGAGGCCCTCACTATAGGGAAATAGAAGCGACTCGGTGAGCAGGAGCGGTGCGCGGGAGAGAATGGGAGAACTGTCGGATGCGTTCATTTGCTGCTTGGCAAAGTCGATGATTTCGGGATTTTTGATCAGGCTCTTGCCCATGGGCTTGAGCACATAGTCCATCATGACGGCTGTCGCCTGCCCTTCAGCTACGGCGTCGCGAGCGGTGTCCAATTCGTCTTTGGCGAGGTGGTCGATGTCGCCTGAAGTGTTAAAGGAGACCTCGTCGGGGGTCTGGTCGTTCCATTTTTCCAGGTCGGAATGCTGGTCCTGGAGGGCGTGGGTAAGCTCATGGGCGAGGACCGGCTTTTGATCGTCGACACTTATCCAGTCGAGCATGTTGACGGTCTTGGTTTTTGAATCGTAGTAGGCTTCGATCTGTTCATTGAGCAGCTCGAGCAGAAATGGCTTGAGGGCAAAGTCACGGTCGAGGAGGCCAAATTTCTTGAGGACGATTTCGCCCTTCTGGAGACGTTTGGCGCCCTGGTCTTCGTCGAATTTTTCTTTCAGGTAGCTTTCAACCACGGCGCGAGTGGTGAGCTGGCGCTTTACCGTTGATTTGATGGGCAGTCCGGTCTCATCGGAGGAGAATTTGATGAGCTCATCGACGAGGGCGAAGAGTATTTTGGCCTGGTCCGGGGTAATGTGTGTTTCTTTCTGGGTGGATGCCGATGCAGGAGTGGTCTGGAAGCCCGGCGCCTGCTGAGCCGAAGCGACAATGGGTAGCACAAGAAAAATTGCGGTCGCTAGCGCCCTTATTTTCCAGTTAGCTAGCGGGAGAAGATACTTCCTGGTCATGGACACTCCTGGGGGTTCAGGACTTAACGTTTCGAGCTTGTGTTCGGGATCCGATGCATCCTCATCCAAGGCTATAATCAAGGAACGGTTTAGCGCGAGGTTTCGGTTAGAAATCTGCAAGTCTGCGCCCGAAGCCGAGGAAATGCTTCCCTATGAACCAGACGGACTTGACTGAAATAGACCTAGCCACAACGATTCAAGCCACCGCATTGGCGACGTTGCTTGAATCCTCAACGTTGCCTCACAAAGTTGGACGCTATCTGGGCGTTCTGAGTCCACTTGAATTGGACGCGCCAGAGCAGGAAACAGCGGCGTTCTTGAGTGAGGCGGCGATCCACGACCTGGGCTGGGTAAAGCGTGTTGCGGTTCACGGAGCGGACAGGTTCCGCTGGCTGAGCGGGATGGTGACGAACACCGTGGATGAACTAGGCGCGCATAACGGCGCGTGGAACCTTGTGCTGAATGCGCAAGGGCGGGTACAAGGCGACTTGGCGGTATGGCGTGAGGGCGAAGAGCTGGAGTTGGCTATCACGGCCAATCAATACGAAAGGCTGATGGCCCACCTTGAGCACTTCATCATCATGGACGACGTGGAACTGGTGCCGCTGAGCGCGGAGACGGCCATTGGGCTGACCGGGCCGAAGGCCGATGAGGTGCTCGCCAGGCTAAGCATGCCAACTCTGAGTGAGCCGTTGACGGGAACGCGGGTGGAGTGGAACGGGCTTGATCTGCGCATTCTGCGCGGATATGGTGTTCTGGCTCCCCACTACGAACTTTGGGTTCCAGTGGCAGGAATTGGCAAGCTTTGGCTGGGGCTTCGGACGGCGGCGGCGACGCCGGTGGGATCGACTGCTGTTGAAGCGTTTCGGATTGCGGAAGGGATTCCCGCGTACGGCATTGATATTGCGGAAAAGGACCTGGCCCAGGAGACGTCGCAAATGCGAGCGCTGCACTTCAACAAGGGGTGCTACCTGGGGCAGGAGGTTGTGGAACGGATCCGCTCGCGGGGGAACGTTCACAAGCACCTCAGGCAGCTTGAGCTATCAGGGCCAGTGCCGGCAGGGGGTACGGAACTCCAATTCGACGACGGGGCGTTGGACGGCGAGACGGCTGCAGGGCACATCACCAGCGCCGCTTCATTGGCGTTGCCGGCAGGGAGTAGGGTGTTTGCGCTGGGAATGATGCGCGGAGACGCGGAAGCGCGCAATCAGACGCTCCAATACAGCGTTGGTACAGAGAAAGGCACAGCAAAGATATTGTCCGACCCGGCGGTGCTTTAGGAAGCTCACTGGGAGTCTGCCTAGGCATTCGGGGCTGTAGAGATTCAAGTGCGGCTCGAGTGGGCAGCCGGGTGTGTCAGTAAGTTTACGAAAATCTGAAACGGATTGGAAGAATTGAAATTATGAGTGACACACCGAAGTTTGAAGTCATCGATCGGCGGAAATTCAAGGCCGACGAAGAAGAAGCGAACCGGCAGGCAGGCGATGCGGGGACGGAGGCGAAGGCAATGCCGGTTGAGCCGGCGGAGACAGGCGGCGGTCCGCGGCTGGTGGTGAACGAGAGCAAGCAGGCGCCAGCGCCCGAGGCTGGTGAAGCGAACGGAGCCGCAACAGGGCTCGAGGCGGAGGGAGAGTTGCCCCCTGCGCCGACCGCAGCCGAGAGCCGGGAGCAGAAATCGGCATACGACGCGTCGGCACAGCGGATTGAAGATCTTGTACGCGCGCAGAATCCTGCAGCGGGGCCGCAGCCGCCGATCGGGTTCGAGCACCTCGTGCAGCAGTTCTACGTTTCCGCCATGATCCAGATGGGAGCAGGAGCGCAGGAAGGGCAGAGGCCTCGCGTAGACATTCTGGGTGCGCGGAACACCATCGACCTGCTCGGCATCCTGGCGGAAAAGACAAAGGGAAACCTGACCGAAGCAGAGGATCGCACCTTGCAGACGGTTCTCTTTGAGGCGCGGATGGCTTTCATGGAACTGACAAGCATGATTACTCTGCAGGGCATGCAGCCACCGCAGCCTCCGCCACCTTCGAAGAGGTAGCGATAGTGATCCGTGGTCGGTCGTGTATGGCAGGGGAATCGTTGTTCGAGAGCGTATGGACGGGCACCTGACTTTTCTTGGGACGGGAACCTCGATGGGGGTTCCGACGCTGGGGTGCAGATGCGCGGTATGCACCTCGGCGGACCCGCACGACCGGCGGTTGCGTCCTTCCGCGCTGGTGCGTTGGCGTGAAGCGAGTGGGGCGGAGCGGGTGGTGGTGATTGACACCGGACCGGACTTTCGCGAGCAGGCTTTGCGCAGCGGGCTGACGCGTGTGGACGCAGTGTTCTATACGCATTCCCACGCGGACCACATCCTTGGGCTGGACGATTTGCGGCCGCTCAGCTTTACAGCATTCAAAGAGGCGGGTCCGATTCCGCTTTATGTTTCTGCGGAGACGGCGGTGGTGTTGCAGCACATCTACGCATATACCTTTTCGCCGCAGGCCACATATACAAACAGGGCGCGGGTGCGGCTGGAGCCACTGGCTGCGCTTAATCTAGTTCACGGGGTGGAATTTATCAGGGTTCCCGTGATGCACGGAGAGATGAAGATTGCCGGCTACCGATTTGGGCGCGTGGCTTATTTGACAGATGTGAGCGATATTCCCGAGGAGAGTTTCGGATTGCTGGAGGGCCTGGACCATCTTGTGCTCTCTGCATTGCGGTACAAGCCGCACCCCAACCACGCGACGGTCGATCAGGCGATTGGCTGGTCGCGGCACATTGGTGCAGGACGGACATGGCTCACGCACATTGCACATGAGCTGGGCCACGAAGAAACCAACCTCAAGCTTCCAGCCGGGGTTGCATTGGCTTACGACGGGCTTGAGCTTGCCGTGACGCTATGAGCCCTCGAATGCACGCAATGGAAAAGAAGGACGAGGCTCCAAGCGGCCCGATGCCGGTTTACCGGAGCATCGACGAGATTCCCGTAGCGTTTGGCCCGTCGGTTGCGGCAATCGGGAACTTCGATGGGGTGCATCTTGGGCATCGGGAGATTCTTGACGCGGTGGTGGCCGAGGCGCGCGCTCTGCATGCGCGCGCGGTTGCGATTACCTTCGATCCGCATCCTGAGCAGTACCTGCGACCTGCCACAGCGCCGAAGCTGCTGACGCCAATGCCTGAGCGCTTGCGGCTGCTGGCGGAAACCGGCGTCGATGCGGTACTGGTGTTGAAATTCGATGAGGCCTTGGCGGGACTGGCGGCGAAGGAATTTGTACAGCAGATCCTGGTGGGTGCATTCGGGGTCAGGTCGCTGCACGAGGGGGGGAACTTTCACTTTGGCCACCAGGCTGAGGCCGGCGTGAAAGAGTTGAAAGACTTTGGCGAGGAGTTAGGGTTTGGCGTACAGGTTCATGCGGCGGTGAAGGTGCATGGGCTTGAAGTTTCGAGCTCGGCGATTCGCGCGCTGGCTGCGGCGGGCGATATGCGGCGAACGCGGTGGATGCTCGGACGACCGTTTGCAGTGCGTTCGACACAGGCGCGGGGACGGGGAATTGGAACCAGGCTACTGGTGCCGACGGTGAACCTGGCTGCTTATGACGGATTGCTTCCTGCGTTTGGCGTGTATGTGACACGGCTAACGACGGGCGGGCATTGCTTTCAGGCGGTGACGAATGTGGGCAACCGGCCGACATTCGGCGAGGCGTCGTTTGCCGTGGAGTCGCACATTCTGGATTTTGAAGCAATTGAAATGGATGACCAGACGCCCGTAGAGCTGGAGTTTCTATTTCGGCTGCGCGGGGAGATGAAGTGGCCTTCGCCGGAAGCTCTGAAGGAACAAATATTTAAAGATGTGGCTCGCGCGAAACAATTTTTTCGCATCGCGCATGACATTTCGTGAATATTTCCACCTGTTGAATAAAGCATATTGACAAACCATCACATGGCGGGTGTATATTTTGCCCCGCGCAGTAAATCGAATTACTCCCGCGCGAACGCTGATCCCAAATTGTCTGACCCACTCTTGTCCCGGGTTGGGCAACAGCTTGAAGTCAAAGGAGAAATCGTCATGTTCAGCACATCAGAGAACCGCTCCGGAGGCTCGTCCAAGAATTGGCTCGCCCATTTCTCGTGGATTATTTCAGTTTTCGCTCTACTCTGCGCCAACTCCATGGGCGCGCAAACGGTTGCGACCTACAGCTTCGAAGACGGAACGGCCGACGGCTGGACTTCATTTTTTGGCGCCAGCACTCCGGTGGCTACCACGGCCGCGGCCTATTCGGGGTCGTACAGTCTGCTTACCTCGACGAACTCGAGCGGTACGGGCGGACCTTCTCTTGCGCTGAATACAATCCTTCAGGCCGGCGCGAAGTACACGATCACCGGGTATGCGATGCTTACGCCCGGCGAGAGCGCAAGCGATATCAATTTCAGCATCAAGCGCAGCGATCCCAGTTGTTCCGGCGGCACGTGCTATGACACGGTTGGCACCTACCAGGTACCTGTAACCAGCTCTGGTTGGGTGCAGATCGGTGGAAGTTACACGGTGAGCACCACCGAGACGGCGATGACGCTTTACGCGCAGCTTGTAGGAGCCACTACAGCGCAGTCCTTCTACCTGGACAATGTGGTGATTACCGAGACAGCGCCACCTCCGGGTGGGACACCGATCGCGGCATACACCTTCTCCGATGGCGGTCTGGACGGCTGGGCGCCTTTTGGGTCTCCGACATTGACGAATACCGCGCCTCCGCTTGCCGATCCAAATGGCGATGCGTTGAGCTTGCTGGTGAGCAACCGCACGGCAACTTACATGGGTCCGAGCCTGAACCTGCTGAGTGTGCCCAACGTGGTGGCCGGGGCAACCTACCAGATCAGTGCTTACGTGCTGCTTGCCGCACCGGACGCTACAAACCCTACGGCAACCATTTCAACCAAGGCGGCAGACTGCGCCACGGCCGGAGCATACGGGAATATCGCGACGTCCGGACCGCTCTCGAACACGGCCTGGACCAAGGTGACGGGCACGTTCAGCTTCAGCAATCTGCCGGGACCTCCGACAAGCCTGGTTCTCTATATCCAATCCAGCAGCGCGACGGACTCGTTCTACATCGACGATGTAACCATTGGCGAGTTAGCGCCTCCGCCGCTGAACCCGAGCCAGCAGGATAATTCGGGCATCACCACAAACTTCTCCGACGGCGGCCTGGACGGATGGAGCTCACGCTCCGGCAGTTCTACTCTGACCAATGACGTTGCACCAGTTGCGCTGCCGAGCGGCGACACGCGCGGCTTGCTGACTACCGGGCGCATTGGCAACTGGGATGGTCCTCAGATCAACGTAAGCAACAAAATGTACGTCGGGTCCGAGTACAACATCAGCGGATGGGTGCTATTGACGCCGGCTGACGGGTCGAGCCACGTGATCAACATCAGCCTGCAGACCACACTGAGCGGTGTCACAAGCTATCCGGGTGTCAGCAGCTACCCAGGCATTACCGTGGTGGCGGATGGCAATTGGCACCAGATCAGCGTGACGGGGTACACAATGTCGAGTGCTTATGACCCAGGGGCGGCCTACCTGTACTTCCAGACTGTTCCAGCTTCGGGCAACGACTTCGTGTCGTTTTACATCGGCGACTTCCAGCTGAGCTACGTTCCGCCGCCAACGATTCAAACCAATATTCCTTCGATCTTCAAGACGTACGCCAATGATTTCCCGATCGGTGCGGCGGTAGATACGACCGACCTTTCAGGACCTCACGCGCAATTGCTGATGAAGCATTTCGACAGCATGACGCCGGGGAACGATCTGAAGTGGGGTTCGGTGGAGGCAACCAAAGGGACGTTCAACTATACAAACGGCGATGCCCTGGTTGGCGAGGCGGTATGCGCCAACATGAAGGTGCGAGGGCAAAACCTGGTTTGGTCGACCGGCGAGCAAACCCCGTCTTACGCATTTGGAGATGGGACAAATTCGCCAGCCAACCAGTCCGTAGTAACTGCCAATATCCAGGAGCACATCCAGAACGAGGTTCAGCACTACGGCTCGCAGGTGTATGCGTGGGACGTGGTCAACGAGCCGCTCGACCCGACGCAACCGGATTGCCTGGAGCATGGGCCGTTCTACCAAGTGCTGGGAGCGGGCTATCTCGACGTCGCATTCAACGCAGCAAAACAGTATGCGCCACCGGGAACCAAGCTGTTTATCAACGAATACAGCACAACAGATCCAAACCGGCTGGCTTGCCTGGTGCAGGTAATTCGCGAGCTGCGCGCGCGGGGCGTTCCGGTGAACGCAATCGGGCACGAGATGCACAACCAGATCAACTATCCGACGCCTGAGTCGATGGCTGATGCGGTTGAAACTGTCCATGATCATTTCCCTGACCTTGAACAACAGGTGACGGAACTGGATATGAGCGTGTACAACGCCGGGGATGACACGTCGAACTATGGCAACAATATTCCGCCGTCGGTTCTGGCGGAGCAGGGCTGGCTCTACAAGCGGTACTTTGACGTATTCCGGCGGCTGCATGGCAAGCTCAGCGCAGTGACACTTTGGGGTATGGCGGATGACGACACGTGGCTGGACAGCTTCCCGGTTTCGCGCACGGATTATCCTCTGCCGTTCGACATGCAGCTGCAGGCCAAACCGGCCTACTGGGGAATTGTCGATCCAAAGAATTTGCCGGGTTACGGGCTGAAGTTCGACTTGACAGGCAAGACCGGGCCGCAGAATGCGCGAGTCTGGACGTTAACGGCAACCAACGGCAGCGCAGGCCCGGCGTACACGACGGAAATCACCGGGTTCACGCTCAAGCAGGAGACTGGGAAGCCATGTTCGCCGGTAGTGACTCCGCCAAGCAGTTTGCCGATTGCTCTGGGCGACATCCCCACAGGCGGAACGGCCAGCGCGGCATTCACCATCAACTTTGCCAGTTGCGACAAATTCGCCCGGTTTGGCGTGGTTGTGCCGTGGAGTTCAGCGACCTACCATACCGGCAGGTTTGAGTCGATCTTCGACACCTGGTAATCGAACGACGATCGGATCGGATGAATCGGATTCGATTCATCTGATCCAATTGAGAATCGTTGCAGTGCAACATTTTGATCAATGACCTCAAATGCCGGGGAGGCCTGCGGAATTTGACGTGGCTTTTCCGGCATTTTTATCAGGATGAGCAGCCAGGTGCCAGCCCCTGGCTTCCGGCCTTTAGCCCATCCCTGGCGGTTGATTGGGTTTGGCAGGCTGGCCTACCGGGCTTTCAAGGATGTGCCGCGGGGGCAAGGGCGGGCTTGACGATGCCTTTGGGTTTGATTTTGGCGACCTGCTCGTGCAAGGCAGGCTTGACCTGGATGCGGCTCGGGAAGGCAGCCTCAGTCAATTTTGCAGCCGGCTTGGATGCGGGTTGAGCCGCAAGCTTTTGGGGTGAGGCAACGGGCGGCAGCAGCGGAGGCGACTTGGTGGTTGGAGTCGATTTGTCCGTGGCGTCATTCCCCATGGCCGGGCCGGCTGAAGCCGCAGGTGCGTGTCCGCCCGCCTGCAAGAGCGGCGGCTGTTGGGTGTCCTGGTCGCCGAGGAACTGCTCTTCATCTTTCCCGGCGATGGCTTGGCGCATGACGGCCATCCAGATGGGAAGCGCTGCCTTTGCGCCGGTTTCCTTTTCGCCCAGGGTCTGGCGGTCGTCAAAGCCAACCCACACGCCGCAGGTGACGGAGGGCGAGAAGCCAATGAACCAGGCGTCCGTGTAATCGCTGGTTGTTCCGGTTTTGCCACCGAGGGGATGGTTGAGCAGGGCGGCGGCCGCGCCGGTGCCGTGCTGAGTCACGGCGCGCAGAAGGATCATCATGGTGCGCGCGGTCTGCTGGTCGATGACCTCTCTGACCTCGGGATTGTCTTCCCATAAGGTGATGCCGTCGGCGTTGGAGACCTTGCGGATGAGACGCGGCGTGACGCGGAGGCCGTCATTGGGAAAGACAGCGTAGGAGGCGACCTGCTCCTGAAGCGTGATTTCAACTGCGCCGATGGCCACGGGAAGGTAAGCGGGGATGTTGGATGTAACGCCGAAGCTATGCGTCACATCGATGACCTTGTGGATGCCGACGCGTGCGGCGAGCTTGAGCGCGGGAATGTTGCGCGATTCGGCGAAAGCGTTTGTGAGGGTCATCGCGCCCTTGTAGTCATTCTCGTAGTTGTGTGGTGTGTAGCTGCCGAAATGAACGGGGCCGTCGACGATGATGTCATCCGGTTTGGCTCCGTCTTCAATGGCAGCAGTGTAGACATAGGGTTTGAAGCTTGATCCCGTCTGGCGCTCGGACTGCGTGGAGCGGTTGAACTGAGACAGTGCGTAGTCGCGGCCTCCAACCATAGCAAGGACATCTCCGGTGGAGTTGTCCATGGCCAGGAGTGAACTTTGCGCGCCGGAGTCCTGCTCGAGTGTGGCGCGGCGAGCGGTTCCCTCAATGGCGTCCGCGAGGTGGACGTAGATGATGTCGCCGGGTTTGACGAAGGTGTCGGCGTGGGGTTGGCCGGTCCACTTCCAATCCTCAGGCAGAAGGACAATTTTGTCGCTTTGCCGGCCTGGAGGGCCGATGCGTGCGCGAATTTCAAGGGGCAGGACTGCAGTGACGAGGGCGTGTACATATTCGCCGGGCCGCGACTGCATGGCCCAATCGGGATGCCTGTAGTCGTCAAGAGTTGCGCCATTGGTGAGGATGTTTTCCAGCTTGGCTTTCCAGCCGTGGCGTCGCTCGTAGGTTGCCAGGCCGTCAGCGACTGCGCGGTTGGCGGTCTGCTGCAGATCAAGGTCGAGGGTGGTTTGCACTTTGAGGCCTGCCTCATGGACCTGCTCTGCGCCAAAGCGCTTTTCAAGCTCGCGGCGAACCTCTTCCTGAAACCAGGGAGCGACTGACATTTCAGGCTGCGCGGTGTGCAGGCCGAGCGGAGCTTGGCGGGCCTCTTCCGCCTGCTGATGGGTGATGGCCTTGTCCAACTCCATTTCAGTGATGACGAGATTGCGGCGGCGGAGCGCTTTTTCGGGATTCAACAAGGGCGAAAAGGCTACGGGTCCCTTGGGCAGCCCGGCGAGGAGGGCTGCTTCTGTCAGGGTGAGATCCTTGGCGTGTTTTGAGAAGAAAAACTCCGAAGCAGCTTCGAAGCCGTACATGCCAGATCCAAGGTAAATCTGGTTTCCATAGAGCGTGAAGATCTGTTCCTTGGTAAATGAGCGTTCAATCTGAATGGCTAAGTAGGCTTCTTGAACCTTGCGCGATGCGGTTCGGTCGGCAGAAAGGAAGAGGTTGCGTGCCAGTTGCATCGTGAGTGTTGACGCACCCTGGGCGCGGCCGTGGTAACGAATGTCGTACCAGACGGCTCCTACAACGCGGAACACGTTGATGCCCCAGTGGGATTCAAAGCTTTTGTCTTCGATGGAGATGACGGCCTGGCGGAGGACCGGGGCAAAGCCATCATAGCCGACAATCTCACGGCGCTCGAGAGCGAAGGAGCCGATGATGCGGCCCTTCTGGTCATAGAGTTCAGTTTTGGTGGAGGGCCGGAAACGCTCGAGGTCGTTGATCTGAGGCAGATCGAAGGAGTAAACGAGGGTCAGGCCGGCAAGGGAACCGGTGATCACGGCCAGCAGCAGCAATGTAGCGAGCGCGAATTTACCGACGATCTTGCGCCTGCCAGTGGGCGAAACGGAGATTTGCCGCAAGCGGCGCGGGCGCGCGAGCGGTTCCGGTTCCAGGCGCTCTGGGGGGAGTGTCGCCAAGAGATTGATGCCTCAGAAGCATTGCTCGATGTTGAGCGAAGAGAATGCTCCACCACAAGGCTAGCATTTTAATATTAGAAAAGGATGTATCGGACGCAGGCGGGAACCACTTTGCGTAACGGGTGAAACAGTGTTTTCAGGTCAGTCCGTAAATGGTTTTAGGGATGCGTGGGCGGGTTGAACTCCGCCCATTTGGGGTAAACCTCAGGGACGCTTCAGCCGACCCAGGCAGTCTTCGACTTCAGAATTTCGAGCGCCTTGTTCAGGGGCTCATCGCCCTTGGCCGGAGGGGTCTCGTCGTCCGAATCGTCGTTGGACAGACCGACCGCAAGAGACGGGGTAACCGCGTCATCCTGAATTTTCTTGCCTGAGGGGCTTTCGAATTTTGCGACGGTCAGCAGCAGCGCCGAGCCATCCGGCAGTTCAATGTTTTTCTGAATTGAGCCTTCACCGAAGGTGCGTTCCCCCACCAGTTCACCGCGCTTTGCGTCCTGGATGGCAGCGGCGGTAAGTTCGGCGGCGCCGTAGGTTCCACGATTAATCAGGATGGCGAGCGGTGCCGCAGTGATAAATTTTGCGGGGTCGGCTGTGAAGGTCTGGGTGGGAAACTTCTGGCCCTGAAGGGTAGCCATGGTGCCCTGCTTGAGGAAGAAATTGGCCAGGCGGAGGCCCTGGTCCGGATCGTCTCCAGAGGCGTCGCGCAGGTCGAGGAGAACTTTGCGGTTCTTGCCGGCGGCCTTAAGCTTGGCGGCAATCTCGTCTACGCGTGCCGTGGTAAGGACACCGGGCTTGAGATAGAGGATGGTGGAACCCTCATACTGCTGCTCGGCGAGCGGGGGCGGAGCCGCGACGGTGCGGGTGAGGGTGAGCTTGTCCGGATCGGGTTTGCGGGGGCGGATGACCGAAAGTGTCAGGGTGGATCCGGGTTTGCCTTCAAGCATGAGGCGGATGACAGCCAATGATAACTCGCGGGTGGACTGATCACCGATGGACTCGATTACATCGCCGTCGCTCAGGTGCTCCTTTTCGGCAGGTGAACTGGGCAGGACGCTGACAATGGTGGCGTATCCGAATCGCTTGGAGACCGTGATGCCGACCTGGGCGACGCCGGTGGTAGGCCGTTCCTTGTAGATCTTGTACTCGGTGGGGGTCAGATAGCTGGAGTCGGCATCGAGGGATTCGAGCAGGCCGTGGAGGGCGCCGGTGGTGACGTCATTGATGTTAGGGTCGGTGACGTAGTCGGTCTGGACCTTCTTGAGGACTTCAGAGTAGACGCGCATGGGGCGGTAAGCGCCGTCTTGCTCCCCGCCGGCGTGGACGCCGAAGAGACCGAACTCGCCCATGGCAAAGCCAAGGCAGAGGGCTGCGAAGATTGCCACGGAAAGGACGAATACCAGTCGCTGGAAGAATCGAGACACAAACACCACCGGGGAGGGCTCTCAGGGAAGCTGAACTCTCACACTAATAGACGTGAGGATAGCGTATTCGTTGCTCAATCGGCAACCGCGCGGCACCGGCAGGGGACACGCAACGGGGCACCGGAGTAACAGGGATCGGGTGCCGTGGTCGGCGTGCGCCCGGGGGCAAACTGAAAACGGCTACTGCTTGTTCAGGTCGTAGTTCATGTAGACGACGTGGGTTTGGAGGTACTCTTCGAGGCCGTGCCTGCCGTCGGCCCCGCCGATGCCGGACTTGCGCCATCCGGCATGGAAACCCTGCATGGCCTCAAAGTTTTCGCGGTTGATGTAGGTTTCGCCGAACTTGAGCTCGTTGCTGGCGCGCATGGCTACATCGAGCGAACGGGTGTAGATGGAAGAGGTAAGGCCGTACTCGCAGTCGTTGGCGTTGGAAATGGCTTCGTCGAGAGTTCTGAAGGTGACGATGGGCAGGACGGGTCCAAAGGTTTCCTGCTGCATGATGCTGGTCTTCTGGCCGCAATTGGTGAGCACTGTGGGCTGGAAGTAATACCCGGCATTGCTGGGATGATTGCTGCCGCCGCACTCGAGTTTTGCGCCGTCGTGCAGTGCCTGCTCGACGGCTGCGCCGACGAGTTCGCGCTGGCGCTTGCTGACCAGGGGGCCCATTTCAGTGCCCGCATCAAACGGATCGCCGACGACGGTCTGGCTCATGGCGGCGGTGACTTTTCCTGTGAATTCCGCAGCGACGGACTCATGGACATACACACGCTCAGCGCAGTTACAGACCTGGCCGGAGTTAATAATGCGGGAAGCGCGGATGGCGCGGACGGCGAGGTCAATATCGGCGTCGGCGGCGACGATTGCCGGGGCTTTTCCGCCCAGTTCAAGCGAGACCTTGGTTACGTTCTGAGCAGCGGCACGCATCACGGCAACTCCGCCGTCGACGCTGCCAGTGAGCGAGACCATTCCGACTCGGGGATGGCCGGCGAGCGCGTTGCCGATGAGCGCTCCGGGGCCTGAAACCAGGTTGAAGACGCCTTTGGGCAAGGTGGACTGGGCAACAAGGCGGGCGAATTCGAAGGCGTTGTTGGGGGTCTCGCTACTGGGCTTGATAACGATGGTGTTGCCGGTGACGAGAGCGGGGGCCATTTTGCGGACGATGAGGAAGAAGGGGAAGTTCCACGGCAGGATGCCGGCAATGACGCCGATGGGCGCCTTGTAAAGAAGTATGTTTTCGCCGGGGCGATCGCTCTGGACGATCTCGCCTTCATAGCGGCGCGCAAATTCGGCCATGTAGTCCAGGTAGTCGGCTGAGAAATCGACTTCGACCTGCGCGAGAGAGATGATTTTTCCTTGTTCCTCGGTGATGACGTGGGCGAGCGGCTCGCGATTGGCGCGAATGAGGGCGGCGATTTCGCGGAGGTGTGCGGCGCGCCGGATGCCAGGCAAAGCAGCCCAGGATCTCTGCGCAGCCTCAGCGGCGAGGACGGCGCGATCCACGTCTTCGACGGTGCCGCAGGGAAACCGGGAGACTACCTCTTCGGTTGCAGGGTTGACGACTTCGAGCGTCCTGGACGACGGGACAAACTCGCCATCGATCAGCATTTCATAGCGTTTGAGAGCAGCCTGGGCAGTACTCATGATGACGGAACCCTTTCCATTCATATTTGGCGGCGGTACCACGAAACCGGAGCCATGATAGTTGCTTTTCCTGAGTGCGGGGAAGTGGCCTTCATCCAGGTTTTCCGGTGTAATGCTGGCGGTGGTGGACTTCGGCGTGATCCTCCAGCGCTTCTAGGTGGGTGATGACTTCAGCGGGTGTTCCCAACTCGGCGGGCAAGCGCTCCTCAAGAATCGTGGCGAGCGCGTGGGCTTCACTGACCGATGTGAGTCGCGGAAAAAGCAGGTGGACCTCAATAATCTGACGATAACCCGTAGTTCTGAAGCGGACACCGTGGTACTGAATGTCGAGCTCGGTGCAGAGAGTGTCGAGGTGCTCGCGGATTTTGCGGCCGGCTTCAGGGTCTGAGTAGTCGAGCAAGCCGACTGCAGATTGCCAGACAAGCCTGCCGCCTGACCAAAGAATGTTGACGCCGACGACGATGGCGACGATCGGATCGAAAGGCTTCCAATGGGTGAGCAGG
This sequence comes from uncultured Occallatibacter sp., assembly GCA_964614635.1. Taxonomy (GTDB): domain Bacteria; phylum Acidobacteriota; class Terriglobia; order Terriglobales; family Acidobacteriaceae; genus Telmatobacter. Next base: position 63,679 of record CAZTLV010000011.1, read on the forward strand.
ACCAGGCCGAGTCCTGCGACCACGCCAAAGCTGGTCAAACTGTCAGTGAGGACGTGTTTGCCATTGGCTTCAAGGATGAGGGAGTTGGCGCGGCGACCGGTGCGGATGAGGTAGAAACCGAGAGCTGCATTGATGATTCCAGCGGCGAGGATAAGAACAACGCCGGAGCCCAGGCGCTGCAACTGAAGGCCGGCGAGCCACTCATGAATGGATTCGAAGAGGATGGCGATGGCGGCCACAACGATGAGGGCGCCTTCAAAGCCGGCGGAAAAGAAGGTGATTCGCTCGTAGCCGTATAGGAAATGATGGGATGCGGGGCGGGTGCTGAGACGAAGACTAAAACTCGCAAAGCCCACGGCGATGACGTGAATGACGGATTCGGCGGCGTCAGAAAAAACAGCCGCGGAATGGGTCATGAAATAGGCCGCGAGCTTGCCAACGAGCATCGCAAAGCCGACGGCAAGGGAGAGGCGCATGGCGAACTGCGCGGCCTGCATCCTATGCTGGCTAGTGTTTTGCGCCGAGGGTTCCTCTGCTTGCTTCGACACGGAGGCTCTCCCGTGGGGAAAAGAGTTCGCTTCTTGACCCGCTGCCTGGTGGCACAGCCGAACTCGGGATTAAGTCTAGCGCAAGCCGAAGCGGCTCGCCATGTCAGCGGTCACAGCTGAAAAAGCATGCAATAAAGAGAGGGAATCTGTGAACGAAATGAGGCGTAGAAACGTCTTATCGGTGTATTCTCATCAGGTTTGGGGAGAAATTGAAACTTGACAGGAATTTCACATTCGAGCCGCAGAAGAGGATTGTCTGGATGTTGACCGATGGATTGCGCAGGTTGAAATGGAACAGGAAGTGGACGCTTAAACTGGCCGGGACGGTTGCGCTGGCTGCGCTGCCGATATTCGGCTTTTTGCCTGTCAGCCATGTGAGCGCCCAGGCTGCGGCAGACAATCAGGCACAGGGGATTGTTGGCACCTGGCAGGGTACGCTGCACGCCGGCACGGACTTGCGCATCGTGGCGAAGATATCCAAAGCGGATGGCGGCGGGTACAAGGCGGATTTCTACAGTATCGACCAGGGCGGATCGCCCATTCCGGCTAACAAGGTCACGTTGGATGGGACTGCTGTAAACTTTTCGATCACGGCGATCGGGGGTTCCTATGAGGGCAAGTTGAGTGGGGACGGCAAGAGCATTGCGGGTAACTGGACGCAAGGGCCGAATCCTCTGCCACTGAATTTGACCCGTGCGACTCCGGAAACGGAGTGGACGATTCCTCCGCCAACACCTCCCGTGCCGCCAATGGCCGCCGATGCGAATCCCAGCTTTGATGTCGCAACGATCAAGCCGAGTGTTCCCAATCGGCCGGGGAAGGGGTTTGGGTTCAGGGCGGGTCATTTTGTCACCATAAACACGAACCTGAACGACTTGATTGCGTATGCCTATGGCCTGCATGCCAAGCAGATCATTGATGGCCCCGCATGGTTTGGCACTGACCTTTTCGATATCGAGGCCAAGCCCGACGCGGAAGGCCGCCCCAACCAGAAGCAAATGGCCGTGATGGTGCAAAAGCTGCTGACCGATCGATTCAAGCTGAAATTTCATCATGACAAGAGAGAGCTCTCGGTATACGTGATTACCGTGGCCAACGGTGGACCAAAGATGACCAAGAGCACCACCGGCCCCAATGACCCGACAGGCTTTGGCTTCAGGGGGCTGGGCGACTTGATCGTGAGAAACCTGACCATGGCGGATTTCGCGACATGGATGCAGTCAGGCGTGATGGACAGGCCTGTGGTGGATCAGACCGGGCTTACGGATCGTTACGATTTTCTGCTGAAGTGGACACCGGACGATTCGCAATTCGCGCAGTTCAGAGGCACTGGTGTAACGGTGCCGCCGCCGACCGACAATGCCGCCGCGCCACCCGGGCTTTATACCGCGTTGACGGAGCAACTCGGGCTGAAGATGGGTCCGGGAAAGGTTCCCGATGATGTGATTGTCATTGACCACGTAGAGAAGCCTTCAGAAAACTGACAGCGGAGCGCGGCCGATTGGGTTGGGAAGCTGAACGGCCGCGGGCAGGTGTTTTCGGGAGTCGGTGAACAAATTGCGGTATTGGAGAAAAGTGGTGTCGGTTGCGGCTGGGGTGTTTGGGCTTGCAGCGGCTGGCTGGTGTGTGCAGGCCAGGGAAACAGCGGAGCAGGCGGTAAGTGCCGTGGCGAAGTTGCCTGAATTTGAGGTGGCATCGATCAGGCCGAGCAAGTCCGACAGCACGCTGCTGAATTTCATGATCTCTCCCACAAGGTTCAGAGTGGAGAACGGCACAGTCGCCGCACTGATCCGGTTCGCATACAACATAAAGTCGGACGATCAACTGCCTAAAGAGCCAAGCTGGATCGGGACAGAGAGGTTCGACATCGACGCAAAGGTTGCCGATTCAAAAGCGGAAGCAATGAAGGCCATGATTCCTGACAAGCGGTTCGACCAGTATCGAATGATGGTGCAATCGCTGCTTGCCGATCGATTCAGACTTCAGAGTAGCCGCCAAATGAAGGAGCTTCCAGTATTCGCATTGGTGGTAGCGAAGAGTGGTGAAAAGTTGGCGAGGGTGGATGTTTCCGCGGACCCGCGGACGCAACACATGCCGACTCTGGGCGGGGGATCAAGGGGCGCGCTGGTGGCGCGTGGCGTGTCGATGGCGCTGTTTACAGGCTGGCTATCCGGGCGGGACGACATCGGTGGCCGTGTAGTTGTCGACGAGACCGGGCTGGCAGGGAGTTATGACTTCACTTTGAACTGGACTCTGGATTCAACCCGCGCAGCGATGTCGAGCGGGGACAATGCGAGCCAGGGGCCGGACAACAGCGTGACACAGGAGCCTGCTGGGCCCTCGATCTTGACGGCAATGCAAGAGCAGCTTGGTTTGAAGCTCGAATCGACCAGAGCCAAGGTGGAAGCTCTTCAGATCGATCATATTGAGAGGCCTTCAGAGAATTAATCGAGGGGAGAAACGGCGGTGTATGGCGGATGGGAGAATGGCGAAAATGCGGGAACAAACGAGCATTCACCGGTGTCTAAGCTAATGACTCCCCGCGGCATTCTGCCAGACTTTCCCGGGCTTCAAACAGGCAATTGTTCAGAGAGGTCATGAGCCAGTTGAAACGAATCAAACCGATCTTGCTCGGCCTGCTGTGCATTACCGGACCATTGGTTGCGGGTGTTGCCGGCGCAGTGCAACTCCATGCGCAATTGCTTCATGCAACCACCTCACCGCCGTCTTTCGAAGTTGCAACCATCAAACCGAACAAGGAGGACAGGCCGGGAATCAACATTCAGTTTTCGCCCGGAAATTTTGCAACGCGACACTCCTCTCTCAAGGGCCTGATCAAGATTGCATATCAAGTAAGGTCGGACGACCAAGTGGTGGGCGGACCGAGTTGGATGAGCACGGAGTTCTGCGACATCCAGGCGAAAGCGAGCGAATCAGAAATTGAATCCATCAATAAGGTGAATTCCGATCAACGGATGGAGCAATCGAAGTTGCTGATCCAGCCGCTGCTGGCGGACCGCTTTCAATTAAAGGTCAGTTTCAAAACAGCGGAGCTTCCGGCATATGCGCTTGACGTGGCGAAGGGTGGTCCGAAACTCGCAGAGGTCGAGGTATCTCCATTTCCTCCGCCGGGGACGCCTCCCCCGCCAGGGGCACATCCTCCGCGGATATCCAGAACGGCGCCAAATCAATACACGGCGTCCGCATGGCCGATGAACATGATGCCGGATTGGCTCTCGCACTTTGATGAGATTGGCAGCCGCGTGGCGATCGACGAGACCTGGTTGAAGGGCAACTACGATTTTGTGTTGAAGGGCGTCACAATGGTGCCCGCATCACCCGCAAACCCAAACGAAGGTGGGCCGCCTGAGAGCACGACGTCAATCTTCACCGCGATTCAAGAACAGCTCGGGCTGAAGTTGGAGTCGCGCAAGGCTCAAATGGAAGTGCTCGTCATCGATCACGCCGAAAGGCCTTCAGAAAACTGACATCAGGTTGGAGTTACGTGATGGCGCGGCGCTTTGCCACAAATTTGCTCTTGTGTGTTCTGCTGAGCCTCTGCGCTTCTCTGGGGGTGAAGGCTTCGGACTATCACGGGCAAGTCGTGTTTGCCGGCCAGCCGGTTCCGGGAGCAACCGTGACCGCGACGAAAGGAGAAAAGAAAGTTAGCATCGTTACGGACCAGGGTGGCGTTTACGACTTTGAAGACCTGGCGGATGGGCTATGGAAGATCAAAATCGAGATGCAGTGCTTCACGACGATGCAAGCGGATGTGACGGTGACGCCGCAGATGGCCGCGGGCAAGTGGGAGTTGACATTGCTGCCGCTGGATCAACTGATGGCGCGCACCAAATTGACGCAGGCGCCGCCTAATCTGCCCCCGACTTTGATACCGACAGCGCCGGCGAAGAGGGCCGACGGCTCAAGTGCCGCCGCCGCTCCCGAGGTTCCGAAACCGACCGAGGAACAGAGCCAGCAATCCTCTGACGGCTTTCTGGTGAATGGCAGTGTGAATAATGCGGCAACCAGTCAATACTCGCTTGACCAGGCTTTCGGGAATAGAAGACCCAACAGCAAGAGTCTCTATACCGGAGGGTTTGCCGCGATTCTTAACAACTCCGCGCTCGATGCGCGCCCGTACTCGTTAAGCGGATTCGATACGCCCAAGACGATGTATGACCGGATCACGGGGATCGTCTCATTCGGTGGCCCAATCAAGATTCCGCACGTGCTGCCGCGCGGGCCGAATTTTTTTGTCGGCTACCAGTGGACGCGCGACCATACCGCGGCGATAGTGTCAGGGATAGTGCCTACAATCGCAGAGCGTGCTGGGAATCTGACAGGACAGTTGAATTCGCTTGGCCAGCCAGTAACCGTCTTCAATCCCGCAACGGGTTTGCCATTCACGAACAACACGGTTCCGGTGAGTTCGCAGGCACAGGCGCTGTTGGCGCTTTACCCGATGCCGAACATTACCGGAGTGCCGGGCTACAACTACCAGGCTCCAGTGCTGAACAGCAGCCACCAGGACGTTTTTCAAACGCATTTGGACAAGACGATCGGTCGCAAAGACCAACTGTCAGGGAGCTTCAACCTGCAAAGCATACGGGCGGGCAGCGAGAACCTTTTCGGTTTTGTCGATACCACCGATACGCTGGGCATGAACGCAAACGTGACCTGGTTACATCGATTCAACCAGCGCCTGTTTTTGACGACAAGCTACAAATTCAGCCGGCTGAGCACACGGGTTGTGCCTGAGTTTGAAAATCAAGAAAATGTTGCGGGAGACGCTGGCATTAGCGGCGATTACCAGGACCCGGCAGACTGGGGTCCGCCGACGCTCAACTTTTCAAGCGGTATTGCCGGATTGAGCGATGCAAACAGCTCCTTCAATCGCAATCGAACCGATGCATTCTCAGAATCGGGCGCCATCTATCACGGTCATCACAACATCACCATTGGCGGAGATTTTCGTGAGCAGCAGTATAACGACTTCTTTGAGCAGAATCCCCGGGGAGCCTTTACTTTTACAGGGGCCGCGACGTCGGGACCCACGGGCATCACGGCGACAAACGGATCAGACCTGGGCGACCTTCTGCTGGGAGTGCCAGATACGAGTTCGGTTGCTTACGGGAATGCCGACAAGTATTTTCGCGAGCCGGTGAGCGACGCTTACGCAACCGATGACTGGCGCGTGCTGTCGGTGTTGACGATCAACGCGGGGATGCGCTGGGAGTTCGGCGCGCCAATGACCGAGCTTCATGGACGGCTGGTGAATCTGGATATTGCGCCGAACTTCACCGCAGCTGCGCCGGTGGTTGGCGGTGATCCTGTCGGTCCGGTGACCGGCACGCACTATCCAGGTTCACTAATACGGCCGGACTGGCTGGGGCTGGAGCCGCGAATCGGGATTTCATGGCGACCCATACCCGCTTCAACGGTGGTGGTGCGAGCGGGATATGGCATCTATGACGACACGTCGGTCTACCTGGCTCCGGCACTGCAACTTGCTCAGCAGGCGCCGCTCTCGACGAGCTTGCTGGCGCAGAACAGCGCCGCATGTCCGCTGACGCTGGCAAATGGATTCAGCTCCTGCTCAGCTTCAAACCCGGATAACTTCGCCGTAAATCCGAATTTCCGCGTGGGCTACGTGCAGACATGGAATCTGGCCGTGCAACGGGATCTGCCATGGGCAATGCAGATGACTGCGACATACCTTGGCTTCAAAGGGACACACGGCGTGCAGGAGTATCTGCCCAATACCTATCCAGTCGGTGCGGTGAGTTCCTGCCCCAGTTGCCCGTTGGACTTTGAGTATCGAGCTTCCGGCGGGGACTCGACGCGCGAGTCAGGCCAGCTGCAACTGCGGCGAAGATTGCGCAGCGGATTCACAGCGTCACTGCTTTACACGTTCTCGAAGTCAATTGACGACGACGCATCTTTCGGCGGGCTGGGACATGTGGCTGCAGGTACAAGCGATACACCGGCTCCGGCAACCTCGATTGCGCAAAACTGGCTCAACCTGAAGGCGGAGCGATCTCTTTCAACATTTGATCAGCGCAACCTGATCAATGTGCAGGCTCAATACACGAGCGGCCAGGGACTTCGCGGCGGCGATTTGATGAAAGGATGGGCGGGGAGACTGATCAAGGAATGGACGATCTTGACACAGATCACGCTCGGGACCGGCATGCCTGAATCTCCAAGCTACCTTGCCGCGGTTCAAGGCACCGGATTTACGGGCACGATTCGACCGACACTGACCGGCGCGTCAATTTATACCGCTGCCGGGAACGCGCATTTAAATCCGGCTGCGTACACAGCGCCGCTGCCTGGGCAATGGGGCACTGCGGGCAGAGATTCAATCACGGGTCCAGGGCAGTTTACGCTCGACACTTCACTCGAAAGGACGTTTCGTCCCAACGCGAAGATCTACCTGGTTGCGCGGGTCGATGCGACCAACTTGCTGAATCACGGCGTATTTACAGGGTGGATCACGACCTTCAACAGCACGCAGTTTGGATTGCCCGCCGCGGCAAACCCAATGCGCAGTCTGCAAACAACGATCAGGCTGAGGTTCTGAGATGCGCAACCTAGCCAGCCTTGCCTTCGTGCTTGTCCCCGCCGTTCTCGCCGGCGCGCAGCAGATTGGGCAGAACAAGCCCGCTGGCGCGGGTGACACATTCACGCTCTCAGTGAAGGTGCAGCTTGTGGTGGAAGCGGTTGCAGTGAGAGACAAGGATGGGAAGCCGGTGCAGGGTCTTACCGCCAAGGACTTTACGCTTACCGAGGACGGCGTGCCCCAATCGATCAGCTTCTGCGAGCACCAGGCGCTCACAGAGTTGGCCACGCCGCTGCCGGCTTCGAAGCCGGGTAGTGAGGACATCAAGGTTTACAAGAAGCTGGCTCGAACTCAGCTTGCACCAGAGACAGTCGATAACGCACGCTACAAGAATCGCAGACTGCTTGCTCTTTACTTTGACATGTCGGCGATGTACCCGGCGGATCAGCTTCGCGCGCTTTCAGCGGCGCAGAAGTTTATTCGCACAGAGTTGACCACGGTGGACATGGTTTCGATTCTTCGCTACCAGGGCGGAGCCGTGGATATTCTGCAAGACTTTACGACAGACAGGAACAAGCTGCTGAGCATTCTTGAAACGATGATGGTTGGCGAGAATCCCGATGCCGTGGAGAGCGTAGACGACGCCAGCAGCGCGGACACAGGAGCTGCCTTTGGCCAGGACGACAGTGAGTTCAACGTATTCAATACAGACCGCCAGCTCTCCGCATTGCAGACAGCTGCCAAGATGCTGGGCCAATTAAACGAGAAGAAATCACTGGTCTACTTTGCCAGCGGGCTGCGATTGAACGGGATCGATAACCAGGCTCAGTTGCATGCGACGGTGGATGCAGCCATCAAGGCTGGAGTGTCGTTCTGGCCGATCGATGCGCGTGGGCTGGTGGCGCAAGCTCCGCTCGGAGACGCTACGCAAGGTTCGCCCGGCAACTCCGGCATGTACACAGACGGAGCCGCTCTCGCGAACACTAACAACTTTCAGCAGTCTCAGGACACGCTTTTTGCGCTGGCTGGAGACACCGGCGGCAAAGCGTTGCTGGACAACAACGACCTGACGCGCGGCCTGGTGAACGCCCAGGAGTCAATCTCCGACTACTACATGATCGGGTACTACGCGACGAATACAGCCAAGAACGGGCACTTCAGGCGCATCAAGGTTTCGCTCGCGCAAGATGCAACGGCCAAGCTCGATTACCGCCAGGGCTATTTTGCCGACAAGGAATTCAGCAAGTTTACTCAAGCGGATAAAGAGCGTCAGCTTGAAGATGCGCTGATGCTAGAGGATCCGGTCACAGAGCTTTCCATCGCCATGGAAATCGATCACTTCCAACTGAATCGCGCGGAATATTTTGTTCCCATCGTGGTGAAGATCCCGGGCCGCGAGTTGGCGCTGGCCAAACGCGGTGGAGCGGAACACACGCTGATTGACTTTGTGGGCGAGATAAAGGACCTGGTCGGCGGCTCAACGGTGAGCAATGTTCGCGACAACGTGAACATCAAGTTGTCTGACGCGACGGCGGCTGAATTGGCGAAGCGACCGATTGAATACGACACGGGCTTTACGTTGCTGCCGGGCAAATACATGATCAAGTTTCTGGCGCGCGACGATGAAACGGGCAGGATCGGGACCTATCAAACCAACTTTGTGATTCCCAACCTGAATAAAGAAGAAAAGCACATTCCAATCAGCTCAGTTGTCCTGAGCAGCCAGCGTGTCGATTTGAAAGAGGCGCTTTTCGACGCAGCCAAGGCGAAGGACATGGCGAAGGAATCCGCGGTCAATCCACTTGTCCAGGATGGGAAAAAGCTGGTTCCAAGCGTAACGCGCGTCTTCAGCACAACCCGCGAGCTGTTTGTTTACTTTCAGGCTTACAAACCACCGGTTCCGGAGAGCAAGGTTGCCGGTGGGCCGATTTTCGCTTTTGTGAGTCTTTACATGGGGGGAAACAAGGTCTTCGAGACGCCGTCAACAGCAATGACTCCCAACGCAACTAGCCGGCTGGGAACCATGCCCATGAGCTTCAACCTTGGCGTCAATGGGCTTCCGCCGGGAGAGTATGACTGCCAGGTGACGGTTCTCGATCCTGAAACGAGGAAGGTGACCTTCTGGCGTGCGCCGATTCTGCTGGTGCCATAGCGCGGTGGGGTTGGATCCCAGGGCTATCATCCCGGGGCTATATTGTTCAAGTCATTGGTGGCGGAGGGCAGGATCGAACTGCCGACCTACGGGTTATGAATCCGTCGCTCTAACCATCTGAGCTACTCCGCCGGAGGGGCGCCTGAAAGGCAGGGCGCAAAGGCCCGCTGGGATGGGACGGATCTGAATCCGTGCAGACGACCCACTGTTGATGATACGGGTGGGTGGTTTAGAGGTCAAACCGTGGGGATGCGACTTTTGGGTTGGAGTAGTGCCCGGAGGATGGCTCAGCGGCTCCTGCTGTAAACTCGCCTGCATGAGTACGTTGCGAATCGCCGGTGTGATTCCGGCGCGGCTGGGCTCGAAACGCCTGAGCGGGAAGGTGCTGCGCGTAATTGCAGGCCGACCGATGGTGGAGTGGGTGTGGCGGGCTGCGATGGCCAGCGGACTGATGAGCACGGTGGTTGTGGCGACCGACTCAGATGAAGTTGCGTCCGTCTGTAGAGGGCGAGAAATTCCATTTCGGATGACTTCGACCGATTGCCCAAGCGGGTCCGACAGGGTCCGCGAAGTGGCACGGCAGATTGACGCCGATTTTTATGTGAATATTCAAGGCGACGAACCCACGCTGACGGCGGATTTCTTTTCGCCGTTGCTGGCGCTGTTTGACAGGGCCGAAGTGGAAGTGGCGACGCTTGCCGTGCCTTGCTCGACCGAGGAGAGTGATGACCCAAATGCTGTAAAGGTTGTGACGGCGCTGGATGGGCGAGCTCTCTACTTTTCCCGGTCGGCGATCCCGTTTGATCGAGACGGCGTCGGGGCGCCCGGATACAGGAAGCACCTGGGGATTTACGCGTATCGGAAGGCGGCGCTGGAACGGTTCGCGGCGCTTGAGCCTTCCCCGCTGGAACGGATCGAGCGTCTGGAGCAACTGCGGCTGCTGGAAAACGGGATCGGGCTGTATGTTGCTGAGGCTCCCGGAGACACGATTGGGGTGGACACGGAGGCTGATCTGGCGCGGGCTGAAGCGGTGTTGATACTACGTGATCACGCATAAGGTTCCTGGGACACCCTGTCTAGTCGCAGTGAAGGACAAGACAACGAAATTGCGCGCAAGAACCGGATAGCGTAGTTCGTGGGTGCTCGGCGACGATGGATTCCATGATGAACAGCACTCAGACGACCAACGAATCTCAAGGGCTCAGCGGAAGAGTTCCGGCTGAAAGCGGATTGATTGACGCCGAAGTTGCGTGGAGGCAGGTTCTTGCACGCGATCCTGCGGCGAGGTTCTTGTATGCAGTGACCACTACCGGCGTTTTCTGCAGGCCGAGTTGCACCAGCCGGCGGCCATCGCGTCAAAACGCGCGTTTTTTTGGGTCGGCGGCAGAGGCGCAGGCGGCCGGGTTTCGCGCCTGCAAGCGGTGCAAGCCTTCAGCCGCATCGCCTGGCAACATTCTGGAAAAGACTCGAGCTCATCTGGAGGCGCATCTCGAACGTGCCGTGCCGCTGAAGGAGCTGGGGCAAGTGGCAGGGTTGAGCCCATTCACGGTCCAGCGGATGTTTAAGCAAGAACTGGGCGTAAGCCCACTTCAATATCAACGGGCGCTGCGAGCAGGAAGGCTGCGGGAAGCGCTGAAGCAGGGAGAAAGCGTGACCGACGCGATCTATGGGGCAGGATTCGGTTCGTCGAGCCGGGGATATGAAGGCGCGGGCCTGGGTATGACGCCCGGACGGTTTTCGCAAGGCGGGAAGGATGAGCGGATTGGATATGCCTGCGCGCGATCACCCTTCGGATGGATGGTTGTGGGGGCGACGGCGCGCGGGCTGTGCTGGCTCGCGTTGGCAGGGACTTCGGCCGAAGCGGAGGCAAGCCTGCGGGCGGAGTTTCCGCTGGCAACACTGAAGCGCGACCCGAGCCTGAAAGGGTTGGTGGATGCGGCGGTTCGGCAAGTGGCAGAAGATGAGCCGGGGTCGCAGACGAAGTTGGCGTTGGACCTACGCGGAACAGCGTTTCAGTTGCGGGTGTGGCAGGCGCTGCGCGCAATTCCGCGCGGAGAGACGCGCAGCTACAGCCAGCTTGCCCGAGAATTGGGTGATCCCAAAGCGACGCGGGCGGTTGCCCGGGCTTGCGCAACCAATCGCGTGGCTGTGGTGGTTCCTTGCCATCGAGTTGTCGGAGCGACCGGTTCTCTGACCGGATATCGCTGGGGTGTGGACCGGAAACGCAGGTTGTTGGAAGCCGAGGGCGCGCGCCGCTGACTGCGGTCGATTTCCGTAGCTGCCCACCCCGGCTGCAAAGACGCGGCGGGAATGGGCACGAGGCAAAGATATCGCAGTAGGGTGAGACTTAGAGGCGCGCGCCGCCGGATGCCTGGATGGTTTGTCCGGTCAGCCAGTAAGAGTCATCGGAGGCCAGGAAGGCTGCGACCCCGGCGATATCTTTGGGCTGACCGATGCGGCCAAGCGGCGTGTCGGCTTCAGTTTTCTTCTGGAAATCGCTGCCGATGAAGCCTGCCGCATGCACGCCTTCTGTCTCAACCATGCCGGGATTCAAGGAGTTCACGCGGATGTTTCTTGGCCCCAATTCCTTGGAGAGGGCCAGAGTCAATGAGTCCACCGCGCCCTTGGTGGCACTGTAAACCGAGCCCCCGGCCACGCCGTTGGCAGCGACTGATCCGATGTTGATGATGGTGCCGCCAGAGGGCTGGAAGTGGCGCAGCGCGGCCTGTGTGGTGAGGATGAGTCCAAGCACGTTGAGGTTGAATTGTTTGTGGAAGTGCTCCGGCGTGACTGCTTCAACCGGGCCGAACTCGTAGACACCTGCGTTGTTGACAAGAGTGTCAATGGGTCCAAGTCGGCGGGCCACAGTCTCGATCAGCGGGCCGATGGACTCAGGGTCGGAAAGATTTGCCTGAATTGCAATGGCTTTGCCGCCGGAGGCCTTGATTTCTGCCACCACTTCTTCCGCGGCGGCCTTGCTGCCGGAATAGTTGACTGCAACTGCGGCTCCATTTGAAGCCAATTCGCGGGCTATTGCAGCGCCGATGCCCTTGGATGCGCCGGTGACAAGGGCGACTTTTCCATTAAGATTGCTCATTTCGATCCTCCATTCGCGAGATGTCAGTGTTTCGACATTTCGACAACTATCGAATTGATTATCGAGCGCACGAATGGATTCAAGAGATTCTGTGGAAAGTTTCCGTAAGAGGTTTCGCTACTTTGCCGGAGTTATTTCGCCGATGGAAGCAAGGCTGCCGAGGAGGGACAACCAGACGTCGTGGCGAAGGCTGAGATGAATGAACTTGCCGGTCCGCTCGACGTGGATGAGCCCTGCGGATTCAAGTTCCTTGATGTGGTGGGAGAGAGTGGCGGGGGAAATGGCCAGAGCGGCGCGCGCTTCAGCGCAACCCAGGGGGCAAGCAGAGCAGGCGATTCGTTCAAGGAGCTGGAGACGATTGGGGTCGGCCAGCGCTTTCAGAATCGATGTGCGGCGGGCGCGTGAGAGACGGCGGGATTTAACGGGCTTTACCTCATCAAGTGTCGATTTTGTCGAGGTTTTGATTCGCATGTGAGTGCGTGAATCCTATCAGCGAACTTCCTGCGCAACCGGAAGTATACCAACGCTGAGGTTAAGTCTGTTTGTTGGCGACCGCCAACAGCGTCTGAAACTGTGGTGTTTCCGGCTCTTTGTGCACCACCGAGGTTTGCACCTGCTGAAAGCCTGCCTTCTCAAGAATCATCTCTACTTCCGATTCGCTGAATCCCAGCCACTCGTCGGCGTAGAGCTCGCGCGCCTCTTCAAAGCGGTGCTTCACCAAGTCGAGAATGACGATGCGCCCGCCGGGCTTGAGAATGCGCCAAGCTTCACGAAGGGCGCGGTCGGGGTGCAGAGCGTGATGCAGGGATTGGGAAAAAAAAACCAAATCGACCTGCCCATCATCAATGGGCACCTCTTCCATATCGCCAAGCCTGTAATCGACGTTCTTGACGCCGAGCCGCAGCGCCTGATCCCGCGCCACGTCGATCATCTTTGCCGAGGTATCAACGGCGATGACTTTTTTGGCGCGCTGGGCAAGCAGCAATGCAAATGTTCCCTCGCCCGCGCCCAGATCGGCGACGACCAAGGGAGGGATCAGGTGGAGCAGAGCCTCGGCAACTCCCTTCCAGGATTGACCAGGAACGTAGTTCTTCCCGAGGCGTCCGGCCACGTTGTCAAAGAAGCTGCGCATTTTGTCCTGGCGCTTTTTTACCACGCGACGCATCGCCGCGAGATCAGCCCCAGCCTCTGGAATCTCCGCCTGTGCTCGCGTGAGCAGTTCATCCAAAATGCCCTCGGATTTGCTGAGCCGATAAGGATTGCTTTTGCCCGTTCGCCGGTCCTCCACCAGGCCCGCCTGCTTGAGTTGAGAAAGGTGGGTGGAGATGGTGCTCTGGCCCATGACCAGGATTTCCTGCAATTCAGCGACGGAGAGTTCCTCACCGCGCAACAGGAGCAAAATGCGGAGCCGGTTTGGGTCGGCGACGACACGGAGAATTTTTACGATTGACGGCATGGGCGCTTTCTGATACATATCAACATATCACGATTTGACGATTTAAAGAAAAAGTCAACGAGTGAAGAAGTGAATGAGTGCGCCGGGAAGTGGGCGCGTTGCCTTTCAACAGACAGGATCACAGGGGCTTTCCCTCAGGAGAAACGACATGGCGACAGCGACAGTGGAAACGACTGAATTGGGATACAAAGTGGCGGATATGTCCCTGGCTGAATGGGGCCGGAAGGAAATTGCCATCGCCGAGCACGAGATGCCGGGATTGGTGTCGATCCGAAACAAGTATGCTGCGGCAAAGCCGCTGGCAGGCGTGCGGGTCACCGGCTCGCTGCACATGACCATTCAGACAGCGGTGCTGATTGAGACGCTGGTGAGCCTGGGCGCGGAGGTTCGATGGGCGAGCTGCAACATTTTTTCGACGCAGGACCATGCCGCGGCGGCAATCGCGGCGTCGGGAGTTCCCGTGTTTGCATGGAAAGGCGAGTCGCTTGAAGAGTACTGGTGGTGCACGTACCAGGCGCTGAACCACAAAGACGGACTGGGACCGGAACTGGTAGTGGATGATGGCGGCGATGTAACGCTGCTGATCCACAAGGGCTTTGAGTTGGAAAATGGCGACAAATGGGCTGACGGGCCTTCAGGCAGCCATGAGGAACAGGTGATCAAGGACCTTCTGAAGAAGGTGCATGGAGAAGATCCTACGCACTGGCATCGCGTGGTGAAGGATTGGCGCGGCGTTTCAGAAGAGACTACCACTGGCGTTCACCGGCTTTACAAGATGATGGAACAGGGCAAGCTGCTGGTGCCGGCGATCAATGTGAACGACTCGGTGACCAAGAGCAAGTTCGACAATCTTTACGGCTGCCGGGAGTCGTTGGCAGATGGAATCAAGCGCGCGACGGATGTAATGGTGGCGGGCAAAGTTGCCGTGATTTGTGGATATGGTGATGTGGGCAAGGGTTGTGCGCATTCACTTCGCGGCATGGGCGCGCGGTGCATCGTCACCGAAGTGGATCCGATCAACGCACTGCAGGCGGCGATGGAAGGCTTTGAAGTAACCACAGTTGAAGACACCCTGGGCCGCGGGGACATTTACGTCACCTGCACTGGCAACACCGACATCATCACTCTGGAACAGATGAAGGGCATGAAGGACCAGGCGATCGTGTGCAACATCGGACACTTCGACAATGAGATCCAGATGGATCGGCTGAACGAGGAGCCAGGCGTGACCAAGCTGAACATCAAGCCGCAGGTGGACTTTTACACCTTCCCGGACGGGCATGGCATCTTTGTTCTGGCGGAAGGGCGGCTGGTGAACCTGGGCTGCGCAACCGGGCATCCGAGCTTTGTGATGAGCAACAGCTTTGCCAACCAGACGCTGGCGCAGCTGGACCTGTGGGAGAAGAAGGATAGCTACAAGATCGGCGTGTACGTGCTGCCGAAGAAGCTGGACGAGGAAGTAGCGCGGCTGCACCTGGAGAAGATCGGTGTGAAGCTTACAACGCTCTCGGCGAAACAGGCAGACTACCTTGGCGTGCCGGTAGAAGGACCTTACAAGGCGGACAACTACAGGTACTAGCTGTCGCGAACCACCGCCAGCGTCATTGACCAATCAGAACGGCGCAAAAAACAACGCCCGGTTCTTGCAGCTTTCGGCTGTAAGAATCGGGCGGTTGTTTTTGTTAAGAATTTTAATATTCGCTGAAAACAATGGTTCCTTGCCTTCGCGCTGAGAGAGCGGACATTTGGGACGCCCGGCAAATATTCTTCAGGACGGCTTCTGTCGTGAGCGAGATGCTATCTTGTTGCATCCGGTTCGACTGCGGAGCCTTCCGCGGAATCAGTCGGCAGAGACACTTGGAGAATTGACGAACCATGATGATTCCTGTCACCCAGCTTACCCCGTACACAAGCCTCTTCAGCTTTATCATCGGACTGCCGGCGATGCTTGCGGCCTGGTATCAATCCTGGAAGGCACGGCAAGAGGCGCGCATAGCCGGGGAAGGCGCACTGCACAGCCTGAATTGTCTCGAATTCGTCGACGAAGATGGGACGTGTCTGAATCTGGTCCCGCTTGCGACCCTTCACTCTCTGCCTAAGCCCGGAGATGTTGTCCTGCTTCCAGGCGATGGCGTATTTGATGACAACAAGCTTGCGCCGGGCGCATATCGCATCGAGCGGGTTGAGCATATCTATACCCGGTACGATCAGAAGGCCAAGCGCCCCCGCGAGGCGCGGCTTACCAAGGCTGTCGCCCAGGTATGTCTGTTGAATTAAAGGCCGGAGCCGAGCCGGCGAAATTGAGGTGAGGTCCTACCGCCGCTTGCGATGGAAGAGGCGGTAATAAATATTCCAGGCGGTGTTGTGCAGCAGGCGCTGCTGTTCGGCTTTCAGAGCTGTGTAGGATCGCTGCACGTAATCGTCGAAGCCGGGTGGGAAGTCGATGAGCGAGCGGCGCTCACTGAAGTCCCCCTTGGCCCACTTTGCCAGGACGGCTTTGTATCCCACGACGTGGGTGACAAACTCCAGCAGACACTGCGGCATCTCCTGCTCGACAATCAGATAAGCCTTCTCGATAATGATCTTTTCCCGAATGTTGTTCAGGGGCATAAAGATTGTATTCAGCCATAGAATCCAATCCTTCAGCTCATCTTCAGTGACGATGATGTTCTTCTCTTTGCCTTGCTTCTTGAGCATGGACTGATAGGCGATGTGGCCTGCTTGTGAGGCAACATAGAGGGGGCCATAGAACTCATTGAGGCGCTTGTCGACGAGGCGAAGCTTGTCTGCGCGCTGGGCCATCATGCGTGTGCTGAGGAACGTGACCAGGTAGCCGGCGAAGGCAAGAACCACCGTGAGGACCGCGGCGCCTTGCAGGGAATTGGGAGCGAAGATGTTGGGCATGTCCATCGCGTGCATTTCCTCGCGGATGAGTATACGCGCGGAATTGGGCGCTGCACTGTGATCGCGGCACTTCCATTGGAAATCTGTTTCGGAATCCTATTTGGCGTGCGGTACCGGCGTCGCCTGTGTCGTTTCGGGGATTATGCGGATCTCGAAGAGTTTGGGCCATAGCTTTCCGGTGACAAATAGGCGGTCGTGTGCGGCGTCGTAGGCGATGCCGTTCAAGACGGCTTCACCATTGACGCGCTCGGTCTGCGGGAGGATACCGGCGAGGTCGATGAAGCCGAGCACCGAGCCGGTGGCTGGGGCGATGCGGGCGATGCGATCTGAGTGCCAGATATTGGCGTAGATTTCGCCGTGAACAAACTCGAGTTCGTTCAGTTGCGTGACGGGCTTGCCGTGGTCCTTGACGGTGATGCGGCGAACCACCTTGAAAGTTGCCGGATCGAGGAAGCGAATGGTTGCGGTGCCATCGCTGAGGATGAGGTTCTTGTCGTCGGCAGTGAGCCCCCAGCCTTCGCCTTCATAGGGCAGCGTGCGGAGGAAATGGAAGGTGGCCCGGTCATAGACGAGGGCAACGTGGTTTTGCCATGTGAGTTGAATGAGGGTGTTGCCCCAGGGCGCGAGTCCTTCAGCGAAGTATTTTGAAGGCACGTCCTGGAGTTGCAGGATGCGGCCGGTCTCGAGGTCTTCCTCACGGAGAGACGATTGGCCATTGAGGCCGGTGCTTTCGTAGAGATGCCCGTTGAGATAGAAGAGGCCTTGGGTGTAGGCCTGACGATCGTGCGGGTACGTGTGGACGACCTGGTATGTGTCGGCCGCGAAGGCGAATGGAAGCATTCCGGCGCAAAGGAACACGAGGGCGAGAGCGCAGCGCAAGCGGGGAAAAGTCATTGGGCGTTTGATGCTCTAGTTCACGTCGTTGGCGGTGAAGACCTCGACGGGAGGGTTGCTGGTGAGCTGGCTATCGAGGATGAGCACAGTGCGGACTTCGCCACCAGTGAGATTGATTGGTTGGGAGGTATAGCTCGGTTTAATGACCCCAGTGGGTGTGATGACCAGGGTGACGGTCTCGGAGATGATGTTGATGTAAGTGGGAGTGCCGCCAACCGGGAGAGCGGTGATGAGGGGAATGGCGTTGGCGATGGCGGTTCCGCCGGGGATCATGTAGACGTCAACCGGACCGGTATTGATGGCCTGGTTGAGAAAGCGGTATGCGGAGTGGCCAGTCGCTGCGGCAACCTGCTGGTCCTGAATCACACCTAGGGCGAAGCCATTGGGCGAGGCCGGATTGTCTGTCAGAAAGACGGAACTCTGGCTGCCGGCGGCGAGCGGGACATCGCTGATCTGGGCCAGCAGGCCACCGGTGGCCTGGCTGACGTTGACCAACGCGGCAGTGGTGGCCGGAACAGCCCCATATGCCGAGATGGTTCCCTGGGCGATGTTGCCGGCAATCTGTGTGCCTTCTGCGGCGACATTCACGGCGGGTGCAGCATACGACGCATCAATGACGCGGATGAGCGCAGGCTGCTTGTAGGTGGGGACGTTTTCGCAGGCAATGAGCGAGAGCGCCGCTGCCAGTGCGGCAACAGCGGCTGCGGCCAGGATGGGCACGGTCAATCGCGATGCGCCGTTGATCCTGACACCGCATCCAGAGCTAGAGCAGCTTCTCTTCATCGAGCATTCTTGTTAAGTTCAGAAATCGCCTTGCACCCATAGTACAGGGGAGAGAAGGGATATGTTTACGGTTTTTAGGTGGAGGCGGAGGTGCAGGCTGGAAGCAAGAGGCTCAGATTTCGCAGGAGTGGGTCCAGCGGGTTCAGAGCCCGCCGTGGAAGCGGCCAAAGCTGCGGGCACAGATGACCGACAGGGACAGGAAGCCTGCGCCGAGCGTGACGACGTGAGCGGTGTTGAGCATGCTGAAGCTGCCGACGTGGAAGATGAGCAAATAGGCAACAGCAAGGTTGAAGAAGCCCCAGACGACATTGATTGTGGAAGAAGACAATCCTTGCCCTGGAGGTTTCGCGAATGGACTCTGAAACGGCCTGCCTGAGACTCCGTTGGTCAGATGGGGTACGGTGTTGGCGAGGAATGCGCCGGCGAAGAAGTATGAAACGTAGTGATACCAGATCATGTTTGCTCCGTTGCGATTGCCTCCACCGCTTGACACTATTCTAGCTTGCGCCGAGGTAGATGAAGCGGGCGAGGAACAGGACGGCGAGGGTGTATAGGAGCCAGTCCGTGCGGCGAAACTTGCCGGTAGCGATGTTGAGAATGGCCCAGGAGATGATGCCGAAGCCGAGGCCGTTGGCAATGGAGTAAGTGAGCGGGATGAGGATCAGTGTGAGAAACGAGGGAACTGCGACCAGCGGGTCAGACCAGCGAATCTCGGTGATTGTGGCCAGCATGAGCGAGCCGACGAGGATGAGCGCAGGGGCGGTGGCGGCGGAGGGAACAATTCCGACAAACGGCGCTGCGCCGATAGCGCCAAGAAAGAGCAGGCCGGTAACGATGGCAGTGACGCCGCTTCGGCCTCCGGCGGCGACTCCGGCTGTGGATTCGACGTAACTGGTGACGGTGGAGGTTCCGGTCAACGAGCCGAAGATGGTTGCGGTTGCGTCCGCGAAGAGAATTCGATCGAGACGCGGAATTGAATGGTCGGCGGCGATTAGCCCCGCGCGCTTGGTAACGGCGACGAGAGTTCCGAGGTTGTCAAAGAGATCAACGAAGAAAAAGACGAAGACGATTTCAAGCAAGCCTTTGTTGAACGCGCCGCGAATGTCGAGTTTGAATGCTGTGGCCGCAAGCGCATGAAAGCCGCCGGCAGCGGGAGTCCAATGCACCAGGCCGAGTGCCCAGGCGATGCCGGTCACGGTGAGAACGCCGATGAGGATTGATCCGCGCACTTTTTTGACTTCGAGGGCGACCATGAGGATGAGGCCGAAGAAGGCGAGCGCGGGCGTGGGATTTCGAATGTTGCCCAGGCCTACGAGGGTGGCTGGATCGCCAACTACCAAACCTGCATTGCGGAAGCCGATGAACGCGATAAAGAGACCGATGCCACTGGCGACTGCTGCGTAAAGCTCATGAGGAATGGAGCGAAGGATCATTTGGCGGATGCCCGCGGCGGTGAGGGCGAGGAAGATGACACCGGAAAGAAAGACAGCGCCGAGGGCAGTTTGCCAGGGGATGCCCATTTTGATGCAGACAGTGTAGGTAAAGTAGGCATTGAGGCCCATGCCGGGCGCGAGCGCAATGGGGTATCGGGCCACGACGCCCATGAGAATGGAGCCAAAGGCCGCGGAGAGACAGGTCGCTGCGGTTACTGCGGCCAGTGGCAATCCAGCGGCCGACAAGATGGATGGATTGACCAGGACGATGTACGCCATGGTCAGGAAGGTTGTAACGCCGGCGAGGGCCTCGGTCCGCCAATTGGTTCCCAGACGGGCAAACTCAAAGTAGGTTTCAAGGTATTTGCGCATAGGCGGGTGCATTTAGAAGAGCACACTGTTGCGGGAACGCAAAGTGATTTTCAACTTTGGCGGGCAGATGCCACCGTCAAACTCCTGGTTGTGGTTCCCGGGGCGCCGCTGTGGGAAAGGCCGATCTCACAACCTGCGAGACTGTAAGAGCATCCATTGGAGCAAGGAGACCTTGACATGCCTGTGTTCACGACCAAGGACGGAACTGGGATCTATTACAAGGACTGGGGCACAGGTCAGCCTGTGGTCTTCAGTCACGGCTGGCCGCTGAGCGCGGACGCATTCGAGGACCAGATGGTGTTTCTGGCTTCGCACGGATTTCGCACCATCGCGCACGACCGACGGGGACATGGACGTTCAAGTCAGCCCTGGGATGGAAACGACATGGACACCTACGCCGACGATCTTGCGGAATTGACCGAGGCGCTCGACCTGAAGGACGCAGTGCATGTGGGTCACTCGACTGGTGGGGGCGAAGTTGCGCGATACATCGGGCGGCATGGGCCGGCGCGCGTGGCGAAGGCGGTACTGATTGGAGCGGTTCCTCCGCTCATGCTGAAAACGGCGAGCAATCCGGGGGGATTGCCGATGGATGTTTTCGACGGAATTCGATCTGGGGTTCTGGCGGACCGGTCATCATTCTTCAAGGAACTGAGCGGGCCGTTCTATGGAGCTAACCGGGCGGGATCGAAGAATCTGCAAGGATTCCGGGACTCGTTCTGGTTGCAAGGAATGCAGGCGGGATTCAAGAATGTGCTGGACTGCATCAAGGCTTTCTCGGAGACGGACTTTACTGAAGACCTGAAGAAGATCAATGTGCCGACGCTGATTCTGCACGGCGACGATGATCAGATCGTGCCCATCAACGACTCTGCGCTGCTGTCGGCGGCGCTGGTGAATGGGTCAACGTTGAAGGTGATTCCAGGGGCGCCGCACGGCATGTGCTCTACGCTCAAGGCCGAGGTGAACGCGGAGTTGTTGGCGTTCATCCGGGGATAGCCGGCGCTCAGGCGAGGAGCCTGGCGGCATCTTTGGCGAAGTAGGTGACTGCGAAGTCTGCGCCGGCACGACGGATGCCAAGGAGTGATTCAAGAACAGTGCGATCGCGCTCGAGCCAGCCCTTTGCGAATGCTGCCTGGAGCATGGAATACTCGCCAGACACTTGATAAGCGCCAATGGGAACGCCGACGCGGTCGCGGGCCGCGCGGATCACGTCGAGGTAGGGCATGGCCGGCTTCATGAGGATCATGTCTGCGCCTTCTTCGAGATCAAGGTCAATTTCGCGCATCGCTTCCCGGAGGTTTGCGCCGTCCATCTGGTAGGTTTTGCGGTCGCCAAATTGGGGGGCGGAGTCTGCGGCTTCGCGGAACGGACCATAGAACGCGGAAGCGAACTTGGAAGCGTAACTGAGGATCGGGGTGTCGCAGCAATCTTCGGCATCGAGCGCGGTGCGGATTGCCCCGACACGGCCGTCCATCATGTCACTGGGGGCAACGATGTCCGCGCCAGCCTTGGCCAGGCTCACTGCGGTGCGAGCCAGCAGATTAAGCGAAGAATCGTTTTCGACCTCGAAACCATCGCCCGTCTCATGGACGATGCCGCAGTGGCCATGGCTGGTGTACTCACACAGGCAGACGTCGGCGATGAGGACGAGATTCCTGGCTGCAGCAGAATGCTTGATGGCGCGGAGACCCTGCTGAACGATTCCGTTATGGCCGTAAGCGCCGGTTGCCTGGTCGTCCTTGGTTTCGGGCAGGCCGAAAAGAAGCAGCCCGCCGAGGCCGAGTCGAGCTGCTTCTTCGGCTTCGCGCACTGCCTCGTCAACGGAGAGATTGGAGACGCCGGGCATGGAACTGACTTCGCGGCGGACGCCCTGGCCGGGACAGATGAACAAGGGGTAGATCAGGTCGCCAGGCTCAAGCGTGGTTTCGCGGACAAGGGCCCGGAGAGAGTCGGTGCGGCGCAATCGACGCATCCTGGTTTGCGGGAAACTCATGGGCTTGATTGTAGATGAAGCCGCTTCTAGTTGTAGCTCCAAGCCATGGGATGGTAAGGGCTAGAGTATTCTTCTCGATGGAATTGAGTGATTCATTCGTTCAGGGGCTCTAGCCCGACGTTTCTCTCTCCATCTTTTGGCAGGACTAAAGCCGTGACCTTTCAAACCGTTCTACGCCAACAGGAGAACTGCTCTAAGAAGCTGGAGCTCCTATTGCAACTGCTCATAGAGCGTTGTGTTGCGATAGCCGAGCAGTACGACCAGGCTCCAGATACCGAGAGCGGTTCCGAATGGGAACTTCAACAGGCTTAGAAAAGCTGCGACGATGGCAACGATTCGACCCCACTGGGTGCGCTCAAGCAAGCCCCAGGCTGCCACTAGCGCGAGGCCGGAGCGCACGATGAGGATGCTCCAGCCGAAGCCCAGGATCATCGGCCCGAAGAACTCCGGGCCCGGGCCATTCGACCAGGGCCCATGCCCCCAATTGCCAAAGTGGTTGGAGAAAAATGCATGGGCAAACGTCAGGCCCGCCAACCCAACGAAGAAAGAGAAGGCTGCATAGATGAACCAGACCGTGCTCAGCGCCTTCACCTTGCCAGCGTAGCTTTCGATTTCGAATTGAATGCCGGGTATTGGGGGGACTGCCGCGGCAGCAACCGGGCGGCCGCATTGCGGGCAGAAGGTTTGCCCTGCCGCTAGAGCTTGACCACATCCGCTGCAAAACATGGAACCTCCTCGTGGGTCGTGCTGAGACTAATACGCAGAAGTCTTATAGGGGGTTCCATGAAAAGCTTCGAGGAAGAAGCTAACGGCCAGGAGCAGCCGGGCGCTTTTCCCAGCGTTCTTCATGGCGGTCGTCGTGAAGGACTAGGCCGGTGGCGTGGCCCTGGGAGTCGTGCTCGAATGTGAGGCGCGAAATGCTGGAGCCGTTGGGATAGAAGAACGTGAAAGGCGATTCGGGCGCGATCTCGTCGATGTCCCCTATGCGGTCCTTCTGGTAGAGCAATTCGCCCTGGCGGAAGATCGTGATCTCGGTATGGCCGTTTTTGTCGCGGTATTCGCCCACCAGCGCATCGAGTTGGCCGGCGGCCAGCTTGATCGCGGCCGGGTGTAGAGGAATCTGCAGGCGCTCGGCGAGCGGCGGCGGCTCGGGGCCAGAGGCACGGTGGGAAAGGAGCCAGCGGGGCAACTCGGGCTCGTTGTAGGCGCGGGTCCATGAGTCATGCCTGAGGCCCTGGTAGAGCCAAAGGCGCACGTGGCCGCCAGCGGCTTTGAGCGCGTCGAACATCAGCTCGCTCTCGCGGGGCGGGACTACATTGTCGTCCGTTCCATGAAAGAGCCAGGTCGGGGTGCGTCCGACAGCGTGCGCATATTCCGCCGGCAATGTAGCAACTTCCTGCCAACGCTCCGGCGCATAGCTCCAGAAGATGCCGCTTGAAGATATGGCGATGGCGGCCCAGCGCCTGGGATGGAGGCGAGCGAGCTCCCATGCACCGTATCCGCCAAGAGAGAGACCAGAGAGATAAATGCGTTCCGGGTCGCCATGGAACTCAGCCGCTTCCTGGTCTAGCGTAGCCAGGGCCATGGCCATCATGTCGGGGTCGGTCCAGTAACTGGGCAGCGGGCATTGAGGCATGACAATGATGAACGGCCAACGCTCGGGGTGATCACGCACCGCCTGGGGCAGGCCGATCTGCGTCTGCCACATGCCCTCGGACCCACGCTCTCCGCGACCGTGGAGGAAAAGAATGACTGGCCATTGCTTGTGGTCATCGCGCCGCCACTCTTCCGGCAGGTAGACCTGGAATCGGTAAGTGACACCATGCAGCTCAATCTTGCGGTTCAGGAAACCGGTTTCCTGCTGTGGCTCCGGAGTGCTTGAGCGGGCCGCGCCCGCGACACCGTGCTGGGTAGGGCTGGCTGGCGCTGCCTGCGGCAACAGGGCCCAGGCGAGGGACAGACAGGCAGCTGCGGATCGAATGACACGGAACATGGCGGAATCCAGAAACAACTATACCCGGCTAGCGCAATGGTCTGTCGGGATTAGAGCGGAAAAGAGCCTGAAAAGTATGAATACCACGCCGGCACGGGCGATGGTGAGGCGGTACTACTCGTGGTGTTTCCCTTTGGTTTTCTTGAGGGTTTTCTTATGCAATACCTGAAACAATTACAGTGATATGAAGTACGCACTCATGACGACCCTGGAAACCGGAGACACGCTGGACCACTATCGCCTGGACGCGACTGTCGCGCACAGCGGCATGTCTACGCTTTTCAAGGCTACTGATCTCAAAGATGGCAGGCAGGTGGCCATCAAAGTGCCTCATGCGGAGATGGAGGCTGATCCGGTTCTGGTGGAACGATTCAAGCGGGAGCAGGAGATTGGTCAGGAGCTCGACCATCCGGGGGTGGTGAAGACCTACGACGGCGAAGATCGCAGCCGGGTCTACATGGTGATCGAATGGGTCGATGGGCGGTTGCTGCGTTCAATCCTGAACGAAGAACGCCGTCTGCCGATTGATCGGGCGGTGAAGCTGACACTGGGAATCTGCGACGCCCTGGATTACATGCACGCACACGGCGTGGTTCATCGCGACCTGAAGCCGGAAAACATCATGGTTGACGATGAGGACCGGATCAAGCTGATCGACTTCGGTATCGCGATGAAAGAAGACGCGCGGCGGCTGACCTATGTGACGATGACCCCGGCGCTGGGCACGCCGGACTATATTTCACCGGAGCAGGTGAAAGGTCAGCGCGGAGACCTGCGCAGCGACATCTATTCACTGGGCGTGATGATGTACGAAATGCTGACCGGGGAGACCCCATACAGCGGATCCAATCCGCTGGCCGTTATGAACGAGAGATTGCTGCACGATCCCAAACCCGTGCGCAAGCTGAGGCCGGAAATCTCACCTGAGCTACAGGAAATTCTGAGCCGTGCACTGGTGCGCGAGCCGCGGCAACGGTACGCGACCGCCGCAGATATGGCCTGGGAACTGGAGCATCAGGACCAGGTGGGCGTGGAAGACGGAGTTCGGCGGCCCATATCAGGTGGAATGCGGCTACCCGGCGGGCGGAAGGCGTTGCTGGTTGCCGGGTTGTTGTTAATCCCGGTGGTGTTGTTTGTGTTGATGCTGCTGCTGGCGAAAAAGTAGGACCTCCCGCGGATTGGCAAGACTTTCAGGCTGGAACCCGCTTGAGGAACTCCCTTGCACTGCGAAACCAGGGACGCTCCCGGCGGCGTAAATAGCCGGGCATGGTGGGCTCCTTATCCAGCACTTTCTGTGCCCATTTGCGGGCCTCTGCGTTGCGTCCCTCCGAGGCCAGCAATTCTGCGAAATTTAAATACGTCTCCGACAATGTGGACAGGATCAGCGCATGCTTGAAAAGGGCCTCTGCTCTTTCCCGTTGCCCGGTCAGGGCATATGCGTGGGCCAGCATGCCGCCGGCGCGATGGAAATCGTAGTCGGACTCCTTGGCGACAGTCCGTTCCAGGTCCGGGATCGCAGCACCCGCATCCCCCAAGAGGAGCGCGCAGAGGCCGCGCCGATAAAAGGTGTCGAGGGTATCGGCGCGGGCGGCAATCGCCTTGTCGAATGCGGCTCGCGCCATCTGGAGGTTGCCGTCATCCACATAGAGGTTGCCGAGCTCTTCGTAGTTTCCACCGGAAGGATTGTCACGAATGGCAACTTCGAGCTGGTTGATGCGCTTACGGCGGGGAAAGACCTTGAAAGACTGACGGGCGAGCCCGATGTCGGGCAGCGCCTCGACGCAAAGGTAGATCAATGCGCCCACCGGCCCAAGAAACAGGATGATGAAAATCCAGTACATATCCGGACGACGCCGGATGAAGTGGATGATCGCCACTGCCTGGAGCAGGATGCCCCAGGGATAAAAGAGATGACTGATGAATCCCATGCCGTATTTGTCCTTGGGACAGATTACAGAACAAATTCCAATTTAGCGGTAAGAGTCGTCACGGTGAATGACGAATTCAGGGTACGCGCCGCCGCCGAGCTCATGCAGGTCCATTCCGACTCGTTCGCCGTCAGCGTCAACGCGGAAGGGTACCCATCGATTGAGGACCCAGAAAAGCAGATAGACGAGGGGCAGGACGAGGCCGAGGAGGGTGGCCACACCCACAAGCTGGGCAACGAATTGACCGGGCTCCGCGGTGAAGATGCCTGTGGCGATGAGACCCCAGAGGCCGCCGATGCCGTGGACTGAGAGTGCGCCGGAGGGATCGTCGATGGAGACGGCGAGTTCGAGAACTTCAACCAGGAGCGGGGTAGCGATACCAGCGACGAGGCCGACGAATAGCGCTTGAGGAGGTGTGACCAGGGCGGCCGCGGCGCTGGAGGCAACGAGTCCGGTGAGCCATCCGTTGGCGCAGAGGCTGGCGTCAGGCTTTCCGAATCGAATGCGAGTGACGAGAAAGGTGGCGGCTACTGCCGCAGAGGCAGAGACGATTGTATTGATCGCGGTGACAGGGAGCGCAGCCAGAGGCGCATGAATCCAGAGGATTGCACCGGCCAGGTTGAAGGCCAACCAGCCGACGAGCGCGAGCAGGCAACCGAACAGCACGTAGACGGCGTTGTGCCCGGGCATGGCGGTAGAAAAGCCTTCTTTTGGAAACTTGCCCCTACGGGAACCAGCAATCCAGGCAATGGCCAGGGCGCTGAGGCCGCCAAGCACATGAATTGAGGCGGCGCCGCCGGGATCGAGAAAGCCAGCACCGAGGGAGAAGTTGATGCCCAATTGGCTGAGCCATCCGCCGGTCCAGGTCCAATGCGCGATCAAAGGGAAGGCGAATGCAGCAAGGACTGCGGTAATGGCCGCACCCGCACTTAGCTTGAGCCGGTCTGCTCCCGATCCCCAGGGGATGAGAGCGGCGAGGGCAACTGCAAGAAGCTCAAAAATCAGCGCCATTTGCGATTCGAGCGGCGCGGAACCGAGGCCGCCGAGCAGAAACGGCCCTGCTCCAATCCAATTCCAGGACTTGCCTGCGATGCGAAGAATGTGGCCGGCGCCTCCGGGAGAGCCCGGCGGGTTTCCAGTGAAACTTGCGCCAACAAGGGCAAACACGATGGCGGCGACGGCAACGACAAGCAGGCTGCCGAGCAGGGCCTGCGCGGCTGAACGGGAGCGACCCAGTCCGGTGTTGATGAGGGCAACGCCGGCGATGGCCAGAGGAGCAAGAACCAGCAAAACGAGGCAGAGCGCGAATGTGGATTCAGCAAGCCCGGAGTTGACGGGCACGAGAGGGTTCATTGCGGGTTTTCTCCTCGCGCTTCCATGTGACCGCGAACGGCAACGACAAGGCCGAGTGCCTCAACCAGCAGCCCGCAGACGACGAATGCCCCGCGCAAGGCCGGCGCGGGAAAAAGCACCAGCGCGGCAATGGCGAGAAAGAATCCAGCAGGCATCACCAGCAGTCCGGCGTATTTCATGTTCCTTGCCTTTCAGGTTGAAGATACAGGTGGCTGAAAGCAACCAATGCAACTGAGAGCCCCGATTTCGTAGACTGCGGCCATCCGGGCCCAGTGCGATTTCTTGGTTCCGCAACGATCCTGGTTTGTGACAGAGAGCAGTTCGTTACAACTTCCTTACGAATATTAACGCATCAGGATGTCGGCACTGGCTCCTTATGATTTCCTTTTGGCCCGCGGTCAATAATGGCTTTATGTACAACCGTCTCAATCGAGCGCAAAGGGTTGTTCCGGTGATTTTGGGCGCAGTGACGCTTGCCGATGTCCTGGTGCTCTTTACGTGGGACGCCTTTCCAGCGATGTTTCCAGTGGGAAGTCACGACGTTCTTGCGGCATCCTCACTGGCGTTGATCGCAGTGGCTTATCTCATGTATCAGTTGGCGCACCGGCCCGCCCATGGGGAGTTTTTGAAGGCAACCATGCTGGCGGTCGCGTTTCTTTTCTGGGCTGCAAACCAGTTCTGGCCGAATTTACGTCAGGCAACAGTGCTCAATGACATTGCGATCGCTCTGTTTGTGCTGGATGTATTTCTGGTGATGGTGGGCTGGCCATCAACTTTGCAGGATGAGTCTTTTGCCGAGACCATAACCGAATCGATGGCGCAGAAGAAGGCGTGCGACTGCGCATGTTGTTGTGGAGTGTCCAAGACGGTTCACTCCTAGTGGTCGGATGTGGACCAGGCGTGTTAATTTGGTAGGAAAATCCCAGTCTCTGGTACGCAGTCACCCAGGGCAAGGGGGTTGCCTTCCTCAATTTGCCCCTTATCACAAGCGGTTTTCTTTTCAGTGGATTACCTTGTAGTTCACAGGCCAAGTTTTTTTAATGATTTTGCAAACCCGAACGGCACGAACGCATCTTCGGCTGCTATATTGGGCTTTCGGGGTTCTCCACCTCTCGGGTGAATAGTGCCCAAGAACGGATTTTGTACACAACTTGTGTGATCGTCAACACGGCAAACGCACTTAAAACCCAAAAGCGAATACTTCTTTGAATCTTGCTCAAGAAGGTGTTCAGTAGACAACGTGCGAGACGGGCAGCGAAGTCCGCACATCCATTCAGCCCAAAAAGAAGCAGGGAAAGCATTCATGGCGCAGATATTTGACCGCAGCTCCAATGCACTGGCTCGCGCGAGCTTGGTGTTGACGGGGCTGATCGTGATTGCCCTGGGGGTGACTCTGGACCAGTTGCAGCGCTCGCCCTGGGTGACGCGGCAAGGCCAGCGCCCAGACCAGCCGGTGCCCTTCAGTCACAAGCATCACGTGCAAGGTCTAGGGCTGCAATGCCAGTACTGTCACGTCACGGTAGAGAAGTCGAGCTACGCTGGAATCCCGCCTACGAAGACCTGCATCAATTGCCACTCGCAAATCTGGACCAACGCTCAACTGCTCGAGCCGGTGCGGAGCAGCTGGGCGTCGGGTCAATCTCTAGTGTGGACCAAGGTTCACGACCTGCCTGATTTTGTATATTTCAGTCACGAGATTCACGTGAACAAAGGGCTTGGCTGCTCAAGCTGTCACGGGCGCGTTGATCAGATGCCGCTGATGTATGCGCAGAATACGCTGCAGATGGAATGGTGTTTGGACTGCCATCGGAACCCAGCAAAGAATATCCGGCCCACGGGCGAGATCTACAACATGGCGTGGGAGAGCCCGGCGGAAGATCGGCCAGTGTGGTGCTCGGTGGGCGACGAAAAGAGCGGTCAGCCGACGGCGCAAAGCGTGAATTGCACCACCAAGGATCCGTCGACCACGCCGGCGGAAGTTGCTTCGTTGAATATGCCTTCAATGTTGCGGGGCGCGGCTTTTGTAAGCGATGCCGGCACAGGAGCGACAGCGCTGAATCAGTATCACGTGGAATATCAAAAGTTCACGAGCCAGGATGAACTCGGGCATTTTCTGGTGGATCACTACAAGATTCGCACCCCGAAGGAATTGACAAGCTGCGAGGTCTGCCACCGATGAGCGGACGCATGAACGGAAATGACAAGAACGAACTGACTCCGATGACGCTGGAAGCCGTGCGGCAGGAATTGAAGGCTGTGAAGGGCAAGCGCTACTGGCGTTCGGTGGACGAACTGGCCGATACATCGGAGTTTCAGGCGGCGGTGGAGAAAGAGTTTCCTGGCTCGGCACAGGAGTGGGTCGATCCAGTTTCGCGGCGCGGGTTCATGAAGCTGATGGGTGCGTCGATGGCGCTGGCCGGACTGGCTGGATGCACGAAGCAGCCCGACGAGCCCATCTATCCCTACGTGAAGGCGCCGGAAGATCTAATTCTGGGCAAGCCGATGTACTTTGCTACGGCGCATCCGTTTGTGACGGGTGCGGTGCCTCTGTTGGTGAAGAGCGACCAATTCCGTCCGATCAAGGTCGATGGCAACCCGGAGCACGCATACAACCAGGGTTCGTCCGATCCGTTTTCTCAAGGAACACTGTTGGATCTTTACGATCCGGATCGCTCGCAGCATGTGATGTATCGCGGTGAGAACCGGGAGTGGGCTGAGTTTTCCGAAGGGCTGCGCATCAAGCTGGCGGAAAGCAAAGATGGGACGGGAATCTATTTCCTGAGCGCGACCATTACGTCGCCGACGCTGGCGCGGCAGTGGAATGCAATCCAGGCGCTGTATCCGAAGGCGACACTGGTGCAATATGACCCGGCGGCCGCGGGAACTCCGTTATCGAGCGGATTGAATGTTCAGTATTCGCTGGTGGATGCCGATGTGGTTGTTTCCCTCGATGCGGATTTTCTTTCTGGTGCATCTTATCCCGGATTCCATCAACTGGTCGGTGATTATGCCAAGAGGCGCAAGGATCCTGAGAAGCTGAATCGGCTGTACTCGATTGAGTCGACGCCGACAACCACCGGACTGAAGGCCGAGCATCGCCTTGGGCTGCGGGCAAGCGAGATTCCGGTATTTGTAGCGGAGTTAGCAAAAGCTGTGGGCGTGGGCGGCGTCGACGCGCCCTCCTATGCATGGGACGACGGGCAGAAGAAATTCCTGGGAGCACTGGTCAAAGACTTGAAGGCCCATGCGGGCAAGAGCGTGGTGATTCCCGGGCTATATCAGGATTCCTCGGTTGCGGCGCTGGCACTTGCGATCAACGATGTCCTGGGCAACCTGGGCAAGACAGCTTTCGAGACAGATCCAGTAAATCCGATGCCTTCTGACCAGGCGGGTGATTTGCAGGCTTTGGTGGCGAACCTGAATGCGGGCAAGGTAGATTGGCTGGTGATTCTGAATGCCAACCCGATTTACACAGCGCCGGTGGATTTGAACTTTGCAGCGGCGTTCGACAAGGCGAAGACAGTAGCGCACCTGGGCTCGCATGTGGACGAGACGGGAAGCATTGCGCACTGGCATATCCCTGCCGCGCACTTTCTGGAATCGTGGTCGGACGCGCGGGCTTATGACGGAACAGCTTCGATCGTGCAGCCGATGATCGATCCGCTGTACGGCGGCAAGACGGCGCACGATGTGTTCCAGGTGTTGTTGAGTGAGCCCGAGTTGAGCGCCTATGAGGCGGTGCGCGAGACCTGGAAGCCGGTGATCAAGGGCGACTTTGAGACGGGCTGGCGCAAGGCGCTGCACGCCGGGTGGATTGACGATACGGCCTTTCAAAAGGGTTCAAAGAGCAGTCCGAGCGTGGCTTTCAAAGGCAAGGTTCCAACGCCGACTGCAAAGGAATCGCTGGAAATTATTTTCCGGCCCGATCCGAATGTCTATGACGGGCGCTGGTCGAATGTGGGCTGGCTACAGGAGTTGCCCAAGCCGGTGACGAATCTGAGCTGGGACAATGCGGCCATCGTTTCCGGGGCAACGCTCACGAAGCTTGGTCTTCAAGAAGATGACATTGTCGAGCTGACAGTAGGCTACGGCAAGGTGCAGGCGCCGGTCATTGTGGCGCCGGGTCATCCGGATAACTCGGTTACGGTGCATTTGGGCTACGGTCGCGAGGCTGCAGGGCGCGTCGGTTCTGGCGCCGGATTCAATGCGTACCTTATTCGCAACACGTGGGCGCCATTTTACGCAACTGGATCGATCAGAAAGATCGACGGCAAGTGGGGCGTGGCCATTACAAAGAGCCACTTCCAGGATCACAGATCGGCCCGATTTGGCGGCCAGGGCAACGGCAACAACTCCCTGGAAGCCGATGAGGCAATCGGCGAGCGCGGGATTATTCGCTACGCAACGCTCGATGAGTACAAAGCGCATCCGGGGTTTGCGAACGAAGGGCCGACGCACGAAAAGGCCGACCGCGATAACTCGCTCTTCCCCAACTGGGATTACAAGGACAATGCGTGGGGCATGTCGATTGACATGAACAGCTGCACGGGCTGCAACGCTTGCATTGTCAGTTGTTACGCCGAGAACAACATCGCGGTAGTTGGCAAGCAGCAGGTGCGCATCGGACGCAACATGCAGTGGCTGCGCATTGACACCTATTTTGAGGGCGATCTGGCCGCTCCACGAGCGCACTTTCAGCCGATGGCGTGCCAGCACTGCGAAAATGCGCCGTGCGAGCAAGTTTGTCCGGTGGGAGCAACGGTGCATACCCCTGAAGGGTTGAACACCATGGTGTACAACCGGTGCGTGGGCACTCGCTATTGCTCGAACAACTGCCCGTACAAGGTGCGTCGATTCAACTTCCTGCTGTACTCCGACTATGAAACGGAGAGCCTCAAGCTTTCACGGAATCCCGATGTTTCAGTTCGGTCGCGCGGCGTGATGGAGAAGTGCAGTTACTGCGTGCAGCGGATCACGGCGGCGAAGATTGAAGCCGACAAGGGGAACCGCGCTGTTGCCGATGGGGAGATTGTGACCGCATGCCAGCAGGCGTGCCCGGCTTCAGCAATTACTTTCGGCAATCTAAACGACAAGCAGAGCAGAGTTGCAAAGTTGCAGGCGGGCGAGCGCAGTTACCAGGTGCTCGCCGATCAGAACACGCGTCCCCGGACCAAGTACGTAGCCGCGGTGTTGAATCCAAATCAAGAACTCCAAGACGCGCCGGTGGAACATCTGCCGGTGAAGGGTTGAAGCCACGATGGCGACCAGCGACCTGATACCGAAAGATTCGAAGCCCGTCAGGGCGGGGATTGACCCGGCAACGGGGGAGTTTCGCGTGCTTGGGCAGGGACAGACGTTCCTGTCAGTCACTGAAAAGATCACCCGCATCGTACTGACTCCCAATACGCCTCTTGGCTGGTTTGCACTTTTTGCAGTGGCCGGCGCCGGGGCGACCGTGCTGCTGGTGGCCGTGACCTGGTTGTTCCTCAAGGGCACCGGCATATGGGCGGTGACCCAACCCGTGGCCTGGGGCTTTGCCATCATCAACTTTGTCTGGTGGATTGGCATCGGGCACGCGGGGACGCTGATCTCGGCGATTCTGCTTCTGTTCAAGCAAGGCTGGCGAAACTCGATCAGCCGCTTCGCCGAGGCCATGACCATTTTCGCAGTAGTCTGCGCCGGCATGTTCCCGCTGATTCACGTCGGTCGCCCATGGCTGGGCTACTGGCTGTTTCCCTATCCGAATACCATGACGGTTTGGCCGCAGTTTCGGTCTCCATTGCTGTGGGACGTGTTCGCCGTCTCGACCTACGCCACAATCTCTGTGGTGTTCTGGTATGTCGGCATGGTGCCGGACTTTGGCACATTCCGCGATCGTTCGAAGTCAAAGCTTGGTCAATATTTCTACGGAATGATGTCGCTCGGCTGGCGGGGATCAACGCGCCACTGGATGCGGTATGAGACGGCAGCTCTTCTGTTGTCGGGACTGGCGACGCCGCTTGTGCTCTCAGTGCACACGGTGATCAGCTTCGATTTCGCGGTGGCGGTTCTACCCGGCTGGCATACGACCATCTTCCCGCCGTACTTTGTTGCGGGCGCAATTTACTCAGGCTTTGCGATGGTTCTGACGCTGGCGATTCCGCTG
>CAZTLV010000012.1:0-92646 GCA_964614635.1 uncultured Occallatibacter sp.
TGCCAATGAAGGAAAAAGCAAAAACACCTTGACTCAACCAGCCGTCTCATAGAAGTGCCCTGATGGACCATGAGAAGACAACCCATCCCTGGCCGGGCCGGGTGCCCGTACTTGAATCGTTTTTGATTCAAGGGTGGGAGATCAGAAACCCCGGCGCGCTCTTTTTTGCGATAGATTTCTTCGACCATCCCTATGGCCTTATCGATGATTCAGAGTAGACGGCGCGAAGACGGGAGGGAAAAAGACGCTTGTGAGCGGGCTGTTGCGCAATTCACCCTCCGCAAAGTGCGCGAAGGACAGGCACCCGAAGTGTTGGGGCTGAAGAAGCGGTCAAAAGCCCAAAGGGTGCGCCACCCGTCCCTTAAGCGCCCAAGCCGTGGCAAGCGTTTTTGGGGCGATTCACTTTGTGATGGCGGGCGGCCGTTTGTTCATCACACGGTTGACGGCGTTTTCTTGCGCAGCCCAACTTTCCGCTCCGCCGCCCTGGCACGAGCAATGAAGTCCTTCACCTTGTGGGCGTCTTTGTGTCCAGGCGTCGATTCCACCCCAGACGCCACGTCCACTCCCCATGGCCGAAGCATCGCAATGGCCTCCGCTACATTTGCAGGGGTCAACCCGCCAGCAGCAATCCGCTTGCCCGTTCGCGTTCTCTTGAAGACTGTGGTTCGCGCGGCTTCCCAGTCGAAGGGTACGCCCGTCCCCCCAACCGCTTTCGCCGTCCGCGAATCAATCAGCACCGCCGCGACATCAGGGTTCCGTGCGTGCTCCGCAATTTGCTTCTTCACCAGCAGAGCAGACTCTGCATCGAAATGCACCACGCGCAGAACACGCAGCTGTGGTCCCAGCCTCGCACGTAGCTTCGCGGGCAGCTCCGGCCCCGCATCGGAGTGCAACTGCACCCCGGTCAACCCGCACGCCCGCACCGCTGCATAGATTTCATCCAGCGGAGCATCCACAAAAACGCCGATTCTCTCTACTGGAGCTGCCAGGTGGGCAAGAATCGAAGCCACCTGCGGGATGGTCACCTGTCGCGGACTGCGCGCAAATACAAAACCTACCGCATCCGCGCCGGCTTTCACGGCCAGTTGCGTGTCCTCAAGCGAGGTGTTCCCGCAGATCTTGATCCACAGGCTCATGGCGTCACTTCAACCCCCGCCAGCAAATCCGCAAGCGCAGTGCCGGGGTCCGGCTGTCGCATCAGGCTTTCGCCAATCAGAAACGCATCGAATCCCGCTGCCCGCAGGCGGCCAATGTCTTCCGCTGTTGCAATCCCGCTCTCCGCTACCCGGATCACGCCGGCCGGAATCTGCGCCACCAATTCTAACGATGTTTCCAGACGCACATCAAAGGTCTTCAAGTCGCGGTTATTCACGCCAATCGCGTCCGCGGCGCCTTCTCCACCCGCATCCAGAAATCCCGAAAGTTCCTCCAAAGTGTGTACTTCAAGCAGCACATCCAATGACAGTGCACGCGCAACTGCACTCAATCGCCTCAACTCGTTATGGCTCAGCGCTGCCGCAATCAGCAAAACTGCATCTCCACCGTGGGACCGGGCCTCGTAAATCTGGTATTCGTCCACAGTGAAATCCTTGCGCAGACAAGCCAACCCCACCGCCGCCGAAGCCAGTTCCAGGTTGCGGAGGCTGCCCTGGAAATACGGAGCGTCGGTCAGCACTGACAGCGCCGCCGCTCCGCCAGCCCGATACCGCCGTGCCAGCCACTCAACGTCAAAGTGTTCGCGAATCAGCCCCTTCGAAGGTGAAGCCTTCTTGATCTCTGCAATCACCGCTGGCCCAACCGCCGCCTGACGGCGCAAACCAGCAGCCCACCCCCTCGGCTCGTGCATGGCCGCACGTCGCTCCAGTTCGGCCAGTGGCATCCTCGCTCGGGCAGCTTCCACTGTCGCTCGTGTCGTTTTCAAAATGGTGTCGAGGTTCGTCAACATGGCGTGGCTAAAGTATAAAGGCGCGACCGCCGGAATCCTCAGTTAACCGCCACTCAATCGGCCGCTGCAACGTTGCATTCCGCCTTCTAACTTGCCCTAAGAGCACGGCAATCGCCAGTCGCCGCGAATTGCGCCGAATATTCGAGGCGCAGATGCGATTCATCGCCGCCGGGTTGCCCGGCGAATGAGTGTTACGAAATTACATGGGGCCCCCGCGTCGCTTACAATGGCTGCGGCTTTCATCCAGGTTCAGGTTAGATGTGAGCGATTTACGCGCGAAAACTCAGCTCGACAGCGAGGCCGCGAGCGAAACTTCTTCTGAAACTGGCGCGTCCATAGAAGCGTACAAGGACAGGTAGTTTTCTGCCAGCCTGGCTGCATTTCTGTCCGCATTTCGGGGCACTTAAACAATTGAAAACGACGGGAAACGACAACATGTCAACTGAAGGCGCTCACGAGTCTCATCTGCCTGCTTTTAACGATTCTGAACCGCCGGCCGCCCGCCATGGTGCCTGGCTCCGCATCATCGGATTGATCGTGGTGGTGTGCCTGGGGGTTGTGGTATGGCGGATCTATCAGAATCAGAAGCAAAGCGCCGCTGCCAGCGCCAGTCAGTCGGCCGCGTTGCAGAGCCGTCCGGTTCCTGTACAAGTCACTGCCGTGCAGCAGCAGGCCATGCCCATATTCGTCACTGCCCTGGGCACGGTCACACCCTATATGAGCGTCACGGTCAAGGCGCGAGTCAACGGCGAGCTTTTGCCCGTCAAGTTCACTGAGGGCCAACAAGTCAACCAGGGGCAAACGATCATGCAGATCGACCCCCGCCCGTACCAGGCCGCATTGGACCAGGCCAAGGGCGCCCTGGCTCACGATGAGGCGTTGCTCAAGGATGCGCAAGCGGAATATGCCCGCTACAAGGCTCTCTACGATGCCGGTGTGACTTCAAAGGAGACGCTGGACACAGATGCCGCCACCCAGGGCCAGTACCTGGGCGCCATCCAGTCTGATAAAGCCGCGATCGAGACCGCGCAGTTGCAGCTCGACTGGTGTTCCATCCAGTCGCCAATTAATGGCCGCATTGGTCTGCGCCTGGTCGATCCTGGAAATATCATTACAGCAAATACCAGCAACCTTGTCATCATCAATCAGTTCCGGCCCATCGCGGTCTACTTCACGCTGCCTGAGAACCTGTTGCCCGAGGTGCTGCAAAAGCTCAAAGCCGAAAAGCGGCTGCCTGTAGATGCCTACGACCGCGATGACGTAAAAAAGCTGACCAGCGGCTACCTGCTCACCGCCGACAACCAGATCGATACCACCACTGGAACCGACAAGTTGAAGGCGGTCTTTGCCAACAACGACGAGTCGCTTTTCCCCAATCAGTTCGTCAATATCCACCTGGTGCTTGAAAGCCGGCCCAATGCGCTCGTAGTGCCTTCTGCTGCCATCCAGAGCGGACTGCAGGGATCGTATGTCTGGGTTGTCGATACCGACGCCAAGGGAATAGCGACCTCAAAGATTCAACCCGTCAAGGTAGCGTTGGCCGAGGGCCAGGTGACCATTCTCGAAGGTGGTCTTCAAAAGGGAGACAGCGTTGTAGTGGATGGCGCTGACCGCCTCCGCGCCGGCCAGATTGTGCTTGCCAGCATGGCCCACCAGAGGCCCGGTCAAGGGGGCGGTGGGCCGGGCCCCGGCCAGGCAGGCGGCTCGAAGATGTTTACCCCAGGCTCTTCTCAGCCCAGTACCCTGGCTGGCGGATCGTCCGCAAGTTCCGGTTCCGGCAGCACCCACCAGAAGAGGGAACAGCAGTGAGCCTCAGTCCTTCCCGGCCCTTTATTCTGCGCCCGGTGGCCACCTCTCTGCTGATGGTGGCTATCCTGCTCGCCGGTGCGGTGGGCTACCTGCAGTTGCCGGTCTCCGCGCTTCCAGAAGTGGACTACCCCATCATCCAGGTACTCACCTTCTATCCTGGCGGCGGGCCAGACGTGATGGCCTCCGCGGTCACCGCGCCTCTGGAGCGGCAATTCGGCCAGATGCCGGGGCTCAAGCAAATGACATCGGTGAGTTCCGGCGGCGGCTCTGTCATCACCCTCGAGTTCAACCTGGACGAGAACATCGACGTGGCCGAACAGGAAGTCCAGGCCGCGATCAACGCGGGCAACAGCTTTCTGCCGACCGACCTGCCCAATCCGCCGATTTACAGCAAGGTCAACCCCGCCGACGCTCCCATCATGACGCTGGCGCTTTATTCCGACTCATTGCCTCTGGACAAGATCGAGGACGCAGCGGATACCAACCTGGCGCAGAAAATATCGCAGGTCACCGGTGTTGGCCTGGTTTCAATTGCCGGTGGACAAAAGCCCTCTGTGCGTATTCAGGCCAACCCTGCCCAGTTGGCGGCCTATGACCTGAGCCTTGAAGACCTGCGTACCGCGCTGGCAGCAGCAAACGTAGACCAGGCCAAGGGAACTCTCAACGGCAATCGCCAGTCCTACACCATTGGCGCAAATGACCAGTTAATCACCAGCAGCGATTACAAGCCCGTCATCGTCGCCTATCGCAACGGCGCCGCTGTCCGTACCTCTGACGTGGCCAACATTGTCGACGCCGCGGAGAACTCGCAGCAGTCCGCCTGGATGGATCGTCAGCCAGCGGTCATCGTGAACATCCAGCGCCAGCCTGGGGCAAACATCATTGCCGTCGTCGATCGCATTCAGGCGCTTTTGCCGCAGCTAAGGGCCAGCTTGCCGGCCTCGGTGCAAGTTCAGGTCCTTACGGATCGCACTACCACCATCCGCGCCTCGGTCAGGGATGTCGAATTCGAGCTCATGCTCACGGTTGCTCTGGTGGTCATGGTCATCTTCCTCTTCCTTCGCAACCTAGCCGCCACCGTCATCCCCTCCGTCGCCGTTCCGCTCTCAATCATGGGCACGTTTGGCGTCATGTACTTGCTCGGTTACAGCCTTAACAACCTCACTCTCATGGCGCTCACCATCTCTACCGGCTTCGTTGTGGACGACGCCATCGTGATGATCGAGAACATTTCGCGCTTTATTGAGGAAGGCTTGAGCCCCATGCAGGCAGCGCTCAAAGGCAGCGAACAGATCGGCTTCACCATCATGTCGCTGACGGTCTCGCTGATTGCCGTGCTGATCCCGCTGCTGTTCATGAGCGACGTGGTGGGCCGGCTGTTTCGAGAGTTCGCCATCACCCTTGCCGTCACCATCCTGGTGTCTGCGTTTGTCTCACTCACTCTCACGCCCATGATGTGTTCGCGCATTCTCAAGGACAAATCGGTTGCCCGGCAGAGTCGCTTCTACCATTGGTCTGAGAAGGTCTTCAACAACATCATCTCGTGGTATGGCCGCACTCTTCAGGTCGTTTTGCGGCATCGATTCATCACTTTGCTGGTGACCATCGGGACACTGGTGGGCACCCTCCTGCTTTTCGTCGTCATCCCCAAAGGCTTCTTTCCGGTGCAGGACACGGGTGTGATCCTTGGCATCTCTGAAGCGCCGGAGACAGTCAGCTTTGCGAGCATGGCTCAGCGCCAGCAACAGCTTGTCGACATCCTTCTCAAGGATCCCGCCGTGGATAACATCTCGTCCTTCATCGGGGTGGACGGGACCAACACCACCCTCAACTCCGGGCGCATCCAAATCAATCTCAAGCCGCTAGATGTGCGAAAGATCTCGGCGACCGAAGTGATTCGCCGCCTGCAACCGCAGCTCTCAGGGGTTGAAGGAATACAGCTTTTCCTGCAGCCGCTTCAGGACCTCACGGTCGAAGACCGCGTAAGCCGCACAGAATTTCAGTATTCCCTTGAAGATCCCGATCAGACTGAATTGGCGAAGTACACACGACAGATGGTGGCCGAGCTTGGCAAGGAGAGTGTGGTTACCGATGTGGCGAGCGATCTCCAGGACAAGGGGCTTGGTGCCCAGCTGGTGATTGACCGCGACACCGCGGCGCGACTTGGC
Organism: uncultured Occallatibacter sp.; assembly: GCA_964614635.1. Taxonomy (GTDB): domain Bacteria; phylum Acidobacteriota; class Terriglobia; order Terriglobales; family Acidobacteriaceae; genus Telmatobacter. Next base: position 5,923 of record CAZTLV010000012.1, read on the forward strand.
ATCGCCATGGCCGACATTGACAACACCCTTTACGACGCCTTTGGACAACGCCAGGTGTCAACCATCTTTACCCAACTGAACCAGTATCACGTCGTCATGGAAGTGGCGCAGAACTTCCAGACTGATCCGTCCACGTTGAGCAATCTCTACGTGAAGTCGGGCAACGGGACTCAGGTTCCGCTCAGCATGGTCGCCCATTGGGAGGAATCGAGTGCACAGCTTTCCATCGGTCATCAGGGCCAGTTCCCTTCAACAGTGATCAGCTTCAACCTGGCTCCCGGCAAAGCTCTCGGCGACGCGGTCAAGGCCGTCAATCGGATCGAACAGCGTATTCAAATGCCGGCTGCAATCAACGCCAGCTTCCAGGGAACTGCCGCGGCGTTCCAGACTTCGCTGGCCAATGAGCCCATCTTGATCCTCGCCGCCCTGGTCACCGTTTACATTGTGCTGGGCGTGCTCTATGAGAGTTACATTCATCCCATCACCATCATTTCGTCGCTGCCCTCGGCCGGTGTTGGTGCTCTTCTTGCCCTCCTCATTACCCGTACCGAATTCAGCGTCATTGCGCTGATTGGCATTATTTTGCTGATAGGCATCGTTCAGAAAAATGCCATCATGATGATTGACTTTGCCCTGCAGGCCGAGCGCAATGAGGGAAAGTCCGCTGAAGCCGCGATCTTCCAGGCATGTCAGCTACGCTTCAGACCCATCTTGATGACCACCATGGCCGCGCTTCTCGGTGGCCTGCCCCTGGCACTCGGCGGGGGCGTTGGCGCGGAGTTGCGCGAACCCCTCGGTGTGACCATCGTCGGAGGCCTGCTGATGTCACAGGCGCTCACCCTGTATACCGTTCCAGTGATCTATCTCTACTTTGACAAGTTGGCCAGGCGGCTCAAGCCCCGCGAAATTAGAGCTGGCCTTCGTCAAGAACCCGTCACCGGCGACTGAGGAAAAGGACTCATGCATCTTTCCGCACCCTTCATTCAACGCCCGGTGGCCACATCGCTTCTCAGCCTGGCTTTGCTTCTGGCCGGCGCGGTGGCTTACTCCCTGCTGCCCGTGGCGTCGTTGCCTGATGTCGATTTCCCGGTCATCGGCGTAAGTGCGGGACTGCCCGGCGCCAGCCCTGAGACCATGGCCTCGTCAGTTGCAACCCCGCTTGAGCGCCAGTTCGGGCGCATCGCCGGCGTCAATCAGATGACCTCATCGAGCTCTCTCGGCTCGGCCGCTGTGAATCTGCAATTCGACATCAATCGCAACATCGATGCCGCAGCGCGCGATGTGCAGGCCTCCATCAATGCGGCCCGCAGTCAGCTGCCCGCTTATCTTCCGCAGAATCCGAGTTACCGCAAGGCCAATCCGGCAGAGGCCCCCATCCTCATCCTCACGCTGAACTCTGACCTGATTCCGAAATCACAAATCTACGATCTGGCGAATTCCATCCTGGCGCAGAAAATTTCGCAGATTAAGGGCGTAGGCCAGTGTTTCGTCGGCGGCAGTGCCAGCCCGGCTGTTCGCGTTGAATTGAACCCCATGCAGTTGGGCAACAATGGCGTTGGTCTAGAAGCTGTTCGAACAGCGTTGGCCAGCGCAAATGCAAACCGCCCCAAAGGCGCTTTCCAAAACGGCGACGAGCGCTGGCAAATCAACGACAACGACCAGATATTCAAGGCCACGGATTACGCGTCCATCATTGCCGGTTATAACCACCAGACCGGCGCCCCGGTGCGTGTCTCCGATCTTGGAACCATTACAGACAGCGTTGCAGACATTCGTACTGCCGGTGTCTCCGGCATCAACGAACCCGGCGCGCCGCAGGGCAAGATCAAAGACGCGATTCTCATCATTATTTTCAAGATCCCCGGGGCCAACGTCATTGACACCGTCGACGCGGTCATGGCTGAAATGCCACATCTGCGTGCTGCCATGCCGCCCACCATAACCATCAACGTGGCCGTCGACCGCACCACTACCATCCGCGCCAGTGTTCGAGACGTCGAGATTTCACTCATCATCAGCGTAGTCCTCGTGGTCCTCGTCGTTTTTCTATTCCTCCGCGAAATCTGGGCCACCATCATCCCCTCCGTCGCGGTTCCCCTCTCGTTGCTGGGGACATTCGGCGTCATGTACCTGCTCGGCTACACCATCGACAATCTTTCGCTGATGGCGCTCACCATCTCGACTGGATTTGTCGTTGACGACGCCATCGTGGTGATTGAGAACATCACGCGCTATCTCGAAAAGGGAATGACGCCCTTCGATGCCGCCATGCAGGGTTCCAAAGAGATCGGCTTTACGGTGCTGTCGATGAGCACTTCACTCATCGCCGTCTTCATTCCCATCCTCTTGATGGGGGGCATCGTCGGCAAACTCTTCCGAGAGTTCGCGGTCACTCTCTCCGTAGCCATCGCCGTTTCATTACTCGTTTCTCTGACTACCACGCCCATGCTTTGCGCCAGGTTCCTCAAGTCGCGCGATGAGAGCCGCCACGGCCGCATCTATCGCGCTAGTGAGAGCGTATTCAACTGGCTGCACAACGAATACGCGACGGGCTTGCGATGGGTGCTTCGCCACCAATTCATCATGCTGTTCGTGCTCATCGGTACCTTTGCGATGAACATCTACCTTTACATTGTTGTGCCCAAAGGATTCTTCCCGCAGCAGGACACCGGCCGCATGGGCGGAACAACCAGAGCTGCCCAGGACATCAGTTTTCCCGCCATGCAAATCAAGCAGCGCGAGCTGGCGCAAGACGTTCTTGACGATCCCGCCATAGCCTCGGTCACGGCTTTTGTAGGCGGTAACGGCCCCGGTGGCGGCAGCTCAAACGTTGGCCGGATGTTCATTGCTCTCAAGCCGCTTAATGAGCGCCCCGGCCGCGTCTCCGCAGACCAGGTCATCAATCGCCTGCGCAGAAAGCTCACCAGCATTCCCGGCGCCGCACTCTTTCTCCAAGCCCAGCAAGACATCCAGATTGGTGGCCGCGGTTCCGACTCTCAGTACCAGTACACGCTTTCTGACGAAAACCTGAACGAACTGAATGCCTGGGCGCCCCAACTACTCGCTCGCATGCGCACCATGCACGAGCTGACAGATCCTTCCACCGATCAGCAGAACCAGGGCCTCGCCACCAACCTGGTGATCGACCGCGACACTGCTTCACGGCTTGGGATCTCAGCGGCCGCAATCGATCAAGTCTTGTACGACGCCTTCGGCCAGCGTGAAGTGTCCACCATGTACACCGGGCTCAACCAGTATTTCGTGGTTATGGAAGTCGATCCCCGGTATCAGCTTAGCCCGGACTCACTGAACGGTGTCTTTATCAAGGCTCCCAATGCAACCGGCGCTCCAACCTCCATGCCGCCAACCGTGACCAGCACTGCCGCTGCCTCTGTGTCGGCTGCCACCGTGGTTGTTGCTGGAGCCTCGACGGTTGCCGGCTCCGCCGTGCCCACTGCGGCTCCAGCGGTTGTGGCCGCCCCAACTCCTTCCACGGGCGGAGCCATGGTGCCACTCTCGGCAATCGCCCATTATGAGGATCGGCGCACCGCACTTCAGGTCAATCACCAGGGTCAGTATCCGGCCGTCACGCTCAGCTTCAACCTCGCGCCCAATGTAGCCCTCGGCGATGCTGTTGTTGCGCTTGAGAAGGCGCAGCGCGAAATGGGCATGCCCAGTGCCATCCACGCCACCTTCCAGGGAACCGCGCAAGCATTCCAGGACTCGCTCAAGAACGAGCCGTATCTGATTCTTGCCGCACTGGTCGCCGTCTACATCGTGCTCGGAATCCTCTACGAAAGCCTGGTTCATCCTCTCACCATCCTCTCTTCGCTGCCTCCTGCCGGGGTCGGAGCAATCCTCGCACTGCTGCTCACTGGCACCGATCTCAGCATCATCGCGCTCATCGGCATCATCCTGCTTATAGGCATCGTAAAAAAGAACGCCATCATGATGATCGACTTTGCCTTGCAGGCTGAACGCGACCAGGGTCTGCCGCCCGTCGATGCCATTTACCAGGCCTGCCTGCTGCGCTTCCGCCCCATCATGATGACCACCATGGCTGCACTGTTTGGCGGCCTTCCACTGGCCATCGGCATGGGCGTTGGCTCTGAGCTGCGCAAGCCCCTCGGAATCACCATTGTCGGAGGCCTGCTGGTTTCACAGTTGCTTACCCTCTTTACAACCCCGGTCGTTTATCTCCTATTTGATCGCCTGCAATGGAGAGTCATGAAGCTCCGCCGCATCGGCTCAGAGCTTGAAGAAGCACCCGGCGACTAAATCACTCAGGAAATTAACTTGATATCGACAGGAATCCTGTTCTAAGCTTGCCGCCATGTCGGATGCAAACAAATTGCTGGCGGAACAATGGTTTGAGGAAGTCTGGAACCAGAAGAGCCAGGCCGCGATCGATCGTCTCTTTCACCCGCAAGGCAAAGCCCACGGCTTCCCCGATCCCGCTTCTGCAATTGGTCCTGATGCGTTCAAACTTCTCCATCGCAGCTTCTGCGCCGCATTCCCCGATCTTCACATGGAAGTGGAGGACATCATTGCCGAGGGTGACCGCGTCGCCATTCGCTGGAAAGCCTCGATGACTCATCTCGGCGACGATCTCGGATTCCCTGCCACGGGCAAAGCGGGAATTGTCACTGGTTCGTCCTTCCTCGTCATCAACGGAAGCCAGATCATTGAAGGATGGAATCAGATGGATCTGCAGGTCTTTTTCCTGCAACTCCAGGTCAAATAGAAAAGAGCCAGGAACAGTTTGCCTGATCCTGGCCCCCCTCATCGCTTTCCAGTGAGCTGCGACCCCTCAACTCAAACCTTGTCCGGCCTTAGCTGGCAAACTCTTCTACTTCTACTTTTGCCGGCTCAACCAGGTTCACCGGGTAATACGCGTTCCGAGTGTACTGCTTCACCATCCGGTTGGTGTTGAAGTAGGAGCCGTTGAACGACAGCGTCGTGCGCATCAACCGCGCCCACTTCTCCGGGGTTTGAAGGTAGAGCGGCACCACGGCCGTCTCGAGCTTCTTGTAGAGCGAACCCGCTTCCTCAGCGTCATTGGCGCCATCTTCAATCGCCCACCCGGTCACTCCCTCAAGGCAACCCTCGATCCACCACCCATCGAGAATCGACAGGCTTGGCACGCCGTTCAGCGCGGCCTTCATGCCGCTGGTGCCTGAAGCTTCGTAAGGCCGCCTCGGCGTATTCACCCAGACATCAACGCCGGCGGTGAGAAGCGCGCCCAGGCTCCAGTCGTAGTTCTCCAGATAAACAATCCGCAGCAGCTCGTTGGAGAGCGTGGCGGCATCCTCTACAACTTGCTGGATCAGCGCCTTGCCCGGCTCATCCTGCGGATGCGCCTTGCCGGCAAAGATAATCTGCAATCCGCCAGCCGCCGTGGCGATCTCCAACAAACGCTTCGGGTCCGTGAATAGCAGCGTGGCGCGTTTGTAGGTTGCGACGCGTCGTGCGAATCCCAGCGTCAGCACATTCGGGTTCAGAACCTGGCCGGTGCGTCCCGCAACTTCGGCAAACAAATCCCCTTTTGCGCGAGCATGCGCAAAGAGGATCTCCTTTTCGGGCAGGTCAATCGAGTTTCGCAAATAAAGGTTGTCTCGGCGCCACGACGGAATACGCGCGTCCAGCATTTGTTGGATCGGCTCTGAGACCCACGTCGGCGCATGAACACCATTGGTGATCGAGCCGATTGAAAACTCAGGAAACATGGCGCTCGATACTTTTGCGTGTTGCAAGGCCACACCATTCGCATACCGTGAGAAGCGCAGGGCCAACAGGGTCATGTTCAACATGCCGTCGCGGAAGCAGCCAAGCTTTTCAAGCCGTGCCGTTCGGTCGCCACCGAGAATGCGAATTGTCTGCTCGATTGAAAAGCGATCGTGTCCGGCCGGCACGGGTGTATGTGTCGTAAACACGCAACGCTCTCGCACCAGCGCCAGGTCAGATTCAGTGGGAGCGCCCAGCGGTCCGCCGCCCAACTGCTTTTCAAGCAGCGCCAGTGTCAGCAGTGCTGCATGGCCCTCGTTCATATGATGCACATTCACTCTGTGGCCCAGGGCGTTTGCCATGCGCGCGCCACCCATGCCCAGAACAATCTCCTGCTGCAGGCGATAGTTTGTATCGCCGCCATACAGGTGATCTGTCAGTCCTCGATCCCACCCGGAATTGTCTTCAACATCGGTGTCCAGCAGGTAGATCGGAACGATGTGTCCATAGCGTCCCGCCAGATCGTAACGCCAGCACCGCACCGTCACCACCCGGTCTTCTACCGAGACAGTAACCCGGGCCGGTTCTTCGGCGCAGAAATCCGCAGGATTCCATTGCTGAACCTCTTCGCTCTGGACGCCTTTCAAATCCAAATGCTGTTGGAAGTAGCCTTTGCGGTGCGCCAGGGTGAAAGCCACCAGCGGAACGCCAAGGTCGGCAGCCGAGCGGAGCGTATCGCCCGCCAGAACCCCCAGGCCACCGGAGTAAGTGGGCATGCCCGGATTGATTGCGATCTCCATCGAGAAATATGCGACGACCCCTGCGCTGGGGAATGCCTCATAAGAAAAAGGCTTGGATGATGTTGCTTGCATGTTTCCTGCGTCTCCGCGGCGCTCCTGAATATTTGAAGCGACGAACTGGGTATTTTCCCACTAAATCTCCGATGGGCCATTCCTGTCCCAACCGGCCTTGAAGGGGGTTAACTCATCCGATTTTAACAACGAACGCTTCCATAAATCCCTTGCCCATTCGGGTCACAAGGAATCAGGCGTGTACTTTGCCGCGTTACTAAATGGGTAGATGCAATGTGAGATTCAAGCCTGGCAGTTTTCGTTGTAAAGCGGCTTGTATCCCATCAATAAATCAGCCACTGTGGTTCAAATCAATTAGATAAACCGTGGTTTGAACCCGCCGTATTAGCTATTCCAATCGACGAGCGCAATCTGAAGCATGGCAAATATGAATCTGCGGCACAATCCCGGTCTCGGCCGTGTACCGGGTACCCAGCGCATCAACGAATTCCGGCGCTTTGTTCTGTTCCACAAGGTTGATGGTGCAACCGCCAAAGCCGCCGCCTGTCAGTCGCGCGCCAATCAGTCCGGGCAGATCCTGCGCAAGGGCGACCATGGCATCTGCCTCCGGGCAACTGCCTTCAAAATCCTTGCTATAGCTTGCGTGTGCCTCGGCCATCAGACGGCCAAGCTCGACCAGATCGCCGTTCGCCAATGCTTCGCAGGCGGCCACGGTGCGCAGATTCTCTGAGATCACATGCCGCGCCCGCTTGAGTGACTCAGCCTTCATCTCATGGCCCCACTTCTCAAGATCTTCGAGAGTTGCGTCGCGCAAAAACGGAACCCCGCCACGATGCCCGTTGATGATCGCGCAAGCCGCCTCCGATTCCGCTCTACGCGTCGCGTAATCTCCGCCGGCGATCGAGTGCTTCACCATCGTGTTGGCAATCACCAGGGCCACGTTGGCAGGAATTGGCGCCAGCCTGAAACTCAAATCGCGGCAATCCAACAGCAACGCGTGATCCTTTCGCCCGTTGGCAGAGATGAACTGGTCCATGATCCCGCAATTGGCGCCAACAAACTCGTTCTCTGCGCGCTGGCAAAGCCGGGCTAGCACTGGCCCTGGATAGCTGGCTCCAATAACATTGAGGACCGCAAGCGCCGTTGCCACTTCCACCGAAGCCGAGCTCGACAGCCCCGATCCCAGAGGAATGTCGCCCCAAAGGCTGAGGCTGAAGCCGGGGATTGTATGACCCTCACCCGCCAGGATTGCTATGACTCCCAAAGGGTAGTCAGTCCAATGCCGGCTCGCATTCGAAGGCAGGCCCGCAGCATCAAACAGGCGCTCTTCTCTGAAATTCTCTGAGTAGATCGCGATCTTGCCATCGCTTCGTGGTGACACTGCAGCGAGAGTCGCAAAGTCGATGGCCGCCGGCATCACAAACCCCTCGGCGTAGTCGGTATGCTCCCCTATCAGGTTCACTCGACCCGGCGCTGCAAGAATTGTCGGCTGTGCATGAAACCGGGCGACATGCATCGAACGAAAAATGGCAGGATCGTGCATATTAGTTCACGCTCGTAATGGATTCAATCTCCACGGTCATGGGCCATGAGTAAGACTCCCCTGCATCCAGAATCCGCGACCACGGTCCTGTCTCGGCCAGCGAGTCCACTGGCGCTGTAGCCGGCTCCAGCGCAACGCACATCTGCTTCGCTCCCGGGCCCTCTGGCCACCCCCCGTAACAGATCCAGAGCCCCAGAAACGGTGTAAGCGTTGGTTCAAAACTTAGTTTGATTCGCACCCCTGCCTTCGGTCGCTCCAACGCGCACCAGTTCCCCGCAGCAGACAACGGCCCGGCAAACAGCTTGTCACCGATTGCGGAAGACGCAGGTTGAACCACGCTCAAGTCCGTCCGGCTGCCGTTTGCGAGCATGGCGATCGGCCACTCCACCTCGTCGCCTCCCGATCCCAGCCTCCCGCCCCCTGAGCCCTCCAACCGAAGTTCGTTCACCGAGTCAGGCAGCACGATGCGATCTCCTGCCTGCACGGTAAACAGCGGATGTGCCGCCCAGGACCATGGCGCCTTTTCGGCTCCCGTGTTTTTCACCGTGTAATTCAGTTCCAAAGACCATCCACCCGGGCGTTCAAAGAGTTCAAGAGTTCGCTCTAGAACCAACGGAAGCGAGAAACAGCGTCCACAAAGCGTCACTGATGAAGCGCCACTCTCTGACTCCTTTGCTTCCCACTCCAGTCTCCACAGGTCCCCATGATCGGGAATCGATGCCACTCCGCTCTCGGTTTCCACGGCGCAAGCAGCCACTGATGGCAGGCACTCATCCCAGCCGCTGGCGTCGCTCTGATCGAAGGCCATATTCTGTGTGCGCGGAACGTATGCGGCCAGGGGAGGCTGCAACAGCTCAAGATCGCCTACTTTGATCGAGGCAATCTTGCCGCCAAGCCGCGGAAGAATTGTCAGCGAGCAGCCGCCCGCGCGAATGACAACGTTTTCTTCTGCGACCCCGCTCCGAACGGCCTTTGCCATCTTGCTTATTCTCCAATTGCATCAACGTAAGCTGAACTCAGTCTTTCCCAGATTCTGTCGAGCCATGCTTCATGCTCCGGCTTCATCAGCACAGATCGCAGACATGTAATTAAACCAGCTTCGGCATTGTTTACAGTACTCTCCGTCGGCCCGAACCATGACACAGGCAATTCTACAAGGGCCAAATGTAAATCCCGCTCAGCACACGCTAAAAAAACACGATTGGCCAGCGATGATGAAGCTTCCTCGTTTACAGCATTCAACTTCCACACCACAATATCCAGCGCAGGAGCCCCAGCCACCAGCGGCTGAAAACCCTGGTCTTCACGTAGCCGCCCATCCAGGTTCAACGCTGCGGCCCTGCTTCGCGCCAAATCCTGGGCGAACTCACCTCCCGGGGTGAGCGGCAAGAGCTTTTGCGTGGCCCACAAAGCCACCGCCGAGGCTCCGGCTCTGGAGCATTCCAGGCTAATCTCTCCCAGGTGCAGCTGTTTTGAAGTGAAGTACGTAAAAGGGGAATCATGTTTGTAGAAGCGCCCGACTCCTGGGTCCCGGAACAGCACGCAACCGCATCCATAGGGTTGCAATCCGTGTTTATGTGGATCAATGACAATCGAGTCGGCTTTTGCCGTCAGCAGGTAAGCCCTTCGCGCCGGCTCCTCCAATGCCTCTGGAATCAGCCGGAAATACCCACCGTAGGCACCGTCCACATGCACTCTGAAGCCGTACCGCTCCTTCAGTGCCAGCACTTCATCAAGCGGGTCCACCGCGCCCACGCCCGTGGTGCCCATGGTCACCACAACCGTGCCGACATCTCCTTTGCGCAGTTCAACCTCAAGCGCTTCCATGCTCATCCGCCCGCGGTGATCCGTAGGGATGCTGGTGAAGTCGAGCTTTAACACTGCGGAGATCCGGTTGTGGGTATAGTGCGCCTGTTTCGAGCCCAGGACCCGCCGCCCCGGCGCAAGCTGTCCAGCTACCCACAGTGCCTCCAGGTTGGCGATGGTCCCGCTCGAAGTCAAGTGTCCCAAATAGGAATCCGGATTTTCAGTCCAGCCGAACATCCCCGCAATCCCACGAACCGCCTCAATCTCCATCTCCGTGCTGGCCCTGCCGCCGTCGCGTGCGTGGTTATTCGGATTGATGGTCATCGCCAGCGCGTAGGCCGCTCGCGCCACGGGATGTGGCGGCTTCAGCATCTGCCCGGCATATAAAGGATGGAAGTAGGGGTAGTTGTCTGCCAACCGGAGCGCTGTGGCCTGCAGCACATCCGCAATTGCGGTCGCATTTATCGTGGTTTCAAAGACCGGCAAACTCCCGAATTCGGCCTCAAGCAATTCGGTAGCTTGCGCCAGCATATTCGGCACAGGATCGTGAACCATTTATACCTCTCAAACGATGGATCCTGGACAAGCCATTGTAAATCTATACTGCTCAATAGTTTCCAAGACCGGAAATCACACAGCGGGACGAAAACAGAGAAATTCTGCATTCAATTTCCAGAGGAATGGTACACTATCGCCAGCGTTAGGCCAGAACCGGGAGTCAGCAGCACTCGCCCAACCAAGCAAGATTCTGCCAGTAGTCGCTCCGATTCATCCAGCGCAATTCAATTTAGGAAACACGACGAAAATGGAACAAGGCACTGTGAAGTGGTTCAATGACGCGAAGGGCTTCGGCTTTATCTCGCGTCAGAACGGCGAAGACGTCTTTGTGCATTACTCTGCAATCAACTCCAGTGGGTTCAAGAGTTTGCAGGAAGGTCAAGCCGTGCAGTTCAACGTGGTGAAGGGGCCCAAGGGATGGCAGGCTGCTGACGTACAGCCGCTGTAACCGCCAGCCCGGATTCCGGCAGAATCTATCAACTACACTCGAGGGCTCGGAGTAATCCAGGCTCTCGTTTGTTTCTGTGCGCCCTTTGGCGTCAGCCGCATATGCTTGTATTCGGCAGCGATTGCGCATGTCGCTCGACTTGACGCCCATCCTCCCACTATCCTCAATGTGCTGGCCGCCCACTGAAAATTCCGGCCCCATTGGACTCGAACCCCATGAGCACGCAGACAATCGCCATACACCTTCCCGATGGGGCCATTCGTGAGGTGCCCGTCGGCACCACTCCCCTTGAAATCGCAAACTCAATCTCACCCAGGCTTGCCGCTGCCTCAGTGGTGGCGCGCCTCTTGCCGGTTGTCGGCGCAGCGAACGAAGGGTTCGCCGACGATGCTCCTTCGGCTGAGGCAGCCATGTACGGTGTTGAGGACTCTACTGCAGCTCGTCTCGTGGATTTAGCTACACCGCTGAACTCGGACACGCGCCTCGAACTGGTGACAGAAAAGGACCCTGAAGCGCTCAAGGTGGTCCGGCACTCCGCGGCTCATGTGCTCGCCACCGCCGTTTTGGAGCTTTTTCCGGAGACCAAGCTTGGTCACGGTCCGGCCACCGACGCCGGATTCTTCTATGACTTCTATCGCGAGAAACCTTTCACTCCGGAAGACCTGGCTGCGATCGAGGCCAAGATGGCCCAGGTGGTTGCGCGGGACGAGAAATTCGTGCGCGAATATGAGACCCGCGAGCAGGCACTGGAAGAATTCAGCCGCGATGGCGACTTCATGAAGACTCACTTCGTGACCAAGTTTACCGAGCCTGGATCGCAGGTCAGCTTTTATCGCAATGGTTCATTCGTCGACTTTTGCCGCGGTCCCCATGTGCCGTCGACCGGCCGTGTAAAAGCGGTGAAACTCACCGCGCTTGCGGGTGCTTACTGGCTTGGCGACGAGAAGAACCCGCAGTTGCAGCGCATTCACGGAACTGCCTTCTTCACGCAGAAAGACCTCGACGCTCACTTCGCGCGGCTCGAAGAAGCGGCCAAGCGCGACCACCGCCTGCTCGGCAAGCAACTTGATCTCTTCAGCATTCAAGAGCTCGCCGGCCCCGGTCTCGTCTTCTGGCATCCCAAGGGCGCCATGGTCCGCAAAGTGATGGAAGACTGGATGCGCGAGGAGTGCTTGCGCCGCGGCTACCTGCTGGTCAACACTCCCCATGTCATGAAGCGTGACCTGTGGAAGGTGAGCGGCCACGATGGCTACTACGGCGCCAACATGTATGCGCCGATGGAACTGGATGACGCCGAGTATCGCTTGAAGCCGATGAATTGCCCCGGCCATGTCCTCATTTACAAGAACTCGCCCAAGAGCTACCGCGACCTGCCGCAGCGCTATGCCGAGCTGGGCAACGTTTACCGTTACGAGCGGTCAGGCACGATGCACGGTCTGCTGCGCGTCCGCGGATTCACGCAGGATGATGCTCATATCTTCTGTACCCCAGGCCAGATCGAGGACGAGGTTGTAGCCTGCATCGAATTTGCTGAAGTGGTGCTCAAGACTTTCGGCTTCAATGAATTCAAAGTCGAACTCTCCACATGGGACCCGAATGATCGCGCCAAGTATATTGGCTCCGACGAAAACTGGGCTCTCGCTGAGGGTGGACTGAAGAGAGCCCTGGACAGGAAGGGCATCGCTTACAAGACCATCCCTGGTGAGGCCGCGTTCTATGGCCCCAAGATCGACGTGAAACTTGTCGACGTGTTGGGCCGTTTGTGGCAACTGTCCACGGTTCAGTTCGACTTCACTCTTCCCGCGCGGTTCGAACTCGAGTATGTCGGCGAAGACGGCGAGCGCCATCAGCCCGTCATGGTTCATCGTGCGCTGTTTGGTTCTGTCGAGCGCTTCTTCGGCGTTCTCATCGAGCACTATGCCGGCGCTTTCCCGCTGTGGCTTGCGCCCGTGCAGGTTGGACTGGTGCCCATCAGCGAGCGCCATCACGCCTACGCGAAAAAAGTTGAGGCGGAATTGAGAGCGGCGGGCTTGCGCCTCGAAATCGACGACCGCAACGAAAAGATGAACGGCAAGATCCGCGACTTTGCCAACCAGAAGGTGCCCTACATTCTCGTCTTCGGTGACAAAGAAGAAGCTGCGGAATCGGTCAGTGTTCGCACCCGCGGCAAGGGCGACCAGGGCTCCATTCCCCTGGCCGGGTTCGTCGCCAAGTGCAAGGAGTTGGTCGCCGGTCAATCGATGGAACTCTAACGACAGAGTACTCCGAGACTCAAAGCCGCAACCCGAAATCCAGGCCGAAGGAGTTCGCCCCGCCGCGGGCGGCTACGCGTTGATGCCCATTCCCTCCACTGATCCATAAGCGTCAAGCAGCGATTCCGCCAGCGTCGGATGCGCATGAATTGAAAACATCATCTCTTCAACAGTGCCTTCCAATTCCAGCACCGCGACTGCCTCGGCTACCAGTTCTGTTGCCTGCGGCCCGAGAATATGCACGCCAAGAATCTCGCCGTATTTTGCGTCGGAAACAATTTTCACGAACCCGTCGTGGTTGCCTACGATCGTGGCCTTCGCGTTGCCCGCAAACGGAAACTTGCCCACCTTCACTTCATAGCCCTTTTCCTTTGCCTGCGCTTCAGTCAACCCTACCGATCCAATTTGCGGTTCGGTATAGGTGCAGCTGGGAATGCGGTCTTTGCGCACAGGGCGAAACTTTCTGCCGGCAATCTTGGCCACTGCAACCATCCCGCTCATTGCTCCCACGTGCGCAAGTTGCGGAAGCCCGGCCACGATGTCGCCGATTGCAAAGACGCCAGGCTCCGCGGTTTGCTGCGCCTCATTTACTTTGACGAGCCCACGTTCAAGCTCGACTTTCGTCTTCTCGATTCCGATGTTCGCCGTCCGTCCCGAGCGCCCCACGGCCACCAGCACCTTTTCCGCTTCTTTCACCTGGGGCTTCCCGCTCGCATCGGTATAAGCTACCTTCACGCCATCTGCGGTCTTCTCGACCTTCTCCACCTTGGCGCCGGTGTTTACATCAATGCCGCGCTTCTTGAAAAGGCGCGTGATTTCTCTTGACACCTCCTCGTCCTCCATAGGAACCACGCGCGGCAGAAACTCGAGGATCGTGACCTCGGTCCCAAAGCTGCGAAAGATCGAGCTGAACTCCATTCCCACAGCGCCCGCGCCAATGACAACCAGCGATTTTGGTACCTGATCCATGGCAAGAATTTCGATGTTCGTCAGGATGCGGTCGGCGGTCTCAAGCCCCGGCAGCATTTTTGCTTCTGATCCCGTCGCCAGAATCACGTTCTTCGCCATCACCGGGCTCACTGCGCCGCCCTCGACCGTCACATCTACCGTGTGTACGCCACCCTGCGCCGGTCCCGTGAGCCGCCCAGAGCCTGCGATCACAGTGATCTTGTGCCTCTTCATCAGGAATTCGAGGCCCTTCACATGCTTGGCGATGATCCCGATCTTGCGCGTCTGCACCGCAGCCCAATCCAGCGTCGGCGTTCCAATTCCCGCAATCCCAAACTCGGCCGCGTTCTTCAGGTGATCCCAAATCTCGGCGTTGAAAAGCAGCGCCTTGGTTGGAATGCAACCCACATGCAGGCAGGTGCCGCCCAACTTCGGAGCGCTGTCGATCAGCGCTACCTTCAGCCCGTACTCGGCGCCGCGAATCGCCGCCGTATAGCCGGCAGGCCCGCCGCCAATGATCGCCACGTCGAAAATTGTCTCTGCCACAAGGGCTCCGTTCCGCGACCCCAATCTCAGCCGTCGCCTCCTCAACAGTTTAAATGCCTGCCGTGTTCGTCCACTTGGAGGCCTTAGATTGTGCTAATCTTGCCCCGCTGGTGCTGAAGATCTCATGCCGCAACGTCTCATCGTCCTCGCCGCAATCCTCGTAGCCTGCCCGGTTGCACTGCATCCTCAAAAGGCCAACACAAATCCTCCCCCCGCCAACATCACCATCATCTCCAACGGGAGCGGAATTGGCATTCCCGACGTAGCCGGCCTCCCTTTTTCAGCAACCTTGGTCATCGTTAACGAGCGCACGATGCCAGACGGCTCAGTGGTGACCAGGCGCACCATTAATCTCATCGCCCGCGACTCCCTTGGCCGCACCCACAATGAGGTGCGCCGCCTTATGCCCGAGTCCTTTCACGGCTCACCTGAATTGCTTGAAGTGCGACTCTTCGATCCCCAGACCCGCATCAGAACCATCTACTATCCATTCACGCATTCGGCTCGCCAGTTGCTGCTTCCAATTCCGCCCAAGGTTGCCCCTGTGCGCGACCGATTCGTCTCTCTCAAAGACCTCGGTACAACCACGCTTAACGGCCTTGAGGCAAAGGGGACACTGCGGACACTCCTCACATTCGGCTTTGTCGCCGGATATGATGAGGTCCAGGATGTGAATGTACTGGATGAAACGTGGTACTCGCATGAGCTGCATTTGAACCTGCTCCTGCACCACTCCGATCCGCGGGGTAATGACGTAACCTTCGGCGTTTCCGGCCTGAAGAGAGGAGAACCGCCGGCAGCCATGTTCCAGCTCCCACCTGGCTACAAGATTGCTGATTTAAATCCGGCTTCGGGGCCGGCGCCCATGCGCGACGCAATGGGGGACGAGGTTCAATAGTTCAATTCCGCTTGTCAGATTGAACCAGCGCCACGGCCTCGCAGAGGACCTTCGAATCGTCACCGAATCCTTCCAGCCAATGCACTTCCGGTTCCCGCCGGAACCAGGTCAGCTGCCTTTTCGCATAGTTGCGATGCCCCTGCTGAACGGCAATGATCGCTGCCTCTACATTCAGTGTCCCCGTCAGCACCGCTGATGCCTGCCGGTATCCCAACGAGTCCAACGCCTGCACCGGCCCGTAGCGCTCAAGGAGGCTCCGCGTCTCTTCGATCAATCCCGAAGCAAACATCGCTGCTGCCCGTTGATTCAACCGCTCGTAGAGCGCCTTCCGCGGCGGGTTCAATCCAATGCGCAGCAACCGGAACCCACTCAGCGGATCGCGGCTCATCACTTCCGATAGCGGCTTGCGACCTGCGATGCATACCTCGATCGCTCTTACAAGCTTCGGTGTATCGTTGGCATGGATCAATGAAGCTGATGCCGGGTCCAGCCGCCTCAACATTCGATGCAGCCAGCCTGGTTCATGTCGCTGGCGGCTCAATTCCAGCCGAGTTCGCAGCTTTGCTTGTCGAACTGGTCCGGAAAACAGGCCTTCGGTCATCGCTCGCAAATAGAGTCCCGTCCCACCAGTGACAATCGGAAGGTGCCCTCGCTCCACGATCTCTCGCAGCGCTGTCCTTGCCTGCCTGCTGTATTCGCCTGCGGTAAACGGTTCATCGGGATTTGCAACGTCGATCAGGTGATGCGCTGCGCGCTCCCGTTCTTGCATTGACGGTTTGGCCGTGCCCCGGTCCATGCCCCGGTACACCGCCACCGAATCGCAACTCACGATCTCTCCGCCGAATCGTTCAGCAAGCTCGAGCGATAGTGCAGTCTTGCCACTTCCGGTAGGGCCGAGCAACAGAACCGCCAGCGGAATGGCTGCTGCCTCCTTCGCACTCAAAGTCGCCACCATCCTGGCGGAAAGATCCACTTTGAATTAGTGTTAGAGAGCCACGAGACCAGAATTGCCGCTGCCACGAGAAACAACCCAAACACCTGGTTGCGCCGGAAAACCCGGGTCTGTTCCACCCGCCGCTCGTTCTCATCAAATTGCTGAAAGTACGGCATTATGCAAGTTTGCACCTTGGCGCGGCCCTCCACCTGGTCAGCGTCTGTTCTTACGATTCACCACGCCTCAGTATAGGGGACAGACAATGCCAAAGACTTGTGCCACAGGTTGACTTCCGGACCTCGGTTTGCTCAGATTACCTTTCAGCATCCGCCGATCAAAGAAAGAGCAGGAATGCATCAATGAAAGTCTTGATTTTTGGTTCGGGAGGTCGCGAGCACGCGTTGGCCTGGGCAGTTAAGCGCAGCAAGCGCGTCACTGAGGTTGTGTGCGCTCCTGGCAATGACGGAACTGCCCAAATCGCCCGTTGTGTTCCGGTTGATCTAAAGGATCTCGATGCCATGGTCCGCGTTGCTGATATCGAGCAGCCTGACCTCACGATTGTTGGTCCCGAACTGCCTCTTTCTCTTGGCATTGTGGATGCGATGCAACGCCGCGGCTTTCGCGTTTTTGGTCCGACCCGCGCCGCAGCCATGCTTGAGAGCAGCAAGGGCTTTGCCAAGCGATTCCTGCAGCGGCATGGCATTTCCACCGCCAACTATGCGGTGTGCACCAAGGCGGACGAGCTGGAAAAGGCGATTGACATCTTCCGCGCGCCCATCGTGGTCAAGGCCGATGGCCTGGCTGCAGGCAAAGGCGTGATCATCTGCCCATCACGCCAGATTGCACTCGAGGCCGCCCGTGGCTTGTTCAGCGGCAAACTTCTCGGTGAGCCGGAGCATCAGGTCATCTTCGAGGAGTTTCTTGAGGGAGAAGAGATCAGCTTCCTCTGCCTCTCGGACGGCACCCATGTGGCACCGCTGGCCCCTGCGCAAGACCACAAGTGCATCGGAGAGGGAGATACCGGTCCGAACACCGGCGGCATGGGAGTCTATTCCACTGACACTCTGCTCGACGCAGCCATGAAGGAGTGGATCACCCACCACATCGCCGAGCCAACCGTGCAAGGCATGGCCCACGAGGGCACCCCGTTCGTCGGTGTGCTTTACATCGGTCTCATGATGACGGCGCGCGGTCCGCAGGTGCTCGAATTCAACGCGCGATTCGGCGACCCGGAGACTCAGGCCATTCTGCTTCGCCTTGAATCTGACCTCGTGGATGCACTCGAAGCCTGCATTGACGGCAATCTCGACAAGGTCGAGCTTCGCTGGACACCAGGCGCCTCAGCCTGCGTCGTGGCAAGCTCCGCTGGCTATCCGGGAAGCTACAAGACAGGGTTTCCCATTACCGGCTTGTCTGCGGCCGCTGAGGTCCCTGGCGTTCAAATCTTCCACTCCGGGTCAGCACGTCTTGGCAGTCAACTCGTGACGGGCGGAGGCCGCGTGCTCGCCGCCGCTGCAGCGGCGCCTACGCTTCAAGCAGCTTTGGACAGTGCTTACCGGGCCATGGCTGAGATTCAATTTGAAGGCATCTACTTTCGCCGCGACATAGGTCATCGCGCTTTGAAAAGGACCCAATGAATTCCACAATCTCCATTCAGGAACTTCTCGACTGGAGCCATGAGTCCGCGGCGTTTTGGAAAGCGCACTTCGATGCGAATCCTGCTCTCTTGCAACTGCCTTGCGGGATCGATCACGCCCCCAATGTACAGGAATTCGTACGCCACATCTGGATGGCGGAATTGCGATGGGCTCAACGCGTAGGCGGCCTGCCTGTGGTGCCCAGGGAAGACTTGCCCGCAGGCCCGTTGGAAGCTCTGTTCGGTTTTCACCAGAAGGCCGTGGAGATTGCAGGTACTCTCTTGAACGATGCTGCTTTCAATTGGGATGAGACCATCACCCTGCAGTTCGATTGGCTGCCGCCGCATGCTCAAACCGCCTCGCGTCGCAAGATGCTCGCGCACGGACTGCTCCACAGTCAACGCCACTGGGCGCAGTTGGCAACATTGGTCAGAGTTGCCGGATTCCCCAGCAATTTTCTGGGCGATCTTATCTTCAGCCAAGCTCTGCTGTAGGTTCCGGAGTCGGCTTTTCCAGCTGCTTCTGGAAGCAGGAACGGCACAGAACTGGCCTTCCCTGGGTGGGCTTGAACGGAACTGTAGTTTCCGCCGCGCATGCCGAACAGGTCGTTCGGGTCTCCGAACGAACCCGCTGACTGCCGCGTACGCGCTTGGCTTTGCACTGTTTGCAATGCTTGGGGTCGTTCGTGAAGTTCTTATCGTAAAAAAACAATTGCTCGCCGGCCGTAAACACAAACTCGGCGCCGCAATCGTGACATTTCAACACCCTATCGATGAATTCCATGGCCGGCTTCCCTGTCACAGGGAGATACGCCGAATCGGCCATGTTTCCGAATGCTTGCCGGTCCCGTTTCCCTGTGCTCTTACGCGTGTCAACAACAAGGGCCCGGGCCGCTGACAATAAAGCGGCTAACTCAATTCAAAGTTTCCAAAGGATATCGGAAACTTGAATAACTCTACCATTCTAACCATAATACATAGCCAAAAAACCGAATGAAGTAGTCAGAACAGCCCGCCCCGGGCCTGTGTGGGCTAACAAGTGTCTCTCGTCCACTTACATCGAGAGCCTTCGGGGCGGTACATGTTACGACGGGTTATGAAACTAGTCTGCCTCTTTGCGAGCTTTCTTGCGATTCCGCTTGCGTGCCAATGCTGCCTTCACGCGGCGCTTCTCACCGGGCTTCAAGTAGTAGGAGTGACGCTTGACTTCCTTGATGATGTCCTCCTGCTGTACCTTCCGCTTGAACCGGCGCAGCGCATTTTCGAGCGGCTCGCCTTCTTGTACGCGAACCTCTGCCAAAAAATCCCACCTCCAAACCTGCCATGGGGCTCCCACTATGATACTGGCAATCCTGGACTTCAGGTCAAGAATCAGGCCACTTTTGGGAAGAATCCTTTTGATTCAACGCAGCTTGGGCCAGATTTTCGAACATTTGTGATTAAAATCACACGCTTGAGCTGCCCGCCCTGGCTCACCTTGGCAGAACTTCGATCTTCCCGCATAGGCCGCCTGCGACGCAATGCTCTAGACTTTCCCATGGAGGCCTCGATCCCATGATTCGCAGCTACCAGGGGATTTTGCCGCAGATCCCGGCCAGTTGCTATGTCGACCTCTCCGCCCAGGTGATTGGCGATGTGATGCTCGGCGAAAACTCGTCAGTCTGGATGAACGCCGTCCTGCGTGGCGACGTCAACTCAATTCGAGTGGGCACTAACTCAAACGTCCAGGACTGCGCCGTTCTCCACGGACAACGGAACCTTTACCCGGTCGTCGTCGGCGACTGGGTCACCATCGGGCACAATGCCACGGTTCATGGCTGCATTGTCGGAGACGCCGTTCTCATCGGAATGGGGGTGACCATCCTCAACGATTGCCACGTCGGCGAAGGTTCCATCATTGCCGCGGGAGCCGTCCTGCCTGAGCACACGGTGGTTCCTCCAAGAACCCTCTGGGCCGGCGTCCCCGCCAAAATGCGCCGCGAGCTTTCTGAGGGCGACCGCGCCCTGATCCTCGAGTACGCGCAAAACTATCTCGACTACACCGCCATCTACCTCAACGAAGCGAAGAGTTGATCCAGATCTGCGCAACTCGCGATCGACCTCGCATTTTCGTTGAGGCTCAAATCTTCACCGTGCTACACTTCCCGCACAATCACGGCCGATTCTCATCGGTTCCCCTCAGCCGGCGGGTGAACGTCGTATGTCGCCCAGTTCTTCATGTCCCTTTCTTTGTTCTTTGACCACGCAATGCGGTCGCCCTTCAATCCCCTTGGTTAACGCAGGACGAGACGTGCCAGCCATGGCCCCAAGAAAGAAGAAAAGGAACGATGACCATGCTCAAAGGAGTAGTGAATAAGTACTTCTATCTCTGCATGTCGCTGCTGATTGCCGCGATTGTTGTGTACGGCTTCAGCCATACCGTCAACGACAATCTCTTCCATCCAGCGGTGCCGCGGCCGTTCATTCTCTGGCTCCACGGTTCAGCGTTCTCGCTATGGGTGGTCTTCCTGATCTTTCAGTCCACCCTGGTTCGCACCCGCAACGTCAAGTGGCATCGGTTCTTCGGCTGGTTTGGCGCTGCGCTCGCGACGGTGATGGTTTTGCTGGGCATTGCCACATCCATCATCATGGGCCGCTTTGACACCTATCAGCTCCATCAGCCCGGCTCTGATGCCTTTCTTATCGTCCCTCTTTTTGACATGGTTGCCTTCGCAGTGTTCATTGGCCTCGCCGTCACATGGCGCAAGCAGCCGGAGTTGCATCGGCGGCTCATCTTCATTGGCACCTGCGGGCTGCTCGACGCTGCCTTCGGCCGCATTGGTTACATCTTCGATCACAGCCTGTTCTTTATTTGCCTGGACCTGGTCATCCTCCTTGGTGTTTTCCGCGATCTGTTTGTGAACGGGCGCGCGCACAAGGTCTATGTAGTCGCGCTGCCCGTGCTGGTCATTGCCCAGGTCTTGGTCGTTCACACCTGGCGCAGCGGCTCAGCCTGGTGGCTCCATATCGCCCACACGCTGCTTGGATAGGGCTTGGACCGCAGGAGCTCCCCCCACTTGCAGCGGCAAAGTCTTGCAGTCCGTTTAGACTAGAGGAGTCATGACCACACTGAAAGCCGTCCGCGGCACTCGAGACCTGCTGCCCCCGGAAACGGCACTCTGGAACCGCATTGAAGCCACTGCGCGCGCCGTCTTTGCCCGCTACAACTTCGGCGAGATTCGCACCCCCATCTTTGAAGACACAGGCCTCTTTGCCCGGGGCGTCGGCGAAGAAACTGACATCGTTTCCAAGGAGATGTACACGTGGGAAGACCGGGCACGCGCGCAGTCGGAAAAAACTCAATCCCTCACCCTCCGCCCCGAAAATACAGCGGGAGTGGTCCGCGCCTACATCGAGCATCAGCTCGGCGAAACCGGCCAACTGCAAAAGCTTTATTACATCGGCCCGCAGTTCCGCCGCGAGCGCCCGCAGAAAGGGCGCTACCGCCAGTTCTCGCAGATCGGAGCGGAAGTGATTGGGCCGCCCGCCGCAGGCAGTGAAAGCCCACTCCGCGATGCGGAAGTGCTTGAGATGCTGGCCACACTGCTGAACGAACTGGGCATCTCGGGTTGGAAGCTGGCGCTCAATTCCGTAGGCTCCGCCGCAGACCGAGCCCGCTACAACGACACACTTCGTGCCGCCCTGATTCCCGTGGTTGGCCAGATGTGCGAAGACTGCCAGCGCCGCGCCGTCACCAACCCTCTGCGCGTTCTCGATTGTAAAGTACCCGCCGATCAGCCGATCATCGACACGCTGCCCGTCATCGCCGACTCACTAGACGAGGCATCGCGCGCTCATTTCGCCCAGGTTCTTGCCGCTCTCGATGCGGCTGGCGTCCCTTACACCCGTAACCACCGTCTTGTTCGCGGACTGGACTACTACACCCGCACAGCTTTCGAGTTCACGCATGGCGGTCTGGGTGCACAAAACGCGCTGCTCGGCGGCGGAAGGTACGACGGTTTGAGCGAGATGCTTGGCGGCCCGAGGGCGCCGGGAATCGGTTTTGCGATGGGCGAAGACCGCCTGGTGCTCACACTCCTTGGGCAAGAGGCTGCCGCTCCACAGGTACTGGCAGACGCCTTCATCGCTCCATTGGGCGAATCGGTTAACCCAGCCGCTCTTACCCTGGCGCGCGAGCTCCGCGGTGAAGGCCTCTGCATCGAGCTCGGCGACGGGAGCTTCCGGCTCAAGAAATCCTTTGAAGCAGCCGACAAGACTGCACGCCGCATCATCATCCTCGGCGAAGACGAACTCCAATCCGGTATCCTTACAGTGAAGACTTTCGCCACCGGCATACAGACTAAAGTTCCTCGCACGGAGCTGGCCGTCTTCCTCAAACCGTGAACCTGCCTGGGACTAAGGTTTGTGGTTTCCCACCCTTCGCAAAATGCGCGAAGGATGGGGCACCCAATGATCTTGAAATACCAGCAAGCGAGTAAAGGACACAGGTAGTGCTCGATTTTCTAGGAAGCCTCGAACGGACGCATCTCTGCGGCGATCTCCGCGCCGCACACGCCGGCCAGCATGTGGTGGTCATGGGTTGGGTCAACCGACGGCGCGATCACGGCAACCTCATCTTTCTTGACTTGAGAGACCGCTCCGGCTTTTGCCAGATTGTTCTGGACAAGGAGCTGACCCCCGACGGCCATCTCAAAGGCGAGCAGGTTCGCCCTGAGTACGTTGTCGCGGCGGTAGGCAAGGTGCGCCTGCGCGACCAGGACGCCATCAACCCAAAGATGCCCACCGGCGAAATCGAGATTGAGGCCACGCAACTGCTCGTTCTAAATGACACGCGCCTCGCTCCGTTCTCGCCATCTGAAGAAGCTATTCAAAATGAAGAGGTCCGCCTCAAGTACCGCTACGTCGATCTTCGCCGCCCAGAGATGCAACGCAACTTCAAGCTGCGCCACGACATCACACTTGCGATTCGCGAGAGCCTCAGCAAGCAGGGCTTCCTTGAGATCGAGACCCCGATTCTTACCAAGTCCACTCCTGAGGGAGCACGCGATTTTCTAGTTCCTAGCCGTGTGCATCCCGGAGAGTTCTACGCATTGCCGCAGTCGCCGCAGATCTTCAAGCAGATCCTCATGATCTCCGGCTTCGACCGCTATTTTCAGATCGCGCGCTGCTTCCGCGATGAAGATCTCCGGGCCGACCGCCAGCTTGAATTTACGCAGGTCGACCTGGAGATGAGCTTTCCTCACCAGGAGACTGTGTTTGCGGTGGTCGAGCAGTTTCTTGCGGCGGCCTTCGGTGCGGCGGGCGTGAATCTGCCTAAGCCTTTCGCGCGTATCACCTATGACGAATCGATGCGCCAGTTCGGGAGCGACAAGCCCGACCTGCGCCTCCCCGGCCTCACCGATGTCCGTTTCGCATTTGCAGATGCGGACCTCGCCACACTTCAGATCGATCCAGCGTTGCCTGTGGTTGCTTTGTGCATTCCAAACGTCGGCGAACTGAGCCGCAAAGAGCGCGAAGACAATCACCCGATGTTCGACCTGAAAAAGGGCGCCAAGTTTATTGACGATTTCAAGCGGCTCGCCAAAGGGTTTCCGGCGGCAGCGGTCAAAGTGCGCGAGCTGGCCGGTGCCGCTGAGGCCGACTTCGTCATCATCGTTGCCGGCGACCCGGCCCACCCGGTCAAAGCCAGCGACACCAAGTTCGAGGGCCGCCTCTCAGAGCGCGAAATCAATGTCTATTCAGCCGCCGGCAACTTCCGCACAGAGCTGGCCAAGAAGTACGCAGATCGGCACGGTGCGTTTGCAGTGACAGAGAAAACCGTCGCCGACGCCGATCCAATCAAAGGGAAGTCGCTGGACGGCTCAGCGGCCTTCAACCCGATCTGGATCGTTGACTTTCCGATGTTCGAGTACGACCTGACCGCAGCAAAGTGGATGCCAGCCCATCATCCCTTCACCTCCCCGCACGAGCACGACATGGCCAACTTGCTCACTGACCCGGCCTCAGTCCGTGCCAACTGCTACGACCTGGCCATGAACGGCCTTGAGCTTGGCTCCGGCTCAATTCGTATTCACCGGAAGGACATACAGCAGCAGATCTTCCAATCTCTGGGCATCAGCGACGAGGAAGCCCGCGCCCGTTTCGGCTTCTTCCTCGATGCTCTCGAATACGGCACGCCGCCCCACGGCGGCATCGCCCTCGGCCTGGACCGCATCGTCATGCTGCTCACCGGCGCGCCCAGCCTGCGGGAAGTCATCGCGTTCCCCAAGACAGCCAAAGCCATTGACCTGATGGCCGACGCACCCACGACCGTCACCGAGCAGCAGTTGCGAGAACTGCACATTCGCGTGGCGCTCAAGAGCTGAAGTTTTCTATTGTCGCAGTGGATTACGGTCGCAGAATAGCGTGGCCACTCTACTCCGTATCCGGCTGGGCGCCCTCTTCTTCGCCCTCGACAGAGATGCGCAATGACCGCAGAAAGTGGAGATCGTTCTGCGTGAAGGTGCCTTCTTCGCCTTCATGCTCTCCGCCGCCCTCGGCGTCCTTGGCTGACACTTCGTTCAAGCCGATGGTGGCTTCAAGCATGAGCAGCACATCGAAGCCGTGCTTGCGGATATCCTGCACCACGCCGGCGATCTGTTCACTCTCGATCACCGACTCATGGATGGCCTCGCCGAGTTGCTGGATCAGTTCGCGCACACGAGACGTCAAGGTTACCTCCAGGAGCGGCGGCCAGCCCGGACGAATCACGGTCGCGGCGCAGGTTTTCTCTACCTTACGTCCGTTCCCGTCTGGGAGCAACTGTGCATCGGTTTCAAACTCTTGAAAACCGGTTCAGCAAGCGTCGCTGCTACCATCATAAACGGTATGAAACCTCAAACCATAGGGCGGGTTCTCGGAACCGGATTACGGGTGGCCGGGCGAATGGCCGGGGAACGCGTCGCCGCCAGCGCCAACGCGGCCGTCAACGGTCCCGCCCCCCAGCAGGCTTCTGCGGGATCCTCCGCCCAAACCCAGGCTGCCAGTCAGACTGCTGGACGAGCCGCGGGAGGGGTCGCGCGAGGCGTCGGCGGCTTTCTGCGCCCCTTCCGCCGCGTTGGCGGCATTGTGTGGCTCGAAGTTACAGGCCTCTTCTTTTTCCTGTTCGTGTTGGTTTTTGGCCGCGCGTTGTGGATGTACAGGGCCAGTTATGCTCAAGGCCCAGACCACCAGAAATTCCTGGTGGCCGCTCCGCTGCTTCTCTTGTTTCTCTACCTGAGCGTCAGCTCTTTTTGGCGGGCTCGGCATAAATGAGGCATCCGCTCGTCGGTCCTAGTTCTTAACCGAATCCTTGTTGTTAGGTCGGATGAGCGCCCACACCAGCACACCAACGATTGCCAACCCGAGAAGCGTCACAAGAAATCCGCCGCCGTGCCCAACACCTAGTCGCATCAAAGCCGGTGAATTCGCAGCCATCACCATGTCCCTCCGCGCCGGCTTAACCGCAAATCCTGCGCATTGGTAGTGACACGGAACGATCACGTAAGTTGCATTGAAGCTGAGCGAGAGGATTAGATCACTTTTTTGGCAATGCTACCGAGAGGATGCCGCGCAATTCCTGCCGCTGTGGCTCTGATAAACCCGCCAGACTAAGAATCAAACAGGAATTTGAGCGAGATGCGAGAACGATCAGGCCACTTCCCTCGCTCCAATAATCATAGGCATTCCATCCAGCTTGGGAAGAGGTCCCAGCTGTGTTTTGGACCGAAACCGCCGTCGCTGTGAGATTGACGGTGAACTGCCCCTGCATCATCGGGTCCCTTCGGTACTGGCTTCGCTGGAGTCTTCCAAAAAGAAAAAACCAGCCAACGCCCAAAAGAACGAAGGGTCCGGCATTGATGGCAAGAGCGAGCCCCAAATTATCGTCTTGAACGAGCTTGCCAGTCGATTGTTGCGTTGCAGCAGGTTGCTCTGTGACGGGGCGCTGCCGATGCGATCTCATCTGAACAACCGCGAAGACGAGCATGAGACAAAAGAGAATGAAGACCCAAAACAGGATCTTGCGAAGCATTCCCGCGCGAGACTCTCCCTTGGTTCTGAGCGTCCAGGCCCTGCGATACTCTGTCTCACTGACCTTGAAGGAGAATTCCACGCTGCTACCCTACCACAGCTTCGAGATTTACGCATGGATGATAATAGAGTCAAGTTTGCTTTCGCCTCCAGAACCTCGGCGCAAGCGCGTAGTTCAGCTGAGCTGCCACAATCACCCCGATGCTCACCCATGTATTGATCACGCACAGTGCCGCGCCTCCCGCGTAGAGAGACTGCGCAATCAAGATCCGCCTGCAAATGCTGCCACGGACCTCGTCCGGTGTATCTGCCTTGACCAGGTCTCCGTGAATTGCATGCATCCAGCTCCAATAGAGCATCGCGCCCAGCACCAGAATATTCAGCCAATAAATCAGAAGCGCCGAGCGATAGGTTATGAACTCCGCCAGCAGCCGCGTCGACAATGGCAAAAGCGTAACGCCAAAAAGAAATCCAAGGTGAATCTAGGTCAAGTCGCGCGTGCCTTCGCCGATGTGGTTGAGCTGCGTCTGCTGTCCGGCCCAGAAAATGCCCAGCGTCAGAAAATTCATGCCATAGGCCAGCCACTGCGGACCCAGAGCGCCCAGCGACTTCATCAGTTCGCCGTCGCCGTGCACTTGCACAGCCGTAGGAAGATGCAGGTCCAGCACCAGCAGCGTCATGGCCACGGCGAATATGCCGTCACTGAGCGCGGCCAATCGTTCAAGGTTGCGGCCTTGTATGCGGTTGTAGAGGTTTTGCTTCAAAGGATGCCGCATCCTCAAGCCCGCCGCCCGTCGGCTTGTCGCGTCAGGTGCCAGACAGCCAGTCCCAGCGCCGCCACGCCAAGCCCATACGCCAGCCAGGCCTGCGTGCCCGCATGAATCTTCCAGCCGCGATAGAGCGCGATCCCCGACGCCACCAGCATCAGGGCTCCGCGAAAATGTTGCATTCCCAGCCTTCTTTCTTACGGTGATCTTTCAGCGTTTTGTTTGTCCGCACAAGCGGGGCTGTCCCCCGCAGGTGCGGCCTTCCGCGCGTGCCATTGCTTTAATACCGCGTAAGCGGCGTCTGCCCCACCGCAGGCGGTTGACCCGACTATGCGCAGTGCCTATCGTAAGTAGAGTACAGCCGCATTCTTCGAGAGGAACAATCATGACCACGTCCGCCATCGCTCCGCAACTCAAAAAGACCGCTCTCAATCCGACCCATCGCGCGCTCAAGGCCAAGATGGTGGACTTCGGCGGCTGGGACATGCCGGTCGAGTACCCCTGTTTCACACCCCAACGACAAGGACCTGTCGCCAGGGGCCCCGGTTCCGGCGGCGGCCTGATTGCCGAGCATCTTGCCGTGCGAACCGGCGTAGGCCTCTTTGACGTGAGCCACATGGGCGAGATTCAGTTTCGCGGCCCTGGCGCTCTTGCGGCCGTGCAGCACATCACCATGAACGACGCATCTCGGCTTCAGGATGGCCAGGCACACTACTCCGCTCTGCTCACGCCCGAGGGCACTTTCGTTGACGACATCCTCGTCCACCGCCTCAGTCCCAATGACTACCTGCTGGTGGTCAACGCCGGTACAAAAGACAAGGACTACGCCTGGATTCGCCGCCAGGTGGGCACGTTCCCATCCATTCACATCAGCGATTACTCTGACTACTATTCGCAGCTCGCGTTGCAGGGCCCGCGTGCTCTTGACACTCTACAGAAGCTGACCAAAGTCGACTTGGCGGCCATTAAGATCTACTGGTTTACGTGGGGCACTGTGGCCGGCATTCCCAACGTCATGATTGCCCGCACTGGCTACTCCGGCGAAGACGGCTTTGAGTTGTACATTCCCGCCGACGAGCCCACAACCGTGAAGATGTGGAACGCACTGATGGATGCGGGCGCGGAGTTCGCTATCCGCCCCTGCGGTCTGGGCGCGCGAAACACGCTGCGCCTCGAAGCGGGCATGAGCCTCTACGGTCACGAAATTTCTGAAGAGATCAACGTATTTGAAGCCGGCCTCGACCGCTGGCTCAAGCTCGACAAAGGTTCTTTTATTGGACGCGATGCCTTGCTGGCGTTTCAGGCTGCAGGCGGACCGAAGCGCAAGCTTGTCGGCCTCGAGATGATTGACCGCGGCATCGGCCGCGATGGGTACTCAGTGTTTGACCTCGAAGGCAAGGAGATTGGCGTCGTTACGTCCGGCTCGCCCGCGCCGTTCCTCAAGACCAACATTGCGTTGGCGCTGGTGCCCACGGCCGTCGCCGCCAGCGGCGAGGATGTGGTCGTCCAGTGCCGTGCAAACCAGGTTCGCGCGAAGCAGATGGCCATTCCGTTTTACAAGCGGCCGAAAAAGTAGCCGGCTATGTCCCGGTCATCCGCGATGAGGCCGCAAATGACAGGGGTGCCGGCTATTCGAATTCCGATGGGCTCAAATGACGGCGACTGGTGCCGTCACACCTGCATCACTTCCGCTTCCTTCTTCCGCGAGAGCTCTTCCATCTTGCGAATCTCTTCGTCGGTCATCTTCTGCACTTCTTCCAGCGCGCGCTTTTCTTCGTCCTCGCTGATCTTCTTCTCCTTTGCCATCTTCTTCAGCGCGTCGTTACCGTCGCGGCGAACATTCCTGACTGCTGTTCGGTGTTCTTCCAGCACCTTGTTCAGGTGCTTGCACACGTCACGACGCCGCTCCTCGGTCATGGGCGGAACAGGCACGCGGATCACCTTCCCATCCGACTGGGGATTGAGGCCGAGGTCGGCGGCCTGCAGAGCCTTCTCCATCTCTTTCAAAACCGTCGGGTCCCACGGGGAAATCAAGATGAGTTGCGCCTCGGGTGTGGAGACCTGTGCCAGTTGGCTGATCGGTGTGTGCGTCCCGTAGTAGTCCACCTTCACCTGGTCGAGCATGTGTACGCTTGCGCGGCCAGTGCGGGTCGAGGCCAGGTTGGCCTGGAATGTGGCTACAGCGCCGTCCATGCGGCGGCGAAGGTCTGCATTGAGTTCTTTGAGCGCCGGAATCCCGGCCATCACTGAGACTGCCATTGGTTTATTCCTCGTTCCATCCAAATCACTATATTAACGAATCCCCCTGAGCGCAAAGAACATATCCATTTTTCGGAGGGGGGTCTGCCGGCGGCCTTGAATTGAAGAGCTCTACGCCACGACCTCCTCCGCCGTCGTCACAAACCCGTTGACGCGGCCTGTTCATGGGCGTGGTAACTGGAACGGACCAGCGGCCCGGATTCCACATGGCGGAAGCCCATCTTCAGCGCCTCCACCTTCAACTCGGCGAACTCGCGTGGTGTGTACAGGCGGGCCATGGGCAAATGATCGCGCGAAGGGCGCAGGTATTGGCCGATGGTCAGGATGTCGCAATGCACGGAGGCGAGATCGCGGAAGGCCGCGAGGAGCTCGCGTGTTTCTTCGCCAAGCCCGACCATCACGCCGGATTTGGTAATCCCCGCGGGGTTCAGCTCCTTAGCAAATTCCAGCAGCCGCAGCGTGCGCTCATACCGCGCACCCGACCGCACAACCCGGTACAACCGCGGCACGGATTCTGTGTTGTGGTTAAGGACTTCGGGCCGGGCTTCGACAACAATGCGAATGGCCTCCTTGTTGCCCTGAAAGTCGGGGATGAGCACCTCGGCGCGACAGCCGGGCGCCTGGCGGCGAATTTCATCGATCACCATGGCGAAGGCGCGCGCTCCGCCGACAAGATCGTCGTCGCGATTCACGCTGGTGATGACGGCATGTTGCAGGCCAAGTGTGGCCACGGCTTCAGCCACGCGGCGCGGCTCGTCAAAGTCGATGGGCTCGGGCCGGCCTTTGGGCACAGCGCAGAATCCGCATCTGCGCGTGCACAGGTTGCCCAGCATCATGAAGGTCGCAGTCTTGTGGTGCCAGCACTCGCCAATATTGGGGCAGTGTGCACTCTCGCATACGGTGTGCAAACCAAGCGATCGCGCCAGACGCTTCAGGTCATGGTAGTTTTCACCAACGGGAGCGCGGGTCTTGAGCCACTCGGGCTTTGGGGCGGGAGTCGTGCGCGCCGGCGAAATCTGGACGAGTTCCATGACCCTCTCATTGTACCGGCAGGGGATACTCACGCCCTGCTAGCGCAGCCGCTCTCGAACTTCAGGCCGCACCAGGTAGAGGAAGAAGACCAGGTTCAGCAACCCCTGCACCAGCGCCGCTCCCTGGTGTTGGCTGGTGAAAATCCACAGGTTGTAAATCACCAGTAGCATTACCGCGGCCAGCGCCAGCGCCCATGCCCAGCGAAACAGCATCAGCAACCCG
This sequence comes from uncultured Occallatibacter sp., assembly GCA_964614635.1. Classification (GTDB taxonomy): domain Bacteria; phylum Acidobacteriota; class Terriglobia; order Terriglobales; family Acidobacteriaceae; genus Telmatobacter. Next base: position 36,357 of record CAZTLV010000012.1, read on the forward strand.
CCGCTTGCGGCCATGAAGAGCGCTGCAAAAATCAGGAAAATCGGGGGATAGTGACGTCCCGCGACGACGCCGAGAATAATGACACCTGCCAGAACCAGCAGGTAAAGGCTGATGGCCGCCAGGCCGGGCAGCGGCAGCAATTCCTGGAGCCCCTGCGGCTGCTGCGGTGCTGGATCAGGAACGTCTGCTTCCGTTCGGCCGTTTTCAGTCTTTTCTGTCATAGCGTGTGCAGATAGGCCAGCAGATCGCTCAACTGGTCGTCACTCAGTTGTGTCGCAGGCATCATATTCCGCCCATGCAGAATCACGTAAGTCATGCGCTCGTCGGTGGGAGGTGTGCCGGAAGGCATTGCCTTGACTTTGGTGATGGCCTGCAACCCCGGCCCGTTCAATGAATGCGTGTTGGTGGGATGGTGGCACTTGGCGCACTTCTGGTTGAATACCTGCGCCCCACGCGCTTCTTCCATGGTCCACAGAGCCTCAGGCTTTGAAGGCGGCAATTGCCTGCAACCAGCCGTTGCCAGCGTGCACGCAAGGCCAACAGCAGCAGCGAAAGCCTTTACTGATGCAGGATGTGAGGCGGTGTGCATCTAGCTCTGATGATACAGGCTCACTCCGATGCCGCTATCGCTTCAACAATGCGGTCAAGAGCCTGCGGCTCGGCATCGCTGCCGGGTCTTCGCCCGTTGATGAGAATGGAGAACGTGAGCGTCTGGCCGCTCTTCGCAACCAGGTAGCCTGACAGCGCGGTGACCTCATTGAGAGTTCCCGTCTTGGCCCACACCTTCCTCTGCAATGTCGAGTTTCTAAAATGACTGGCTAGTGTTCCGTCCACGCCGGCCACGGGCAACGTCTCGCGAAAACTCAAACCCCACGGCTGCTTCGCGGCATAGGTCAACAATTGCGTATAGGCGCGCGGCGCAATCCTGTCCTCCGGGCTCATGCCCGAGCCGTCATAGATAAAGAAATCCGCGTCGGGCACACCTGCGCCAACCATGAATTGCCGCACCACGCGCGCACCCTGCGCAAAGCTGCCGTCATTCCCATAAACCTTGCCCAGCAGCCGCAACAACAACTCTGCGTGCAGGTTCTCGCTCACTTTGTTGATAACGGTCACGTCCTGCACAACCGGCGCCGAGACGTGCATGGCCAGCACCCGCCGATTCTGCAGCGGTGCCGCAACCACGTTGGGACGGTCCCGCGTCAACAAGACCATCTGACCGCGTTCAGAGGCAAAATCGCCGGTGCCGACGGGGTACTTGTGCGCTGCGGTGGGCGTGCCGGTGATGGTAATCCCGCGCCGCATCAGTGCGTCTTTGAATGCGGCAGCGGTGAACTCGGCGGGATCTTCCACGGCCACTGATAAGTGCAATCCGTTTGCGGGCACAGTGCCCCAGGACCGCACCAGCATCGAGCCGGGTCTGCGCTCCACGCCAGGGTGTGCATCCTGGCCCTGTGCAGCAACAGTCGCCGAGTTGTCCAGCGTGTAGTACTCAATCTTGGGCGTCCATTCTGCTTCCGTGGCTCCGGCCGCAAGCGTGCCTGCCCCACTTGTTCCGCCGGTTTCGCCGATTCCCGATGAGTTCACAGCGGGTGCGACCTGCCCGGCCGATTCTCGCGCCGCGGCAATGGTCAGTTCCGCCGTGTTGTCGTTAAAAGTAAGCGCGGAGACGGGTGCGCCGTAGCTCCATTGCAGGTCGTTCCAAGCCCAGCCATGGCCGAATGGCTCATCGAGATAGAAGCTGTCGTCACCGACGACATTGCCGTCAACCGTCCGCACCCCGTTCTGTTCCACCTCTTCGGCCATCAGGTCCAGCACGTCCATTGCCTTCGGCGTCTTCTCCACCTCGCCCGTTTGGGATGGTGTTGAAGCACTGGATCCCGTCTCTTTTGCCGCGGCGGCCGCAGCCTCCGGCCCGCGATATGGATAATGGCGTGCGTCGATGGTCGGGTCGCCGGAACCAAGCAGAATCAGGTCGCCATGCAACACGCCGGCGCTGTCAACATCGCCGCCAGCAACTGCGTAGGTCTGCCAGACCATTGAGTCCACCTGTAACAGCGCAAACGCGGCGGCCGTTGTCAGCAGCTTTGCATTCGAAGCCGATGTCAATAGCCGACCCTCGTTCAGCCCATATAGCGGCTGGCCTTCCAACGTTGTCACACTGATGCCGACCTCTGCATGACTCAGTGCCGGATCCGCGAGTATCGCGTTGATCTTGTCAGCAATCGGACCCTTCGCCTGAGCAGGCCGCGCTGTTGAACGCTCTGGGTGCGTGATCGGCCTGCTGCTGCTTTGCGCCCATGCCTGCTGAAGCAGCCCAGTTGAGGGACCCAGAATCAGAGCCAACACAAGCGCCGGAATTCGCCGAAATACCATCATGCCCGGAGTGTAGCAGCATCAGGATCGCGAGTGGGGGGTGCTGGGATATATTGATGCAAAGCTAAAAGGGGATTAGAACTTCTGGCTAAGGGCTCGTTCTATCTGTTTCGTTGCCGGCAAAAGGTTGATTTGCCGTTCCCTAGCTCTTACTTCAGCCATTGAACAGGTTCCACAGTCATTCCCATCGAGGTGTTGGTTCGTGCCAATTTCACGACGTAGCTTTTTGATGCGTGTCGGTCAGGCAGGCGGATACGGCGCCGCTTTTGCAACCATGCAGGCTCTCGGGCTCATGCCCATGAGGGGCCAGATGGCACAACCCATCCGCGCTGAAGCAGGAACAGGGAACGGTGTGAAGGTCGTTGTGCTGGGCGCTGGAATCGGCGGTCTCGTTTCGGCATACGAGCTCAGAAAGCTCGGCTATGACGTCATTGCCCTGGAGGCGCGCGAACGACCGGGCGGTCGCAACTTCACCGGACGCAACGGCACCAAGGTTGAATTTGTCGATGGCACTTCGCAGACCATTCAATGGGAGGAAGGCAACTACCAGAACCTGGGCCCTGCACGCCTGCCGAGCACGCACTGGACAATGCTGAACTACGTTCGCGAATTGGGCGTCCCGCTTGAAGTGGAGATCAACACCTCGCGGTCAACGCTTTTGCAGAATGACAAGGCTAACGGCGGCAGACCGGTGCTCCAGCGCAAAGCCATCAACGACACGCGCGGTCACGTGTCAGAGTTGCTGTCTAAGTGCATTCGCCAGGGTGCGCTCGACTCGGAATTCTCAGCGCAGGACAAAGAGCGCATGATGGATTTCCTCGGCGTCTACGGGCCGCTCGATAAATCTGGAGCGTACGTGGGTTCAGGTCGAGCAGGCATGAAGGTGGCGCCCGGAGCCGGCAAACAAGCCGAGGTCGATGAGCCGCCCATGGATATTCGATCGCTGCTCGATGGCAACTTTTGGGATGGCATGTTGTATGAAGAAGACTGGCCCTGGCAGGCAACCATGTTCCAGCCGGTAGGCGGCATGGATCGAATCCCATATGCGTTCGCCAAATCGCTGGGAGAGATTGTGCAATACAACTCCCCCGTTAGCGAGATTCGAAAAACTTCACAAGGAGTTAGGATCGCGTACACGCAGGGTGGTGAAGCGAAGCAGCTTGAGGCAGCGTATTGCATCTGCGCTCTGCCTTTTCCCATGCTCAAAAAAACTCCCAACGATTTCTCCGCACCCTTCAAACACGCTATCGAGGGCAGCATCATGGCGGGAGCGCTGAAGATTGCCTGGGAGAGCCGGCGCTTCTGGGAGACGGAGTACAACATCTATGGCGGACTGTCCTTTCTTGAACAGGGCGTGAGTCCCGTGTGGTATCCGAGCTCGCGCATCATGCATCCTACGGGGATCGTCGTTTGCGGATACATGATGGACGACAATGAAGTTCCGGGCTTCGCAAACCTCACGCTGGAACAAAAATTTAGGGCTTCGCGCACGTCGATGGAGAAGCTGCATCCGGGTCATGCCAAAGATTTGCGGAATCCTGTCTACTGCGGCTGGCGACAGGTGAAGTGGAACGAAGGATCGTGGATCATGGACTATGGCGGCGGGCTCGCTGGATACGATGTTGTGATCGAAGGCGACGGCCCCATCTACTTTGCCGGCGACACCATCAGCAATGTGGTGGGCTGGCAGGAAGGCGCAGCCCTGAGCGCACGCCGCGCCGTGGATATGATTAGTGCCAAGGTGAAGGCAACCAGTTGAACGAGGTGTGTCGATTTGACTTCGCGCGTCAAGACGCATTGGCGGCTGCGTTCGCGAACTCTTGAACTGGGTCGCAGAACGCTCATCATGGGCGTGGTCAACATCACGCCCGACTCCTTTAGCGACGGCGGCAAATTCCTTGACGCAGATGCGGCGATTGCGCACGGGCTGCAGTTGCTCGATGAGGGCGCGGACATCCTCGATCTCGGCGCGGAAAGCACACGGCCCGGCTCGAAGGCGGGCGGCGCAGCCGGCACTGCAAATTCTCCCGCTGTAAGCGCCGAGGAGGAGCAGGCGCGGCTGCTGCCGGTGCTCAGCGGAATTCTTGCAATGCGACCGAAAGCTATTGTGTCGGTTGACACCTACAAAGCAGCAACGGCGCGCGCCGCACTGGCTGCCGGCGCCGAAATCATCAACGATGTCAGTGGATTTCTCTGGGACGCGGAGATGCATGCGGTTTGCGCCGAACGGAAGTGTGGCGTGATCCTGATGCATACCCGCGGGCGGCCCGAAGAGTGGCGCACCCTGCCGGCGCTGTCGCCTGACGAAGTGCTGAAAGTCGTGCGCAGCGGTCTGTCGGCCAGCCTGGCCTCGGCGGCGTTGGCGGGCGTCGCATCTGAGTCCATTGTTCTCGACCCCGGATATGGATTCGGCAAGCGTCTCAATGAAAACTACGCGCTTCTGAACCGCCAGGCTGAGTTGCTGAGGCTAGGCCGGCCGCTGCTCGCAGGCGTAAGCAGGAAATCATTTCTGGGGCATACGCTTGCCAACTTGGTGAGACATCCGGTCGATCCTGGAACAGGTCGCGAGACTGCCAGCCTCGCTGCGATGGTTGCGGCCATCCTCAATGGAGCCTCAATCGTACGCGTTCATGTCGTCCAGTCAGCCGTCAACGCGGCTCGCGTTGCCGACGCTGTGGTATTTCACCAATCCGCTACCACCCCGTCCTGAGTCCTCTTGGAGTCCTCTTGGCTCAGCGTGCGGAAAACAAAAGCGCAAATACCAACAGAGAATGCAATCAGCCCAGCGAGGGCAGCCCGGCAAGAGCCATCGCGACCTCTTCCGCCGGATAGTCGTAATTCTCCAACTGCCCGGCCTGGTATGCGATGTAAGACTGCATGTCGAAATGGCCGTGGCCGCTCAAGCCGAACAAGATCGTCTTCTGCTTGCCCTCTTCCTTTGCAACCAGCGCTTCTCGGATCGCTCCCGCAATGGCGTGGTTCGATTCCGGCGCAGGAATAATGCCTTCTGCGCGAGCAAACTGAATGCCGGCGGCAAACGCATCGAGTTGCTGAACGGCGGTGGCCTCAATCAATCCCAAATCCATCACGTGCGACACCAGCGGAGCCATTCCGTGGTAGCGCAACCCGCCTGCATGAATTCCCGGAGGCATGAAGGTGCTGCCGAGCGTATGCATCTTCACCAGCGGAGTGAGGTGGCCGGTATCGCCAAAGTCGTAGGTAAAGCGGCCCTTCGTCAGGCTGGGGCAAGCCGAAGGCTCCACTGCGATGACGCGTGCGTGGCTTTTGCCTTTCATGTTGCGGCCAATGTATGGCATCACCAGACCGGCAAAATTCGAACCACCGCCGGTGCAGCCCACAATGATGTCCGGATCGTCGTCGGCAAGCGCCATCTGTTCAATGGTTTCAAGGCCGATGACGGTCTGGTGCAGCAGCACATGATTCAAAACACTGCCCAGGGCGTACTTCGTGTCGGGATCTTTGGCTGCCACTTCCACCGCTTCAGAGATTGCGATGCCGAGAGACCCATTCGAGTCGGGATGCTGGCTCAAAATCGTGCGCCCCGACTCGGTTTCAATGCTGGGGCTGGCTGTGACTGAGGCGCCGAAAGTCTCCATCATGGCGCGGCGATACGGCTTCTGGTCGTAGCTCACCCGGACCATGAAGACCTTGCATTCCAGGCCAAAAAATGCGCATGCCATCGCCAGCGAAGAGCCCCATTGGCCTGCTCCGGTCTCCGTCGAGAGCCGCTTTGTACCCTCGACCTTGTTGTAGTAGGCCTGGGGGACCGCGGTGTTTGGTTTGTGGCTGCCTGCAGGGCTTACGCCTTCGTATTTGTAATAGATTCGCGCCGGGGTATCCAGGGCTTGTTCCAGGCGGCGGGCGCGGTAAAGTGGCGAGGGTCGCCACTGGGCGTAAACCTGGCGTACCGGGCCGGGAATCTCAATCTCCCGCTCCTGGCTTACTTCCTGGAGGATCAAAGCCATGGGAAACAGCGGTGCCAGATCAGCTGGTCCAAGGGGCTGGAGCGTTCCGGGATGGAGCGGCGGCGCCATCGGCGCCGGCAGGTCGGCGGCGATGTTGTACCAGGCTTGGGGAATCCGGGTCTGCGGCAAGTTGTACTGGATGGTTTCCATGCGCGGAATTCTATCAGCGCACAAGGTCTGCCGGCCGTGACGAGCGCGGTGGGCCCTTGCGAGAGAACCTGGGAAGCGACGTCTCGAGAACCAGGGAGATCCGACGATGCATGGCTCAAAACTCAGCCTACAAATTGAGGTCTCTGGGTGTCCGGCTATGCCGCAGGCAGGCCAATTTCATATCGTGCAGAGAAATAACGGGCTAGAGTAAGATGGTTTGGAGAAAAGCACCGACATGACCCTATCCACAATAGCCGGTCGTCAGCTCGACCGTGTTGCAAGGCGCTTCGGCCATCGGGTCTTTCCGGAATGGGCGCTCCACCCTTCGCAGATCAGTGAGATCGAATCCATTGACCAAATTCAGGTTCCAGGCGCCATTACGCCGGAAGCGGCTGAGTATCTGAACACGGCGAACCCCCGGCTTCTCGAATTGCGCAGAATGTATGCGGGCCTTGATGATGCAGTAAGAACTCCGCTGGTCTGGGCAGAAAAGTTTACCTCTGCACAAAACCTCGCAGATTTTCGCGGGAACAGCATGTGGGTGTACCAGCTTGGTGACGGGAACCTGCACGCCCGGGCTTATCTTTTAGCCACCTATTACCTCATGGCCAACGATCGACTCGGCCTGATGCAGAAACTCCCGGAAGACGGAGCCTTTGGCGCGATCTGTTTCGAAATGGCCGGGCGCGTGATATCCAGAGACTTGCTGGACTCGATTCTTGAGATCGATTTCCTTGATCGCCACTTGCAGATCGCATCGCGCGACGATCTTTCAATCCTGGACATCGGAGCCGGATACGGGCGCCTTGCGCATCGAGTCATGAGCGCATTTCCATCTCTCCCAAAATACTGGGCCACCGACGTCATCGCGGAGTCCAGCTTCGTTTGCGAATACTACCTGCGATTCCGCGGCCTTCAAGGCCGGTGCGAACTGGCCCCAGGCAACGAGATCGACCGCGTCTTGCAATTGGCGAAGATTGGCCTAGCCATCAACATCCACAGCTTTTCCGAGTGTCCGCCGTCAGCAATTGGATGGTGGATCGAGAAATTGGCGATTCATGGCGTCAAATACCTCATGGTCGTTCCCAATGCCGGCAACCATGGCGGGCAGCTTTTGAGGAACAACGTCGGGCAGGATATGCTTCCGCTCATCGAGCGAAAGGGCTTCCGGCTCATCGCCAGGGAGGCAAAATATGCCGATCCTGAAGTGCAGAAATTTGGCTTGAACCCCACCTGCTATTGGCTCTTTGAACTGAAAAGTTGATCTGACAGGCCCCGGCCGATCCTTTTACGCGTTACGCGCGCCGCGGGTCTAACTGACGCCGACCTTGTAACGCGGCCAAAGCGAACGCAAAGCTTCGTGATCAATGATGGGTTCCCCGTCGCATTCCACCTCGATCACCGTTGCTGGCTGGTCGGGGGCTTCCAAGGGCATGCCCGTCAAGCGAAACGTGAATTCATCCTGGGTAAACTGAATGGCCTGGCCAGTTTTGAGCATGCGGGCGGCCAGGACTTTCGGCTTCAATCCCCCAATTGCAATCACTGCTTCAGGCCTGAAGAATCCCGTCGCCTGGGCTGCCGGGGTATGCCCCGGCCAGAATTGCTGATGAATATAGAGAGTGTTGCCGCGCCGCGTGTAATTGGCGTTGACGCTTGACCGCAAAGAACCGCGTTCCGTTTCATAAATTGCCTTCCCATTGGTCTCAAGCCATTTGCCGACTGCTTCTAAAACCTCCACCGACTCTTTGGGGATCGAACCATCGGATTCCGGCCCAATGTTCAGCAGATAATTGCCGCCGCCCCGTGCACATGTTGCCAGGTTGCCCACGATTGTTTTGGGTGTCTTCCAGGCATCGTCGAAGCGGTTGAAACCCCAGCTGTCATTGAGGGTCATGCAGGTCTCCCAAGCTCGCCCCGCATCGGCTGCCTGGATGCGCTGCTCGGGCGTTGCGAAGTCGCCTTCAAGGCCGTTGCGGTTGTTGACAATGATGTCGGGTTGCAGCTCGAACACCATCCGGTTCATCCGTTCTGACTCCCATCCTTCGGCAGTCAATGGCCAACTCACGTCGTACCACAGCACGTCGATCTTGCCGTAATTGGTCATCAGCTCACGAATCAGCCCGTGCGTGTAGTCGACAAAGCGTCTGCGCGCCGCCTCGTCGGTTTTGCAGATCGCACCGTCTGGATGGTGCCAGTCCATCAACGAGTAATAAAACCCCACGCGCAATCCCTCGGCCCGGGCCGCATCCACAAACTCGCGAACCAGATCGCGTCCCGGGCCTTGCCTGGGTGCGCAGTAATCCGTCAGCTTGGTGTCCCAATGGCAAAAGCCCTCGTGATGCTTGGTGGTCATCACCATGTACTTTTGGCCGGCACGTTTTGCAAGCCTGGCCCATTCGCGAGCCGCGTTGGGCTTTGGATTGAACTGCTTCGCGAGCAACTCGTATTGGGGAATGGGAATGCCTTCAACCTCCTTGGCCCACTCATGCTGCCCTATGACGCTGTAGAGTCCCCAATGGATGAACATTCCAAACTTGGCCTGGTGCCACCAGGCCAAGCGCGCGGCGCGGGTGCCCACCTGGCTTGCATCAACAGGGCTGGTCTGAGCCGGTGCAGGCGGCGTCTGCTGCGCCTGAGATGGATTAGTGGAGGACGACAATGCTTCAGCATTTGCAGCCGAAAAGGCCAGCGCGCTCGCCGCGCCAATCTGCTTCAAAAACGATCTTCTTGAATTCTCGTTCAACTCCATGGGTGTATGCCTCGATGGGCTGGAACTCCGTGTCTTGAGAATGTTCGAGTTCGCGCCGATGAAAATATAGCAGCAGAGAGGAGTGTTGAGCTTTTTCGCTCCACATCAGAGCGTGTTGAAAACTTTGCCGGCGCCCGGCCCTTGTTGGCTACTGCTTTTCCGACGCGAGGTAGAGGACGACACCACTCAGCAAGGCAAGAGTCGCAATCGCGGGGATCAGAACCAGGAGGCTCCAGCCGGAGTCGAAAAGGCTGGACGGCCACAAAGTTTCAAGATGAAGCGACCCGATTTGCGGCTGGGGCAGGCGTTCGAACCATGAAAGCCATTGCAGTCCATGCCTGGCCTGCGACACAACCAGCCCCAGTCCCAGCAGCAGGTAGACGGACAGTGCGAAGATTTGAGCGCCCAGAATTGGTCTGCCAACGCGCTCGATGGCCGCATTGCGGCGGCGTAACTGCGCGCGCCACCAGATGGCCCCCGGGGGAGGGAGGTTGGGCCTGGCGGCTGATTGGACCCGGGCACTCTGAAAGGCTGACGTGACCAGCACCAGGTCTGAGCAGGAGCGGCAACCAGTGATGTGTGTCCGCAATTCGTCGGGGCAGGCTTGTGGCCAATGCCCGCTTGCCAGCACCTCTGCAACATCTTTCTCACGGGAGCAGCCGCTGAATGTCATGGCAGCCTCCTGAGTGTCCGGCTTTGATCCTGGAACGGTTTTTGAGAAGAAATAGCCTGATCTTGAAGCAGGCGTGCAATCTTGCCCCGCGCTCGAAACAGCAGCAGCCGAATGCTTGCTGAGGCCAGCCCGGTGATATTGGCGATTTCACGGTGAGAGTAGCCCTCCGCGTGGGCAAGCCACAGCAGTTGCCGGTCCCTGGGGCGTAGCTGGGAGAGCGCCGGTCCCAGCATGGCCTGCGAGTCCGCCTGGAGTGAGTGGCTCTTTGCAGCAAAGAACTCTTCCGGAAGATCCTCAATCGACGTGGCCCGGGGCCTCCGCCAATGGTCGCGCATCAGGTTGGTGGCGATTCGAAAGAGATAGCGGCGAGCTGCGACCTCACCATCGGCGAGGAACGATACGGGGCAAGCCGCGCAAAGATAACGCACATAGCTCTCCTGCATCAGATCGTCCGCCAGGGCAGGATCGCCTGAAACCCTCGCAAGATATGCCCACAGGGATCGGGCTGAACGCTCATAGAAGCCCGCGAACGCGTCGCTATCCATGGGTGGGTCTGCCACCCGCAACGCGTCGCCGGCCAATACATTCGGTAGTGCGGATTCCCAAGGCATTCGTTTCCTCACCACGGTGGGGGCCCGTCCCGCTCACTGCCTATCCTGTGAACTAAGGTGGGGCTCAAACTTGTCGGCCACCGAGGGGCCTTCAGGCATCAGTCCCAAACGCCCGGCCAGTACCCAGGTGATGCCTGCGGAGATGATAAATCCAAGTCCCGGCATCAGGCAGATGGTTCCCAGAACAAGCATCGGAACTTCCAACTCAGGCCGGGTATGCCTGAGAAGCCAGAATCCTGCGCCCAGAAGAACCAGCACGATGCCGATCTGGAGCGGTGTCAGCACCCGGGCCACGGCGTTCGGCATTCGCAGTTCCGGTTCAAGGCCGGCAGAAATTGGGGCAGCTTCGAGGAAGCGCTTGCCGGCATCGGTGCCCATATAGAGGGCCAACTCCTGGTTGGAGCTGAACTTGTCAATCAGCCGCCCATGCACTTCACTTTGCAGCTTGAAGATCCGGCTCCAGCGTCGATTCTCAAGAAACACGCGGATCATCCAAAGCAAGGCGGCAAGAAAACAGGCGAACGCTCCAAACGCTGCAATCGGAGCAATGATTTCCTCGGGGCGCGAAGAGTTGCTCTGGCTCCAGGAGATGTCCGGCCAGACTGCGCGCTGCAGTGCCTGGTCCCGACGCCCGTCACGCGGATTCAGGTTCGTGAAAAGATAGAACTCGGGATTACGCGCGACTTCAGGATGCGTGACGAGGAACTGGGCAAGTTGCGGATTGTTTCGGCTCACATAATCCTGGTTTGACAGCAACGATGGATCGTGCGCGACGACGGAAGTGAGAGTGGGGCTCAGTCTGAGAAGCTTGATTAGCTGCTCCTGGGTGTCCGCGACCTCCTGGTCTGAGACCGGTGCTGTGGCAGCTTGAGACTGGACAGGTGCGACAGGCTTGGCCTGTGCGACGACCATGGTTGCAAAGAGGAAAACAGACATCGCGGCGAACCGCAAAAGTCGGGAGGTGGTGCAGCAGTGGAGTCGCATATCGAGAATCCCCTCACTCGAAGAAGGCTTTCGGCCTCTTCTGCCCGTAAAACGGATGAGCAGGTCATTCGGTTAACAACCAATTGAAAATGTGGATTCAATTTGGGCCAGGCTGCGAGAATGAAGCTGACAGCATCCTGAGGGGCAGAGCCCGGAACCATGAAAACACGCTTTTCATTTGGAAAGAACGGCATCGACGTTTCGGTCCCTGATGGTTTTGACTACCAGGTCCTGCGCAGCCACACCGGCCAGGCAGTCGGCGACGTTGCCGCCGGGCTCGAAAAGGCACTCGATCACCCAATAGGCTGCGAGCCTCTGGCAAAGCTTGCTGCGGGAAAGAGGTCGGCAGCCATTTCAGTGTGCGATATTACCCGGCCCGCGCCGAACAGCATCACCCTACCTCCGCTGCTGAAACGTTTGCATGCGGTGGGAATTCCAGCAGACGGCATCACGATCCTCATCGCAACGGGGTTGCATCGGGGCGCGACCGAAGAAGAAATCAAGAAGATTGTCGGACCTGAAATTGCAGCGGCCTATCGCGTGGTTAACCACGACGCGCGCGCTGTGGTTGAACACCGCTCCCTCGGGTTCACGGGCCGCGGAACGCCGGTGTTTATCGACGAGCGTTTCATGGCGGCAGACCTCCACATCACTCTTGGGTTTATTGAGCAGCACTTGATGCTCGGGTTCAGCGGAGGCCGCAAGTTGATTGCGCCAGGGCTTGCGGCTCAGGAGACGATCAAGGTGATTCACTCGCCCAGGTTCATGCGCGAGCCGCTGGCGACTGAAGGATCGATCACCGACAATCCACTGCATGATGAATTGCTTGAGGCTGCCCGCTTGGCGCGGCACGACTTTATCCTCGATGTCACGCTGACGCTGGATCGCAAGATATCAGGGATATTTGCCGGCGACCCGATCAAGGCCCACGCGGCGGGCGTTGCGTTTCTTGAGAACACCAGCCTGGAGCGGTTGGATGTTGCGGCAGACGCAGTGATCACCAGTGCAGCCGGCTATCCTCTCGACCTGACGTTCTACCAGACTGTCAAGGGAATCACTGCGGCGCAGCATATTGTGAAGCCGGGCGGACGAATCCTGGTGATCTCGCAGTGCGCGGAGGGGGTTGGTTCGCGAGAGTTTGCGCACCGGCTGGCCGGACTGAGGGACTTCGCAAGTTTTCTTGAAGAAATTCGAGAGTCAGCAGTAGAAGTGGACCAATGGCAACTTGAAAAGCTCGCGCTGGTCGGCGAAAAGTTTGACATGTTCTTCTTTACTCCGGGTGTAACCAGGAGCCAGTTAGGTTTTCTTGGATCGTGGGCGTTCGGTACGTTGGAAGAAGCTGTTGCCTCTGTGCTGGATGGATTGGCTGCCGGGGCACGCGTAGCGCTGGTGCCTGAGGGGCCATACACCTTCGCCCGTGCGGAGCAACCGGTTGCCACGGGATAACCAGGATCGCTTCCCGGTTCCAGGCAACAAGACGATGAGCACTCGGAACAGGCGTTGAAGGGATGAGCCAAAGGCCCAGTTTCAAATCATCCGGGAGAACGAGGCAGAAATGAGCAACGTACTGGTCAGCGGCGGTTCGGGATTTATCGGCAGCTACTGCATACTGCAGCTTCTTCAGTCCGGCCACGTGGTGCGTACCACCGTGCGCAAAATGAGCCGCAGCAGCCATGTGCTTGCTTTGTTGAAGCAAGGCGGTGTAGAGCCGGGTGATCGGCTGACTTTCTGCGAAACCGATCTCGAAAGAGATGCGGGATGGCCTCAAGCAGTCGCCGGTTGCGAATATGTTCTGCATGTCGCGTCGCCGTTTCCGCCGGAAGTTCCCAAAGACGAAAATGAGTTGATTGTGCCCGCTCGCGAAGGGGCGCTCCGCGTGCTGCGTGCGTCGAGAGATGGGGGTGTCAAGCGCGTGGTGCTCACGTCCTCGTTCGCGGCTATCGGGTACGGACACCCGGAGCAGGACACGCCGTTCAGCGAGAAGGACTGGACCAACCCGAATGAACCAGACGTCTTCCCCTACACGAAATCGAAGACGCTCGCCGAGCGCGCAGCATGGGATTTCATTGCCAGGGAGGGCGGCGCGCTGGAGCTCTCTGTCGTAAACCCGGTGGCTGTGTTTGGGCCGGTCCTCGGGCCCGATCTTTCAACTTCGATCCTGATTGTTCAGATGCTTCTGTCCGGGGCTATGCCCGCTTGCCCAAAAATTTCGTTCGGCGCCGTGGATGTCCGCGATGTGGCCGATCTGCATCTGCGCGCCATGACCGATCCCGCGGCAAAAGGGGAGCGGTTCTTGGCCGTGGCAGGCGACTTTCTGTCGATGCTCGAGATTGCCAGGGCCCTCAAGAACGGTCTTGGCCCAGCGGCAAAAAAGGTCCCGACCAGGGAGTTGCCGAACTGGGTGCTTCGCGCTGCTTCGATATTTGATCCCAGGGTCAGACAGGTCTTGCCGGAGCTGGGCAAACTCAAAAACGCGACCAACGAAAAAGCCCGCCGAGTTCTGGGTTGGAAGCCGCGGACAAACGAGGAGTGCGTTGTGGCCACTGGTGAAAGCCTGGTGCGCCTGGGCCTGGTGAAGGGCGCTCCCAAGCAGGCCCTTTAATCAGCTAAATGCGATCGTTGAACCGGGGTCAGCGATGGTGGCCAAAACTGTGATGCCCACCGCCGCCTCCGCCCTTCGGTGCCTTCGGAGGCTTGGGCGCATGAAAGCTATCGTGACCGGCGAAGGACTTCTCAGAGCTGTGGCCGCCAAATAAGTGAAAGCCGCCTGAATGTTCTGGCTTTCCATACGCCTCGCCATAGCTGTTGCGGTTGTTGGCAGTGAAAGAACGCTCCACCGGATAAGAGCGTTGCGCGAATGTCGGCGTCGGGGCGCGGACTGCCTGCTGAGGCCTGAGGTACCCGTACCCGGCTGAAGAACGCGCGGCGTAGGGCTGGGATGCGTTGCCATACTCCCCATAGCTGTAACCGCCAGGCCGGCCGTATCCGGAATATGCTTGCTGAGGTCGGGCGGGGATGGCGGTTTGAGGCTGGCGATTGTACGCAAATGTCTGAGGCGACGGTCGGGCGAAGTTGTTTTGTGGGCTTGTGTAGCCGAAGCTCTGCGGTGGAGCGGAATAGCTGGGGCTCTGCGACGGAAAGCCGCGGTTCTGCCCATACGCGCCATAATATCCTTCTGACGGTCGCGCATGGCGCTGTTCGGAGGCGCTGTAGCCGCGGAGACCATTCCCCTCGGGTCGATTCTCATTACCAAACTGCCTGTAGCCACTCCCGCCGTGAGCAAATGCCGCATTGCCACCGCGATAGGATCCAAAGTGAGCTACTGAGGTGCTGTTTGAGGAGTAAGCGGAGTGATTGAAAAAGATCGATTGCGCGAGCCAGTCGAGGGCCCAGAGCCCCCAGCCAAACGGGGTGCGCGTGAAGGCGCCCATGCCCACGCCGGAACCAAATCGAAGCAGCGAGCCTCCAACCGACTCCAGCGCGCTGAAAAGTGAGAAGCCGGGCCAGGGAGTGACCGGCTGACCATAAACATTCCATGGGTTATAGGAGGGAACGTAGACAATCTGCGGGTTGGCCGGAGCCAGCTCAATATTGCCCTGGTCGTAAATCACAGCTTCCTGCGGCGAGTTGCGGAGGGTTCCCGCAGCCTCTGCGCGCTGGCGCATGATCTGGATCGTCTGAAGGACATCCTGCGGCTGGTTGTAATAACCGTTTCCGAGATCGGTGGTCCAGCGGAGGTCGGAGTCCATCATCGCAAGAACCTGGGGAAACGCCGTCAGAGCTTTGATACTCGGATCCCAGTTTGTTTGCCCATCCGCGGCCCAGGCAATCTGATCAGGCGAGGCGTTGCCCTGGGACTGGAGCCAGCGGTCAGCGGCGGCAACCTGGGCAGGATAGGTGGCAGCCGCTAGAATCTGGGCGACCAGATTGTCAGGATAGAGAGCGATCGGGGCTACGAGCTGTTGCAGCTGTTCAGGGGTGAAGGGCTGCGCTGACGTTTGCGGCTGCGCCTGATCGTAGTCCGGCGCTGGATAGGCTTGGTCTGCCGCGTATTCTGGCTGATTGGCATAGGGCTGCGGACCGTACGCCTGATTATTTGGCTGATAGTTCTGCGGTGGTTGGGGGTAGGCAGGCTGCGCATAGCCAGGGTTCGGCGCATATTGACCGCCATACTGAGCGACCTGTGGCTGTTGGCCATAAGTGTATTGAGAACTCTGTGGCCTTGGTTGCTGGGCATAGAGCTGCGGTTCTGCAAGCGGCAAAAGCAACAGAATCATCAGCAGCGCGGCAGGACGCCTGACTCCACTTCTCAGCAAGCTGTGTGCATATCTTGTGTTTGAGCGCTGGCGAGAATCGCGAAGAACTGAAATTGCAATCGATCCGGAAGGGTAAGCGCAGGGTCTCATTTTTCCTCTTCAGGGTCAGCTGCGTACTTCAGACCCGAGCACAATCCGCCTCCCGGGCGCACCTCCGGCGCGGATATTCGAATTAGACACAGTGTCCTCGGATTAGTTGCGGGGTTTAGAATCAAAGGTGGTGCAGGCAGAGGTCGTCTGCGCCTTTGTTTTGCGACGCGGCGGCAACCGGGTCCCCCACAGTGAAAACTGGACATCTCTATGCCAAATAAGGCCTTCTAAATAAAGGGAATCGGGAACGACATGCGAGCAAAGACTGCAGTAGTGCTGGGCGCCCAGTGGGGCGACGAAGGCAAGGGCAAGATTGTGGATGTGCTGAGCGAGCGGTTTGCCGCGGTGGCACGGTATGCCGGCGGGCACAACGCCGGGCATACGGTCATCATTGGCGGGCAGAAGTTTGTCTTGCAACTCATCCCCTGTGGAGTGCTGCGCCCGGGCTGCAAAGGCCTCATCGGCAACGGCGTCGTGCTTGATCCGATCGCCTTCCTGAGCGAAGTCGATAAGCTGCGCAAGCTGAATGTGGCCGTCGACGAGCGGCTATTCGTTTCAAACCGGGCGCAGGTGATCCTGCCTTATCATCGGATGATTGAGTTGGCAGCGGAGATGGCGCCCGGCCGGCAGAAGATCGGGACCACCAGCAAGGGTATCGGTCCTGCCTATGAAGACAAGATGGCGCGCAGTGGGTTGCGGGTGGTCGATCTACTCAGGCCCGACCTTCTCAAGACGCACATTGAAGAGGCCTGCGCGGAGAAAAACGCCATCGTCAAAGCTCTTTTTGGAACAGGAACAGTCACCCTTGACCCGGCGAAGATGTTCGACGAATACTCAGGAGCTGCGGAGCTGGTAAGGCCTTTTGTTGCGGATACGGGGAGGATGTTGAACGATATCCTGGCTGCAGGCAAGAGCGTGATGTTCGAGGGCGCCCAGGGTACGATGCTTGACATCGACCACGGAACATATCCGTTTGTCACTTCATCGTCGGCGACAGCGGGTGGTGCGGCAACCGGCACGGGTGTCGGGCCCACAGCGATCGGCACGGTCATCAGCGTGACCAAAGCTTACGTGACGCGTGTTGGTGAAGGGCCTTTCCCGACTGAGATTCATGATGCCGTGGGTGAGGAACTGCGGGCACGCGGCAACGAGTATGGTGCGGTCACCGGGCGGCCTCGCCGGTGCGGCTGGCTCGACATTCCCCTGTTGCGCTATTCCAACCAGGTGAATGGGGCAGAGTGGCTGGTGATCACCAAGCTCGACGTTCTCGACGAGCTGGCAGAAATCCCCATCTGCGTGGGATATGAGATCGACGGCAAAGTGACCGATGAAATTCCTGCTGATGTGAAGGGGCTTGAACTTATCAAACCGCGCTACAAAACATTGAAAGGGTGGCAGCAATCAACCGAAGGCATCACGGACTTCGACAAATTGCCTGCGGCGGCGAAGGAGTATCTCCGTTTCCAGGAACGTGAATGCGGGGCAAAGATTGGCATGGTCTCAACCGGCCCCGATCGCGAACAGACAATGGTGCTGCCTGAATTTGCCGCTGCTTTAGACCAGATTCACGGGTAGACTTGATTGACAGCTCGTCAACTGTCCCCGGGGATCTCCTGCCCGGGCGAGAGAGATATTGGTGCTATGGTCAGCTTGATTGTTCGGATGACGTTTGCCCCGGAGGACCGTGCGGATGTAACTGAAGCTCTGCGTGCGCTCGCGGCCGCATCCAGGCAGGAGCGCGGCTGCGTGACCTTCTTTCCTCATCATTCTGAGGATGACCCCAACGCCGTTCTTATCTATGAGCGATATATCGATGAGAGTGCGCTCGCCGCGCACAGGGCGTCACCACATTTTAAGCAGTACGCCGTCGGCGGACTCTACCAGAAGATGCGGGAACGCAACGTTGAAACCCTGATTGCTGTCGATTAGGCGCCTGCTCGCATCTAACCCACCGTAGGTTCCGCCAAAGCGATCAATGGTTAACAGCCCGCGAATTACGAAGGAAACGCGATTGCCGAAAACTCATTGACCGAAATGCCTTGCCGGGAATACTATCCGATACGCCAATGCAGGGTGCCACGTCCAACCCTTCGAGTTACCTCATCAGACGCCTGATGCCGGTTCTGACGTTGGTCCCTGTTCTGATGTTGTCTGTGTGCGTGCATCCCCTGCAGGCCGGGTCAGGTCCACCCCGCGCAGAACTGCCACGAGCGCAGAAGCACGAGATTCGGCACGAGATCGATCATCTGGAAGATCGGTGGCGTGATGCGATCATGAAGCAGGACACCTCCGCAATGGACAACCTGCTTGCGGATGACTACATGGCCATTACCGCTCGCGGAACATTGCAGACGAAAGATCAGGCACTGGCAAACCTCCGCTCTGGCCGAATCCATTTGACGGCTCTCGATATTTCCGACAGAAGGGTCCGCTTCTACGGGGCCACGGCGGTGGTTACATCGCTTGCTGAAGTCCACGGAACCAACATCGATGGAGATATCTCCGGAAGCTTCCGCTACACCCGCGTCTACGTGCGGAATGTGCGCGGCGACTGGAAGATAGTTACCTTTGAGGCCAGCAAGATTCGCGACCCCAACGAGAACAAATAGCTTTGCAGTGGAAGCCGATTTGGAGTCGCTGAAGCGGACTTCTCGCGGAGCTATTTCTTCGGGACCAATTCTGATCAGGTCGTGCGCTTCCGGTGGTGGAAATAAATCTTCGATTCCGGTATAAACTCAAGACAGTTCTGATCTGAGCACGCCCAAATCTAAGTGAAACCCCTGATAGAGCTTGCCAATGGGCCCAGGCAGGGATGGCCGCTCGATGTAGAACCCGCATCCTCCAACTCAAAGTCATTCAGCAAAGCAGAATCGACGCCTTCTTCGATCAGCGAGGTCGAGGTTAATCCGATGAAGACTTCACAGTTAGGAACTCTCAAATTCTTCGCGCTGTTATTCATCCTGCCGGGACTGGCCGGCCTGATCGTCTCCGCAATGATCTCCACACATTACCTTGACACCATGCCGACCTACCCCGTGGCACAAGAGCTGCGCACGGTTCCGCGGAACATTCATGGAACGGTGGTTTACCAGACCGAGCAGGAAGATCGCTGGCTCAATGAAATGGAGTTTGGATCGGTGGCCGTATTTGTTGTTGGGGTTGGGCTTGGATTGATTTATCTCGAGGCATGGGGAGCTCGCCAGACCCAGGCTAATGATGAAGAGGATTCGTTGCCTCAGCGGGCTCGATAGCAATCCGCACCACAGTGTTGCCCCTCAGGCGCCCAGCGCGTGGCTCTGGACATACCACAACAGTGCAAAGCAGCCATTCTGGCTTAGTCTCATGCAATCGCCGATTTGGCGGTCATCCCGGCCGGTCACCGCAAGGCTCAGCCCTCCATTGCACGGGCACTTCGAATGAAACGCCTCAGTCCCACCGTTATTCCGGTATGACCATTGGCGGAGTTTTCTCCGATTGTCTGCAACGAATCGATCAGCGATGCGTTACGATTGTTATCTCTCTCAGAATGTCGCATTTCCATGTCAAGACTTGGCAGCTTAGTCCTTTTTCTTTCAGCGGCGATGTATTCATTGCCCATTTTGGCGCAAGGGAGTAACCCCACTTCCGCCACTCCTTCGCATTTCCCGAATTCTCTCCGCCAATTGAGAATTTCGGGAGCCATCGACGATTCGAAATTGACCACCCTGCCTGGTAACACCCACCCGCTCGCGCGTCCAGAATTTGACCAGGGCCAGGCGCCGGTATCGATGCCAGCAAACAGGCTGGTGCTCGTACTCGCCCGCAGCACGCAGCAGGAAGCCGACCTGCAGACCTACCTCCAGGCAGTGCAGGACTCAAACTCTCCGAACTACCGCAACTTCCTCAGCCCAGACCAGTTCGGGCAACGTTTTGGAGTCGGGGACTCCGATCTCGTGGCCATTCAGGGGTGGCTCGCGAGCCAGGGATTCGCCGTGAGCAAACTGGCCAAGGGCCGGATGGCAATCGAGTTCTCCGGTTCGGTTGGCCAGGTGCAGAGCGCCTTCCACACCACCATCCACAGCTACCTGGTCAACGGAGAACAACATTGGGCCAACGCCACCGATCCGCAAATCCCAACCGCCCTCGCGCCTGTGGTCTCTGGCCTTGCTTCACTCAATAACTTCAAGCCCAGAGCACAGTCCATTCGCGGGCCAAGCGGAATTTATAACGCGCAGGACCACACGATTACGCCGTCCTACACCACCGGCTCGGCAGCGAATGGCTATTACATCTTTCTTGGCCCGGCTGACGCTGCCACCATCTACAACACGCCCACGGTGCTCAACGCCAATTTTTCTGGCACAGCCTACGACGGCACCGGCGTCACCATCGGCATCGCGGGCGATTCCAACATCAATCTCACTCAGAATGCCAACTATCGAGCCACTTTTGGTCTCGCTCCCAAAGCAACCACAGTAGTTGTCGACGGCGCTGACCCCGGCGAAAACAGCGATGCCCTTGAGGCATATCTCGACACTGAAGTCGCCGGCGGAATAGCCCCGAATGCCAGCATAATCCTGTATACAGCATCTGATACCACGTACGAGCCGGGCCTGTTCCTGGCGATCCAGCGCGCCCTCGACGACAACCAGGCCGACATTCTGAACGTGAGCTTTGGCGAATGCGAGGCGGGTCAGGGCGCAGCCGGCAATCAGCAGATCATGAACATGTGGGAACAGGCCGCCGCCCAGGGCATCACGGTGACAGTTTCGTCGGGTGATAGCGGCTCCGCCGGATGCGATAACGAGAACACTCAGCAACTTGCCTACCAGGGCCTGGCTGTCAACGGCCTCGGTTCCACGCCGTACAACATCTCAGTAGGCGGTACGGATTTCGATGTTCTGTATAGCAACTTCCCAACCAGCTTCTCCACCTATGTGGACCTCAGCAATACATTGCCCAACCATCGCAGCGCGCTCAAGTACATTCCTGAGGAGCCGTGGAACGATTCCACCTATCCGAATAGCAGCATTGCCCAGAACAAGCCAATGTCAGCTTACTCGGGAAATCAGAGTGACAACGACATTGTGGCCGGAGGCGGAGGCATCAGCACGGTTTACCCCGTGCCGGTGTGGCAATCCAGCTTTGCGTCGGGCAGCGGACGCAATATGCCTGATGTGGCCTTCCTGGCCGGGGACGGGTTTTACGGAGCAGCCTGGGGCCTGTGCACTGATATGGATTCAGTTGGAGCAGACTGTGCTGCTGGGGCGACAGGCAACAGCTTCAATCTCACCGGTGTCGGAGGTACCTCAGCAGCCGCACCCACCTTTGCCGGCATGCTGGCGCTGGTCAAGCAAAAGACCGGCACTCGTCTTGGCCAGGCGGACTATGCGCTTTACGACCTGGCCAAATCCAGCTACAGCATCGTATTCAATGACGTGACATCGGGTGACAATTCGGTCAATTGCCAAGCCTCAACTGGCGGCTGCACTGCAAATACGGCTGGCTATTACTTCATGAACGGTTACAACGCCACCGCAGGCTATGACCGGGCCAGCGGACTGGGCAGCGTAATAACGACCCACATGGTAAGTGACTGGCCGAGTGCGAGTTTCACCGCGACATCGTCTTCTCTCCAACTCAATGGCGCAACCAGCGCTCTGAGCATTACGCATGGCCAAAATGTCACGGTGGCCACCAGTGTCACAAGCAGTGGAGGCACACCAACTGGCGAGGTGGCGCTGGTTGATAGCCTGAGCCCCGCACTCTTGCCGAACAACCAAAGCATTGCCGATTTTGCCCTGAACAGCGGGAGCGCATCAGGAACCACCAATTCCCTGCCAGGAGGAACGTATAACGTCTCTGCGCACTACGGCGGCAGCGCTATCTTTGCAGCCAGCGATTCCAATGCAATTCCCGTCACGGTCGGCCCCGAAAGCAGTTCCACGTCTCTGCGAGTTGCGGGCTACTACGACCCAGCCACAGGTAGAGCTGCAGCCACACCCAATTACGGCTTTATCTATCTTGTGGATGCGCAACCCTATGGCAACAGTGCTTCCTCTTCAAGCCCTGATGGCGCAGCCACGGGGATAATCACCTTCAAGAGCGGTGGCACAACATTGGGCACCGCGGTGCTGGCAAGCAACGGCATCGCCGAGCTGCAGACCTCACTGCTCGCTGGCGGCGTCAACAGCCTCACTGCATCCTTCCCAGGTGACCCAAGCTTCCAGGCGAACACAAGCGCGGCATATGCGTTCACGGTGACTCGGGCAGTTACAACTCTGAGCACGCAATTGAATCATTCAACGACTCCGGTGTCATTGGCTGTCACTCTTGCGACCGACAGCCTGGGTGTCGCGCCAACCGGCACAATCACGTTCATGAACGGTTCGACCACCGTCGGCACAGCGCCACTGATTGGCACAGCGGCCACCGGTTCTACCCCTGCGGGCGGTACGGCCACGTTTTCAACGGCAAGTTTGCCGGGTGGCACCTACAACATTGTGGCCATGTATGGCGGAGACGGAAATTATGCAGGCTCCACAGCGTCCTCGATATCCGTCACGACGGGTCCATACACCACGCCGCTTGTTGTCACGCCCTCTTCCACGTCTATTCTCGAGAATCAATCTCTGCAAATCACGGTTACGCCGACTGCGGTAACCGGCCTTCCATTGCCCACGGGATCGGTAACGCTTTCCGCAACCGGCCTCGCCACCCGCAATGCGAACCTGGTAAGTGGAACAGTCACTTTCTCCTTCGCGGCGAACATCCTACCCCTCGGAAGCGACTTGTTTATGGCAGCCTATAGTGGCGACACCAACTATGCGCAGAGTAATGGCAGCACCGGCGTCACGGTGAACGCTTCAGGTACCTTGAAGCCGACAGTTACTGTAAACGCGCCCACTACGACAGTGAATTATCCCATCACCGTTGGAGTCACCGTCAGCGGCCCCTTTGGAAGTCCGGTTCCTACCGGCACGGTTCAGCTCTCAACTACCTACACAGGGAATTCTTTATTCTTAGTGAACGGCTCAACATCCTTCACATACCAGGCGAGCAGCCTCACAGGCGGGCTGAACACCGTCACCGCTAATTACCTTGGCGACTCGAACTACTCCAGCGGGAGCGCGAAAGCAGTTGTCACCGTCATTGCATCTCCGATCATTGAATTCTCGCCATCCTACCCAACCATTAGCGCAGCCCAGCCTCTAACTAGCACCATCACCGTTAGCGGTCCTGCGGGCGCTGGAACACCCACAGGCACGGTCAGCCTTTCCAGTGGGACTTATACCTCGTCTCCCGCACAGTTAACAGCCGGATCAGCAATCGTCACCATTCCAGCGGGCACGCTGGCAGCCGGAAGCGACACGGTGATCGCGTCATACGGCGGCGACTCCAATTTCATTTCAGGTACCAACAATGAAATCGTCACGGTGACAGCCGTGCAGCCCCCAGGTTTGACTATTACTGGATCGGGCGTGGTCATCTCAGGACCCGGCGTCGCGACAGGTAACACTTCCACCATCACCGTCACGCCCAGCGGGGGATTTACAGGCAGCGTCGTACTAACCGCGGCCGTTACCTCCAGTCCAACCGGTGCAATCGACATGCCCACGCTCAGCTTCGGTTCCACCAGCCCTGTCAGCATCGCAGGAAGCACTGCGGGCACGGCCACTCTCACCATTAACACCACTGCGCCAACGTCCAGTTGTTCCGGCGCCAATGCCAGCCCAAGAAGGTTTCCGTGGTTCGAGGGAGGCGGGGCCGTGCTCTCTTGCGTATTGCTGTTTGGCATTCCAGCGCACCGGCGCAGGTGGCGGGCCATCCTCGGAATGCTTGCCTTATTCCTCGTGATCGTCAGCGGTGTCGCCGCTTGCGGCGGCGGCGGTGGCGGCGACCAAGCTTGCAATACCGTCGTGACCGGGGGCACAACGGTAGGAACCTACACGATCACGGTGACCGGCACCTCAGGCGTGACCACATCCACCGCAATGGTCAATTTCACCGTTCAATAGATTCGCGCCCTGCATTGGTCCGCTTTGAAGTCATTCCATGCTGGTTCATCTGCAGTGATGCAAAGTCAACGCCCGTGCCGCAATTCCTGACGCTCCAGGACGTGCAGGATGTAAGCCCCCGCACCGTATCCAACCATGGGCATGGCGCCCGTCGGATCGCCCATCTTCCCTGGGAACAGGCTGCATGGCACTGCGACATACATTTCCGGGATCAGGTTGTGATCGACTGCAGCCTTGTCAACGATGCGTTTGAGAATCGCGTCCGCCTCAGCATTCCTGCCCTGCCGCCTGAACACTTCAGCCAGGCTCAGATCGACAAACAAAAACTCCTGCTTCTCGTACCAATACTCGAAGATGGCCGGATCGGTATACGTGCTGCGCACGCGCTTGTAGCCTCCGGAATCTACCTTCAAGAGCTCCATCCGTTCAATGGTGTCGCTGACCGTCGCAGGATCGGTCACGATTCCAAGGTTGATGATCGCCAGCAACGCTCCATCAATATCGTTCTTGACACCTTCTTCCAGCGTGCCATGAAGCTTTCCCCCGCGGATGAAGGCTGAATCGAACCCCTCCTCCAGCAGATCAACGTCTTTCAGCACCTCGGTTCGCGCGGGTTCGTCACCTGCCTGTCTTGCTGTCTCCGCAAAGTTGCGCAAGCCCACGATGGCCGCGGCCGTGGAGAAGGCGAAATGCTTCGCATCTTCCTGGTGCTCCTCCCAAATCGACGTATCTGTCGCAACGATCAAGCCATGATCGTACTTCTCCATGTTCTCCATCAGCGGTTTCACCACAAAGTCTCTGGCGCTCTCGTAGACGTTACCGCGATAGGTTGGAATCCGGAGAAAAGCGAAATCGCTGTATTGTTTCTCGTACTCGCCCAGCACCCACAGCGCAAGACCCCAATCATCAAACTCGATATTGGTGTTTCCCTCCATGGTGAAGAATGGCTCTTCAGCACCATTACCGAAATAGCGCACCACAGAGATTTGGTAATCCGCGCCCTGCGTCTGCGCGCGCATCTTGCCTGTGGGATGCGCGTTGAAATAGGCCAGCAACGCCGCCCGCGCTTCTTCTTTGTGTCCCATGCGCGCCAACCCAACCGTCGCATAGGCCATATCGCGCACCCACGGAGTGAACCAGACGCCGTCAGGCAAACTGG
Source organism: uncultured Occallatibacter sp. (assembly GCA_964614635.1). Taxonomy (GTDB): domain Bacteria; phylum Acidobacteriota; class Terriglobia; order Terriglobales; family Acidobacteriaceae; genus Telmatobacter. Next base: position 61,448 of record CAZTLV010000012.1, read on the forward strand.
CGATGATCAGTCCGTTGCCGTTTCGTAAGGGTCGATTGGGCTCGCGACTCTGCGCCATGCGCAGGACAACCTCGCTTTGCCTCCATACGTGGCGTTCCGCTTCGTCTCTAAAATCGACTGCCGGCTTCACGCGCCAACGCTCAATCTCTGCGACTTCCCGCTTGGCTAACGCGCGCGGCTCCAGCCCTCTTCGCCAGCGCTCAACCGCGCTTGCCACCTGTTCCAGTTCACAGTCGTTTTCGATTGATACAAGCGCCCACGAATGACTGGCAGCAAGAACCTGCTCCGGCGTCGCCGACCCGGGCCGCAACGTGCCCATCGGAATCAGCAGCAACGACTCCTGAACACCGTCGAATTTCAGCAGTTTCATCTCAACGCCAAGTATCCGCGCAGTCTTTTGAGACTTGATCGGGTGGCTCCATTCCACATGCAGACTGCCGGTCCTCTCCTCTTGAGGACCAGGTTCCCAGCCGATGATCAAGGCTGCCTGCCGCAAGCCAAAAGGCATGAAAAAAAATCCCTCGCCATCATCCGTTTTGGTGTGGATCACCTGCGAATCGTCTACATATTCTGAGGATGCGCTTAGCGGGTTTCCACTGTCCCAGCGAATCTCCCTGATGAAGTTGGCGGTCTCCACGCCTTCGCTCAGCGGATTCGTTGCATCTGGGCGCACAAAGCTATAGGGATGCGCGTAGAACTTGCTCAAGGTGCCTGTCTGCGGCGACACCACCGCAAATCCAAAGCCGTTGCCAGTCACTAGATTCGTCGCGCCTGCGGGTAGCGAAGCCAGTAAGCTGACCCAAAATGCGGATACAAGATAACGTGCGAGAGGCATGGCCCACCCAGTTTCGACTAAGGATGGTTATTGTGCAACAGCCTGAGCGGGACAGGTAGCGAGCGCTTTCCGGCGAGCCTCTACAATAGATCGATGCCAGAGCTTCCTGAGGTGGAGACGATTGCCCGTGGTGTTCACGATCGAGTTCGTGGCGATCGCATCACGCAAGCCTGGTTCAGCAGTCATCGAGAGCCCTTCAAAACATCGCCCGCACGGCAGGCCAAGGCGCTCGAGGGTCGCATGATCATCAATGTGCATCGCGACGGCAAGCACATAGTTTGCGAGTTGGGGTCAAAGCTCAACAATCCTGCCGCTGGCTCAAAACCCAACAAAGCTCAAGGCAGGCGAAATGGAAAGAGCCCTCAGACTCCAAAGCCGGAGGCGCAATGGATTGTCCACCTGGGAATGACCGGGCGCTTGCTGGTGACCAGCCCCGACGGCGAAGTTGCCGCTCATACTCACGCCCGGTTGAGCCTGGCAAGTGGGCGCGAACTGCGATTTGTTGACCCGCGTCGTTTTGGGCGCCTCGAGTTTCGCGATCTGGCAAACGCCTCAAGCTTCAGGGCTCCCGGTGCGGAGCCACTGACCATTGCCGCCGAGGAATTCGCAGGCCTCTTTCATTCCAGAAAGCTTTGCATCAAGGCCGCATTGCTCAACCAGTCATTACTGTCCGGCGTGGGCAACATCTATGCCGATGAAAGCTTGTTTCGTGCTCGCATCCGGCCGAAGAGGAGTGCAGGGAGGCTAAGCCGGGCCGAACTGGAAAGGCTGCGGCTCAGTCTCTGTGATGTCCTGCAGCATGCAATTCGGCTGGGCGGTTCGTCGGTCTCAGACTACGTGGATGCCGATGGGGTGCGTGGGTTTTTCCAGCTTGAGCACTGCGTCTACCTGCGCACCGGTCTTCCTTGCGTCATTTGCGAAACTCCAATACGGCGGACCCTGGTGGCTGGCAGGGGCACCCATTTCTGCCCAAATTGCCAGCATTAGATCGCCTTTCTATGATTTTTTGAATTTATTCTCATCAGACCTTCCAGAATGCAGACGAATCAACGCAATTCATGCCGCTAAGTAGTTGAAATAAATAAGCGATAGGAACGGCAAAGGAATTGCTACAACTAAAGTGCCAGTGATGTACCGGCTGCTGGAGACAAATCCGGTCAGCCCAAATAACAGCAGACACCCGGCAAGAGCATCCGCAAATAAAGCGGCCCTGAAAACGGGAATAACCGGCAGGGATAGTCTGTAGTAGGCACGGTGGAAAATCCATCGTCCACAAGGTATTTGGGAGGCCAGTGACCAGCGCAGGACAGCGAAACGCCACCCCCTTGCGAGTGGCGTTTCTTGCGTTTGGGCGTCCAACCGACTGCTCTTCCCTGGATTGGGCACTCCCGTACCCGCAAAGGTCACTTGCCAGCTATGGCGCTTCACTGTAGTATCGGAAATGCCTATCAAGCGGCTGATGCGAGCCACCCAGGACGGGTGGAGCGAGCTCGCCGTTGAGCATGGAAGTTTTGCCGCACCGGTTCAATCCACTAAAAAACGGCAAGCGACGAAAACTCCTATAGGAAGGGCATTACCTGGGGGAAAGCACGAACCGCACCCTATCGATCCCTGCAAAGGCATCGACCAGGGCCCCCTTCAACGGGGCGCGCGTCAGGAAGGAACTTGCCGCAAGGGTTCCGGTAGTTTCTGAGTGCATGGCGGAAGGGCTCTAGGGCATCGTGGTACATTGCGATTTGAGATCCGTTCCCTGGCATTTTGCCCGCCGATCTACGACGTTTGAACCGCCAGCCGTCACGTTCCCCGTCCAGAATTGGACAGGCGGCAGGCAAGACTGAAGCTTAGCGCTCCGCTCAGGATCGGCCATTCGCTGGCTGGACCTGAAGCGAAAAACAGCAGGAAGCGCAATAGACCAGGAAGCAAAAACCACCGGGAAGCGCAATGCACCAGATTGCAAAGTGCCAGGAAGTACAAGCATGACGACAGAATCATCGCAGCCCCAGTCCGATTTGGGGCCCGCTCCAGCTCCGGCCAATGGGCAAGGGCAATCGCAAGGCCATCGCCGCCGCAGGCGCCGCCGCAAGAATAAATCCAGCCAGGCGGGCGCGCCTCAGGCACAACAGGCACAGCCGGTCAACGGGCTGCCTGCCGAAGCGAAGGCCCCCCCGACGCAAAGCCGGGAGAGCAGTCCACCGCAGTCCAATGGCCAGCCTCGGCAAGGCAAAGGACAGCAGGGCCCTGGTCAGGGGCGAAAGAAGAAAAAGTTTTTCCAGAAGGGTTCAGCTCCGCCTCCACAGCCAGGCAACAACGCTGGTTATTCTGGCCAGGGGTCCGGGCAGGGCAAACGCAAGTCCAAGCAGCGGGGTCCCAGGGAGTTTGTTGGTCCCATGGACCATAGCTACCGCGCCGTGAATGGCAACATTTCAGACGGACCTGCTTCCACCATCCAAATCACCAGCAACGGACACAACAGCCACTACCAGGATGTTTATGTGGCTCAGCCCCCGGTGGCCGTCCGAGAAGATGCGCCAACGCGCATCTTCTGCTTTATCGAAGATTTGTTTTTCCTCGCCAAGATTCAGGAGACAGCCCGCAAACTGGGCGTCAAGGTGGAATTCATCAAGGGTGGCGACAAGGAGTCCGTCACCAGGTTGACCGAAGCCCCGGAAGCGGAGCGCCCCACGCTGCTGGTGTTCGACCTGAACAACCTGAATGCCAAGCCCATCACCCTGATTCCCAAATTCAAGGCAAAGCTGAAGAAGGCCACCTCAATCATCGGGTTCCTGAATCATTTACAGGGAGACTTGAAGATGAAGGCGATTGAAGCTGGATGCGATACCGTCATGCCGCGGTCAGCCTTTTCGCAGAGCCTGCCGAATCTCCTTCGCCGCTACGGGATGGATGAAGAGGAAGAATACGCGCAACAGCCCATGTGATTTTGGCAGAATGAATGTTCAATGCCAAAGGCGCCCGTCATCGCGGACGCCTTTCTGCTTTGACGCAAATTCGCCAGCCTGAACGGCTGCGGGATTTACAGAATCTATCCCGGTGGCCAGGTCATAGAACGGCCGCCGAGCAGGTGCAAGTGGAGATGATCAACGGTCTGGCCGCCCTCGGGACCGGTATTGATGACCACCCGATAGCCGTTACCAAGCTGCTTGCTTTTGGCAATCTCCGCCGCCGCCCCCATGAGTTGGCCCAGAAGAGGGGCGTCTTCCAATTCAGCTTCGCCAAGTGAGCCGATATGCTTGCGCGGTACGATCAGCACATGCACCGGCGCCTGAGGGTGCAGGTCGGCGAATGCATAGCAGAACTCATTCTGGTAAACCGAAGTTGAGGGGATGGAGCCGTCGACGATCTTGCAAAAAATGCAACTCATAGCGGAACCAGTGTACAGGAACCTGTCTCCCAATTAAGGCTCTTCGAGCGAACCGTCCGGTGTGAAGTCGAACACACGTGGGCTAGCATGTGCAAAGCGACGAATTCGGCCACTTGGATCCCAACCGCCCCCATCTCGCCTGCGCGTGGATCGCCGGTGCCCTGGAGCTTTCCGCAATCTCCGCCAGCAAAGCGGGTGATTGCAGTCTTTGCCCGGTATTTCTGTCGAGACGCCCAGCAATCAGATGGAGATGCAGGTTATCGGTGGCCTGATTGTCCCCTTCTCACGCACTGACTGAGATTCGGTAGCCTTCACAAAAATGCCTGGCGTTGGCGATCTGTTCCGCAATGCCCATCAACTGACCCATGTTCCTTCGGGGCAATGCGCCGCCGTCCCCGGAATGGGATATCGCGCGCGGCACAATCAACACGTGGACTAACCCGCCGCAATTGATCTCAGCAACCGCGCAGCCAGACTTGTCAGAAATAATTGCGACGGAGGCGAGGCTTCTTGAAATGCTCTTGCAAAATAAGCAGCTCATAACGGGCCCAGTGTACGGGGTCGCCAATTGGCCGTCAGTGTTCTGCAACGCAGATTGCGCGTGTGACCGCTCAACTTGCCAATTTGGGAAAAGCCCTCCTCAAACGGCATCGACCTGCAGCCCGGCTGCACAGGCCAGATCAATTCAGGCCGATTCGAGAATCATGTTCGCATAAGGAACCGTGTCTCCAGTGCGAATCAGGCCAATCGCGTGCGGTACGCGCTTCTTGAATTCGATATGCGGTTCGAAGGTAAGCGGAATTTCGCGGAGTGCGCGCCTGAACTGCTGTCGTGTTTGCGGTGCGTTGCAGCTACGAAACTCCCCCGCCATAAAGGCATGACCAATCTCAAAATTCGGCCGAACTGCATTGAGCACATCCAGAACACGCGGCAGGTCGTCAATCAGTGCGATATCGACCGTCTCAATCTGCGGCCAGAAAGGGAATCCCCGATCGGCGATGACCAGCGTATTCGTGTGCCGGATGCGGCTCAGCAGGAAGTTGATTTGCGGATTCAAGATGCCAGTCTTCAACATGCGTTCAATGCTCCCCAGGGCAAGCCATCAAGTTGCACGAAGCCCCACTCGCGCGTCCCAGTCTACGGATGAAGACGATCCAAACGCAAATCCAGACGATCTGCTCTGGTGTTTCGACATCGCAACCAATCGCAAGACGTCCCGCAATTCATGATCCGATCTGGTCGGGACAAATCAGCTGGTGTGATCAAGCAGGATCTTCCAGCCCTCCGGCCCTTTGCGCCAAACCAGCGAGAAAATGCCGTCGTCCTTCTTTGCTTCGCCTTTGGCCGCACGTTCGAGGTGGAAATTCCCAGTGACCACAGCAAATTCAACTGCACTGCAACTGCTTGGCAACAGCCGAACCTCAAGATTGCTGAAGGTCAGTTTGCCCATCTGTTCAGGAGTTGAATAAGCCTTTGTATAACGATCGAGAATAGGGCCGTAACCCTTGTGAAGCGTGGCGCCGATAAAGGTGGTCTCCGGCGAGTTTTCATAGAGCTGCATGAAGGCAGGAATGTCAGCGCGGTTCCACGCGGCGGCCTGGGCTGTCAATGACGATTCGATTGCCTTGCGCTCGGCGTCGATAGCAGTGGGCGCCTGGGTACGGGCCGGCACGCCGGCGCAAATCACCAACAGCATCAGCAACAGGTTGCGCATGAGGATTCCTCCGCGTTCAGCTTACAATGGCTGCATGGCTGCGGCCGCTGGATCTTCCCCTTTTCGCGTGGTGCACACTGTCTGTTCGCACGACTGTCCGGACTCCTGCGGGGTTCTGGTCACCGTGAACGAAGAAGGCCGCGCCGTGAAAGTGGCGGGCGACCCGGCGCATCCCGTCACGCAGGGATTTCTCTGCGGCAAGGTCGCCAAGTATCTTGATCGCGTCTACGCGCCGGAGCGGATTCTTTACCCGCTCAAGCGCAGAGAAGGCATCGCCAAAGGGCCGCTGACCCGCGGCCGCGAGCATGAAGCTTTTGAGCGAGTCAGCTGGGATGAAGCGCTGGGCGCTATCTCTCAGCGATTCGAGCAGGTCGCAGAAGAATTTGGTCCGGAATCGATTCTGCCATACAGCTACGCCGGAACAATTGGCGTCCTCGGATTCGGGTCGATGGATCGGCGCTTTTTTCATCGTCTTGGTGCGTGCCAACTGGACCGAACCATTTGTTCTGAGGCTGGAGGCGAGGCCTGGAAGCTCGTCTACGGCAAGAAATTGGGGATGCCGACAGAAGACTTCCGCCTGGCGATGCTGGTGCTGGCGTGGGGAGCAAATATCCATGGCAACAATGTCCATCTGTGGCCAATGGTGGAGCAGGCACGGCGCAACGGAGCGCGCCTGATCGTGATCGATCCTTACAAGACAAGAACGGCAGCGCTGGCCGACTGGCATATTGCTATCCGGCCGGGGACAGATGCGGCACTGGCGCTGGGCATGATGCATGTGATCCTGAACGAGGGCCTCGAGGATCGCGAATACATTGACAAAATGACGCATGGATTCTCGCAACTCGCCCAGCGGGCCCGTGAGTACACGCCGGAACGCGTTGCGGCGTGGACCGGCATGACCGCAAGCGAAGTTGAGCGACTGGCGCGCGAGTATGCGACCGCACAGCCGGCCGCCCTGCGCATGAACTACGGCGTGCAGCGTTCTGAAAACGGTGGAACCGCGATGCGTGCAATTGCCATGCTGCCGGCGTTGACCGGTGCGTGGAAGCATCGCGGCGGCGGCGCGCAACTCTCCACTTCCGGCGCCTTCAAGTGGGACGAGGAGGCCGTCCGGCGGCCCGATCTCGCAATGGCTTCTCCGCTGGGCCGCCTCGCGCGAACAGTGAATATGTGCAAACTTGGCGACGCCCTCGGCGGGCATACAGCTGCGAACCAAGACTGCCAGCAACAAAGCGATCCTTTGATCAAGGCGCTATTTGTCTACAACTCGAATCCAGGCGCGGTGGCCCCCAACCAGAACGCGGTGCGGCGCGGAATGGAGCGGCCGGATTTGTTCACGGTTGTCCATGACCTTTTCTTTACCGACACAACCGACTACGCGGACTACATTCTTCCGGCGACTACGTTTCTTGAGCATACTGACGTTCAAGGTGCATACGGACACTACTTCTTGCAGCTTTCGCAGCAGGCCATCGAACCACCGGGCGAGGCTCGCCCGAATGTTTGGCTGTTCGGCCAGTTGGCCCAACGCATGGGGTTTCAGGAGGAGTGCTTCCGGGATACGCCAGAGCAAATCATTCGCCAGGCGCTTTCAATCGGTCCAGATGGCCGCTCGACCAACATGGAAATGGAGCACATCACGTTTGAAGACTTGAAAGCTCGGGGCCACATCCCCCTCGGGTTTCATTTACAGCCTGAGACGCGACCCTTTCAGCCTTACACTTCTGGCGAGCTGCCCACGCAGTCCGGGAAGGTCGAATTCTATTCGGAGAAGTTGGCTGCGCAGGGAATGGATCCGCTGCCCGGCTTTGTTCCTCCAACCGAATCGCGCTGGGGTGAAGCCGCAAAACGCTTTCCGTTGGAGTTCCTCAGCCGGAAGGCGGACAACTACATGAATTCAACATTTGCCCACCTTGACGGACACCGCAAGATGGAGGCGCGCAAGAGCCAGCGTCTTGAAATCCATCCGACTGACGCCGGGGCGCGCGGGATCGCGGATGGAGACCTTGTGCGCATCTGGAATGATCGTGGCGAGCTTGCACTTACTGCGCTCTTTAACGCGAGCCTCCCGCCGGGCGTGGTCGCCGGGCAACTGGACTGGGCGAAGCTTTCAGCCACTGGCGGCAACGTCAATGCGCTCACCAGCCAGCGCTTGACCGACATTGGCGCAGGGGCCACTTTCTATTCAACGCTCGTCGAAGTCGCGAAGACTTGCAGCCGCCAACCGCAGTAGTCTTGTATTCATGAATTGGTTATTCGTCATCATCGTCGTGGCCGCTTTAGCGGTCTTTTTTCTTTTCAAGCATTTCGGTCAGATCTCGGCAAACGATGCACAGGCTTTGCTCAAAAACGGCGCTCTCATCGTTGACGTCCGCACGCCCGGAGAGTACAACTCCGGGCATCTGGCCAATGCCATCAACATTCCGCTCGACGAAATTGAAGAGACGCTGCCTCGCCACGTCAAAGACAGGAGCGAGGCACTCCTCCTCCACTGCCAGAGTGGGATGCGCAGTGGCATTGCACGAAAGAAGCTGAAAGCCCTGGGTTATACACGTGCCTGCAATCTGGGCTCGTATCAGCGGGCAGCACAAATCGTCGGACGAGGGTAAGCCGAAATTCTGCAAGTGAACCACCACGATTGCACTCTGTTTTGCGACAGAGAAGGAGATCTGACGCATGGCGCTGAAGTTTACGCATTCCTACCTCGAAGACTCGATAGCCGTGTTTCGCCAATACAAGGGACTCGCTGAACGAGCGTTGGCGCAGGTAGCTGACGAGCAACTGTTCACAGAACTGGATAGACAATCAAACTCCATCGCCATCACCGTAAAACACATGGCGGGCAACATGCGCTCGCGCTGGACTGACTTCCTTGCCAGCGACGGCGAAAAACCGGACCGCAACCGCGATTCGGAATTCGTTGACCCGCCGCAGACACGCGCGGCCTTGATGGCCCTGTGGGACGAGGGATGGGCCATTCTGCTCAACACGCTTGAGTCGCTCACCGATGCGGACATCACGCGCACGGTGACCATTCGCGGCGAAGCGCACTCCGTCATGCAGGCAATCAATCGCCAGGTGGCTCACTACAGCTACCACTGTGGGCAGATCGTATTGCTGGCCAAGCACCTGGGCGCGGACGGATGGACAACATTGACCGTCCCGCGTGGAAAGTCGGAAGAATTCAATCGCCGGGTGCTGGCCGGCCAGGCGAGTCAGCGGTAAGCGCAGACTCGATCTCCTGATTGCTCATCACTCGCGCAATTTTGTCTTTCATATATTTCAACGAGACCGCGTGATGTTCCCGATCATACGAGTCGATGCAATCGGATGCCAGAACAACAGGCCAATCGCGTTGATAAGCGTCGATGGCCGTTGTACGGATGCAGGCATGGGTGTTGATACCGGCAAGAATGATTGCGTCCGGTTTGAGCTGAGCAAGAAGTTCATCAAGCCCGGTTTTGAAGAACGCGCTATAACGTTTCTTCACCAGCACTGTGTCTGAAGGTGCGAGCGCCAGCTCCGAAACGATTTGGCAGCCGGGCGTGCCTTTGATCGTGCTGTAGATTCCTTTACTTCTCATCTCTTGGAATGCATCCCGCAGATCGAGTTCGAACTCCTGACGGATCCAGACAACAGGGTGGGATCGGCGGCGCACAATGCCGACCAATTCGTTCGTTGCCTCAACAAGCGCTTGTCTTTGCTCCGGTTCCCATCGGGACAGGAAGTCGTTCAACATGTCGATCACGATGAGGACCGGGGCCTTCATGCTAGCAGCCTAGCAGAAGCCACGAATTGGCCATCACAGGACAGATCATCGGCAATTTCCGATCCGCGCATTCAGCTTCAGCGCGCAGGCGTCAACTCTATGTAGTCCAGTGCGGCCGGGTCGTTCTTGTCCGGATCACCTTGCAAGCTCAGCACGTCGCCGGGCTTCAGGTCTACGTCCCGTGCCGTGTGCCGCGTGGAGTTATCGCCGTTGGGGCGGCGAGACGGAAGAGTCGCATCCGCCAACCAGTCCGCCGCGGGATGGCCATTGATGTTGAGCGTGAAGTGCGCCACGCCTCCGGGCAGATCGAAGAATTGGACCGCAACGTTGAACCGGCCAGCGGCGCCCGTATAAGTCCACTCGGCAGAGCATGGCGCGTGGGGGACGGCTTCGATCCGGCTGATCGGCACGGGAGCAGCTGAAGGACTAACATCGCCGGGGTGAAAGGCGATCGCTGGCAGGTCTCCACAGACCACAGCCTTGCCGCCTGAGGCATCTTCCCACGGCGTGATGTCGATGACTTTATAGCCGGTGAGCCGGGCGTCTTCTGCCTCAAGCCGGCCCGGAAAGTGGCCCGCGTGTCCCTGGTCGTCGGGAATGCCGCTCTGCTTCAGGAAATACTGGACAATGGCATCCCGCCAGACGATGGCGTGGCCGACCTGGTATTCCAGCCGGGCGCGAACCTCTTGGTACAGCTTGTCGTTAATACGGCCCTTGACCGTGGCCCATTCTGTCCCCAGTTCCGCTGCTTCGGCCGCGCCCCGGTAGTGGCTGTCGTAGATGTACTGGATGACCGTTTTGCCATCGTGCAGTTTGTAGGTGTACGGCACATGGTGGAAGAAGAGCAGCAGGTCGTCCGGCGTGGTTTTCAAGGATTCGTAGATCTTTGCCACCTCGGGCGGATATTGGCCCGTGTAGCCGGTACCCGTAGCCACGGTGCGGTCCATGCCAATGCCCATGTGGTCGTCGCGGTGCCATTGGCCCCAGCCGTTGTTTTCACTGGATTCGATGTTGGGGCCGTAGTGACTTCCGGTGATGTCGGTCAGCGTCTGGGTGCCGAGCGGACCGGTGTAATGCTCATAGGCCGGCCACGATTGCAAGAGCATCTTGTCGACAGTAGCCACCACTTGAGGGTCGGTGCTGATGGTTTGCCGGGTCCATTCTTTGGCAATCTGTTCCGGAGTGAGATCGGGGCTCCAGGCGAGGCGGCCAAAGGCGTAGAGATTGGCCAGAGCGAGCGGCGAGCCGAGCCAGCCGTTCTGACCGACTCCGGCGACACCCACCATTCCTCCCAGCGGCCGATGGAAAGACTTGCCGGCCAGGATCTCCTTAACCGGCGTCGCTTTTTGATCTGCCCGCAAATCGAAGTCCAGCACCTGCTTCCACATCGGGGCCAGGTAAACAAGGTGACGCTGCTGGCCTGTGTACTCCTGCGTGATCTGCAACTCCATGGCCTGGCTGGTCTGTTCGAGTCCTGCAAAGAGCGGGGAGACGGGCTCGCGTGCCTGAAAGTCGATTGGGCCTTCCTTGGTCTGGACGATGACATTTGCGGCAAATTTCCCGTCGAGGGGGTGGAAGATATCGTAGGCGGCGCGGGCCCGGTCGGCCTTGAGGTCGTGCCAGTCGGCGTGGTGGTTGTAAACAAATGCCCGGTAAAGCACAACGCCCCCGTGGGGCTCAAGAGCATTGGCGAGCACGTTTGCAGCATCGGCGGGGGTTCGGCCATAGCTGGCGGGCCCGGGCTGGCCTTCGGAGTCGGCCTTGACGGTAAAGCCGGCGAAGTCAGGAACGAGGATGTAGATCTCGCTGACCTTGGCGGCCCACCAGGCCTTGACTGCTGGGTCGAGCGGGTCGTAGGAGCTCAGGCCGCCGATGGTCTGGGGGCTGGCGATGGCCACGCTCATGGCGAGATGAACCCCCCAGGGTCGCATGGAGTCGGCGATCCGGGCCAGCTGCTTGATGTGGTCGGAGTCGATCAGCTGAGGTGCTGCGTTGACATTGTTGACGTTGCAACCGTTGATGCCGATGGAGGCGAGAAGCCGTGCGTACTCAGCTACCGGGCCTAGGTCCCGGCGAACGTTGCCGCCTTCGAAAAAAATCGACCGGCCGCCGTAGCCGCGCTCGATCGAGCCGTCAGGGTTATCCCACTCGTCGACCCAGCGGATGGGCATCGCGGGGTGGGAGCGGATGTTCAGTGAAGGATCAGTGACATTGCGAAGAAGGGCAAATGCACCGTACAAGGCTCCCCGATCATCTCCACCGGCAACAATTGCGAGTGTGTTTCCGTGGTAGATGGTCCAATGGAGCCAGAATTCATCCGTCTTGAGACTTGCTGGAACACGCAACTCAGGAAAAGCCTTCTGAACTTCGGCAGCTGTGCCGATGACCGTTTCCCCAAGTTGGGCGCTCGCGGTAAAGCCAGCCCCAGAGTTTGCAAAGCGGCGGATGCCGGTTTGTAGCTCAGAGGCTGCGGATTGCTCCAATGCGCTCTGTCCAAGGGCCCGAACGGAAGGCGGGACCACAATTTCACCGTCATAGCCGGAATAGCGCAGCCACGCCTGATCTGCGGTTTGGGCGGCTGCGGCGAAGCCGGTTGCGAGTGCGACCGAAAAGACGAGTTTGTTGAACATCATTCGGGGCATTGCTGGCTCGAGCCTCCACATCTGGCACATTCTATATGGGAACGATTGCGCGAAGAGGTGGCTCCGGAGCAGCACCATGGCTTCCGAATAATATTTGTTGCAACGAATATATTCTGACCGCATCCAAGCTAGAAAAGGAGCAACCCCCATGAGCACATCCACCGCTACACCTACCTCCGTGACCACCTGGAGCCTCGATCCGGCTCACTCCGCCGCTCAGTTCAAGGTGAAGCACATGATGATTTCCAACGTGAAAGGCAGCTTCACCGGTCTGTCTGGCGTATTAAAACTGAATCCGGAAGACCCCACCGCATCCAGCGTTGAAGCCTCAATCGATGTCACCACCGTCAACACCTCCGACGCCCAGCGCGATGGCCATCTGAAGAGCGCCGACTTTTTCGAAGCGGAAAAATTTCCCGCCATGACGTTCAAATCCACCAAAGTGGCTTCCAAAGGCGGCGAAGACTATGCAGTGACGGGTGATCTCACATTGCATGGCGTCACCAAGAGCGTCGTTTTTGACGTTGAGGAAGTCAGCGAGCCATCCAAGGATCCCTGGGGCAACCTGCGCATCGGACTTTCCGCCTCCACCAAGATCAATCGCAAGGACTTTGGCCTGGGCTGGAATGCGGCGCTGGAGACCGGCGGAGTGCTGGTAGGCGAGGATGTCACCATCACCCTCGATGTACAGTTCATCAAGGCTTGAACCGGGAGCGATCGGCGGTGCGCGAGCGGCCCGACAAACTACTTGTTGCAACGAATATCATCCTCGCGCATCCAATTCCTGTCTGACACAGGAGGTCAAACATGTCGCTTCGTCCGGTGAAGCAGATTCTTGAAACAACGCCAACCCTTGAAGGGGCAGGCGTCAAATTGCAGCGCGCCTTCGGGTTTGGAAAGACCAAGGAATTCGATCCATTTCTGTTGCTCGACGATTTTCGAAACGAGAATCCGGCAGACTACATTGCCGGGTTTCCGTGGCACCCGCACCGCGGAATCGAGACCATCACGTATGTGCTGGCTGGAGAGGTGGCGCACGGAGACAGCCTGGGCAACAAGGGCCGGATGACCGCCGGGGACGTTCAGTGGATGACCGCCGGCAGCGGCATTTTGCACCAGGAGATGCCAAAAGGGGATGCGCAGGGGCGCATGCATGGGTTCCAGCTGTGGGCCAACCTGCCCGCAGCACTCAAGATGACTGACCCGCGCTACCAGGACATTCCCTCTACCGCCATTCCCGAGGTGACTGACGACGATGGGACCAGGGCGCGCATCATCTGCGGCGATTTCTGGGGCAAGCAGGGGCGGTGGAGGGCGTGGCTGCCGACCCTCACTACGTCGACATCTCCGTTCCACCGAATAAGCGCAAGCGTATCAAGGTGGAGACAACGCGCAACGCATTTGCCTATGTGTTTGCGGGGGCGGGGACGTTTCGAGACGTTTCAAACCCTAAGGCTGTGCTGACCGAGTCTGGAGTCGATCCCAATGCGGCACCGGTCTACGACACCAGGAACCATTCGCTTGTGCTCTTCGATCGCGGGGACGAGATCGTGGTGCAGGCAGGGCCTGAAGGCATTCGCTTCCTGCTGGTTTCCGGCAAGCCGCTTGAAGAGCCGGTGGCCTGGTATGGGCCAATCGTCATGAACACGCAAGCGGAGCTACGGCAGGCTGCAAGCGAGTTGCAGAATGGAACCTTCATCCGCCACCGGTGATGGTGTTGGAGCCGTGTTGGAGCCTGGTGGCTTCCAGGACGGTCTGACGTACGGTGACCTTCCTGCCACCCCTGGTGCAAGTCATCGACTATGATGCTCTGTTCAGGATCATCGCATCCGCACGCAGCTGTGCGGACCTGGAAAGAGGCATGTCTTGTCGATCGGCAGCCGGCTCGCGGTGCACCCGCGCGCCATTCTGATTTGTCAGGCCCTAGGATTCAGCGCCTTCGTGGCGGCGTTTTTTCTGCCCGCTGTCAAGGATTCAGGCGGCCTCAGTGATTCAGACATATTCAAAGGTTGGGAGTGTGCAAAGATCGCCTTGAGCGCGACCTTTCACCTCGACACCTATGAATCCTCCGGCTTTCTTGCAGCCATGAGCGGATGGATCAATCCGCTCATGCTTCTCTATATTGGCCTAAGTTTTGCGCCAAAGTTTTCCAGGCTGCGTCGAGCTCTGGCGATTGCAATCGCGGTCTGCATGGTGGCAACCTGGATCTTCTTTGCGGTTGACCAACTGATCCCGATCATCGGCCATTTTCTTTGGATCGCCGGCGCTCTCATGATCATGGTTGCGGAGCTTTCCGGCCGCAAGCCTGAAGCGGTTGTCCCCTAGCCCAAACGATGATGACGCCTGCCGGCCTCAATTCTCCCGCACCTTCGGCGTCAAATACTCTGGCCCCACCGGGTCGGTTACAGATTCCATAACGATGCGGTCAATCTCTTCCATCGCGGATGCGTCGAGGCTCCAGCCGGTCACGCCGGCCGTTGCATCCAGTTGATCGGGACGCTTGGCGCCCCACAGAGCGGCAGAAATTCCAGGGCGATCGAGGACCCAGCGCGCTGCCAGCTCCAGCACCGTCTTTCCGTAACATTCTCCGGCAAACTCCCCGAGGCGTTCGACGGCGTTGATGTACTGGCTGAATCGCGGCTCCTGGAATTTGGGATCGGCGCTGCGAATGTCGCCCGCGTCGAAGGTCATGCCGCGATGAACCCTCCCGCCCAACATGCTGCGGCAGAGGGAGCTATAGGTGATGACAGCGACATTGTTGGCCTTGCACCAGGGCAAAGTCTCGCTGTCGATTGCCCGCTCGAACAAATTGTAAGGCGGCTGGTCTGAAGCGAGCGGAGTAACGGAACGGAACTCCTGCATCTGATACACACTGAAATTGCTGACACCGAGAGAGCGGACTTTGCCTTCGCGCTGAAACTCAGCCAGCAGAGCAGCCACTTCTGCAATCGGAATGCGCGTATCCGGCCAATGAACCTGATAGAGGTCCACATAGTCGGTGCCGAGCCGACGCAGACTGTCTTCGAGTTCCTGACGCAGACGGGTGGTGGTGGAGTTCGCGAACACTCCTCGTTCGTTCCACTCCAGGCCGGCCTTGGTGGCAATGTAAAAAGCGCCGCGACGGCCGTGGGCGCGCATCGCCTTGCCGATAATCTCTTCGGAGCGGCCATGACCGTAGATCGGAGCAGTGTCGATAAGATTGATGCCCCGATCAATGGCGCTGAGGCAGGTCGCGATGGCGACTTGCTCGGGGACCGCGCCCCACTCCATTCCCCCGATGGCCCAGGTTCCCAGGCCGATGCGCGATACTTCCGCGCCGGCAATCGTTGTTGTTTCCATGCAAGCAATCTTAAGCTCTGTCAAAGGGCCGGGATGTTAGTTTAAGCGAAGGCAACACTTGAATTTGTGGTGCTGGTTCCAACGGGTGCTCCGGATATCTGAATGCGGAAACTGCTTCAAACGATTCTTGTAATTGTGCTAGCGAGTGGCGCGACCGTAACCCATGCACAGGGCGGTCCCCCGTTTATCACAGACGACCCTGGTACACCGGGCAACCGGCAATGGGAAATCAATATAGGGTGGATTGCAGACCACAACCCCGCGAATGCTTTCTACCAGACGCCCGATATCGACATGAACTACGGGTGGGGCGACCGGCTCCAGTTGAAGTATGAGTTGCCCATGGCCGTGGCGACAGACCCAAACAACACCACGCGCGCGGGTCTGGGCGAGTCGCTGCTGGGCGTGAAGTGGCGGCCCTACGAGCACCATAAGGCAGGCGAACCAAAGTCCGACGACAATATGGACTTCTCACTGGGCACATATCCCCAGTTGTCAATCAACAACCCAACCAGCGCAGCGCGTCGCGGCATCGTCGAGCCGGGGCCGCAGTTCTATCTGCCTGTGGAAGCGACCACGAAGCTGGGGCCCATTGCCTTCAATGGCGAAGTAGGCCACTGGTTCGGCAACCGGAACGTGCCCGATCGGTGGGGCCGCGGACTGATTGCCGGACACGAATTCAATGAACGCCTTGAGCTGTATGGGGAGATCTACGACCTGCAAGACATCAATGAGATTGGCGGCGCGCCGAAGCAGCGCCAGTTGACGGTAGACATAGGCGGGCGCCAGACGCTGGACCGCGCCGGACACGTGCGGCTGCTCTTCATGGGTGGGCGCGGAATTCAGGCGGTCACTCCGCAAAACAGCGAGCCCAGTTGGATTGCCTATGTTGGATTTCAGTTTTTGCTGGGGCCAAAGGTCAAAGAGGTGCCAGAAGCCGCAAATGCCGATAAGTAAAGACAGGGGTGGATGGCAATTCGCGATGTCTCAATGGGACAATACACACATGCCGCCTACCGAGCCAATCCCGAACCGGGCAATTGTGCTGTCCCGCGAAGAAGCCCGCGTTCTGGGCGCACTGATTGAGAAGGAAATAGCCACGCCGGACTACTATCCGATGAGCATGAACGCGCTGGTGAATGCGTGCAATCAGCGCTCGAATCGGGAGCCGGTGATGGATCTTGATGAGCAGGCGGTGCGGCAGGCGCTGCATGGGCTTGAGGATCTGCAATTGGCCGGGAGGACGCGCGGCGCCGATGGGCGCGTCACCAAGTACGAGCATTGGCTGGGTGAGGTTTTCAACTTCAGCCGGGCAGAAACGGCTCTGCTGTGCGTTTTGCTGCTTCGCGGCCCGCAGACGCCAGGTGAGCTGCGCGGTCGAGCCGAGCGGCTGCACCGATTTGACGAGATCAGCGATGTGCTTGCGGGACTACAAAAACTGATGGAGCGGGAGCCGCCGTTGGTGGCCATGTTGCCGCGGCAGCCAGGCACAAAGGAATCTCGCTATAAACATTTGCTCTCGGGCAATATGGAATCAGCCCTTTCTGTGGAGCATCAAAATGCCAGGCAAGATGGCGGCGCGATTTCGGGCGCGGATGCGGGACTGGAAGAGCGCGTCGCGCAATTGGAGAATACGGTCGCAGAACTGAAGCAAACGGTGACCGCTCTGACTAACAAGATCGACGATCTTTTTGGAGATTAAGGCCAAAGGCAGCCCGCTTCAGCCCGCCTTCTCTTCAGTGCTCGGATGTTTTCCGGCCTTCTGCGGAAAGATCAAAATGAATGCAAACACAAGAACCAGCAGCGCAGCAGAAGCTGTATAGCGGCTCAGGTTCAAACCGCCTTCTGACAAAGGCTTGTCGAGGAGGTCGCCAACCACGGCGCCGAGCGGACGCGAAAGAATAAAAGCCGCCCAGAAGAGCAGCGTCTTCGAGATTTTCGTCCAGAAATGCAATGCAGCCACCACGAGAAGCAGCGTGCCGAAGAATACCACCCCGCCACCGTACCCAAGTCCTTCGCTGTCAGCAGTCCAGTCACCGAGCGCGGTTCCCAGTGTCTGCGAGAACATGATGGTCACCCAGTAAAACACCTCAACTTTCGGCGTGCTCACCGTGTCTACTGATACCGATCCCATGGTCCAGTACCACAGGCCGAGCGACGCCGTCAGCAGGCCAAAAAGCAGCAAGCTCCCTCCTGCATAGCCGATGCCAAGCGAGCGGTCAGAAAAGTCGGCCATGGTGGTGCCAACCGTTGTCGTCGCGATGATCGTGATCCAGTAGAGCAGCGGATGAAATTTCTTCGCAAAGACCTGAGCGGAAACAAAAACAACAAATGACACTGCGAAGATCAAGGTCCCTACCAGGTAGCCCAGGTTCATCGACATGGTCACTGCATCGCCCCCGGTTTCGCCGAGAGTGGTGCAAAGGATCTTGATGATCCAGAAAAGAATCGTGACCTGCGGTACTTTGCTTAGGCCGCTCTCACTTGCCCCGTCAACGTTCTGCTTTGTCATAGGTATTGTGTCTCTCAAATAATTCTTCCAGATGGCAGCCAGCTTCGCCGGTCATCGCCCTAAGAAGCCTACCGCATTCAGCAGAAAGAGTTCAAAACCGCGTTCCATATAGGCAGGCAATAGGTGTTCTCAGGCAGCGTCTGTACGCGCATCTGTCGGAGTTGCACTTCCTGCCCAAAGGTTTGCGGAGTCCTTAGATAAGCTCGTAGCCGGCAAACCAGTAACCAATTTCAAAAGCGGCGGTGTCCTCGGCGTCAGAACCGTGAATAGCATTCTCAGAGAGCGAGCCGGCAAACTTCTTGCGGATGGTCCCCTCGTCAGCGTGAGCGGGATTGGTGGCGCCCATCAGTTTGCGCAACTCCGCAATCGCGTTCTCCTTCTCCAAGACCATCACGAAGAGCGGCCCGGATGACATGAAATCGGTGAGGGAGTCAAAAAACGGCTTTCCGGCATGAACTGCATAGAACCCCTCGGCCTGTTTCTTTGATATCGATGCCTTTTTGATGGCGACGATTTGAAAGCCTGCCTTTTCAATCTCGGCAAGAATTGCCCCAGTGAAATGGTTGCGAACCGCGTCCGGCTTCACGATGCTGAAGGTGCGTTGCGACACAGAATGTGCTCCTTAAAGGAATTACATATGCCTTTTGATTGTAATGCGCGGTGGTTCCAGCAGCCCGCCGAACGGGAATCTGATAAAGTTTCGGCATGTTGCACTCATCCACCTGCCATTGTCGCCATCTGTTTGCACTGATTTTGGTTCAGTCTTGCTTGCTGACTGGCACCCTTGTGTACGGACAGGCAGTGCCACAGACCGCGCCGGTGGTTAAAGTTCCCGCCCAGGTGCCCGAAAACCATGGCCTCCGCGTCTTCGATTCGTCGCTGGTCGATACATCAATAGACCCTTGCGGGAATTTTTATCGCTTTAGTTGCAATGGCTGGTTCAAGCACAACCCCCTGCCTGCTGACCAGGTGGCTTACGGGCGATTTACTGAACTGTATGAATTGAACCGGCAGCATCTGCGGGAGATTCTTGAAGCGGCAGCCGTGCCTTTACCCACGCGGACGGCGAATGAACAAAAAATTGGCGACGAATACACAAGCTGCATGGATACAGCTACGGTGAACCGTCTGGGGCTGGCGCCGCTACAGCCGGAATTGGATCGGATTGCCGAGCTCAATTCCGTCGTGGAACTGCCCGCGCTGGTCGCGCATCTGCAATCCATCGGGGTGAACGCCTTTTTTTCAATGGGCTCCGGCCCCGACTACGCGAACTCAAACTCAGTGATCACTTTTTATGGTGCTGGCGGCCTTGGCTTGCCGGAGCGCGACTACTACACGCGCACCGACCCCAAGAGCGTGGAGGAACGGCGCAGGTACGTCGCCCACGTCGGCGCAATCTTCAAGCTCTCAGGTGAGCCGGAGGCACAGGCCGCCAAAGATGCGCAAGCAGTGCTCCAAATTGAGACTCGGCTGGCCAAGGCTTCTCTTACCGTGACCGAACAGCGCGATCCGCAAAACCTGAATCACCCCACGGATGTGGCGGCTTTCTCAAAAGAGCTCACGCACTTTGCGCTCGCCGATTTTGTGACCTCTGTCCATGCCCCCGCTGCGGGAAAGATTAACGATTCTGAGCCAAAGTTCTTTGCAGAATTCAATCGCCTGGTTGCAGAAACGCCGTTGGACCAGATCAAGACTTATCTGCGTTGGCAGCTGCTGCATGCTTACGCGGGCACAAGCTTGCCTGAAAGCTTCGATCATGAAAGCTGGAATTTCTATGCGCACATTTTGAACGGTGCTGAAAAACAGCAGGAGCGGTGGAAGCGTTGCACCAGCCGGGTGGATATCGAACTTGGCGAGGCGCTGGGACAGGCGTACGTAGCCAAGTATTTTCCGTCGGAGGAGAAAAAGCGCACGCTTGAAATGACGTTGGCCATTGAGCAGGCGATGGACAGGGACATCGACAAACTGGATTGGATGAGTACCGAGACAAAAGGCAAGGCCAAGGAAAAGCTTCATGCGGTGATGAACAAGATCGGCTATCCAGACAAATGGCGCGACTACTCAAAACTCGAGATTGTGCGTGGCGATTCCCTGGGGAACGCGATGCGCGCACGAGAGTTCGATGTTGCCCGCGACCTTGCAAAAATCGGCAGGCCGGTGGACAAGAGCGAGTGGCAAATGACTCCGCCCACGGTGAACGCGTACTACGATCCGCAATTGAACAACGTGAATTTCCCCGCCGGCTACCTGCAGCCGCCGTTCTTCAGTGGGAAAGAAGACGACGCAGCCAACTACGGCGACATGGGTTCGACAATTGGGCATGAGTTGACGCACGGATTCGACGATGAGGGCCGGCAGTTTGACAAAGACGGCAATCTGAAGAACTGGTGGACCAAGGATGACGAGCAGGGTTTTAATGACCGCGCAGAGTGCATGGTGAAGCAGTATGACGCGATTGAGGCTGTGCCGGGCGTTCACCTGAACGGCAAGCTCACGTTGGGCGAGAACCTGGCCGATCTGGGCGGATTGTGGCTGGCGTGGCTGGCATGGCTTGACAAGGCCCAGGCCGCGCATCTTGATATGAATGCGCAGAACGACGGCTACACGCCCGATCAGCGCTTCTGGATCGCCTATGCGCAGCAGTGGTGTACGCAGACGCGGCCCGAGCAACTGAGGAGCCAGGCAGAGGCTGATCCCCATTCGCCAGACGAGTATCGGACCAACTCCGTGTTGCAGGATTTGCCGGAATTTGCCAAGAGCTTCAGTTGCAAGAAGACAGATAAGATGGTGGCGGAGAAGCCGTGCCGGGTGTGGTGAAGCACAGCTGTTAGCCACTAGCTTTCAGCTGCTAGCTCGTTCATCGAGATCTAAACCGGCTCGTGATAAAAGCTAGATTTTGCTCTCACCCATTTCCGATCACGCGAGCCAGCGTTGCGCCGATTTCGGCTGGGCTGACTACCACGTGAATCCCTGCTTCGGTCATGGCTTTCATTTTGTCGGCGGCGGTACCCTGCCCTCCGCTGATGATGGCGCCTGCGTGGCCCATGCGGCGGCCGGGAGGAGCGGTCTGTCCGGCGATGAAGCCGACGACTGGCTTTTTAACGTAGAGCTTGACGAACTCCGCCGCAGCTTCCTCAGCCGAGCCGCCGATCTCCCCGATCATAATGATGGCCTCGGTCTCGGGATCTTCATTCAACAGACGAAGCGCATCAATGTGCGTGGTGCCGATGATGGGGTCGCCGCCAATACCAATCGCTGTCGATTGGCCGATGCCGCGCTGGGTCAGTTGGTGAACCGCTTCATAAGTCAAGGTTCCGGAGCGAGAAACAATGCCCACCGAGCCTTCTTTATGGATGCGGGCAGGCATGATCCCGATTTTGGCTTTGCCCGGCGAAATAACACCCGGGCAGTTGGGGCCAATGAGCCGCGACGTTGAGTTCTTGAGCTTCGACCACACCTTGATCATGTCGAGTGTAGGGATGCCCTCAGTGATCGCGACAATCAGTGGAATGCCCGCGTCTTCGGCCTCGAGAATGGCATCGGCTGCAAACGGTGGTGGAACAAAGATGACGGTTGCGTTGGCCCCGGTTTGGTCTACGGCGTCGGCAACGGTGTTGAAGACTGGCCAGCCTTCGTGCGTAGTGCCGCCTTTGCCGGGGGTGACACCGCCGACCACTTTGGTGCCATATTCCGCCGCGCCCTTTGCGTGGAAGGTGCCTTCCTTGCCAGTGATGCCTTGCACAATGAGACGAGTATTCCCATCAACCAGGACTGCCATCTTATGCTCCCACCTTTGCTGCAGCGGCTACAACCAAGTCTGCCGCTTCTTCCATCGTTGCGCCCACTTGGAAATCCAACCCGGACTCCTTCAGAATCTTTCGGCCTTCCTCAACGTTGGTGCCCTCTAACCGCAACACAATCGGCACCTGCACATTCAATTTGCGCGCTGCGGCAACCACGCCAGTAGCCAGGCGATCTACACGGAGAATGCCGCCGAAGATATTGATGAAGATGGCCTTCACATTGGCGTCGGAGAGCAGGATTTCAAAGGCGTGCTCGATCTGCTCCTGGGTTGCGCCGCCGCCAACATCAAGGAAGTTGGCCGGGCTGCCGCCTGCATACTGGATGATGTCCATCGTCGCCATCGCCAGGCCTGCGCCGTTCACCATGCAGGCGATGGAGCCGTCAAGCTTGATGTAGTTGAGGGCGTATTTGCTGGCTTCAACTTCAAGCGGGTCTTCTTCCGCAGTGTCACGAAGTGCCTTGATGTCTGGATGCCGGAACAAGGCATTGTCGTCGAATGTGATCTTGGCGTCGAGCGCGAAGAGCTTGTCGTCCTTGGTAGTGATAAAGGGGTTGATCTCAATCAACGAGGCGTCAGTATCGATGAAGGCTTTGTACAGGCTCTGCAGAAAGGGAACTGCGTGGCTGATCTGCGTGGCCTTCAGGCCCAGCGCAAAGGCCAGCTTGCGTGCCTGCCATGCGCCGAATCCAATCGCAGGATCGATGACTTCTTTGAAAATGGCTTCGGGAGTTTTTGCAGCAACCTCTTCAATCTCCATACCGCCGGCCTGTGATGCCATAAACACCAGCTTGCCCGTCGCCCGGTCGAGCACGATACCGAGATACAACTCGCGGTCGATGTCCGCCGTTTCTTCAATCAGCAGGCGTTGCACCTTCTGCCCGGTTGGGCCGGTCTGGTGCGTGATCAATGTCATGCCCAGGATGTTTTTGGCGTGCGACTCCGCGTCCTCGCGGGTGCGGGCCACTTTGACGCCGCCGCCTTTGCCACGGCCGCCAGCATGAATCTGCGCCTTCACTACAACGCCGCTTGCCCCGTCGACAAACAAATTGCGGGCTACCAGCGCAGCCTCTTCCAGGGTGTTGGCCACTTCGCCCTTGGGCACGGGAACGCCGTACTTCGCAAGGATTTCCTTCGCCTGATACTCATGAATCTTCAATTTTGGTGTCCATCACACCGGAAACCCGCGGCAAACGCCTGGATCTCCGATTCTGTCTGGTGTCCAGCGGTGCCGCTGGCTTCATCAGCATAACCGCTGCCATCCAAGGATGGGAAACCGGGGCACCAAAATGCATTCAAGGGTCTCGCGGCCCTGAATGGCTTGTCGGCACTCCGGCGCACCTTGCCCCGAATCACCATTATGATGAGAGCATATGGCCTCACTGAAGGAGCTTTTGAAGCCGCTGGCCGAAGACGGCGCAGCCATGACCCGCGAAGAGGCGGCCGGTGCGCTCGAAGAGATTCTCGCGGGCGGCGTGCCGGATATTGATACCACGGCGCTGCTCACCGTGATGGCAACTCGTGGCGAGCAGGCTCCGGAGCTGGCCGGATTCGTCCAGACAATGCGCGCGCACATGACCCCGCTTCCCCTCACCGATGAGGAGCGGGCGGGACTGGTAGACACATGCGGCACCGGCGGTGGTGGTCCCCTCACCTTCAACATCTCCACCGGAGCAGCGCTGGTGGCAGCGGCGGCAGGAGCCAAAGTGGCCAAGCATGGCAACCGCGCTGTCACTTCGCTGGCCGGGTCCGCGGACGTGCTTGAGGCGCTGGGCGTGCCCGTCACACTGGGGCCGGAACTGGCGGTGGAGTGCCTGCGCGAAACCGGGTTCATGTTCCTGTTCGCGCCGCTCTATCACCCGGCGATGAAGGTCGTCGGGCCATTGCGCAAGGCGCTCGGCTTCCGCACCATCTTCAACTTGTGCGGACCGCTTACCAATCCTGCGGGTGCGCGCGCCCAGGTCATCGGCGTTCTCGCCCCGAGCCGTGTTTTGCTGGTGGCCCGTGCACTGGCGGCTCTTGGGGCACGGCGAGCCTTTGTTGTCCACGGGACCGACGGCATCGACGAGCTGACTACTACCGGTGAATCGGTGGTGGCCCGGGTTGAGGAGCCGGAAGAGGGAGGTACACCGGCATTGAAGGCCGCCCGAGTCACTCCTGAAATGGCCGGGCTGCCGCGCGTCACTCTCGATCAGTTTGTTGGCGGAGATGTCGACACGAATGCGCGCTTGCTTTATGACGTCATTACGGGAATTCCGGGCGCGCGTCGCGATATTGTTCTGCTGAATGCCGCCGCAGCGCTGGTAGCGGCCGGTCTTGCAGTCGATTTGAAAGAGGGCGCTGCGCTGGGCGCCGAAGCCATCGATTCAGGCCAGGCGGCGGTGACGCTTGAGAAGCTGGGTCGCTTCGGCGTGAATCACGCGCGGGCGTAAAACAACCCATCTACAGCAGCCCTGACCGTCCTGCCAACCGCCGCGACAGCAGCCAGGAGAGCAGTGAGATTCCCAGAGCAAGAGCCACCCAGCCGGCCTGCTCCACCGGGTGAATGGCTGCCGCAGGAATATGCGGCGGCTGGATCGTGTCTGCCCCGAGACCTAGAATTCCGTGGCGGATGAGGCTTACTCCGCCATAGCATCCGATCCCTACTACCAGCGTAACGCCAGGGACAATCCTCTTCCAGGGAAATGGAATGGGAGGGGGCGCGGCAGCTTCTTCGCCCACCTTC
This sequence comes from uncultured Occallatibacter sp., assembly GCA_964614635.1. Lineage (GTDB taxonomy): Bacteria > Acidobacteriota > Terriglobia > Terriglobales > Acidobacteriaceae > Telmatobacter. Next base: position 86,168 of record CAZTLV010000012.1, read on the forward strand.
TCCATCACCGAAGCCAGAAAGCCCGAAGATGGAACCAGGGGCTGTTCGCTGGCAAGAATGCGATCCAGCTCAGCGGAATTGTTGCCGTTGTCATCGAACCTATTCTGTTTCACTTCAAGCCTCCTTTCCTTTCTCGAGTGCCGCATGTTCCATCTCGGCGTGCTGCGTTTCAAGGTGCGGGAATCGACTTCGCAGCAGCACCCGGGCACGAGAGAGACGTGCTTTCATTGTTCCTTCAGGCAGGCCCATGGTGCGCGCCGCGGCCGCCAGATCCATTTCATGAAAATAGAACAGAATCACAGGCTCGCGATAGCGATGGGGCAGTGCCAGCACAGCGCGGCGCACCGCTTCGTTCCGCGAGCTCTCATCAAGAGCATGAAACTGGGCCGCGGGTCCGTACGGTTCGGCAGCCTTGTCGAGCGGAAGATCTACGTCAGGAAATCTCTTAAGCTCAGTTCTGAAAACGTTCGCGGCCAGGGCGAAGAGCCACGTTGAGAAGCTGGACTCGCGTCGCCATTGCGGCAATCCCCGCCAAGCGCGCAGGAAAGCCTCCTGGGCCAGCTCCTCGGCTCGGCTCCGATCGCGGCAGTAGCGCCACGCCATATTCACAAGCGGGCCCTGCCAGCGGCGAACGATGCCTTCGAAGGCTTGAACATCGCCGGACAGCACGCGGGTAATATCCGCGAGGTCTGGATCGACCCTGCTCTCAATCTCGTGGTTGGCAACTGCAATCAACGCCGAGGCTCTCCGTGCTGTACGACAACCAGGCTCTCCGATCGGTTGCATTTTGTTGTCGAATGGCGCTTCGAAAGAAAATGCAACCAACTTTCAGCCTGCCCGGTCCCACCAGTTGCAAGGGACAAAAATCCCTGAAAGCGGTTCAGGAGGATTCTATGGCACATTTTGTTTTGTCGCTCATTGAGAGCGAAATCAATCCTGTCTTTGGCAGCTTTGGTTTGTGGGCATTTCTTTCCGTCGGCGCGGTTGCACTCTTCGGAATCTTCATTCCATCGGTCACATGGATGGACAGCCGGAGGAAGGAGCGGGAGGCTTTCTACAAGGCAGAGACATTTCGGCGCATCACCGAGGCTTCGGGCGAAGGAGCCAAGGCAGCGATCGAGATGCTGCGTGAGGAAGACCGGCTGAAACGGCAAACGGCTCGCGAAGGGCTTAAGATGGGCGGTATCATCAATATCTTCGGCGGAATCGGGCTGGCAATTTTCCTTCGTTTTTTAACCGGTAGCGTTGGCGTTGCTCTTTGCGGCGGCTTGTGCGTCTTGATCGGCGTTGCTTTGCTTGTTTATGTCTACGTGCTCGCGGCGCCGATCGATTAGGAGCCGCGGGATCTGAAACGCGGGCCTGCAATCCAGGCACCCTCCGGTCAGATTGCCGCTTCGCCGTCCATCCCTGTCTTAGAGAGCGTCAAGAAGGCGCTCAATTTTTGCCGCCAGCTTGTCCGGCCTTGTCGACGGGCCATAGCGTCCCACAACCCGCCCTTTTCGGTCGACGAGGAATTTGGTGAAGTTCCATTTGATTCCTCCCGCGCCGAAGATCCCGAGAATTCCAGGTTTGCTCCGCTTGAGGAATTGATACAGCGGGTGAGCGTGTGGTCCGTTGACATCGATCTTGGCAAAGATGGGAAAGCTCACGCCATAATTCCTCTCGCAGAACTCACCGATTTGTTCCTCGCTGGCCGGCTCCTGGGCGCCGAATTGATTGCAGGGAAAGCCCAACACCGTGAAGCCCCGCTCCCTGTAAGTGCGGTACAGCTCTTCCAAACCGCCGTACTGGGGGGTAAAACCGCACTTGCTGGCGGTGTTGACAATCAGCATCACCTGTCCCTGAAACTCGTCGAGGCTTAGCGGCAGCCTGTCCTGACCACTATTGAGGAGTGGGGCGGAGAATTGAAAAATCGACTCTTCCATTTCAGGAAACCTCGCTGCGAATCGGATGTCTTGTTGGTTTTGTCTGCGTCTAAGAGGGATGCTTGCCAGCAGTGCGAAGATTCACTGCCACCCCAACCCATCTGGGTCCGGTAGACTGGGTTCAGGGTCCGAAATAGCCAAGGTGGTGAATTGCCTGGGTTACAACGCCGGGAGTTCGTCGCTGGGCATGTCATGGGGACCTGCTCCCGCCTGCAAGTGCCCAAAGCGGCAGGGGAATTCAGGGCAAGACATGGTTTTCGAGTCTTCTCGCAGCCCGGAGGTTTGGGCGGGGTGGGCACGGTCCAATATAATGAGTCTTTCCTCGAGGCAGGATCAGATTTTTCAGCAGTGAGGGTGTCGATATTCTTCCCGTGAAGCCGAAGCAGATGGCGAACTATGGACCGCACCAGTACTTTTGCTCGCCGTATGGCTCAAGCCCGGTGAAGACAAGGCATATTTGCACTTCCCTCTTTTGGCGGAACGCGAGGCTCCTGGCAAGAAGAAACTTCCTGGCAGGCTTGCTGTTGTTTTTCACGCTTGCGATGGCTGGCGGCACCGCGGTTGCCCAGCAGGGCGGGCAGACGGTCGACCAAATCAGGGTCATCGGCAATCGACGCATCCCCAAAGAGACGATTCTGGCCAGGCTGTTCACTCATGTCGGGGACCAGTACGATCCAATTTCAATCGAGCGCGACTTCAACTCCCTTTGGAACACAGCCTACTTTGACGATTTGCGCATCGAGCGCGAGGATTCTGAGAAGGGCATCATCCTGAATGTTTTTGTGAAGGAGAAGCCCACGATCCGTGAGATTAACTACAAAGGGCTCAACTCTATCTCAGTCTCTGATGTGCTTGACCGCTTGAAAAAGGAGAAGGTCGGCTTCACGGTAGAGAGTCAATACGATCCAACCAAGATCAAGCGAGCCGAGACCGTGATTAAAGAGTTGCTTGCAGAGCACGGGCATCAGTTCGCCACGGATAAGATCGAAGTCAAGACCATTCCGCCCGCCTCGGTACAAATCAATTTCAATGTCAAGGAAGGCCCCACGGTCAAAGTGGGCGAGATCAAGTTCACCGGCAACCAGCACATCAGCAGCCTGCTATTGCGCCGGTCAATGAAGAACCTGAGGCCGATCGGGATCCCCTATTCAATCATCTTCGAGAATCTGTTTGCCCAGACGTTCGATGCCTCGAAACTTGAAGAGGATACGGAGCGAGTGCGCCAGGCCTATCGCGACAAAGGCTATTACACAGCGGCGGTGGAAGAGCCAAAGACCCAGATACGCGACGAAGGCGGCCTGAATCTGTTTACCTTCAGGCCCAACAAGGGCAAGCGAATTGACATCCTGATGCCCATTGAAGAGGGTGGCCGCTACCGGCTGGGAACGATCACATTTACTGGGAACAAGGCCGTCAGTAATGTCAGAGCGCTGCGCGGCACGTTCGCGGTCAAGGACGGCGACTGGTTCGACGCCACGCTCATCAGCAAAGGCCTTGAAAATCTGAAGAAAGCCTATGGCCAACTGGGGTACATCAACTTCGGAGCCATTCCCAAGCCTATTTTCAACGAAGACAAAAAGACCGTCTCGCTGGACATCGACATCGATGAGGGTAAGCCATTTTATGTTTCGCGCATTGAGTTCGAGGGCAACACCATCACCCGGGACAAGGTGATTCGGCGTGAACTGATGCTCGACGAAGGATCGGTGTACAACTCCCAGCTATGGGAATTCAGCTTGCTGCGCCTCAACCAGTTGGAGTACTTTGAGCCGCTCAAGGTGGATCAGGATTCCACAGCCACCCAGGACAGCGAAAACGGGACCGTCAGCCTGCTGCTCAAAGTGAAAGAGAAGGGCAAGAACTCTATCGGCCTCAACGGCGGTGTCAGCGGACTCTCCGGTGCGTTTCTTGGCGTGAACTACCAGACAAACAATTTCCTCGGCCTGGGTGAAACACTCAGCGTGCAAGGCAACCTGGGTAACGTGCAGCGCCAATTCCTGTTTGGCTTCACGCAGCCGTACATACACAACCGACCGCTGAACATCGGATTCCAGCTTTTCAGCACCAAGCAGGATTTCAACGCGGCCAAGAACTATCAGGCCACAACCGGGCAGTCGATAAACCTGAGCGCGGCTCAACAGTCGTTGACGCAGAACTACAACCAGGCTTCAACCGGTCTGAATTTCTCAGTGAATTATCCGTTGCGGCGGCACGCTTTCCAGCGCGTAGGCTTTACGTATTCGCTGACCAAGTCGACCATCACTGCGTTCAGCAGCGCCTCCTCCACATTCTTTCAGACAATCAGTTTCCGGTCGGGCATCCAGGGCACCAATGCGCTGGCGGGCATCGTTAACAGCTCTGCCTCGTTCAGCTATATGTACAACACCGTCAACAACCCACTGCGTCCACGAAGCGGCAAGGAATTCACGGCCGTCTTCCAGGTCGCCGGAATCGGCGGCAACGTCCGTTATCTGACACCACTCGTGGCCTACAAAAAGTTCATGTCGATGCACTATCTGACGCCTTCAGCGTCTGGGCGGAACGTGCTCGGCCTGCGTGCGCAAATTGGGTATGTGCAAGGATTCGGCGGCGATGTGGCTCCTCCCAACAACCGCATGTATGCTGGCGGCGAAGGCGAGTTGAGAGGCTTCGATGTGCGCGGAGCGACGCCATATGGCTATGTTCCGAACCGCGTCAACGTCCAACTCACAAATCCAGACGGCAGTTGCGTGCCGCGCGATCCAAACAATCCTGAAGATAACCAGTGTATCCAGGTGCCACTGCCGGTTTATGGCGTCGCTTCTATCGGAGGCGACACCCAGCTGACGACAAACGCTGAATATCGCATTCCCATCGCCGGGCCGGTGACCTTCTCGTTCTTTGACGACTTTGGCATTGACACTGCCTTGAACAAGGGACAGCTGAAGCAGAGCCCCGAAGGCTTCGCGTCGCTGACTGCGCCGCTTTATGGCTGCCCGGTATTCAACAATGGATCTTGCCAAGGTGGTATTCCCGGCTCCGTCGTTGGGTTCCAGCCGGATATCCGCCCCATCTCCGGAACCAACTTCGTGCCGCGCATGTCCCTGGGTGCTGAGCTTGGGGTCATCATGCCGGTGGTCAATGCGCCGTTCCGCCTCTATTACGCGTACAACCCTCTTCGCCTGTATGAGACCCCGTATTGCAACAGCGTTCTCATCGGGGGCAATCGCGGCAGCTGCTCTGCCGAGCTGATCACCCGCGATATGTTTCCACCGGGCGGTGCGGGCGACTACACCTTCACTGAAGCGCAACAGGCTTATGGCCAGCGGTATCTCTTCCGTGAACCGCGGAAGACCTTCCGGTTGACCGTTTCAACAACGTTCTAAGAACTCAGTGTTAGGAATCACTCAACGGGCCGCTCAAACGAGCGGCCCGTTCGAATTGACTTCATCATCGATAATGAACACCGCCGCTGAATCATTTTCGTCGAAGCCTTCGCGATTCTTTCCAGCCTGACATTTGGGGTCTTGCTTGTTTGCCCCTCCTACCCAGCCCCCTTATAATCAGGAGAGTTCCTGCAGTTGTCTCCGCTTGCCGGTTTTCCATACTTCGCCGCCATCTGATGCGGAGTAAGAATTGGAAAGTTGGTGAGCCTCTCATGAGGCATAGACCCGGATTCGCGCTGAAACGCGGACGATCGCATGGGACCTCAAAGGAGATACCCGTGCTCAAAAACTCAATCAGCGTCATTGTGCTCACCCTTGGCCTTACTCTTAGCGCTTCTGCTCAAACCCCCGCTGCTCAAGCTTCGGCCGCTCACCCCCCCATCGCCGAGCCTGCCGGTCCCATAAAGATTGCCGTCATCCCTTTTCAGGCAGTCGTGGCCCAAACCAACGAAGGACAACGCGATCTCGCCAATATCGAAAAGAAGTTTCAGCCAAGGGCCGATCAACTTAAGGCTCTGAATGCTGAAATTGAAGGTCTGCAGAAGGATTTGCAGAGCCAGGGGGATAAGCTGACCAGCGCTGATCGTGCCACCCGGGCGAAGACGATCGATGAGAAGAAAAAGCATTTGCAGCACCTTGCAGAGGACTTGCGCAACGAGGGCAATGCGGAGTTCAAGCAGGTGCTTGGCGATCTGGCTCCCAAGGTGTATGAAGTGATGGTCAACTACGCCAAGCAGCAGGGCTACACGGTCGTCTTCGATGCCGGGCAGGAACAGCCTTTGCTTTTATATGCCAGCGAGTCAGTCAACATCAGCAAGCCTGTCATTGACGCCTACAACACCAAGTCGGGCGTGGCCGCCCCGGCGGCAGCGCCAGCAGCCAAACCGTAGGCTTCAATGGCAATCGCAAGCCACACATCTCTCGAACCCTGGCCGGTAAGCGGGCCCGGATTCAGCGAGCCGCTCTGCCTTCTCGCTTCAGGTGCCATTGATGGTGCAAGTCTGCGAAGACCCTGTCATCGAGGCCGCAATTCGCGCGAGTGGGCGACTCTGCCGGGTTTGACGCTCCTACCCAGCCCTCCTATAATCCAGGGAGTTCCTGTTGACGTCTCCGCACGCCTCTTTTTCGG
>CAZTLV010000013.1:0-86835 GCA_964614635.1 uncultured Occallatibacter sp.
GCGCGATGCTTCCAATTGCTCTGCTGTCAAAGAAAAACCTCACTTCCAGGCTGGCTATCTTGCCGGGCTTCCCCCTCCTGAGAGGAGAGTCGCCACCTTCCAAGTCTACAAGTCTTTCAGATTCGATGGAAGGCCCGCTGGATCTCCTTCCAAGAATACAGCAAAGCGATTGGACGTCCATGCGGGCAACTTGTTGGATGGCTGGTTTTTGCCAGCTCCAACAGTAACCATTCCATACGAATTGGGTCAAGAGCGGTATTGACCTTAATTGCAGAATGGCACGCAATCGATGCCGCAATCCGCGTTCGTAGACTTGTAAGTTCCTCATTTTGTTTGGGTTGCTCAGAATCCTCCGCGGATTGCTCAATCACCTCGGTAAGCATCCGCTCCAGAGCTGACCCATCCAGGCCAACCGGGACTGCCTTCACCGCAAGTGTTTGTGGACCAAAGGGTTCCACCTCAAACCCATTGCGTTCCAGCTCCTCTGCGACCTGCGCGAACACCACCATCTGCGAGGGCTTCAGTTCCACCAGGACGGGCATCAGTAATCTCTGCCGCTGCACCCTCTCCACCTGGCGGTCCCGTAAAATTTTCTCGAAAAGTACTCGTTCGTGTGCCACATGCTGATCAATGATCCAGAGCCCATCGTCTCCCGCAGCCAGAATGAACGACTCTCTCAGCTGGGCCAGGGGGCGTAGCGACCCCAGATGGTTCAGGTTCCGCGCTGCCTGCTGCGCCTCAACCTCAGCGGTGCCCAGCGCAGTCGATTCGGCTGCGCCCACGTCAGCAGGCACAGACGAAATGGGTGAGCAACCCTCCATCGTCTCAAAACCCGCTGGCTGAAAGAGCGCTGCAGCAGCCGCGCCCCATGCCTGCGGGTCCTGCCCTCCCCAACCGCCTGAATTCAGCGACCTTGCGTCGAATGGCAGGTGCCCTGGAACGGGAGAAGGCAGCCGGGGAGTCAGCTGAAACGTCTTCGATCCATCAACACCGGTTACTGAGTCAACAGACTCGGAATCGGGTGGTCCCGGCAGTGGCGAATTAGGCGGAGGCATCAGCGACGGGCTGGCGGCTGGGGCGGCATGAGCGGCAAGAAACCCTGCTGCCGGCCGCGCCTGGATCAACGCCGTTCGCAGGCTGTCGCGCACAAAGTCGTGTACAAAGCTTTGCTGCCTGAAGCGGACCTCGGTCTTTGCCGGATGGACGTTGACATCCACTTCTTCGGGCGGCATTTCAAGAAACAACAGAACCACCGGGAAGCTTGTCGGTGGAATCACGTTGCGATAGGCCTCGGTGATGGCATGCATCAGCAGGCGGTCGCGAATGAGGCGCTTGTTAATGAATATGTAGATCGAGTTTCGGTTGAGCTTTTGCAGTTCTGGCTTGGAATAAAAGCCAGAGAGCCGCATCACACCCGGATCACGCAGCGGCGCGTTCAAGTCGCGCTTCCACGGGGGCGCCTCGGGCAGGCCTCCATGGGCAAGTGGCGCTTCCGCGGCAACCGGCAGAAGCTGGGCGAGCGTGTCCTTCCCAAATATCTGGTAGATTCTCTCCGCCGCACGCGCCACTGGCGGCGCCGAAAGAATCGTATTCGTCGCCGACAACAGTTCGAAGTGTTTCTCAGGGTGAGCCAGCGCATAGTGGGTTACCAGCGCAGTCACATGCGACAACTCGGTGCTCTCTGCTCTTAGAAATTTGCGGCGCGCCGGGGTGTTGAAGAACAGATCGGCAACGGCTAACGTGGTCCCGCGAGGCAGCGCCGCATCGTCAACGTGCAGAATCTTGCCCCCGGCTATCTCCAGCCGCGTTCCCGCTGGATCGTCTCCCGTAGCCGTCTCCAACGTCACGCGAGCGACGGACGCAATCGAAGGCAGCGCCTCGCCTCTGAAGCCCAAGGTTGCAATCGAGAGCAGATCGTCTGCCGTGCGGAGCTTTGAAGTCGCATGGCGTTCAAAGGCCAGCAGGGCATCGTCGCGATTCATCCCGTGGCCGTCATCGCTGATGCGGATCAGCTTGCGCCCGCCAGCCTCAACCTCGACGCGAATGCGGTTTGCGCCAGCGTCCAGCGCGTTCTCCAGGAGTTCCTTCACAACCGACGCGGGCCGGTCCACAACCTCGCCCGCGGCGATCTGGTTGGCAACCTGATCAGGAAGAATACGGATGCGACCCATAAGATCTTAGGGTAAAGCAAAGAAGATGCGCGGATGCCGGTTGAAAAAAGGGCGTTATCCCCATTCGGGATGGTTGAACCCCTGAGACCTAAACAGCCTCCTCCGCTGCAACCACTTCGCCCGGTTTCCTTGCGCGAGTCGTGGTGATCATCACCACGCTGCAAAGAACGAATACCGTCCCCAGAACCGTTCGCAATCCAAGCGCTTCCCCGCCGAGGAAGTACCCCACAATGACGGCGACCACGGGATTCACGTATGCGTACGTTCCCACCTTGGTCGGCGATTCATGGTGAATGAGCCACACGTATGCTGTGAAACCGATGATCGAGCCCGCGACAATCAGGTAGACCAGCGCAAGCCATGCCCCACCCGACACATTCGCCACCTGAAATCCTCGAAATTCCCCGAACCCCGCCGCAGTCACAGTCAGAAGCACTCCACCAGCCAGCATTTGGGCCCCTGCACTCATCGCTTTTGAGGCAGGGAGAGGGAGTTTACGTGTCAGCACAGATGCGATGGACCAGCTCATGGACCCGAAAATCAATGCAATCGCTCCCACCATGCTGATCGGCGCGTCGCCCAGGTTCAGCGACCGGCTCACCAGCACCACGACCCCTCCAATGCCAATGAGGAGAGCCAGCGTGAGCCGAAGTGTCAACCGCTGCGTGCGCAACAAGATGATCTCAAACAGCGCGATGAACACTGGAATGGTGGCCATCATCACGGCTGCAACGCCGGACGGCACGCGCTGCTCGGCCCAGAACAGGAGCCCGTAATCGCCCACAAAGATCAGCGCGGCCAGCAAGCTCGCAGACATCCACTCTCGTCTTGTTGGAGTGCGTTCGCCCCGCGCCATCATCCAGGAGTAAAGAACAATTCCCGCAACCAGGAACCGCATCGCCGCAAACAGCAGAGGCGGCACTTCATGAACGCCGACGCGAATTGCCAGGAACGTGGAGCCCCAGACGAAATAGATAATGGCGAACGCCGACAGGGTCTTCCACATCGGGCGATCGGTTTTGGTCACCATAATGACTTTTACCAAAAATCGGGAGCATTCGATGAATTGCTTGCCCGTGCCGGATGCATCAGTCTGTTTCAGCCTGTAAAGAGAAATAATCACCGACATCGGCGAGAGCACAACACACAGCCTTCACAACGAATTCCCAATCGCCGGGAAGCGGCTGGCGAAACAGCCTCATGCTCGGATACCAGGGGCAATCTTCCCGCTCCAGCAGCCACCGCCAGTCGGGCGCGAAGGGAAGCAGCACCCAGACTGGAACGCCGAGTGCGCCTGCAAGATGCGCCGTGGAGTTATCGATAGTGATCACCAGGTCCATTGCCGCAATCTGGGCTGCGAATAGATCCATGTCTGCAAGCTGGTCAACAGCCCGATCGACAAAAATCGGCGCATTCGCCGCTTCTGCCCGGCTCCGCAGCAGGTCATGATCTCCGTATTGCAGGCTGATCCATCGAAGGTTTTTCAGGTCGAAAAGCGGAGCCAGGCGTGACAGGTCAATCGACCTCTCGGTACCCGTCTTCACGTTGTTCGTGTACCAGGCGATCCCAATCAATCGCCGGCCATCGGCGTAACGTTGGAGCAACTGATCGCGTATCGATGAATCGGCAATCAGATAGGGCGTCCTCGTCGCCGCAAAATCCGCGCTGGACCGCCGGAACAATCGCGGCAAGCTGCCACTGGGCAGATGCGCAGTGATCTCAGGTTCTTGATGCCCACCCGAACCAGAGTTAGTCACCGCGGCAACACTCTCAAACGACCTCGCGAACAGCGGCTTGAGGCGGGCGTTGCATTCCAGAAAGCATGAATTGCCGGTACCAACCACCTCCGGAATGAGTCCAGCGAACATGATCTCGTCGCCCACGCCCTGCTCACCCCAAATCAGCAGGTTTCCCGAGGCCAGCTTTTCGCCAGTCCATGCGGGTTGCGCATACTCTCTCCTCGGCGTGTCGTGATCATTGGTTTGCCAGCGCCGCTCAAAGTTGTCCCAGCCAACCGCAAAGTTCCCTTGCAGCAGTTGGGCAAGCGCCTCGCCAAAGCCGGCTTGCGCATACTCCGGCCGCAAAGCCAAAGCCTTGGCGAATTGCCGCAATGCATCGTCAACATCGCCCTGGGCACGGCGAACGTTGCCCAGATTGTAAAAAGCTTCTGGATATTCGGGCTTGATTGCGATCGCGGCTTCATAGAACCTGACCGCTTCATCCAAGTTGCCGCGCAGCCGACTGGCATTGCCCAGGTTGTAGTACACCTCGGCGTAGTCTGGCTTGATGGCCAATGCCTTTTCATAACAGGCAATCGCCGCGTCCATCTGGCACTGTTCCTGACGCGCGTTTCCCAGGTTGTTGTAGGCCTCGGCACTATCCGGCCTGAGCGCGAGCGCCTTCTCATAACACTCCACGCTCGCCTCTAACTGCCCCCGGGCCTGCAGAACGTTGCCCAGATTGACGTGGACCTCGGTCAAGTTCGGCTTGAGCGTGAGGGCGTGCCGGTAGAGCGTTTCCGCTTCGTCGAGTTTCCCTTGAGCACTTAAGACGGTTCCAAGGTTGAGGTAATAGGAAACCCCGGTTTTGTGAATTGAAATCGCCCTGCGAATGAGATTGGCAGCAGTCTCCAAGTCGCCTGATTGGTAGGAGAGCATTCCCAGCAGGTGCAAGCAGTCCGGATGGTCAGGGTTGATGGCTAGAATCCGCTTGTAGGTTTGCTCAGCTTCAAGGAGCCTGCCGTTCTGATGGTGCAGGAGAGCGCCATCGAGCATGGTTTGAACTGTCTGGCCCTCTCGTGTCAAACTTCAATTCCTCTTTGCGCCGCTGCAACCAGCGCAATTCCCCGGGGCCAGTATAGGACGTTCATCAAATAGAAGGGAACCTGGACGGATTGTTTGCGGAATCTTTCAGGCTGGTTCAACTCAGCCGCATGCGCAAAGCGGAGCGGCGATCAGAATCTCCTGCCAAATACAAAATGCCGCACTCAGGCGGCATTTTGCAATCTTGAAAACGGAGTAACGCTAGATCCCCATGCCGAACTCGCCGGCGTGTTGCTCGCCGGCGTTCGAATAAAAGTCGTAGGGGGTGCGCTTCTTGAACTTGTGGCGGCTGCGAAGCTCGTAGCCGACGTAGATGCTGAGGGCGGCAACAGCCATGCCAACTGAGAACCAGCCGATCACGCGCATCGTGCTTCGTTCTTTCGGTTCATCTTCCTGCGTGAGGTTTTCGGGTTCGGTAGACATCGAGACCAGTCTCCTATACCAACATGATACCTCAGTTTTGGTTAGCCTCGATGAGCTGCCTGTGAACATCGCGGTATTTTGGTTACTCCACTGATTGGATGCGGGAAAGCCACTCCGCCTTTGCCTGCTCGGGAAGAAAACTGCCGCGAATCGAGTTGACCGCCAACTGCCTCAGTTCATCCCGCGTAAAACCCTGCACCGTGTGGGCCATCAGGTACTCGTTGGCCACGTCTGAACCGAAAAAGGCAGGATCGTCAGAGTTCAGCGTTACCATCAGGCCGGCGTCAAAATACCGCCGCAGCGGATGGTCGGCAAACGAGGCGCAAACGCCGGTGCGGACATTCGAAGTCGGATTCAGCTCCAGAACGATGCTCCGCGTCTTCAACTCCTCAACAAGAGCCGGATCATGAATGGCCGAAAAAACGTGCCCAACCCGTTCCGAGCCGATGGAGAGAGCCTCCCAGATTGCCTCCGGGCCCGTGGTTTCGCCCGCGTGATTTGTCAAACGAAGACCGGCACGCGCCGCCTCGGCATACAGCGCTCTGAAAGGCTCCGAGCCCGTCCGCCGCTCGTCCCCTCCCAGGCCAATGCCAATGATCGATGGGTAGTGCCGCTTCAATTCTGCTGCCTTGCGAAACACCCGCTTCGCCTCTTCAACCGTGAAGTGCCGCACCGCGTCAAAAATCCAATAAATCGAGAGGTTCAACTCGCGCTCGGCGCGTTCGCGTGCCTTTTCCAGGGCGAGAAAGATGGGCTCAACTGCCCGCGGATCGAAGTTGCGCCACATGTAAATGATGCCCACCGAGATGTAGACCTCGGCGTGTACCACGCCTTGCTTTGCCAGGCGCTGCATCATGTGCCACGCCACAAGCTCATAGTCTTCAGGATCGACCAGGCGGCGGGTTACGGCCTTGAATCCCTCGATGAAGCTGGTGAAGTCGTCGAACTGGTAGTGAGATTTGGCCTCGCGCAGCTTCATGGGATGCGCATCGTGGCGAGCGCTCAACTCCACCAGCGTGGCGGGCAGAATGGTGCCTTCGAGGTGCAGATGCAACTCGGCCTTCGGCAGCCGTTTTATGAAGCCTTCAATGTCTGTCATGACTGAACCCTACCGCTGCTTGGCGAACTCTGACCGGTGGCGGCTGTAGAAGTAGTAGATGACCAGGCCAATTGCCAGCCAGGAGAAGAACCGGATCCATGTAATCACTTCAAGTCCCATCATGAGGACGATGCAGAAGACGATGCTCAGGACAGGGAAAAGCGGTCCCAAAGGAGTGCGAAATCCGCGGTAGCGTTCCGGCTCGCGATAGCGCAGGATGAGCACACCGATGGAGACCAGCACAAATGCGAACAGGGTGCCGATGTTGGACAGGTTTGAGACCGTCCCGATATCGAGCAAGCCGGCAGGGATGCCCACCACAAAGCCGGCCACCCATGTGGCCACCGCGGGAGTGCGAAACTGAGCATGAATTCGTCCGAAGATGGCCGGCAACAGCCCGTCGCGAGACATGGCGAACCAGACCCGCGCCTGTCCAAGCTGAAACACCAGGATCGAAGAGACCATGCCCAGGATCGCGCCAATCAGCACAAAAAGTCGAATCCAGACCAGCGATGCGCCGCCAGGCAACATTGAAAGCCTCTTCAACGCATTCACAACCGGTGCCGCGTCGCCCATCACGGACTGCCAGGGCACAATGCCGCTGAGGACAATCGCCACTGCGCCGTAAAGCAGGGTACAGGCCAGCAGCGTAGCCAGGATGCCGATGGGCAAATCGCGTTGCGGATTCTTGCACTCCTCGGCCGCCGTCGATACCGAGTCGAAACCGATGTATGTGAAAAAGATGATCGATCCGCCGGTCAGCACTCCGGTCCATCCATTGGGCATGAACGGGTGCCAGTAGTGCGGCTTGATAAAGCTGGCCGCCGCGAAAACAAACACCAGGATGGCCGCAATCTTTACCAGCACCATGATGTTGTTGGCGCGCGCCGACTCCCGAATGCCGCGCACCAGGATCACAGTGAGGATCATCACTACCAGAAAGGCAGGTACGTTGAATCCGAAATGCCATCCGGTTGGATAAAGATCGTTGCCCGCCAAGTCTTGTAAACCAGTTGGCAGGTAAGCCGGTGAAATCCACTTCAGAGGTGGGTGCAGACCAAACCAATCCAGCAAATCCACGATGTGCGCGGCGAAACCCACACTCACGCTCATGTTGCTGAAGGCATATTCCAGAATCAGATCCCAGCCGATAATCCAGGCGGTGAGCTCACCCATGGTGGCATAGGTATAGGTGTAGGCCGAACCGGCGATGGGGATCATGGAAGCCAATTCGGCGTAGCAAAGTCCAGTAAAGATGCAAACGACCGCCACCAGGACCAGCGATATCGCCAGCGCCGGACCGGCGCCAGGTCGCCCGGCAAGAGCCGTATGGTAGATCAGGTAATGGATAAGGGGGGTATCACGGACATTCGGCACGTCGAACTTCTGGCCGGCCATCGCTGTGCCGATCACAGTGAAGATGCCTGAACCGATCACAGCGCCGATACCGAGTGCCGTCAGCGACCAGGGTCCGAGAGTCTTCTTCAGGGAGTGCTCGGGTTGTTCCGAGTCCCGGATCAGCTTATCAATCGACTTGCGGGCAAGCAGTTGGCTGGGCAGTGCAGTTGTCCTCATCCCGTAGGCTGCGGGGTACCGTCAATGCGATGGATTTCGGGACTCCCGCATGGCCGTGCCGTGCAGGAATCCCGGTCAATTCCAGTCGCGGTGCTCTTACCTCTTGGAGACGCCGCGCGCTAACTTCTTGAGCTTTTTCTTGTTTTCGCCGCGCGGACCGGTCCGCTTGGCCTTGGGGGCGGCTTTCTTGCGCGCTGCGCGCTTTACTTTTTTGCGTTCCAGCTTGTCTTCAATCTTGGTGGTGTCGGCCACGTATAACCTCTTTCGCTGCAATCTCTTCAGGGTTTCCCATTGATCGGGTCGGTGTGACCTCTAGTTTAACAGGGAAATGCCGTGGGCGAAAGCGGATAGCTCGATCCAAATCCCTGGATACCATTGGTGATCTCGAGCCAATCGTTATCCGCACCTTAACCATTTCCAGCGTACAATGAAGGTTGAACTGAAACTGACACGCCTGCTCGGCTCCGGCCGCCTTTCCGCTTCTGACGAGCTTCGCACCACACGCAACAATCACCTTGTTGACCGGAGTTCGTAATGCGTTCCGACAAAATTCACCGCGCCCTGGCGCAGGGTATGAACCGCTTTGAAGTCTGCCAGCTTGTCTCGAAGGGCGTAAAGGCCACGCACAAGACCGGTGGCCGCTTCGAGGATTCAATCAATGACGTGCTGCAATACCTGGGCACTCACGAAACGCTCATGGAGTCGCTCCACCCCGCCATCCCCCAGGTCAGCGTCAAAAGTCTCAAACCCGCAGCATAGCCTCATCCCACAGGCCAGGAAAATCCTCCAAACGCAAGAAGAGGGACGGCAGCTTTGCCGTCCCTCTTCCTTTTTGATCCCAGACAGATTGTTCGGCGTTATGCCTTAGACAACCTGAACGTTCTCAGCCTGCCAACCCTTGGGGCCCTTGGTCACGTTGAACTGGACGCGCTGGCCTTCTTGAAGCGAACGGAAGCCGTTCGACTGGATGGCGGTGTGGTGAACGAAGACGTCCTCGCCGTTTTCGCGGCTAAGAAATCCAAAACCCTTGGCGTCATTAAACCACTTGACTGTTCCCTGTTCCATTGTGTGTTACTCCTTCGATACTGATTTACCGCGAACGCAATGTGGAAGTTTGCGAGTAGGCGGTAACCGGAACAGGCAAGAACTTCAGATCGAATTCTACGATTGGATAGAGTGTAGCACGGATTGGCAAATCCGCTCCCAGTTATTGTGGCGAATCAGAGTTAGATGGCTTCTTTTCACCAATTTGGAACTGGCACTTTTGTGGCATCGATCCCCACTCCGAATCCCGGTTCACTTGACACTGCGATGCGCCACTGCTTATGGTTCCCCCTTACCGGGTGCCTCTGCGTATCCTGGAGGCATTCATGTCATCGACTGGTCGGACCACCAGCATCGACGACCCTTCAAAACCCTTGAAAGGAGTCCAAATCAATGAAGATTCGCAGCGTATTCATTCTCACAGTGTTGGCCGCGGCAATGGCTCTGTCGGCGTTCGCTTCTGACATCAACGGACAATGGGCGGCAACCTTCAACACCCAAATCGGTGAACAACATTACACCTACACATTGAAAGCCGACGGCGAGAAGCTCACAGGCACCGCCAAGAATGACCGCGGATCAACCGAGATCACCAATGGGACGATCAAAGGTGACGATGTCTCATTTACTGAGAACCTTGACTTCCAGGGTAATCAGATTGTCATCACCTACACCGGCAAGATATCTGGCGATGAACTTAAGCTAACTCGCAAGGTAGGAGACTTTGCAACTGAAGAACTCACAGCTACCCGAGTCAAGTAACTCGGACCAATACTCGTAATTGGAATCCGGCAGGTGGCATGACGAAAGCAGCGGCGGCCAGGCGTAGACCGGAGAGTGAACTATTGGACGGCCACTTCCATGGCGGTCCAGGGCATCTTCAATGAATCGGATGGAATTTCTTCAGCAGGGAGCGCCTCGAACCAGCCGCTGCGCAATCACCACTCTGTTTCTTCCTTCTTTCTTGGCCTGGTAAAGCGCGGCGTCGGCGAGGTTCAGCACTGTTTCTGAAGGCGTATTTGCGTCCAGTGGATCAATCGCCACCGCGCCAATACTGACCGTGAATGAAATATCTTTTGCGTTGATCGATATGGTCGAATCCGATACCGCCCTGCGCAATGCCTCCGCACGCTCCGGCAATCGAGCTGCGTCGCAACCGTTCAGGACGATCAGGAATTCCTCACCACCGAATCTCCCGATCAAATCGTTGGGCCGCACTCCGGCGCGAAGCCGCGCAGCCAGTTCACGGAGCGCCGCATCCCCCACCAGGTGGCCGTGTTGATCGTTGATCGCCTTGAAGTGGTCAATATCGCACATCAGCACCGCCATTGATTCCACGCGCGGTAATGCCTCGTCCAGAGCCTCCAGAATCTTTCCCCGGTTCCACAGGGTAGTCAACGCGTCATGGGTGGCTTTGAAGCGCATCTCCTCGCGCGCCGCCACCAGCTTGTCTTCCAACTGCAGAATCCGCTCTCCCGTCCGCAACCGCGCCTTCAGCTCTTGCGAATTGCACGGCTTTGTCAGGTACTCATCAGCGCCCGCAGCCAGCCCCTCAACCATCGATTCCCGGGTGTCCTTTGAAGTAAGCAGCACCACGTAAACATATTGCCGTTCATGTGCGGCACGTAAGCGCCGGCAGACTTCGGGACCGTCCATTTCAGGCATCATCCAATCCAGCAGAGCCATCCTCGGCCCGTCCTGATCCAGCAGTTTGCCCAGAGCCTGCTGCCCATTCTCCGCGGAATCCACCTCGTACCCCATCTTCTGGAGCATCATCCCCATCATCTTGCGGGATATCGCATCATCGTCCGCAATCAGGATTCGCACGGGATCACCCCCTCGCAGATTGTGCCCAGTGACTGAATCACCTTCGCCAATTCGAATTCGAGACTCTCAAGAGCAACCGCCGCTCGAACCAGGTCATCCGATTTCCCCGCCTGCTCAATCTCCGCCGCAAAATCCGCCGCTGAACGCGCCGCAAGGTTGGAAAGGGTCCCGCGCAAAGAGTGCGCGGTGCACAACAATTCATGAGAATCCCTGATCTCCAGCGCTTCCCTCATCCTTACCAACTGCTTTGGTCCGTCCTCACGGAAGAGATTCACGAGTTCGCCTAGAAACTCGCGATCGTCGCCAACCCGGTCAAGCAACTCGCGTTCGTCAATCGGGCCTTGACCTTGTGCCGTACGCTGCACAGACGTTTTTGCAGGCCGTTCCAATGCTGCCTGACCCTGCTGCTTATGCGCGATGTACATATCCAGCACTTCGTCAAGCGCCCGCGGACGAATTGGCTTGCTCAAATATCCGTCCATCCCGGCCGCGAGACAACGCTCTCGATCGCCCTGCATCACCAGGGCCGTCATGGCAATTACAGGTTGATGCCGGCCTGTTTCCATTTCGCGAGCTCGCAACGCGGTTGTTGCTTCAATGCCATCCATCTCCGGCATTTGTACATCCATCAGCACCAGGTCAAATTGCGTCTGCCCCATAGCTTCAAGGGCCTGCCGGCCGTTTTCCACCACCGCAACACGATGTCCACGTTTCTGCAGCAAACGGGAGGCGAGCTTTTGATTCACTTCGTTGTCTTCTGCCAGCAAGACATGCAGCGCTTTGCTCCGTTCGCTGACTCCGCACAGCGAGTGCTCGGTAATCAATGCCTCCGGCCTATCTTCCTGGTTCGCGCACAACACGCGTTCGATCGCTTCGCGGAGCTCGGCCCTGCGAATTGGCTTAAGAAGATAAGCAGCAACTCCCAGCTCATTGCATCGCGCCGCATCGCTGCGATGTCCGCCAGATGTCAGCATCATGATCGCCGGCGTCTTTTCAAACTTTCCCGCCCCAACGCGCTCGATCAGTGCAAATCCATCCATCTTCGGCATGTGCATGTCGGCAAGAATGAGCCGAAAAGGATCACCGATCTCACGCGCGTTTCCAAGAGCTTGCAGAGCCACTTCGCCATCGGAAGCCAGCGTCGGCTTCATGCCCCAGTTTGTAAGGAGGCCTTCAAGGATCCGGCGGTTGGTCCGGTTGTCGTCCACAACCAGGACGCGTGTGCCCGCCAGCAATCCCATCCGCGCCGAACCGGAAACCGGAGCGATGGAAATCTCCTCGCCACGTTCAAAGTCGACGGTCACGTGAAATGCCGACCCTTTGCCGAATTCGCTATCCACCCAGATCTTCCCGCCCATCACTTCTACAAGACGGCTAGAGATGGTCAAACCAAGACCGGTGCCGCCATATTCACGCGTGGTGGAGGTATCGGCCTGGGAGAAGGAATCAAATACGCTTTCCAATTTCTCATTTGGGATTCCAACACCCGTGTCCGACACAATAAAGTGCAGCGGGTAGCGGCCATTCCGCGGCGCTCCCGTTTCCACCTTCAGCGCAACCTCGCCCTCATGCGTAAACTTGATCGCGTTTCCAACCAGATTCACGATGATCTGACGCAGCCGATTTGGATCTCCACGCAAAAGCTCCGGCACCTCGGGCCTTACGTCGCACAGCAGCTCAAGCCCCTTCTCATCCGCCCGCAATGCCAGCGTCTTCAGCGTTGCTTCCAGGCACTCGCGCAAATCAAAGTCGAGAGCCTCAAGCTCGACCTTCCCGGCTTCGATCTTTGAGAAGTCCAGGATGTCGTTAATCACCGCCAGCAGCGATTCCGCGGAGAAGCGCACAGTATCCAGATACTCTCTCTGTTCGCGGGTTAACTCCGTTTCCAGGGCCAGTTCGGTCATGCCGATCACGCCGTTCAGCGGCGTCCTGATTTCATGACTCATATTGGCCAGGAACTCGCCTTTGGCTCGACTTGCCGCTTCAGCCGCCTTTGCATATTGCTCAAGAGCAGCGTTGGTGCGCTTCAGTTCTTCCGAACTCCGAGCCAGTTCTTCCTCGGCAAGCCGGCGCTCTGTAATCTCATGGGAAATGCCCATGGTTCCAATCACGCTGCCACGCCGGTTTCTGAGCGGAACCTTGTTTGTGATCACCCAGGTGCGGCGACCATCTTCCCAAGTCTCTTCTTCTTCTTTTTCCAGCAAAGGCTTTCCGGTGCGAAGAATCTCCTGCTCATCGGCGAAGGAAACATCCGCAAGCCGAGCGCTGAAGAAGTCGAAGTCCGATTTGCCTTCCGCTTCCGAGGCATTGGTCAGCCCAATCTCTCTGGCCATCTTCCGGCTGATGCGCACAAAGCGGCTCTTCTGGTCCTTGAAGTAGACACTTTCTGGAATGTTTTCCATGAAGGCGTCAAGCAACCGGCGCTCTGCCCAATAACGGCGGTCCGCCCGCGAAAGCAGGATTGCCTGCGTCAGCACCACAAGCGTGATCAGGGTAATGACCGCAATCCCAACGGATGAAATGCTGATGGTATTTCCGATTTGTTCGGGAGCAAACGGCGTTGAAATAAATCTCACCGCGGCCATGCCTGTGTAATGTGTTGCTGAGAAGGCCGCACCCATAGTCGCAGCGCTGGCGCCCTTCCGCCAGTTCCATAAAGGTGAATCGCCGCGCAACTGAAATGTCAGAAACAGCACCGCGGCGGATACCAGAGTTGCCAGCACCACAGAGAAGGCAACCATGCCTGTGGGATAGATGCGCATTGCATGCAAGCGCATCGCATCCATGCCAATGAACTGCATGGCCGCAATGTCACATCCCACGATCGCGCTGCCGATAACGACCGCAATCGGCCTCATGGTTTCGCGGCTTACGACAAATAACGCAACCCCCGCAGCAGTCAAGGCCGCCGCCCAGGACAACACCGTGGTCGGCCAATCGTAGGAAAAGGGAACAGGCAGCCGGTAGGCCGCCATCCCGATGAAATGCATCGACCAGATCCCCGTGCCCGTGGCCAGTGCGCCACCGCTCAGCCACCAGAGTCTCGCCCATCCCTTCGCAGAGGTCACACGTCCAGCCAGATCCAGGACGGCATAGGAGGCCATCGTGGCAATGAAGACTGACAAAGCCACGAGCCAATAATCGTAATGACCAATAAGCGGTTGGGCCGCTTCTACCATGGAATTCCCCTTTGCCTGACTCGCTCATTTGCACCGGCGTCTTCCGAACTCCGTCAAATGAGAAGCGATCACTGGGCGGAACATGAAAACGAACCGTCCGCAGATCGGTCTCGCCCTGGGGCCCGGGACAGGTCCTGTGTTTTCAACGAGGTGGTCCAGCTTCGAAACTAATGCAACCGCTTACCCTCCACAACCACCCAAATGGGGGACGGTACTGGACGTTTGGTGGATGTTCTTGTCGCCCGGCTCGCTTCGCTAAACGAAACGTATTGAAGGAATTGGCAGCAGGATTTGACCTAAGTCGACGCCTCGGGAGGTTCGTCAGCGGGATGTGGATCCCTGTAAGATAGAACCATGAGCCACGACGGCATTCGCATTGTCGACAAGGACCGCGTTGCGCGCGAAAGCGAAGCCGCCCAACCGCTTCCCCGCATTGCCATCACGCCTGAAAAGGTTCGCGTTCTGCTCTCCGAAGGCAAAGGCCTTGAGATTGACTGGGTCGACGGCCACCGCAGCGCCTGGAGCTTCGCCTGGCTCCGCGAGGCCTGCCCCTGTGCCACCTGCAATGACGAGCGCGCTCAGCAGGCCCGCAAACCCGGCCAGCCCAAACCCGCACCCGCCGCCGTGCTGCCCATGTACACCCCGCCCCCCAAGCCCTTGAGTGCCCACGCCGTCGGACGCTACGCCATCCAGTTCAACTGGGGCGACGGCCACAAATCAGGCATCTACTCCTGGGAATACCTCCGCCGCGTCTGCCAATGCCGCGAATGCACCTTCGCCGCCGAAGAAACCACCGGAACGCCGAATTAGGCACAGCGAGAAGCGCTAAGTCAGCAATACTTTCCCGCGGTTCGGACTCACTTCCAGAGGGCAGAGACCATCCCCACTGCCTCTTTCGCACTCCCCGCCACCCTCATCAACGCCCGATTCTGTGGCTTCAGAAACCCCGCATCGACCGCGCCATCCAGGAACGCCAGCAGCCCATCCCAATACCCCGCCATATTGATCAAAATGCAGGGCTTGCTGTGCATCTTCAATTGCGCCCAGGTCACCACTTCCAGCATCTCTTCCAGGGTTCCGTATCCACCCGGAAGCACAAAGAACGCATCGGCCAGCTCCACCATCCGCGCCTTCCGCTGGTGCATGGTCTCCACCAGTTCCAGCCGGGTCAAATGTGGATGCCCAATCTCCGCGCCCGCAAGCACATCCGGCAGCACACCGATCACCTCTGCGCCCCCGGCAAGCGCCGCATCCGCAACCGCTCCCATCAATCCGACAGCAGCTCCGCCATAGACCATTCCCAATCCCGCTGCCGCAATCGCTCGCCCCAGCGCGGTCGCCTCGGTCCGAAAAGCCGGGTCGTTTCCGTCCGCCGATCCGCAGTAAACAGCCACGCGGCGAGCAGCATTCTTTGAAGAAGTCATGATGCGTTCAGAATAGCGCCCCGCCACTCGCCCAGCCATGAACCGCCTTTGAATTCATCGCATGCGCGCCCTTCACAACTCCTTCTCCCGGCACACGGTAAAATGGATATAGGAACTTTCCCGCCTGGACGCGCATCTTGCAGTCGCTCACTGACAACCTTAATCCCGAACAGCGCGCTGCCGTCGAGGCGCCAGAAGGCCCCTTGCTCATCCTTGCCGGGGCCGGTTCCGGCAAAACCCGCGTCATTACCAGCCGTATCGCCTGGCTCATCCGCGAGAAAGGCGTCGCGCCGGACTCGATTCTCGCCGTCACCTTCACCAACAAGGCAGCCAGTGAAATGGGCGAGCGCGTCGATCGCCTGCTCGGTCACTCATCCCTGGCCAAGCCCTTAATCGCAACCTTCCACTCCCTCTGCGTCCGCTTGCTCAGACGCGACATTGAGGACCTGAAAGTCGGCGGTGAAGGCCTTACCCGGTCATTCGCCATCTACGACGAGAATGATCAGCAGGCCATCGTTAAACAGATCATGCGCCGCATGGGCCTTGACACCAAGCAGCTGACACCGCGGACTGTGCTTGGCCGCATCAGCTGGGCGAAAAATCACATGGTCGATCCCCAGGAGTATTACCTGGCTTCGAAAGATCCAAACAGCGAGCGAATCGCGCACATCTACCAGGGCTACAAGGCGGAGCTGCGCAAGAATAACGCACTGGATTTTGACGACCTGCTGCTTGAGGCCGTCCGCCTGCTCAAAGTCTCCACTGAGGCGAGACAGCGCTACCAGCACCGTTACCGTTTTCTGCTGGTCGACGAATACCAGGACACCAATCGTCCCCAGTACGAACTCATGAAGCTCCTCGCCGGCGAAGCGAAAAATGTCTGCGCGGTCGGCGACGAAGACCAGAGCATCTACTCATGGCGCGGCGCCGACATTCGCAACATTCTGGAGTTCGAGAAGGACTTTCCCAACGCCCGCATCGTGAGGCTTGAGCAGAACTACCGCTCCACGCAGATCATTTTGGAAGCTGCAAGCGCCGTGGTCGCCAACAATCTTCGCCGCAAGGGCAAGAAGCTCTGGACCGATCGCCAGGGTGGGAGCCTCATCGGTTATTACGAAGCCCCTGACGGTGAAAACGAAGCTTTATTTATTGCCGACCGCATTCAAACTTTCCTGCGCGAGGCCGACGGGTCAGAGCATGCGGGCGAAGCGCATTGCGCCGTTCTCTATCGCACCAATTCCCAGTCGCGCCTCGTCGAGGAGGCCTTGCGCCGCTACAACATCCGATACACCATGGTCGGCGGCTTCAGCTTTTATGAGCGCGCTGAGATCAAGGACCTGCTCAGCTATCTTCGCCTCGTCCGCAACCCGCATGACTCGATGGCCTTGCAACGCGTCATCAATACCCCGGTTCGCGGCATTGGAAAAACTACTCTTGAAACTCTGGAACGGCTCGCGCTTGAAACCGGCGCATCCACCTGGGACGCCATCGGCGCGGCTATAAAAAATCGCCTCATTCCCAACCGCGCTCTCACGGCAATCGAGTCCTTCCGCCAACTCATCCTCGACGCCCAGGCCATGATGGATCCAGATTTCGCTGGAAAACTTTCGGCCGACGTAGCCGCCGGCGCGGAGACCGCAGATAGCGATACAGATTTCGAGTTTGGAGCGGCGACCGCAGACTCGGCCAGTGCAGAGTCCGCCACAGATTTCGATTTTGGCGGCGACAGCGGTCACCCGCAGCTCCAGCTTCTTGACGCCAGCAACTTTTCGCCATTTGTCGCGCAGCCCAAGCGCCCATTTCTGACCATGCCAAAAAGGCAGTCCGGCAACGAATCTGAGCCCTCAGGCGAGGAAGGCGCAAAGGAAGAGTCAGCGAAAGCTGCCCCTTTCCGTGCGCCGGGCGATGCTGCAACCCTGCCGGAGTTGGTCCGCTTTATCATTGACCGCACCGGCTACGTCGAGGCGCTTGAAACCGAGGGTTCTCCTGAGGCTTTCAGCCGCATTGAAAACCTGAAGGAATTGGCCAACGCAGCGCATGACGCAGAGGCCCGGGGTGAGACCCTGGCCGAATTCCTCGACCACGCCGCCCTCGCCTCTGACACGGATCAGTTCGACCCCGACGCTCGGGTCACTCTCATGACCCTTCACGCCGCCAAGGGCCTCGAGTTCCCGCTGGTCTTTTTGGCAGGCCTTGAGGAAGGCCTGTTTCCTCACTCGCGCACGCTCAACAATCCTGAAGAGCTCGAAGAAGAGCGCCGTCTTTGCTATGTCGGCATGACGCGCGCCATGAACTCGCTCATCCTCACCCGCGCACATTACAGAAGGCGATACGGAAACGACGCGCCTGAGATGAGCATCCCCTCCCGATTCCTTGAAGAGGTCCCGAACCAGCTCATGGAGAGTATCGGCGGCCGCTCTCCGTCATGGTCCACTCCCGGCTATCCCAACACCTACGGCGGCGCTTCCAGGTTTGGCGCAACCCGCCGCCCAGGCCAGTCTGGCGAGTTCGCTGACAAGCACTACAACTATGAGGATGAAAGCCAGGAAGCGCATCGCCCCGACGCGGCTCGCGAGGCTGGCGGCAGGAACTCCTCGTCCAAGCCTTTTGTTGCTTCATGGATGACTGCCACAGCCAGGGGAACTCCGTCTAAGAACGCGACGCCGGAAGATCCGCAGACCCACGCACCCGGCAATCCTCCCAATTCCATCGACAATATCACCCGCTTCTTCGCCGCAAAACCTGGTGCACACAATCCTGGAGCGCTTGCTCGTCCTTCCATGGAAATCCCTGCACCCTCCGGCGCCGCCAACCTGAAAAAGGGCCAACGGGTTCGTCATGGAAAATATGGCGAAGGCACAATCCTGATGCGCGAGGGCGAAGGCGAAGACGCCAAACTCACAGTGCTCTTTGTCCGCCATGGCATGAAGAAGCTGATGGAAAAATTCGCGAACCTGCAAAAGATGTAAAGGTTACTGAATCTCCACTTCAAGGCGATGCGCGCCCCGCCCTTCAATCGCCGCAACAGCGTATTGAGTCTGCTCCACCGTCTCCATGTGAAGATCGACAGCTTTGCCGTTTAGCATTCCACCCTTGACTCGTGCGCCCGTCGGCAGCATCACGCGCAGTGTGGCCTTGTCCGCGCAACTCGTAAAGTCGAGAGTGACCTTACTGCCTACTTGCCCGTACCGATAGAAAACATAGCCGCGAGAAGCGGGATAACGGACGCTGACCTCCACCTGGCTCACGCCTGCAGCCAGCCATCGCGGCGAAACCTGTGCAGCGCGGAATCCTGCGCCCTTATCTTCAATCCCCGCCAGCCCTTCAAGCAGCGCTGCCGTCACGCATCCCGCGCCCCAGTTGTTCGGCATTCCGCCGGAGACATCGTTCCACCGAGGCAGGAACGGCGGCATGTTCGAAAGCGTAACTCCAATCACAAACCACTTGGAACTGCCTTCCATACTTTCGAGTTCCAACGAATCAATCGCCACATTGCTTTTCTCGGGCGTGAAGCCCGCAATCCAAACACCCACGTTGTTGATGATTTTGCTCTTGCCTCGCCAGGCCACCTGCATGCGCTCATTCGCGTACGCGCCGTAGCGGTTGTTAAACTCACCGTCTTCCGGCGCCCAGAACGTGCCCACGTTCACACCTCGCTCAATGTATTCAATCTGCTTTGTTCCGTCTTCGTAATGAACACGCAGCTTTCCCAGCGTGGCATTTGACCCGGAGCACGCATGCAAAAGGTAGAAAGCCATGCAGGGCTTATGCACGGGAATCTTTGTACTGGATGCGTATTTCGGCAAGGAAGAAACACCGATGCACACGCGATGGCCGTTGCCTTCAGCCGATGGAATGTTGAAGGGCACGCCGCGAAAACTTTGCGTCCCGGTAGGAAAATCGATGAGATAGTTGTTGGTCTCATCAACCCAACCCGGAACACCCTCAACCCCTTTGCCCGTGTCGCAGTTTGCCTGTTCTCGCAAATCCAGCGGAACAAATTCAGTTGGCGGACGCTCAAGTGCCTTGCCTCGCAGAATACCCGGCAGAAAGTCGCGGTGCCGTTTGGTAATATCATGCACCCGGTGCAGAATGTCCACACCGTATTCCTCATACCCGTGCTGAAAGCAGCCGCGCGCCAATTCGCCCGAGGTGCATGCCAGCACACCGCCGTTGACGTAGTCCCATATCCCTTGCTCGCTGCCAAAGCCTTTCGTAAACGGTGGGTATATGGAGTAGAACTCACCAGGCGAAGTGGACGGCATCTGCTTGCGAATCGTCTGATAGCTGGCGATGATCCCCTTTGCCTGTTGCTGGCTGAGGCCTCTGTTCAGCGAGTAAGCGTTCGACAGTGAAACCTGGCTGCTCATATCCACGCCAAGGTCCGGGCGGAACTCAGCATCTTCCGGCACCCAGTGCGTGTAGAAGCGCCCATTCCACGAGATTCGATTGAGCCGATCTTCAAGATCGCCAGCCAGCTTGCGCATCCCCTGCGCGTCCTGCACGCGCTCGGCGTGATCGAGCATTTCAGCAAGATAGCGGCACCCTGCAATCATCCCGGTATTGTCGCCGAAAAAGATTCCGAAGTGCGTCTTCTCCAGATCGATGACCATGATGTCCCCGCCGACCAGCGCGGCCTCACTGTCGCAGAGAAAGTCCCATGTATCGATCGTCAGGCCTCGTTTCAACAGGCCAAACTTCTTCGACCATCGGTAAGGATCGCTGGTGCTATATTTCACGGCGTGCAGTGCGCGATCAAGGTGCTGCCCCATCCAGGCATCGTCGCCCGTGGTCTTCCAAACCAGGTACAGCGCCTCAAGAAAGTACATCTCCACGTGATTTTCGACGGGCGCACGACGAAGGCCAAGAAATCCTCCATCGGCGGTTCGCGAGAAATCACCGTATTTAAATCGCCTGTCCCAATCGCTTTCCGGCGGCGTTCGGTCGATGTGATTTTCCCAGATCATTCCGTCTTCGCGCTGCGTGTCAGAGAAAATCTCAAAGCTTTGCTTCACTTCCGGCCAGAAATAACGCATGCCCCGCAGCGTGTTTGTATTGTCCAGCAGCCAGTCCACCCAGTAGGTGTACACCCGGCCGTTGTGGCGGCGCGCTCCAATCGGCCCGTCTGAAGCCATCGTCCAATACAGCGTGTCCAGCAGATGCTGGAACTCACCGCTCGATTCGCGAATCTCGGTTTGCACATCGACAGTGAAGCTGGTATGGCCGGCAAGATTGCGATCAGCATCCAAAAGCAGCACCGTGTGCTCGCCAAGCGCGCCGACTGCGTGGAACATCGCAGGCAATGTCACATCCCGGTCAAAGTACAGGGCACCATCGCCATCGAGAACCACGAGTCGGCCCGTGCTCGCGCCGTTTACGGTGAGCTCATCCAACGGGCGATGCACTGATCGCACCGGCGCAAGCGAGAGCGGCGGTGTGTGACTCGACTCAGCTTGCAGAGACGCGATGCAGCTCGCACTCAAAAGACCAACCGGCAGAGTTCCCAGGAATTGCCTTCTTGACTGCATCAGTTTGCCTTTCCGTCTTGCCCATTCGCGTTCTGCAAAGAGTGTGTCAGTCGCCGCGCCGTTGCAGCGCCGGCTTTCAAATTGAAGTGCCCTTCAAGTCTGTGGTCGCGCGACGAGTCACCTACCCACAACTTGCGTACCCCCGCAATGGTGGCCCATTCGCCACGCTCCGTCGACCAATACTGCATTTGCCGCGGCGGCACATGAATCACAACTTGCCTTGCTTCACCCGGTGCAAGTTCGACCCGTTCGAATCCCGCCAGGGCGTCATCCGCAAACTGGATCCCTTCCTGCGCATGCGCCGGCTTCTCCAAATACACTTGCGCCACTTCTGCGCCGGCCATTGAACCGGCGTTCTGAAGCTTCACGCTCACATCCACTCCGCCATCGGATGCCGGACTGGTGTTCAGCCCGGAATAAGAAAAACTTGTGTACGACAGCCCAAACCCAAAAGGAAACAACGGATCGATCTTTTGCCGATCGAACCATCGGTAGCCCACAAAAATTCCTTCGGTGAAAGTCGTCTTGCCATTCAAGCCTTTATAAGATCGCTCTGGAAACGCAGGATTGTTTGCAGCCGTATCCTCGATTCTCTTTGGCCACGTAAACGGCAGCCGCCCCCCGGCGTTTGCCAGCCCCAGCAGAACCTTGGCCGTCGCCGGACCACCCAGGTCGCCGGGCCAGCCCATATCGAGGACCGCCTTCACCTGTCCCAGCCAAGGCATTGCCACTGCCTGGCTCACGTTGAGCACCACAATTGTGTTTGAGTTCACCGCTGCCACATCGCGAATCAGTTTCTCTTGATCGCCCGGTAACTCGAAGACCGGTCGCGTCCGGCTCCAGACAAATACGACAGCGGTCCTGGCCTGCTTCGCCGCCCCAATCGCCGCGCGATAGTTCGCCACCTGCTGGCTTGGAGTCACCCAGCTGATCCTCACCTGCGTCGGGTTGTTCGAAGAGTCGGGAGCGATTTCAAGAGAAATCCGATGCGGCCCCGGTCTCAGCTCCATTGCCGCGCGAAGATTATCGAGCCCATCCGTGGTGGGAAAGATGTTCGCTTCTCCAGGTTGAATCACCTCTCCATGGATGAAGTTGAACCAGTTTTTATCCACCACCTGGTCGTCGATCTTCAGCTTCCCGTAGCAGCCCAGAAGCTGCAAATGGATGCGATACGAGCCGCTCTCAGGAACCGTCAGGGTGCCGGTCCATATGATGCTCTGGTTCGCGGGTAATGTCGTACCTGCCGTTTGAGTAAAGTTGACTTCGGAATCAATTGATACCGCATCTTCATTCCACTCGCGGCGCTCAAGCCCTGGCTCGCCAAAATGTGAAAGAGCTGCTGCGGGAATCACCGTGCCTTCCATATCGTCGGCTACGGCAAAACTCACATGCGCTTTTTCGCCCGCCAGTTGTTTCAGAGCCGCCAGGGGTCCCACTTCCAACTTCGGAAGCCCAACGGCCTTCTCGCCTGTCAGCCCCACCGCTACCGTCTGCCCAGCGCCCGGCCCGATCATCGCGAGCCCCTCCAGGTCAGCCGCCTTCAGCGGCAACGCGCCTCCCTCGTTCTTCAAAAGCACTGCGGAATCAATAGCCGTCTTTTCGATGATCTTCACGTCTTCCGCATTGTCTGATGGCGTCACATTCAGCTTGATCTTGCCATCTAAATAGCCGAATTTATCCATTTGCAGAAGCACCCGACCCGCCGCACGCGTGATCGCATCTTCTGAAATCACGCCCGAGGCAACCAGTTTCTTCAGGTCGGTCGTCGGCCATGGCTCATCGGAACCCTCCCAACCCTTTTGCTTCGGTTCCTCTGGAAGCCCCGCATCGCTCAGCGCAGGCCCTTCCGGCTTTCCGCTCGCAGCCGGCTCTCTTCGCGGCCCGTTGACGAAATACGAAGGCCCGGCGAACGGAACCGGCAGCGGGCCAGACATCTCCACATCCAATCCGTGATTGATGAAGTCCGTCGCGTGCGTCGCGCCCCAGTCGGAAGTCACAAACCCCTCAAAGCCTATTTCGCCTTTTAACACCTTTTTGAGCGTGTCCGGATTGCCGCAGGAATACGGGCCATTGATTTTGTTGTAGGAACACATGATGGACGACACCCCGGCGTTGACTATCGCAGCAAATGGCGCCAGGTACACTTCGTGCAGTGTTTGAGAATCCATGAAAACGTTGGTCGCGTCTGTGTCATACCCGACGTAGTGCTTGGCTTGCGACATCACACCCTGGCCTTGAATCCCGCGCACCTCGGCCGCGCCCAATTCGCCAGTCAGAAACGGATCCTCGCCGAACGTGTTGTAGCCGCGCCCATAGTTCAAGTCGCGATCGATATTGATAAAGGGCTGCAACACAACAGTGATTCCGTGCGAGCGCGCCTCCCTGCCAATCACCTCGCCTGTCAGCCGTGCATCCTCGCGGCTGAAGGTGGCCGCAACTCCCATGGTTGAAGTGGGTGCAATCGATGGCACGCGCGTCAATATTCCCGGCGGCCCGTCGGCAAAGCGCATGGGGGGAATGCCGAGCCGCTTGATTCCCGGCAGGTAGCCCGCTTGTCCCTGGTAGGTCGCGGCATCTTCGCCTGTGCCGTGGATCATGGCGATCTTTTCATCCAGGGTCATCTGCCCCAGCAGATGATCGACGTGGGCATTACCCGTGACTTTAGCTCCCTGCGCACTCGAAGAAGCGGCGCAAACGTAAACCAGCGCCGAAGTGAAGACCAAAACTCTTGCAGCACGACCGAAATTCTTCATGACGAAACTTCATTTCCTTTTGGTTGTTGGTGGTCAAACGGCGAACATCATTTCAGACGCACTGCGAAATGAACGTAGTGAACTCGAGGCGACACAACCTCATCAAGCGGTCGCGCTGCACGATTCGCTACGCTTTGCGCCTGCTTTGAACATATTCCGACGTTGCAGCCGTTCAGGCTCATGAGCAATGAACCAGAAGATCTGAGAAATGGCTTGGACAAAGAAAGGAATATCGTCGAATAGCGGGACGCGCGTTCATTCGCTCCGATCGTCTCTTGCCTGGTCAGAATCACGCACCGTCCCGCATTCAATTCGAAGGCAAGGCAATTCTATTCCTGAAAAGAGCTTTGGACACGAGAGGCCTGCGCAACAGCCCGGAGTACACGCGTGGCCATTCCACCGCATTCCACTTCGTTCGTAGAAGAATCGAAATTGGTGGGCCCGGAGGGATTCGAACCCCCAACCAAGGGATTATGAGTCCCCTGCTCTAACCGTTGAGCTACAGGCCCGTATTGTCATCAACTATTTTATCTTGTTTAAGATATGCCCTTCTAAAACCCACCGCTGGGCGCGCGATCATTACAGGCTGCGGCAAGATCCTGCGTTCAGATCTGCCCTTATTCCTGCCAAATGCTAACACTTTAGAGAAGCGGGAATCCCTGGGTCGGCCAGCTTTGAACAAGCATCCAGCGGTATCAACTCAACGATTGGCTTTGTCGGCAATTCTCTTAGATCCGCTCGGGCGAGTGCAATTCACTTGAAGGCAGCGCAGCGTAGAAAGAGTTTTCATTGGGCTTGTATTGCAGTCGATTTATCGTGAGGCCAGAGACATCGCCATCCGCGAGTTGGGCGGGAAGTTCTCAAAATCCTCTACCGGGAGAGGGTGGCTGAAGAGATAACCCTGCATTGAATGGCATCCCAGGTGGGACAGAAAGTCCCGCTGCTCATCTGTCTCAACGCCCTCGGCCATCACCTTCAACCCCATTGCGCGTCCTAACGAGATGATTGCCTGGGCAATGGCGCCACTGCACGAGTCTTCAAGAATGTCGTGAACGAATGATCGGTCGATCTTCAATTGATCCAGCGGCAGGCGCTTCAGATACGACAACGAAGAATATCCAGTGCCAAAGTCGTCGAGTGAGAATCTCAATCCGTGACGATTCAGGCCCTTCATTTTAGAAGTGACATCGTCGATATCTTCTACCAGTGCGCTCTCAGTAAGTTCCAGCAGGAGCCGGTTTGGGTCGGCTCCGGTCCGGTCGATCGCCCTTAATACCTGTTCCACGAAATCCGGCTGGCTAAACTGCTTGGCGCTGATGTTCACGGCGATGTCAATCTTTGCCGTTTGGTTCCGGTCTGCCCAGGCTGCAATCTGTCTGCAGGCTGACTCAAGAACCCAATTTCCCAACGGAAGAATCAGCCCCCGCTCCTCGGCAAAGGGAACAAACTCTCCCGGCAACAACAGCCCGCGAGTTGGATGCTTCCAGCGGATCAGTGCCTCGGCTCCAATCAAGTGGCCGCGATCAACCTGCGGCTGATAGTAAAGCTGGAACTCTTCCTGACTAATCGCTTTGCGAAGATCGGTTTCAAGTGCGGCACGGCTGTTCACCGCTGCTTGCAAGGCGGGAGCAAAAAAGCGGATCTTGTTTCGCCCCGCTGCCTTCGCCTGGGACAAAGCGATATCCACCTGCTTCAGCGCTTCGCCGATGTTGTTTGGGCGATCTGAGAAGACGGAGATGCCGATGCTTGATGTGCTGCGGATTTCCTGGCCGTCAAGCATATACGGCTGGCTCACAGCATCCAGAATGCTTTGTGCGAGCTCCTGGACCTGCTGGGCAGCCACTTTGGCGTCCTCGCTCAGATCATCGAGCAAAACCACAAACTCGTCACTGCCCAGGCGCGCGACCGTACCTGCATCTTGGAGACAAGCAGCCAAGCGCTGCGCGATTTCCTGCAGTAGCAGATCGCCGGTCTGATGGCCGAGGGTGTCGTTCAACATTTTGAAGTCGTCTACATCAACCTGCAGCAACGCACGGCAGTGGCTATTCTGGTTGCCCTCTTCCAAGGTGTGCTCGAGCCGGTCGAACAGAAGGCGGCGATTGGGCAAGTGAGTGAGAGGGTCGTAGAATGCGAGTTTCCTGATCTCCTCTTCAGCAGCTTTCGCGCTGGAGATGTCCTTCATAACGCAGACGACCGATGAAACACCTTCAAGCTCGATGACCGACGCCGACGTCAGCACCCAGATCAAGTCTCCGCGCTTTGTCTTGATTTGTGTCTTTAGATCCCGCCGCATCGAACTGTGGCCCATCACTCGCGCCAAATCGAGCCACACCGCTGGGTCAGCCCAGATTCCAAATTCCATCGAGGCTTTTCCGATGACCTCCTGCCGCTCGAACCCGGTCAGATGAAGAAAGGCCTGGTTCGCATCGGTCAGTGCTCCATCACTCAGCCGGATGATAATCACGCAGTCCAGGCTTGTCTGGAATACGGTTCGGTAGCGCGCCTCGCTGGTTTCCAGGGCCTTCGTCGCCGTCGCCTGCTGGTCTTCCTTCTCTTTGCGCGTGTCGATGTCTTCAACTAAAGCAATGTAATGAACCGTACCTCCCACGGCGTCTCGAACGGTCGATCTGGCCACATTGACCCGGGCGAGGCTACCGTCACTGCGCGTTCCGAGCCCTTCGCGCTGGGTGACAAAATTGGCATTCAGAATCCCCGGGAGGGTTGCATTCTCCTCGTTTTTCCAATCGGCAGGCACGAAGGCGGCCACATCCTTTCCAACCGTCTCACTCGCTGTGAAACCAAGAATCGCTTCCGCTGCGTGGTTCCACGTGACGATGATGCCATCGCGGTTGTAGGCAACGATTCCAACCTCGGAGCTCTGTTCCATCGAGACCAGAAGTTGGCATAGATCCTCGGCAGTCCGCTGGTCGGTCACATCGCGCCTGATCACGATGCAGCCCGAAACCTCACCATTCAAACCCAATATAGGAGCAGCCTGCAGCGCCTCTCGATACTTCGTGCCGTCCTTGCGCTGGTTGATGACCTCGTCGTACCAGACTTTGCCCGCCTGAACCGTGCTCCAAAGCTCATCGTAAAACGACCCCGAGAGCAGTCCGGCCTCCAGAATCCTGAGATTTTCGCCAATCACGTCAGAACCGGTATAGCCAGAAACATCTGTAAACGCAGGGTTTACAAACTGAATTGTCCCGTGAGGATCGGTAATAACAACGCCGTCGGGCATCTGCTCGACAGCTTTTGTCAGGCCGGTGCGCTCAATCGCTTTACTTGCCCAGCACACAGCTCACCTCGGTCAGGAAGACAATCACGCGTTCACTATCGGCAAGGTCCGCGGTTTTATTTAGCAATCCCTTAATGAATGCGGGGTGGAAAGGGGCCTTCCGTACCTTTTCAGGAAATTTAACCGGCCGCAAAACCTCTAAAACAGAGCGTCCAGGCCGAATCTGGCCTAAAATTGCGTTGTAATATATCGATCGCCCTTCGGGTTCGGGGGCGCCTTATGTAAACCGCTCACAAACCAGATCTTCCATTCTCCGCAAGACTCTCTATTTTGGTAATCAAGTCCTCTCTACGATACGGTTTCGCGATAAAACGTTCCTCTACAACCTTCTTGCCTGACGCAAGCAAAGCGGCCTTTGAGAATCCCGACGAAAACAGCACCTTCATATCCGGCTTCAGTTTGATCGCTTCGTTCGCGATTTCAATTCCGTCGATCCCGCGCGTCATGATGATGTCGGTGAACAGAACCTGAAACCTCCTGTCTGTTCGGAGCGTATCCAAAGCCTCCTGCCCATTGGTCGCGATCACAGCTTCGTACCCCGCATTGCTCAGCAACCGGTGCGCGGACTTCGCTAAGTCCGTATTGTTCTCGACAATCAGGATTCTCGGCATGGTGGCCTTGGACTGCTTCGCAACGGTGGGAGATGGGGCGGGCGCGGCAATCGCTCGCGGCAGATACAGGCGAACCGTTGTGCCATCGCCTGGTTCGCTATAAATGCGAACATTCCCGCCGGACTGTTTCACGAATCCGAAAACCATGCTCAGTCCCAGTCCCGTCCCTTTACCTGGAAGCTTGGTGGTGAAGAATGGATCGAATGCCCTTTCCACCATGTCCTTGGTCATGCCTTCACCGGAATCGGTTACCGAGATCATGACGTATTCCCCGGGGTGCAAGTCCGCAAACTGGCGGACATAGGTTTCATCCAGATACACATTTTTGGTCTCGATCACCAGGCTGCCCCCGTTCGGCATGGCGTCTCGTGCATTGGTGGCAAGGTTCACCAAAGCGGTACCAAGCTGCACTGGGTCGGCGATGGCTTGGCAAACTTCCGGTTCCGTTTCAAGAATGATTTCTATGTGTTCTCCCAGCGATCTTGCCAGCAGGCCCATGGTGCCGTGAACAAGCTCGTTCACCATGATCTTTTGAGGGGCCAGATTCTGTTTTCGTGAAAAAGCCAGCAATTGCTTGATCAGTTCCGCTCCCTGCAGGCCGGCCTTCAGGGCCATATCGCTCAATGCACGATTGGCCGATTCACCAGGAAGCTCTTCCTGCAGTAGCTCCAGATTGCAGATGATGATGCTGAGCAGATTATTGAAATCGTGGGCGATGCCGCCGGTCATCTGGCCCACGGCTTCCATCTTCTGCGACTGTCTCAGCTGCTGCTCAATCGTCTTCCGTTCGCCAATGTCATCCACCAGGTACAGGAATCCGGAGCCGTCTCCACCCGTATCGCGGAAGGCAGTACAACTCAGGCTGATGTCGACGATTCCGCCATCTTTTCTGCGTTGTCGAATCTCGAAATTCTTTAGCTCGACATTCTGGATGTCGGCTCCATGATCGGCGGTTGCAAGCAAATCGTTGTCCGGCGGAATGGTTTTAACCAGGTCCCAGAAGACTGATCCAATCGCTTCAGCTGCTGTGTAGTTGTAGATCGCCTCCGCCGCGCGATTCCACCGATCGATGACTCCATCCCGCCGAGTTGTAATGATCCCATGCGGAGACGCCTCAAAGATGGCGCGAAAGGCCTCATTCTTACTCGCCTGGTCCTGCGCCACACGCGCGCGTTCCTCCGCGATCACCTTTTGCCTCTGGCTCTCCCTCCGGACTTCCGCAAGGTTGGCGCGCTCAGTCAAATCGCGAATCGACGCTACCGCGAAGACACCATCCGCTCTCTTATAAGGACTCAGACTGATTTCGACGGGGAACTCAGATCCGTCCGCGCGTATGGCGAACAGCTCCATGCCAATCCCCAGTGTGCGCACAGACGGAGAACGGAAGTAGCCCTCAAGCTGCTTCTGGTGAGACGCACGGTAGCTCTCCGGCAAAAGAGACGCGACCGGCTTCCCTTCAAGTTCTCTCAGGGCATAGCCAAACAAGTTGGAAGTTTGTGCATTCGAAAGGACAATCATTCCCCTCGAATCCACAAGAACCATTGGATCGGGGACGACGGAGAAGACCTTCGCGATTGCTTCAAGGCTAGGCATTTTGATTTCCTGTCAATTCCATCCTTGCGGGTTGGTATTTTGTGCAGCTGAAACGGCAAACAACTTCCTGGTGCCAAAGGTTCGCGGTATGAACAAATATGATTCTCCAGGCGAACAACATCCAGTGCCGTCTGCAGACCTGGTGGAAAAAGTCGAACAATTGTTTCTTGGTTCCCAGCTTTGAAGAGAAGCCCCCACGCAGTCCCAAAGGGGCGCGGTCAGATTCGACATCACAACTACTCTGGAAAGGCGTCACGGCAATCGAATTCCAATTCCTGAATGAAGAACTGAGAACTTCAGCGTCTGTTGTTGCAGCGATGCGGTAGACGCTGCCGGAAATCGTGCAACCGGCTTTAGCGGCATCTGCAAAGATCGCGGGCTCTTCCTTTTTGACAGGTTGCCGCTTCGAAAGCACTCTTTCCCCCAATACCCCAACCAAACGGTGAAAAATGGTTCGTTTCGTACCTGGAAACACGAGATTGTTGCTTTCGACCAGGAGACACTGGCCTTCTCGATGTGGTTGATGACAAGCAAGCCGCGCGTTCCCCCTGAAACGAGCCTCCTGCAGAATTGTTGGTCAATTTCAAGGCGATTATATGTACAGAATTGAGATATTTGGAAGGGGTATGTTGAATCAAGAGAAATGTAGACCTTGAGAATCGCGTAAATTTTGATCTAAAAGAAAGTATTTTCGTGGATCTGATGCCCTGGTTCGACCGCTCAGCTTCGCAGTCCATAGGAGCAAGACCCCGGCCACCATGGAAATCGGCAGGGCTTCCAGTCGCAAATCCTTTCAGGTTTCGGCGCGGATTTCCTGCAATTCTGGCTTAATATTTACTTAGTTCATTCTAAATACTTTATATGCTCCAGCTATGCGACGCGCCAAGGACCGTAATTCGGGTCCCCAGGCAGGCTTGGCATGCGTCGGGCCGCTGGAATCATCAGGTCGGCCGGCACCAGAATTCGGCCTCGATCAGTCAGACTGCATCCTTGCCAAAGAGCCGTCGAAAGCACCAAGGAACTCACGTTACCGAAGAGTGACTCCTCAAGAAACCGTTTGCTCAAAACCCTCGATTCGCAACCTGCTGCTTCCAACCCTTTCATCGAACTATGGCAAAACGACCGCTCGCGGAGCAGCGAGCCTATTCGTAAGGGTTTCCTAAAATCCGCGTCAAGCCAGGCTCATTGCGGTTTGGCTTGCGGGGGCTTGGTGAGCGACAGGATGACGATATCCACCCGCCGATTCTTCCGGCGCCCTTCTGCTGTATCGTTGCTCGCGGCCGGACGATACTCCGCATAACCGGCCACCGACATCCGCTTGGGATCGAACCCAGATTCGTTCAATAACATCTTCCCCACCGCCATTGCACGCGCAGTCGACAAATCCCAGTTGGAACTGAACGCGGCATTGTGTATCGGCACATTGTCTGAATGCCCTTCCACCCGCATATCAAGACCGTATTGCATCAACACACCGGCAATCCGCTCAATCTTGTCTGAAGCTCCAGGCAGCAACTTCGCTTGACCGCTGTCAAAGAATCCAAGCTCATGAAGACTGATGACGAATCCCTCGGGCGTCATGCGCATATCAACTTCCTGGCGTTCAATCTCCTTGCCCAGCGCCTTGGTGAGTTTCTTGTTTAACTCAACAACGTCAATGCCGGATTGGATGGCTCTATTCGTGGCCAACGAGCCACCAATAAGATTGGGAGCTGGCGAGTCGCTGGCATTCGACAAGTCAGGTGGCGTATCCGGCGCGCTATTGCTCGCTGAAAACGAGCCCATCTGTTGAAACCCATCCTTCACTGCATGGGAGACCCGTTCAACCGTCTTCTTGTCGTGATAGGAAGACGCGAACAGCACTACAAACAAGGCGAACATCAGGGTCATGAAATCGGCATAGGACACCAGCCAACGCTCAGAATGCGGACCCTCTTCTTCTTCCTTTGCGCGTCTCCTCATATGGCCACCAGCTTTTCAGACGGAACCTTTTCACGTTCCGCCGGCGCTTTCCTGCTCACATAGGCCGCGAGCTTACCGTGAAGAGCTTTCGGGCTCTTCCTCTCCACAATCGCAATCACCCCGTCGAGCATCATTTCGCGAAGTACTTGTCTCCGCCGCATCAAGGCCTTGAGCCTGCCGGCGCATGGCAGAAAGAAGATATTTGCCGATCCCACTCCATAAATAGTTGCGACAAATGCCACCGCGATGCCCCTGCCTACCTCGTTGATGTTTTCAAGCCGCTGCATCACTTGAATGAGACCGATGACCGCGCCGAGAATACCGATGGTTGGGGCAAACCCGCCCGCAGCTTCAAACACCCGGGGGATCATTGCCTCGCTGTCAGCCTCACGGTCCATCTCCAATTCCATTGCTTCACGCAATTCGGGAGAATGGGCGCCATCGACAGCCAAAGTCAGCGACTTCTTCAGAAACGGATTCTTGATGGAATCCAACTCAGGATCGAGAGAGAGCAAACCGTTCCGGCGTGCCCTGATGGCCAGGCGGGTTATATCTTCAATGAGATTTGACGCTGGATCTTCGACGCGAACGAAGACTTCCTTCAATTCCTTCACCGCCTGCACGACGACTGAAAATGGGAACTGTACCATCACTGCTCCCAGCGTGCCTCCGAAGACGATCAGGGCCGCGGTGGGTTGCAACATCTGGCCGAACTTGCCCCCGTCCAGATATAAGCCTGCGGCGATTCCCGCAAGCGCAACTCCAACTCCACCTAGTGTGCCCCTGTTCACCGTCGGCTCCCTTCCGCCCGCTGCCACATCCCCATCTGGCCTGAGCCCCAGACTCAGCCAATCTCAAAGCGGCTGTCTAACGAGAGACCTCACGACATATGCCGCGAAACAGCCAGGCTGATGCTACATTCGGGAAGCAACCGAAGCGCCCAGGTGTTCAAGAAACCACCCCCGCGCCCGCTGCCGGCTGGTCGAGCTGAGAATTTAACTCGAGCACCCACGATCGGCGCCCCGCGATAATGTTGTGGAGATACTATCGGCAAGGTTGACTAAATATGTCACTCTATCGACCCCACTGCGGAATGATTCCAGCTCTTTCGAGCTTCTCGTCAAACTGCAGCGAAGTAAAAGGTTTCATTAGGCAGTCGTCGGCTCCGGCAATGAGCGCGCCGTGCAGCTCGCGCTCCGCGGGCTCGGCCATGGTCAACATGATAATGATTGCGTTGCGCGCAGCCTTCCGCCGCAGCCGCGCTATAAACTCCAATCGCTCGGTTTCGCGGGGATTCCAATCCACCAGCACCAGGTCTGAAGTTCCCATCTTCTGCAGAACGTCCACAGCCTGTTGACTGTTTACTGCTCCCGACACTTCGAACCCTCGCATGGAGAGCATCCGGCGCAAGACTGCTCTCATCGTCTTCGAACTCTCTATCACCAGGGCCTTCATCAGTTCCTCGCCTGACCGCAGGGAAATGCTTCGCAAGACAACTGAACCCTTCGCAGGATCCTACCTCTCTGGGCCCGGCTCAGACCGATTGCGAAAAAGGAACCCTTTCCTCATTCGCGTTCGGGTGTGGCGTGTCGAGGTACTCGGCCTCAACTCCGGTTGCTGGCTCCGGCTCTTCTGGCGGAGCGGCATCAAGCTGTTGCCACGCGCTCCTGACATGCAAAATCATCTCGATCTGCACTTCGAGCAGCTTCGGCGACTTGCTCACTGCCGCCTCCATCATCTTCGAACGCAAATACGCATAGAACCGGCTGAGCGTTTGAGCCGAATCGCCGCCGTTTTTCAGATCGATCCAGTTCTCCAACTGGCCCAGCACCAGAGCAGCATGATTCAGTTCCCGGCAGCGCGTATCGATGTCGTTCGCGCGCATTGCGGTTGCCGCGCGGCGAAGATCGCCCACCAGCGTATCGAAGAGCGCAATCATCAGTCCGATTGTGCTTGCACCTTCGACTGCCGATCGTCTGTAAGACATTCCTGTTTCTGTCAGCGTCATCCGTTGCTGCTTCCGTTGGAGTTAAAGCCCAACTCCGCGTTAAGTTGCTGCATTTCTTGTGGTAGCTGCTGAAGCGCAACTTCAGCTTTGCTATATTCGGCGGTGAGAATGGTTTGCTGACTCGCGATGTAGTTGGTTTCAAAATCGTTGATCTGTGAGTTCAGAGCGCTGTTTTGAGTGGCGTAGCTGCTTAAATCCACGCTGAATGCGCCTGTCGACGGCATGGTGAACGTGTTCAGTGAGTTGTAAAGAGAATTCGCAAACCCGTTCAGTGCCGGGCCTTCAAGGAAGTTTTGGACATCGGAGGGGTTGTTGGCCAGAGCGTTGTCGAGCGTCGCTGAATCAACGGCGAGCGATCCGTCTGAGTTGGCCGTAATACCCAGGTCATTCAGGCTTGAAACGGTGGTGGTCCCCGTTGTCGGCGTAAACATATAACTGATGGCCTGTTCAAGAGTGCTCTGCAGGTTAACGATTGTGGGATCAGAAGCAAGGACCCCCTCAGTGTTGCTGGAGCTGTCAACAGTGAATTGCGAGTTCACAAGCCCGATGGCCGTGTTGTAGTCCGTCACAAACTGGTTGATTGCCGTTGAAACCTGGGATGCGTCGGAAGCAACCGTCAAGCTGATCGGACTTCCAGGAGCGGCACCCAGCAAATTCAAGGTGACGCCACTGATTGCGCCTGTCACCGTGTTGCTCGCACTTTGGATTGGCACGCCATCCACGGTGAGCGAAGCATCAGCCGCGGGAACCGCCTGCGTAAAGCCGAAGCTCGGTTCATTGATGGTGAAAGGCGTCACACCATCGGTGCTTGCGATATTCAGATTTGTGCCATTCGCATCGGTTCCCGCGGTCGCTGTTACGCCAATGCCAAGCCCATTAATCGCGGTTGCGAGCTGCGCATAGGTCTCCCCGCTTGTCGTCGCGATGGTGGTGGGCGTTCCGCCGATGGTGATGGTGATGCTGTTGGCGCCGAGCGTCGATCCGGTTGGGATGTCGGGAGAAGTCCACGAAGTGCCTGTGTAGTTGGCTGAAGTAATCGAAAACCCGGCAGCCGCGCCAGAGGTGTTGGAGACAATCGCAAGTCGCGACCCCGTTGAGTCACTTACAACTGAAGCGGTGACTCCGAGGTTGGCCCCATTGATGGCAGTTGCCAGATCGGTGAGGTTATCCCCTGTGGTTCCGGCGCCGGTTGGGAACGTCGCCGTGGCGCCGGAGTTTGTAGTGATTGTCATCGACGATGTCGGTACCGTTGATGTCGGGCTGGCTTCCAGGTCCGAATACCATGATCCGATGCTTGCCAGGCTATTCACCACAACTGTGTGAACCCCGGCAGCGGTTCCCGTGGCAGCGGTTGCCTCAAGGTAGTTAGGGTTCGAGGATGCGACGGTCCGGGCAGCCAAAGGACCATTCACTGTGTTCAGTGACTCCATGTCGGTCTCAAGAGCAGATGTGGCCGTCTGAATCGCCGTCAAAGCACTTGTCTGGTTGCTGAGAGTTGTCTGGTCAGCCTGCCAAAGCCGCTCTGGCGCCCGATCCGCATAAATTCCGGCGGCAACTGCGGCTGTAACGTCAATACCTGGCGTGCTTTGGCCTGCGCTGGCTGCCAAAATGGAGCTGATGTTGACTGCCGGGGTGGTTGAGGCTGCTGACGACAAAAGCGAATTGACTGCGGAAGTGGAGCTCATAGCTTCTACCTACGTTCCGGGATGGCGCCATGGAATACACGCCAACCCCTGGACCTGGGTCATCGACCCCGACACCGGAGAGTGGGCGCGAAATGGATCAAAGATCGTCTCATCGGGGATAAAGCTGAGGTAGAGCGTTGTTGCCGCCCCACCTCATGCCTCATATTGATTGACGCGTTGAGTTACTGGACCAGCTTCAGAACCGCCTGCTGGGCCTGGTTGGACTGCTGCAACGCCGCCATAC
Organism: uncultured Occallatibacter sp.; assembly: GCA_964614635.1. Classification (GTDB taxonomy): domain Bacteria; phylum Acidobacteriota; class Terriglobia; order Terriglobales; family Acidobacteriaceae; genus Telmatobacter. The sequence goes on from CAZTLV010000013.1 coordinate 35,247, forward strand.
CGGTGGACTGGAGAACGTTGTACTGGGTCATGTTGGCAACTGTCGTGCCGATATCTGCGTTCTGAAGGCTGTTGGCAGCACTCTGCAGGTTCGTCACCGCATCGCTCATGACGCCAGTGGCAGCGGTCAGCCGGTTCACTGATGCGCCGATTGCGCCGCGCTGTGCGGCAACAGTGCCGACTGCGGCATTGATGGCCGTCAGCGCTGTTTGCGCCGCGGTTGCGCTGGACAGGTTCAGGTTGGTGCCGCTGGGCGAAAGACCAAGCGTCAGGGCAGACAGAGCGCTGATGTTGGTGGAGATCTCGGTGTTCAACGCGCTGTTGACAGTGCTGCTGTCGCTGATGAACACGCTGTTGGCGTTGGTGGCGCCTGCCCATGCGTTCAAGCTCGCGAGCGTGGTGTTGTCCGTCGTGGTCACCGTCAGGTTATCGCCGGCGGTGTTCGTGAGCTCGAGGTTATTGGTATCGGCGGCAACAGCGCCGGGAGTGCCCTGGACTACGGCGCCTACAGCAAAGGCGGTCGCATTGAATGTGCCTGCGGTGACCGCGGCTGCAATAGCCGTATTCAGGTTTGCAATTGTGCTGGTTCCTGCAGCGTTCGCTGTAAAACTGAACGATTGTCCAGTGGTATTGTCGGTAAGGGTTGTCACCGAGTTCGCTGCCAGGGTCGAGGCTGTGGTCAGCTTGGCGGCCGCGGTGCCTGCGGTCGTTTCAAAGGCCGTACCGGTGTTGCCCTTGAAGATGTTCTGGCCGTTGAAGTTTGTGGTCTGGCCGATCTGGTTGATTTCAGACAGAATCGATTGGAATTCCGTGTTCAGAGCGGTGGACTGGCTGCCCGAAAGGCCGGCTGTCGACGCTTCGGTAGCGATGGTAACGGCGCGGTTGAGAAGAGTGGTGACCTGGGACAGGGCGCCATCGGCGGTTTGCAGCAGGCCAATACCGTTGTTGGCGTTCTGCTGAGACTGCGTCAAGGCAGCAATGTTTGCATTCAGGCCGCTTACAATCGACAATCCCGCAGCATCGTCCGAACCTGAATTGATCTTCAGGCCAGTCGACAGCTGGGTCAGGGTCTTTTGCAGGTTCATTTGCGTATTGGACAATGCATTCTCTGCCGTCAAGGAAGAGATGTTGTTCAGGACTGTGAGTGCCATTGTGAAGCTCCTTCTTTTTGCCCTTTTACGCCTGCACTCGGCATTTTTTGTGGGGCCTGCTTTGAGGCGCCGGTTCGTCGAGATGGGGGTCGTGTTGGACAGACATTCTATCGGCCACCTCAATTGTTCATTTCAGTGGCAGACGTGACTTTTGTCATTTATCTGGAAAGTATTTGATGGTTAGTAACCCACTTTAGTGTCACAACACAGTGACAGGTGCCGGAACCGGCACTTTAAGAACACATTTCCAGTCAACCTATCCAATGTTTACTCGGCTTTCGGCCCCCATTCATCGATTACAAGAAACTCCAAGACCAAGCAGACATTGGTCAAACGAGTACGGTTGCATGTAACTCGTACAGTGCCAGAAAGTAATCATGGATACAAAAAGTAAGGCCCCAGGCATTGCGCCGGGGCCTATGTTCGAGTTCAACAACTTTTCGCCCTATGCCCAGTCTCTTATTGGAGATAGTTGAGCAGCGTTTCAGGCAGGACTTTTGCGGCGGCAGCCATAACCGCGTTACTGGTCAATTCCGCTTGAGATAGGTTCGTGGCCGCAACTGAAAGGTTGATTCCAACCAGCGAACTCTGCTGCGACGTTAACGTCACTTTCTCCTGGCCGAGATAGCTTTCCTGATTGTTCAGTTCGCTGATGGTATTGTCGAACGGAACCCGCGCCTGGCCTACATAATTGATAGCTGCGGAAATGCCGGCGGTGGCGGTCGCTATCTGTGTCGACGAGCCATTTTGCAAAGCATTAATCAGATTGGTGAGAGAACCAATGACGTTTGGCCCCCCGGTCAGCAATGGGTTTCCGGGCAGATTCGAAGCAACATTCAATGAATCGCCTACCTGCACCTGGTTGACGCTGTTGTCTCCTACATAAGCGTATGCGTTCGCGACAGCTGTCCCCGGAGCAGCAGTCATCTGGCCCAGTGCCGCATCGTTTGAGCTGACTACGATACCTGCCGTGCTCGAATTGGTTCCGATAGAAAGCTGCCCGCTTGCATTGATGGTTGCGCTTGTGCCCGCGGAAAGCGTGCCGGCGGCAACTGCGTTTGAAATAGCTGTTGCCAATGTGCCCACTGTGTCACCAGCTGCAGCCCTGAAGACAAAAGTATTTCCCGTGGTCGCATCGCTGATACTGGTCACCGATCCGGCAGTGAGTGCAGTCGCATTCGACAAGGGGCTGCCAACCGACCCGTTCGCCGAGGTAAAGGTTGATGAGGCAGCGACAAAGGGTGGAGTGGTGCTCGCCGATCCGCCAAAAACGTAGACGCCCTGGTATGAGGTGTTGGCCTGGGAGATCACGTCAGAAAGAACACTCTGTAACTGCGCAGCGATAGCTTGCCTGCCCGCCGCTGAAGTGGTTCCGGTCGCTCCAGATGTACCGAGTGAGAGAGCTGAGCTCAAAGAGGTCACGATACCGCTGATTGCCGAGTCAGCCGTCTGCATCTGGGGAAGCAGAGAGCTCACATTGCTCGTGTATTGATCAACGTTGGCTGACTCCGCAAGTGACTGCACCATGTTTGCCGAAGCGGCAGGATCGTCTGAAAGCTGGTTGACCCGCAGACCTGTAGACACCTGCTGCATCGCCGTGGCCAAAGCCTGCTGGCTCTGCTGCAGTTCATACTGCATGTCGGGAACCATCGTTGTAACTCGCATCTGAACCTTTCCTCGCAAAGCTGCGGACAGCGTCGATCTCCGCTTATTCAGCCGCCGTCGTACCCATGTCCATCGTTACCGTGAAGAGCGCTTGAACTGTAGTGACCACGCGTGCAGCGGCCTCGTAGGCTTGCTGATAGGTGATCAGGTTTGCAGACTCCTGATCGATCGAAACGCCTGATACGGAATTGAGCTGATCGTTGAGCTGGGTCAGGCTGCCGGCCGTGGCATTGGACTCCGCATTCGCGGTCGCAGTCAGGCTTCCAACCTGAAAAACCAGGTTCGCATAGGTGTTCCCGGGGGTCTGCCCAGAAGGAAGCGCGTTGGTTTGAATCGCACTGAAATTCGCCAGGTTCCCGTTGCTGCCCGCGGTGCCACTTGAACTTGCTGCAATCAGCGCGGGATTCGTAATGGCCATGCTGATCGAGCCCGCCGAACCCGCAACCGTGGCCGGAATCGTAAAGAAGGGTTGGCCGGGGTTGCCGTTCTGGTCAAACCCGCTCGCCTGAGCGGCATTGAATGCCGTCCCAAATTGATTGGCCAGCGTATCCAGCTGGCTTAACAATCCGGGAATGGTTTGGTCCCGCGTTTGAATCGTTCCACCAAGATCGCCGGCGTTCAACGATGCGGTGATGTTGGTCCCGTTCTGGTCGAGAACCTGTAACATTCCATTCGTGCCAGTCGAGGTTTGTAACGCGAAGCTCTGCGAACCCATCACCAGTGGAGTGCCGTTCCCAGTCGACAGAGTCACGCCATTCGCGGTATTTGTCACTGCGACGTTCGTAAGCGCTGACAGCTGAAGCACGAGCTGATTTTGCTGATCCTCAAGCGTTCCGCCGTCTTGGCCGGTCGCCTCCATATTCGCTATTTGCGGGTTCAATGCAGCAATCTGGCTGGTGAGCTGGCTGATCTGGCTCACGTCCTGCGTTACCTGGGTATTGAGCCCGGACTGCTGCTGGGTCAAGGTATTTGAAGCGGTATTGAATGCCGTGGCAAGGTTCTGCCCCGCCGAAAGCACAGCCTGGCGGTCAGCGGAATTGGTTGGGTTGGTCGAAAGCGCTGAAATGCTTGAGAACAATGCTGACATCTCAGTGCCGATGTCATTGGTCGAGGTGGTAAACGTAGGCTGAATCTCGTTCAGGGATGTCAGTTGAGCGTTCGCGCCACCCTGTGCCTGGGTCTCCTGCTGAATCTGGTTTTGAACCAGCTCGTCGCGCACACTCTGATAACCCGTCAGCACCACGCCGTTGCCGGCGCTGAAGTTCCCTTCGGAAACTGGCGCCGCTTCGTTGAGGACAGCCACCTTGCGGGTGTATCCGGGCGTGTTCGCGTTGGCAATATTGTTGTTGGTTGCCTGCAGAGATCCTGAGGCAGCCTCCAGCGATTGAACAGCCATCGACAATGAAGTGCTGAGTGAGGCCATGAATTACATCTCGCAGGACCAGGTCTGATACTTCAACCTGGGCCCGTGAGCCTCCTGGAATTGTTCTGTATGGCTTCTGCACAGTGAAGTGAGCAGAGCAATAGTCCTGCCGGAGTGCTTCAGCAGCGCGGCATACTGCAAATTGAGGTCGAGAATTGCCTTCCGAGTCGACTGGATCCTTCGTTCAACCGTTGTGTCGATGCCGGGAAACGAGGCTCGCTCCGGGGATCCAATCCCTTCACAAACTGCCTTTGTCGTTGTAGCCAGGCTCGCACAGATCATTTCCTGTTTCGCGATGCTTTCCTGCAGTTTGGGCAGGGCATTGCCTGAAATGGCATCCATGGCAACAGAAATCTCGCCAGCCAGTGCCTGCAGCTGCTGCAGGTACGTAGCGGCGATCTGGTCGCGCGTCGGAGGTGCCGTTTGGTTCATTTGCATGCCCTTTACTAGCCTTCCATCACTGGGCCGGCGACGCCTCGCACTCTGCATCATCGGTCATCTATGCGTCACCATGGTCGATTATGGCGCCGGCAATCTTCGTCGGATCAACCTGGTACTCACCGCCGCTGACAGATTGGCGAAGAGCGTCCACCTTGGCCTGACGGACCTCGGGGGAACTCAAGGCCTGACTGGTCAAAGATTGGACCGAATAGCTGTCGCTCACGAGTGTGGTCCGGTCTTCGGTGGCACCTTGAGTACCAACTACACTTCCGTTTGCAACCTGCTTCGGCCCCCGGTCGACTGGCAGCTGATTCACCGCCGGGTTGTTCACTTCAATCTTCATTGCAACTTCTCCTGTCTCAACGGTACAGCTATCGGCGCTTTGCGGCAAAAATTTCAATCTGCCCGCCAAGACCGCTATAAACAGGTACTTCCCCTCTTTTTCAGCCCCTTATTTCACGGCGTCGGGATGAGCCAGCGCCGCTGATGCTACCCGCGCATCTTCTGCCTTGTGAAGCTGCTTTGCGATCATGCTGGCAATCCCGATTCCCCCTGAAGCCGTCAACGATGATCCAAGCGACTGCATTGCAATGCCCTGAAACTGTTCCTTGCCTGAATCCATATCGTCTTCGTCCTCCGCGCCAGGCAGGGAACCAAAACTCTCTTCCGCCTGCTGCAGCCAACTTCCTAACAATATCGATTCAAAATCTTTAGCAGACTTTTCAATTTTTTGGTTCTCCTTGGACGACGAGCTCTGACTGATGAGCAAATCCGCTGCCGAAGTCAGAGGGCTCGACACGGCCCCGGCCAATCCGCCAAGCGTTGAGGGACTCGACATTAGATGACCTCCAGATCGGCCTCAAGCCCACCGGCGGCCTTGATTGCCTGAAGAATCGAAATAATGTCGTGTGAGGTTGCGCCAATGGCGTGCAAACCCTTGATCAACTCGTCCACGTTCGCCCCCTCTTCCAACTGGATCGATTGCGCTGGAGCGTCGTTTACCGTCAGCTTTGTCTCAGTGACCGTCTCCGGCTTTCCGCCGGAAAACGGAGTCGGCTGGGCGACCACATTGGTTGTCTGCACGTCGATGGTCAAACTTCCATGAATCACTGACACAGGCGACAGCCTCACCGTCCCGCCCATCACGATAGTGCCGGTGCGTTCATTCACCACAACCTTGGCCGGAGATCGGAAGTTGATTGAGAGATTCTGCACTCGAGCAATCAGAACCGGCACTGAAGGTGAGCCGCTTTCAGCAACGTTCACGTCAATGCGGCGGCTGTCGATGGCCGTGGCGATGGGCTTGCCAAACTCCTTGTTGATCGTGTCTGCAATATCCCGGGCCGCGGTAAAGTCTGAATTCAAAAGCAGAAGGGAGAGCGTCTTGAAGCGGGTCAGATCAACGGCCGCATCGCGCTCCACCACTCCGCCTTCTGAGATCCTGCCCACAGTCAAATGGTTCACGTTGCGCACGTTTCCCGCAGCGCCTTCAGAGTAGCCTCCAATCACCAATGGGCCTTGGGCTTCTGCGTAAACCTCTCCATTGGCCGCCCGCAGGGCTGTCATCAGCAGCACGCCGCCTTGAATGCTCTTGGCATCGCCCACCGATGACACCGTTACATCGATCTTCATTCCGGGCCGCGCAAACGGCGGCAAGGACGCGGTGACAAATACCGCTGCCACATTCTTCACCACTACCACGCCGGGAGAGATCTGTACGCCCATCCGCTCCAGGGAGTTTGCCAGGGTCTGAACAGTGAAGAATGTCTGCTGGGTATCACCTGTGCGACTTAATCCAATCACGAGCCCATAGCCGACTAACTGGTTATCGCGTACGCCTTGAATTGCGGTGATATCTCGAATCATCACCTTCCGGTCAACATCGGATGCAGAAAGGCCAAGTGCGCTGAAGAGCCAGATGCCCACGAGCACAGCGAGTCGAATCGCGAACTTACTGCCGAAAGGACGCTTCACCACGTTCAACACTCCGTTTAAAAGTTCAGCAGCCATAGGATCGCCCTCGTAAGGAAGTTCGGAGGACGCACCCCGTCCGAGATGATTCCTTTGCCCTTCATTTCAATCTCAAGATTGCTCAACGCCGTCGAGGGAACCGTATTATTCGGGCCGATGTCGCCCGGCCGTATCATTCCCCGGACAACCACATTCTCATGCTGGTTGTTCATGAAAATCTGCCGCTCGGCTTCCACAACGAGGTTTCCGTTGGGCAGCACCGCAACCACCTGGCCCGTCAGGCTGGTTTGGAAGAGCGTATTGGATGCCGTTGATCCCTGGCCCTTGAGCGCCGATGACGAATTCGCCGCCAGCAAAGGATTCGTTGCATTCGGAGTCTTGCCCATCACACCAGTAATGGCTGAGGTGGTAGTAAAGGATCTTTCACTGTCAACAGTGCCGGATTGCGCAGCCGTGGTCTGAACGGCAACCTGGATCGTAATCGTGTCGTTGAGATGCGTGGCCTTGTAGTCAACGGAGAAGTCTCCCAATGTACTTTGTGCTGACCATAGACTGCCTACAGTCCGCTCATCGTCTGCGGCGACGTACCGCTGTTGCAAGCGAGTAATATAATCCGCCCGAAGTTTCTCTGGAGTGTCCTTCTTATTCTTCAAGGGGTTTGCACCGAACGCCACAGTTGTCGAGGCACAGAGAAGTACGAGAGCAGCGGCTTTTCCGAAAGACATCCGCGCGAAAAGCATCTTAATAGCTCCTTCTTAGCAGGTTTGGACTCATCACTTCGCCGATATAAATCTGCTTGCGGTCAGAGCTCGCAACGCGAATCAAGTGGCCGGCAGCGCCGCTTTGGAGACTTACAACTGAAACCTCGATATGTGACCGTCCATCATCCATCACCAGCGTGGCGTGTGCTCCAACTTTCATGGTGATTGCATGATTCGCCTTGAGACCAGCGATTGCAGATGGTGTCGAGGTTCCTGACGCGCCGGGCCCGTTCGCGGCGGTCTTTTTGGGTGAGCCAACGAGCGCGTAAAAAGGTATGCAAGCGCCGGATACATGACAGCCAATCTTGACCTGTGAGCGTGTCTCACTTTGTGGCCCCAGATCACTGTTGTCCATTGGTTCAACTGAAAGCACGTCAAGAGCAGGATTCGGCTCGGTCGCCACAACTTTGGCAAGCAGTGAAACCTGCTTCTCAGAAATCAAAGTCCCTTTCGCTGACAAAGCAATCGCGACTTGACGGGCTGTGATCGCATAGTGCTCCTGGCACTGCCCTGAACCGGTCAGCCCCAGAACTGTCACCACGAATCCAGCGATCCATCTTCCCGTCATAAGTCCTCGCTTCCCGCATCCTTATTGCACGTGCCGAACTCTTACTGAGCTAGCTGATTAAGCTGCTGCAGCATTTCATCCGCTGCCTTTACCACGCGGGAATTCGATTCGTAGGACCGCTGTGCCAGGATCATTGCTACGAATTGGTTGACCACGCTTACGTTTGACTGTTCCAGCATGCCCTGCTGTAGAGTTCCCAATCCATCTGCGCCGCCCGGGGTTCCAACCACCGGCTCGCCAGACGCTGTCGTCGGCAAGTAGATATTGTTGCCAACGCTGTTGAGGCCGCCTGGATTGACGAACAATGCCGTCTGGATGGTGCCCACCTGCGTTGCGGCTGTCTGTCCGGGCTGAGTCACGCTGACGGTTCCGTCACTGCCGATAGTGACACTGACTGCGTCCGCGGGAATGGTGATCGCCGGCTGCAACGGGTTGCCATCTGCGGTCACCAGCGTTCCCTGCGCATCGGGATGGAAGGAACCATCGCGCGTGTAAGCTGTCTGTCCATTGGGCATCAGAATCTGAAAGAACCCGGCGCCCTGGATTGCCATGTCGAGAGGGTTGCCGGTCGTGGAGAAATCGCCCTGTGTCTGAATGATCTCCGTTGCTGAGGGCCGTGTGCCAAGACCAATCTGCAAACCCGCCGCCACTGTCGTCTGCTGGGTTGCGGCCGCGCCGGGCATGATCTGGTTTTGGTACAACAAATCGGTAAAGTTGACCTGGCGCTGTTGAAATCCAGTCGTACTCGAGTTCGCAAGATTGTTGGCGATGTTATCAAGGTTCAACTGCTGCGCGGTCATTCCGCTAGCCGCAGTGTACAGAGCACGAAACATGGCAATCTCCTTTTGGAATTCCTGGGCTACCCCTTCAAAACTGGGCTAGCCTACGCGTGGTAAATCCTGCGACGCTGTCTTGTCCATCTCGGTGCCAAACATCGAGAGCGCGCGCCGCATGGATTCGACTTCGCGCTGAGCATTGATCAACTCAACAACACTGGTGATCGGGTTTACGTTCGAGCTCTCCAGCATTCCCTGCCGCACTTTTGAATCAGGAGACGCCACAGCAGTGCCGGCTGGCGCCGTGTAATACGTTCCTCCGGCGCTCTGTACCTGCACTGAAGGCGCAAACTCCACCACCTTCAGCTTTCCTGAAATTGCGCCACCAACCGAAATTGTTCCATCCGAGCTCACTGAAACTGGCTGACCCACAACCGTGATCGGTCCGCCATTGTCACCCAGCACCGGATCGCCTGCAGCCGTGACAAGCTGCTTTTGAGGTGAAACTTTAAAGTTGCCGCCACGGGTGTAAACAGGACCTGATGCTGCCTGCACCTCAAAGTAACCTGCACCCTGAACCGCAAAGTCGAGATCGTTTCCCGTGGGTACCAGCGCACCCTGGGTGCTGTCGAGTCGTGTGCCGCTCAGAATGCCATAGTCGTTCGCATCCTCATTCAGCGTGGAAAGCTGCTCATCATCGGCGGTGGCCAAATGAGAGCTGAAGACGTTGTGGCTCGCCCGGAATCCGGCCGTGCTCACGTTAGCCAGGTTATTGGCAATTGTGTCGAGTGCTTGCGTGCGGGACATCAGCGCGGTGCTGGCTGCGTAGTATCCACTACTCATGGTTTGGCCTCATGCAAAGAATATGCACGTCGATGGCCACTTCATGCTGAACTGGGTTTATCTCGTATGTCTAACTATTTCAACGCCAAAAGACAGCAATCTATATATGAGTTAGCACCACGTATGAGGGGTGAATGAGAAGCGGATTAGACGGGGGTTGCGATCCCAACCTCTGCAGGCCCGGTTAAGTTTGCCCACTTAGGCAGGAATTGCCGCCTCTAACAAACTGAAGTCTCTTCGGAGATGATCCCGTGCCCATCGCATTCCAGGCTCGGCGCATTGTCACAAACGTAGTCCATGCGGGCGCTCGCCAGCTCATGCGCTGCGGTCAGGATAAATCTCCAGGGAGCCGATTTGGCTGAATCGGTCATCGAGTGAATCGCATCGAGCACAAATGGTGGAAGCGTCCCTTCCATTGCGCGCATGGCTTCTGAGACTTCGCCACCGGAACCGTAGCTCGTCCACCCTAATACTTTTGGAATGGAACTGACGCCATGCAGAAGCCCTACCAGGTAGGCATCCTCAGGAGAAATATCTCCCATGGATTCGGCCACCAGCTGTGCATATTGACCCACCAGCCGGCTGTGTTCCCAAAAGCCGCTCGTCTCAACATGTTCCAGATCGCGGGGAAAGGTTCGGGCAGAGATCGCGCGAAACCACTGATCCACGTCCAGGCTGGCCAGGCAGCCACCCATGCGGCATGGGAGTTCCGGTGTCAGATCAGGCTCTCTGGCGATGAGTCGAAGAATTTGAATCGTCGCACCGAGGTCGTTCAGGACAAGCTCGGAGACTTTTTTCAAGTCGATGCTTGGCTCTTGCAGCAGGATGTTCAGACCGAGTACCGTCGACAACATGCTTGGAATCTCATCCAGAAGCTCCGGCCTCTTGCGGGCCTGATTGTTCTGTTCCTGTGAGCAGAGCTGTCTCCAAACTGACGATGGAAGCCAACTGCGTTCATTCACCGGGTCCAAAATATCTCTGAGCACTCTTCCACCCCTGCTGGTTTCCTATCGGCAAGGCAAGAAGATTTGTCCAAGAAAAACTGTGCATATTCGGCGCTTTAACACCGCATCATCATGAATTTGTGCTAGCGCACGCCGTTTGTCATGGCTATACGTCCTCATTTACTTTTCATAAGAGCGCCGACGCCGGTTAGACCAGAGAAAGGGCGAAAACCATACCTCGGATTCTCAAGGCGATTTCCAACCCGGACTCATTCGACTTCCACAACCATCCGGCGGGCCCGTGCGGCCCTGCCTTTCTGCTTTCAGCAGGCAACAAACCCTGTTCGCCAGGCAGCTCCTAACAAGCTTTGAACAGTAAATCCACTTCTTTAAGACCAGACCGGAGGCGTGCCCAAACGTAGTCCTTGCACCTGACAATCGCGGCTTCGTCCGCTTCAAGCGCGATGCCATAGCTGCAGAGAAGCCGTGCAATCTCGGCCGCGGATTGCACGCCCTCGATCCTCACTTCTTTGCGGGACTCCTCAGCCACCTCTGCTGCTTGGTGCTCCTTCTTTTCAAGCTGGGCTTGAAATTCGCTGGGAGTCACAAAGCAGGGTTGCGTCTTGCATCCGGTGATCTGCTCAATCGCATAGAGCAAACCGTATTCAACACTCTGAACAAATCCAACCAGCAAGAGCTTGGTCGCGGCAACGTAGTGAAGCGGAATGGCAGAGCACGCACTCATCAGGCCCAACGGGAACTCGACTGCGGTTTGTACCGCGTGCTTTGGCACGGTAAACACCGGGCATCCCCATTGCGTCGCACGCACAGTTGTAATCTGCCTCTCACTCACTGAGCCCAGGCGCACCAGCAACTCGCCGATCTCTCCACCTTTCTCCTTCTGCTGATTGACAACATCTTTTAGTTGCGTGCTGGTCAAAAGCCCGCGGCTCACCAGGCTCAACCCCAGCGGCATGCGCGAAACATTCTCTGCCTGTTCGTGTGCGCGCCTCAGGAGTTCTGCTATATCTTCTTCGGCAGCTACCGTAAAGCAACGCGAGCTGCAAAACCAGCGATCGCGCATTTTGATTCCTGCCTTGCGAGCCGACAACCGACCCAGCGCCAGCGACCGGCCGCATTTCTGACATCTGAATATGATGACTTTGAACCCCGCCACCCATGAGGGTTTCGTAATGGAATCCAGCAGTTTCATTTCTTCCTCTCTTGTGTCTGGCCCTTCTTTACAAAGCCTTCTTGACCTACCGTCGCGCCAGCACTGACGCGGAAACCGGCTGGCTCACCTCAGTGACGCGGAGACCATAGTTCCCGTCGACCACAACTGCTTCGCCTTTGGCGATCAACACGCCGTCCAGCAGAAGCTCCACTGGCTCGTCCACTTGACGATCGAGCTCAACGACAGATCCGCTCGTCAGGTCAAGAACTTCGCGCAGTGTCAACTGGCGCTGTCCAAACCGCAAGGTGACGTTGAGCTCAACATCCATTACCATTTCCAGGTTTACCCCGTTTGCATTCGTCATCCCGGCACTAACCTTTTTTGCCTTATCGAGGGCATCGCTCGCTTTTTCATTGTGTGTTTGGACCGTCAGAGCTGTTGCCAGTTCCGAACTCAAATGCATCCGCATCGACACACGATTGTTTTTGTCGTCGCCGGCAGTGAATTGCAAGACTTGCGCACTGCTCGGTATTGGCCGCGAATCCAGACTTGCCGCAACGCTGACGCTGCCATGTTCCGCGGCCAGCGCAGCTTTGAATCGTTCGGCGCCCGCCTTGACCAGGCCCATTAATGCTTCAGAATGCTCCGGTCCAAATTCCTCGCTGTCCTGGCGAAGCACAGTGGTGGCGATCTTCGCCGCCTCCGGGCGTTCAAACTCAAGCAGAAATTCGCCTTTCAGTCCGCCATCGAGCGCGACGTTGAACCGCACCGGCTCGGTCCCGTCCTGAGCCGCTTCCGCGTCGGGCACGGCAGCAATCAGCCACGGCGATCCGCCCGCCTCTGACATCGCCGCCGCAAGAGCGTTAAAGAACTCGCTCGAGAAGGTTTGTTGATTTGCTTCGACTGGCTGGTTCGTCGTCATACCACTCCTTTGCCGCAACCGGATCCTGCAGGCGAGATGATAGTTGTGCGGCCTTCCGCGTTCCGTTGCGCACCGGCAACGCTTCAAAAATGTCGACGTTCTCTACCGTAAGCCGTCCCGGTTTTCTCACCGGCGCCTTCATCTTCAACACCACTCCCGGCCTCAAATCAAGCAGGTCCTTTACAAGCACGCGCATCTGCGTAATATCCGCGGCCACCACGAAATCGCAGTCGAGAATCCGCTCACGAAGGCTAGGGCCTTGAGTCGGCCGCAGGCTTGAAGTCTTCTTGGTCTGGGCCGTCTTGAGGTGTCTTAACAGGAACCCCACAAAGGATGTGGGCAGCAGGACATTACAGGAACTTGAAACGCCGCACACCGTCATTTCAAACATCAGCAATACAAGCTTTTCGTTTGCCAGGAATATCTGCTGAACCATTCCCGACTTTGTGCAGCGGCCGGGCGTAAGCTTCAGGTTCAATGACCGCCACGATCTTTCAATCTGCTGCATGATCAATGCGCTTACACTCTGCATGATCTCTTCATCAATTTCGGTAAGCTCGCGCACCTGCTCTGACGCCGCTCCTTCTCCCCCAAGCAGCAGGTCGACGATGGGCGAAACAAGCGAAATGTCCATCTCAAGCAGCACGGTGCTCTCCATGATGTTGGGCGTGCATGGCAGGATGTAACTGCTCGGAGCGATGGTCGGGACATAATCCTGGATTGCCATTTGCTCCAGCGATAGCAGCTTCATCTGCACCGAGGTGCCCAAATGCAACTCCAGTGATGTCGCAACGTTCGTAGCGAATCTCTCATTCAGCGAAGTCAATGCCCGTGCATTCTCGTTTGACAGGCGACCCGCATAACGAAAATTGCACGCGTGAATTGTTCGCGGCTTCGCCGGCTGCTCAGCGCCCGCGGCAGCCTTTTTGGTATCAGTCGCCATAGGAGCCCCGGTCATATCCGCTGCGATATTCCTGCCTGCCACCATAAGATTGAGGCGTCTTCCTGGTCTCAGGCTTTGCCGCGCTCTCATCCAGTTCGCTCAGCGCGGCGCGCAGTTTCACCATTGCCGCAGCGTGAACTTGGGAAACCCTCGACACCACGATGCCTACAACCTTTGATACTTCCTTCATGGTCAACTCTTGCTCGTAATACAACGAAAGAATCAGTTGCTCGCGCTCAGAAAGTTTCGATACCGCTTCAGCCAGCTTGGCCTTTCTTTCGCCTTCAAGACAAAGTTCAAAAGGATTGTCGCCACCGTCGCTTGGAGCCGACTCGATCAGATCGTATGGGTCGGTGTGATCATGGGTGGGGTTCGAGCCTTGACCCACCAGGTAGAGCCCGTCAAGCTGCGTCAATGTACTCTGCAATTCGTCCAGGCGCATGTTCATGGCGCCCGCTATTTCCTCTTCCTGGGGCTCACGCCCCAGTGAGGATTCCAGTTTCGCCACGGACGCAGCAATCTCCCGCCCTTTTCTGCGCAACGTCCGAGATCCCCAGTCCAGTTTGCGGAGGCTGTCCAGAATGGCTCCGCGAATGCGGAACTTCGCAAAAGTCGAGAATTGAGCATCTTTTCCGCTGTCGTAGTTCCCGCAGGCCTCAAGCAGACCAATGACGCCGGCCTGGACCAGGTCTTCCATCTCCACCTGCTTCGGCAGCCGCTCGCGGATTCTCGCCGCCACGTAATACACCTGCGGCAGTTCGCGCATCACGAGCTCGTTGCGTTGATCCGTGCCATCGCCGCTTGCACGGTATGCCAATTCCGCTGTTGTCATTCAGTCACTCCCCTCGCAAGACGCTCAACCACTTCACTTGCAATCATGGTTCCAAACCCCCTCACGACGTTCTTTCCTCTTGCCTCTAATCCGTCCCTAATCTGAATCAACGAAGAACTCCCACAGATTGCACCGGAGTCATGGGCGGAATCTCCCCGGGAGATATCACAACAATTCTTGGAATGAATGGCTCCAACAGGCGGCGCAAGTAATAGCGCCCAGGAGATGAACAGAGCAGGACCGGCGGCGCTGTGCTGATCTCCTTGCCAAAATCTGTCCGCAGGCCATCAAGGACCCGGCGCGCCAGGCCAACCTGCTGCGGTGTCGAATTTGCCTGGTTTTGCTGCAGATTCGAGCCGCGCAAACATTCATCTTCAATCGCCGTATCCAAAGTGACCACTTTGAGCTCTCCCTGGTCGTTCAACAATGGACGAATCAGGGCACGCCCAAGGGCGTGGCGAACAGCTTCAACCAGCGCAATCGGGTTTTTGTTAAATGAAGCTGTCTCGATGAGCGTCTCCAGAATCGTTCCCAGGTCGCGGATCGACACCTGTTCACGTAAAAGCTGTTGAAGTACTTTTTGCACCTCTCCAAGGCTCATCAGCTTCGGAATCAGTTCGTCGGCGAGCTTCGGATGCGATTCGTTCAGCCGGTCGATCAGCCGCTTCGTCTCTTGCCGCGACAAAAGCTCGTTGGCATGCTGCTTGATGACCTCAGCCAGGTGCGCGGCCAACACAGAAGTCGCATCGACCACCGCATATCCAGCGGCGATTGCCTGGCCCTGAGTTTGGGGCGTGATCCACTTTGCCGGCACATCGAAAGCAGGTTCCCGCGTGTCCTGACCGGGCAAATCTGCCGCGGTTGCATTGGAGCTTATCGCCAGCAGGCAATCCCTGCGCAGTTCCCAACGCGCAATCTCCGCTCCCCGCAGGTAGATCACGTACTCCCGCTCCCGCAGTGACAGGTTGTCAGTAATGTGAATCGACGGAACGAGAAAGCCCAGCTGCTGGGCCAGGTTTTTTCGCATCGACTTCACACGAGACAACAGCTGCCCGCCTTTTTGGGTGTCCACAAGAGGTACGAGGCCCATGCCGACTTCAAGCATCAATTCGTCAAGCTTCAGAACAGCATCCATCGGATCGACAACCGCAACCGCTGCTCCACCGGGTGCCGGGCTCTTTGTTGGCGACTCCAATTCGTCGATTTCATCCTTCAGAATCTGCGGCTTCATCTTCCACGCCGTAAACATCAGGATCGCGGCCAGGCTGAAGAACGAAAACTTGGGGAGTCCGGGGATCAGACCCAGTGCAGCCAACGCGCCGCCTGCAATCCAGAACAACCGTGGACTGCTCAAAAGCTGTTTGCTGACGTTGACGCCCAACGATTCCTTCGACGCCGCGCGCGTAACCACGATGCCGCCCGCCACTGAAACGAGCAGCGAAGGCAGAATCGTCACAAGCCCGTCGCCAACCGTCAGAATCGTGTATGTCTTCAGCGCCTCTTGAAACGGCACCCCTTGCTGAAACACGCCGATCAGGAAGCCGGCAATGATATTGATGGCCATAATTAGAATGGTCGCCAAAGAATCCCGTTGACTGAATCGGGCTGCGCCATCCATTGCGCCGCAGAACTCGGCTTCACGCGCAATTCGTTCGCGACGCGCGCGGGCTTGCTGTTCGTTGATCAGGCCTGCGTTCAGGTCCGCATCGATCGCCATCTGCTTGCCGGGCATCGCATCGAGTGTGAAACGCGCCGTGACTTCTGCCGTTCGCACCGCACCGTGGGTGATCACAAGAAACTGAATCGCGATCAATGCCAGAAACAGAACGAAGCCCACAATGTAGTTTCCGCCGACTACAAACTGTCCAAATGCTTCGATAACTTTGCCGGCGGCTGATGTGCCTTCATTGCCATGAAGCAGGATGCGGCGTGAGCTGGCCAGGTCAAGCGAGAGCCTTAAAAGCGTAAGCAACAGCAGCAGGCTCGGAAACACCGAGAACTGGACCGGGCGAAGAATCTGGATTGCCGTCAAGAGAACAAGGATCGACGCCGTAATGCTGATGGTCAGCAGCAGGTCGAGAATGAAGCTTGGCAACGGAACAAGCATCACAAACACCATCGCTACAGCAGCGATAGGTGCTATCCAGTCCCCGGATTTTCTAAGAAGAGCTCCGATTGTCGCGATCATGGCGTAACTCCTTGCCGTGTAATGGATGAACCGGGCCCGGTGTCAACCTTCTGGCCGGAAGCATTTCTTGAGCGCCGCTCTGCATCATTTCGCCGCAGTTCAGCTTGTGCGCGGAAGACCATTGCCAGAATCTCCGCGACCGCCTGGTACAGTTTGGCGGGAATCGAGTCGCCGACTTCAACGCTCTTGTAGAGAGCTTGCGCAAGCGGCTTGTTTTCAACCAGCATGATTCCGTTGTCTCGCGCCAGTTGTTTAATCTTCTCGGCGAGCAGGTTCTTTCCTTTGGCAACCACAACCGGCGCTATCATTTCAGGCTCATAGCGAAGAGCGACTGCAAAGTGCGTTGGATTTGTCACGATCACGGTGGCCGTTGCGGCTGCCTTCAGCGATTGCTTCTTCCGCATCGCCCGTTGCAGTTGACGAATTCTTGACTTGATGACCGGGTTTCCGTCGGTTTCCTTGTATTCTTCGCGAACTTCCTGCTTCGTCATCTTCATGTCGGTCTCCATCTTTCTCAAAACCAGCACATAGTCGACAACAGACCAGGCCATCAAAACCAGCCCCGACTTCCATGTCACTTCCAGAATCATCGACCCGACAAAGGTGGAAAACGGGCGTAATCCGAGGCCGGAAGCTCCAGCAATCGACACCCAATGCGTTCGCAACGCGTTCACGGTAATCCAGAGAATGGCCCCGAAAGGCAGCAGCGATTTAAGCAGGTTGCTGAGTCCCACCGGCGAAAAAATCTGGCCCAGCCGGGTTGCAGGATTGAATCGTTCGAATTTCAAGCTGAGCGCTTCGGGCGCAATGTTGAATCCACCCTGCGCCAACCCGGTAAGCAACGATAGCGTCATCGCGGCGAGCAGAATTGGAACAATCCAGCGCATCACTTCAACCGCGCTCCAGAACAACGCCGGTCCATTGGTGTCGATGTTCCCCGACGCCGCCGAATAAAGGATGTTCCGGTAGAGAGTGGTCCAGTGTGTTGCCGCCGCCGGAGCCATCAAGGTCAACCCACCAGCCACAGCGGCAAGAGCAAAAACACCGGGCAAATCGCGCGAGCGGGCGACCTGGCCCATCTCCCGGGCCTTGTTTCGCCGTTTCGGCGTTGCCTGTTCTGTTTTGCTACTGTCAGCCATATATCCCTGTGGCGCGAGTTGCTATTGAGCTAGATGAAGAAGTTGATCGGCCTGGTCCATTGAAGCGCGAAACATATGTTCGAACAGGCTCGGCCAGTACGTTAGCGTCGATATCAAAACCACTAGCCCGAGAATGCTTTTTACCGCGGGGCCAAGAAGCATCAATGGAAGTTGCGGCGAAGCCTTTCCTAAGAGGCCGAGCGCTATGTCGGCCAGGAGTGTGGCAGCGAGCACCGGAGCTGCAATCTGTATCCCAATCGAGAAGACGCTTGCTCCCGCGTGAAGTACAGCCAATACAAATGAAGACCCAAAGTGCCCGGACGCTGGAGGAAGAAAATCGAAGCTGCGCGCCAATGCGCGCAAAATCCAGAAGTGAACATTCAACCGCAGAAAGATCAGCAGCGCAATCATCTGGTGGAATGTCGCTACCACCGTAGACTCCACCTGGGTCTGCGGATCCAGAATATTTACGAGCGAGTATCCCATTTGCACGCTGAGTACCTGGCCGGCCATTTGTACGCCGTCGAACACCATGTTCGTTACCACGCCGAGGGCAACTCCAATCAACATTTCGCTGAAGATCATCATGGGCCACTGGCTGATGCTCAATGGCGGAATCTTTGGCGAAATCATCGGATACAGAAATGCCGTCACCGCCATCACCAGGGGCGCCTTCACCCGCGCCGGGATCGCCACGCTTCCAAAAAAGGGTGCGAACAGCATGATGCCGGTCAGCCTTACGCCAATTGTCAACAGTGCTCCGAAGACATGGATCAGGGAAATGTTCATTACTGGAGAACCTTGTGAAAGTCACTGAAAATGTTGATCGTGTACTGAGCCAGGTGCCGCCACATCCACGGCATCAGGAAGAAGATAGCTCCGCCCGTAACCAGCAAGCGGGGTACATGCGACAACGTCTGGTCCTGAAGCGAGGTCAGCACCTGGATGATGTTCACAGTCAAGCTCACCACGATGGCACAGATCAGAATGGGCGCCGTCAACAGCACAACCTCCTCAAGCATCAAGCGCGCCAGCATTACTACTTCATCTATGCCCATTAGTTAAAGCTCCTCATCAGAGCGCCTATGAGCAGATGCCAGCCATCCACCATCAGAAACAGCAGAAGCTTAAGTGGAGTGGAGATAACCACAGGTGGCAATTGCATCATGCCGACTGAAGTAGTGATCGACGCGACAACCATGTCGACCACCAGAAATGGGAGAAACAGAACCGCGCCAATTTGGAAGCCGGCCTTTAGCTCAGACAGAATGTATGCCGGCAACAGCACGCGGAACGAGACATCGTTCACGTTGGCCGGCCGGGGTTCCTTGGCAATTTCCAGAAAGAGTGCAACATCTTTTTCGCGCACGTAGTGCGACATGAACTGGCGCATCGGGGTGGCTCCCCGCTCCAGCGCATCAAGCGCGGTAATCTTTCCTGCTTGCAGCGGGACCACCGAGTTTTGATAGATGGCTGTGCCGATCGGCTGCATCAGAAAGAAAGTCATGATTGCCGATAAGCCAACCAGGGTCTGGTTGGATGGCGTGGTCTGAAGACCAAGCGCCTGGCGCAGAAAGTGAAATACGATCAGCAGCCGCGCAAACGGCGTCATGCAGATAAGGATCGAAGGGATCAGAGTTAAAAACGTCAGCAGAACAACGATGGTCCATTGCGCCGACCCACCGCCCAATCCCGTGATCCGTATTTCGTTTGGATTGGCCGGCGCCGACGGCGGATCCGATGGCAATGCGGCAATGATTGACGGAGCAAGGCTCCTGACATCCAGCAAGTGCCTCATGCCTGAACCCGCCCCCATTGGCACAGGTAGCGCTGTCGCCGAGGTTGCCCCCAGCGACAGAGCAAGGCAAAACACTGTCTGGATTGTCAAGCGACTTGTCACGCCAAGGTCCCCATCCGCTTGACTGAAGGCTTGGCGATGCTCTTTCTGGTTCTGTTGGTTGGCTGATCGATCGGTGCAGGACTTAGGGGAGCAGCTAAGGAGTCCCTGAGCAGGGTGCTGAACGATCCTCCCGAATCCAGTTGGGCAAGCAGGGCCACGTTCGTAGCTCCGCCTCCGACTAGAAACTGTTGTCCATCGATCTCGATCACGGCCACGAATCGCTTTTCACCCAGCGAGACGGTGGTGGCAACCTGCAGCCGCTTGGTATTGGAGCGGTTTGCCTGGTGCGCCTGAATCCACTGCCAGGCGCTGGAGAGTAGCCCTGTTGCGTTCGTAACTGTGCGCGAAATTGCCCCTGCATATGCTGTTGGGACCGCAAACGCCGGACTCCGTCGAGGAATCGATGCGTTCGGACCCATGGTTCTCACCTCATGCAGGCCATCGCCGGCATTCGGTTCCAGATAGGCATTGAGAATCCCCCAGTTGATGAGATGTTCGCTTTTCATGATAGGTCCGTTAGTCTGACGGCAAGTCGTTCGCCGACGACCTCAAATTCTGTCCATCCTACAAGTTGTCCATTTACCCGCAGCGGAAGATCGCTGCTTTGGTGGAATGCGGTCTCGACTATGGACCCATTTGTGAGGCGTAACAGGTCACCAACCGTAAATCTCACTACCGGAATGTCAAGCGCAAGCGTGCAGGGCAGCCATGGCAAAACTTCGCTCGGATCGCGCTCTTGTACTCTTTCAACAAGTTGCGGACCCTTCGCCGATTCCACATCCAGCATCGCCTTCGCAGCGTTCGTGGCTGTGTTCATTTAACCCTCTTCAATGGCTGTCCAGCTTTCATAGCATGCCTTCGCGCAAGATATTTGCTTCATACTTTTTGGGTTGTAGGCCTTTGTTCCCCGACACGCGAATGCGCCTGTCGATTGCTCTTGATGCAATCGAGGGACCGTTTCAGAATCTGAAGAGTGGAATGAGCCCGCAGAGACACAATAATTGAGTTATGTCGTTGTTAAATAAGGAGAAAGGTTCTTGAAGAGACAGGGGCTCCTTCGCGTTCCAATCCATGGGAACGCGAGAGCGCCTCCAAATCGTGAGGCAGCGATGAGAAGCATTCTTAAAAACTGCCCCCTGCCGCTCGATTCATTCATCGAGCGGCAGGTTGCTAATGCAACACTAAGAATCGTAATCCGATCGCTTACTGAAGCATGGCCAAGGTTGCTTGAGACACCTGGTTGAATGCGGTAACCGACTTGGCATTTGCCGAGTAGGCCTGCTGCGCGACGATCAGTTTTGCAAATTCCGTTGCGATGTTCACGTTCGATTGCTCAACCGATCCACCGACAATTGTTCCGCGCCCGCCGGTCCCCGCCAACCCGATGACCGCCGCACCGGACGAAGAGGTCGGTTGGAAGTTATTGTTGCCTACGCTGGCAAGCCCCTGGACATTCGCAAAGGAGGCCACGGCCACCTGTCCCAGGGCCAGGGTGTTTCCGCTCGAGAAGGTGCCTTCGATGGTGCCGTCCTGCTGCACGGTATAGCTGGTGAGCGTTCCGCTGGCGAAACCATCCGTTGTGGTGGCATTGGTTGCGCTGGGTGCCGCAGTCTGGGTAATCGTCGGGTTGGTGGCCGGCCCAAAAGGCCCGGTCAGATTCAACGGTGAAGCAGCACCGTCAGCAAGAGCGGGAATGCTGATTGGGACCACGTTTGTAATCGAGCTCAGGATACCGGCCGGGTTGAAATTCAGAGTGCCTGACCCAATGGTTGTAGTGGTGCCGACACCTCCAGTGAGATCAGCGGACGGTATGGTCACTGTGTAGGTCCAGGTATTGGCCGCGGTCTTAGTGTAATTCACTGAAAGCGAGTGCGCCGATCCCAGCGAGTCATACACCGACAACGAGCTGCTGGCTGTGGCACCGATGGCCGACGATGAGTTGAGATTCGCCGTAACTCCAATCGTGGTACTTGCCACTGCGGGACTTGTAAGGCTCCCCACCTGCAACGGTTGCAACGACGCCGATACGTTGACAACACCGCCCACTGCCGGATATCCAAGCAGTAACTCGCCGTTGGGAGTCACCAGTTGCCCCGCGTTGTTGGTGGTAAAGTCGCCTGTCCGCGTGTAATCCGGCAGGCCAATCGCGTTTTGCGTGACAAAAAACCCGTTTCCAGACAATGCCATATTCGAAGGCGTGCCTGTCGCATTCATGTTCCCCTCGGTAAAGTTGGAATCCGTGGAGGAAACCGTCACGCCCGAACCGATCTGAAGCGGATTGCCGCTGCCATTTGTTGCACCGGTCTGGGAGAAGATATCGCTGAAGGTTAATGTCTGATCCTTGAAGCCATCGGTATCGATGTTGGCCAGGTTATTCGAAACGGCTTGCAACTGCTCTTGGGCCGCAGTAAGTCCAGAAAGTGGTGTCGCAAAAGATCCCATTACCTTCCTCCTAATGAATTGTTGCCAGAGCCGGACATGCCCATGGTTGCCGGGTTGAGTGCAGAGTTAAGTGAGGCCGCCAGGGCGGCGGAATTTCCGTAGCCGAGGGGCATCATCGTATTCGGGTCGAATGGCAACTGGCCCACAGAAGTTCCGTTCGCCGCAGGCGCAAGGGCGCCGGAGATGCTGTTTGCCGCGGTGAGCGCCGTATTGCTCGGAGTTGCTCCCGTTGGCTGGGTCGAAGTCGATGGCGTCGCTCCCGATGCAGTGGTCGTCGAAGTGAAGAACTGATTGATATCGATGAGCTGCTGCAGCTGGTTCAGCGAAATCATCTGCCCAACCATTTGTGTTGGATCGACAGGAGCCGTGGGATCCTGGTTCTGCAACTCCTGCGCCAGCAAGCTCAGAAACGTTGATCCCAGGCCGGCCGCAGTGCTGGTGCTCGAGTTGCTGCTTGACGATGTGCCGGTTGTTCCCGTGGTGCTGCCTGTGGTGGCGTTTGCCAGTACCGACCTTACCGTGTTGGCCGCTGGCTGCAGCGCGTTGAGAATCGTTGGTACGGTATAGTTTGCTGAAACCATGTGCATGATCAATCCTCCTCAGAATCTCTGTTGCTCAGAATTCGTGCTAAACCCGGATATCAAGACGGGAGCTCAGCATGCTGTCTCCCGCGATTGGCGCCGCCACGGCAGGTACGAACTCACGCTGAAAAGTGCCGTTCCCTGAATCGGTTGATGCCGTATTGCCGCCTTGCTGCCTGTTGCCTTGCGAATTGTCCGATGAACTGTTTTGCATGTTGCTGAATGTTCCGGCTCCCTGCCCGGTCCCGGTTCCAGTTGCTGTCCCGTTCATGTCGATGCGCACGTCCATTGCCTGATTGCTGCCCAACCTGGCTTGCATTTCAGGCAGATGAGCTGCAAGCGTTTTGGCCAACTCCCCGTGATCAACCGAGATTTGTGCCGAGATCAGATCACGGGTCGCAGAGGTGCTGATCGAGATGCTTCCAAACTCGCTGGACCGCATGCCTACCCGCATCTCCGTCTGGCCCATGCTCTGGATCAGTCGCGCGGAGTTGATGACCGGAAGAGTCTGCGATGCGGCCGTCGAATCTACAACGCCCTGCATCTGCGCCTTTGCAATGTGTTCGGGGGACACTGCAAGAGGGCCCGAACCTTGAACCGACTGGGCAGCGATTGGGTTCTGCGTTCCAGGTGTCGTGGCAACCACCGCGTTCGCAACTGTTGTTTGTGACAACACCGCGGCCTGGCCTTGTGAAACATTGGGGACCAGGCTGCCCGTGGGGATCGGTGCCGTCTGCGCGACTCCCTGCGGCATTGTCTGATCAGCCGACGATGCGTGTGTCTTCAGATTTGCGGAATCGCCGGTCCCCGGCTGATTGCTCGCACCCGTTGTGTCGGATGGCTTTGTCGCCTGCACTCCGCTTTGACTTGACTGCGCAGATTGACTCGCTGCCCGGAGACCGCTTACCAGCCAGTTCGGCACGAAAGCGCCGGTAACCGTCGCACTTGGGATGGTCGAGTCCTGTTGAATTGCACCATAAGCTGAGCCGGTAGAAGAAGTGACGCTCTGCCCTGAAGAAGTTTGGGTAGTTCCTGAAGCCACAACGCCCTTCGCAACGGTGCTCAACTCGGCCCGAAATGCCGGCACTGGCTCGACATTTAAAGGAGCCTTCGAAACCGCATTCGGGATGGCGTTCGAGATCGCGCTCTGCGCGGCGTTTGCCGCTCCACTCAAGATTGCGTCCAGGCTTGCTTTGATGAGCGATCCCTCTGAGGCATTCGGCGCTGATGCGCCCTGATCTGAGGTTGAGCTTTGATCTTTGTTCGGAGCAGTGGCTGAAGCCTGCACCGCGCCGGACACGTCACTGGCGGAGGTCACCGGCTTCCCGTTGGTCAAATCACTAGAGGAGGCTTTCGGCTTTGCGTCTGTCAAAACGCTCGAGGAGACTTTCGGCGTCGTGCCTTTTACGTCACTGGAAGAAGCTTGGGTTGCCACGCCAGTCAAATGGCTGGAAGAGAGTTCCGGCTTCGTGCTCGAATCCTGGCTGCCCGCCGTCGTTGCAATCGCGTTGTCCAGCTTACCGGGATCGACATTCACAATTGCATTCTGATCGGAGGGCCGAGCCTGATCTGAACCAGTGGTCTGAGGTTTACTTGTCGCCTGATCGCCGTTCATCGGGATGGTCGTGATTTGATTTCCTGCGCTTTGGCTCTTGTCAGACTGCAAAGTCGTGGTGGTCTGCGATGAATCGCCGCCACCCTGGATCCGGTTTGCATCCCCGGTGAAAACTGAACTGGAAAATGGTGCTGTCACAACTGGCGCGGTCTGTGAGGAGCCGACCGACGTTGAAGCGCTCGCCGCTTGATCGCCTGCGATCTGTGCTGAAGCCGAGTCTGCCCCGGTCAACCCGAATGTGGCCTGTGTTGGCGAAGCGCTTGGGGGGTCCAAAGTCACATTCTGTACTTGCACGTTCGGCTGCACTGGAATCGTCGGGACTGCTGGAATCGGAATCTGAGCGAGAGCTGGTGTCGAGGCTGCCGAGCTGTCAGAAGCACCTGCGTCGCTGCCATCCCCAGAATTCGCCTTTTGCCGGCGCACAGGCTTGCTGTCGCTCTCGGTCGAACTGTCGGCCTGAGAGGAGGCCTTTGAGGCGGCTGCCAGCGATTCGCTGAATCCCGGAAAGATTTGATCGAGGGATTGCGGAACCGTCGAAGCGCGAAGAGACCCGGGCGTCAAGGTGGCCTGTGCGAGATTGGCTCTCATGATCACGGACTCTATATGGCACTTAATGGACCAATCTAAGCCCGCTTCGAACCAATCTCAACCCGCCATTCTCTGTGTCGAATCAATGATTTACCGGCGAGGACCTCTTCGCGAAAAACCCCGCTGGGCAAAGCAGGCAAGATTTGCCGGATGCCTTGTAGGCAAAGGCTGCCCGGTTGTTGCAAGCGGGGCTTTTCAAATCAGAGAGACAACCGGTGCCGCCAGTGGGCTGGATACCCTTGCATTTCTTTCCAGGCCGAAGACTCGGATGGGTGATTTGGCTAGCATGGCGATATCCCACCGAACCTGGAGCAGGTTCACCAAGCAGAATCTATCTGCAAGCAGTCTTATAAGTTGCTGTCGTTTAACCCCAGCCCGGAACTTATAAGTGAGTGGCCGTGAGCCTGCCGGTAATTTCGTGCTCTATTCAGATAACTTTTTAGTTATAACTCTTTTTGCTTTAAGTGCAACCGTCAAACCCGCCCCCGCCTGGCGATGAAGTTATCATCTAGTCTTTTCTGTTCGCTGCGTGCCTGCTCACTTTCATAGGCATTGCGCTTCACTTCTTTCATATCGGTAAGCATCTCGCGGTCGCGCCTCGCTGCCTCGTAGACCTTGAGCTGTCTTTCCTTCAGCTGTTCGAGTTTCGTGATCCTCTCTTCGATATCCTTTTTGATTTGCTTGAGTTCCTGCATCTCTCCATATGCAGCATGAATATTGCGCCCCAGAAACGGCTTGAAGACGTTGTTCCGGCGCAATGCCTCTGACCCGGCAATCTCTGCGTCGATGCGCTCGATTGCTTCTTTGGCCTGCACAATCTCCGCTTGAATCTTTTGGAGCATGCGTTCTTCCTGCTCTTCCAGAATTCCGCGAACCTGGAGCACTGAACCAAGTGAAAAATGAAACGCCATTTTAACTAGTTACCTCAAGAAAAGATTGGACAACCGATGGAAATGCAACAATGTTTTCGGGGCGCTGGTGGAGAAATGCATTGAGCTGCGGAAGAATTTCGACTGCCCGGTCGAGTGTTGGATCCGCTCCCTTTTGATAAGCCCCAATTCGAATCAAGTCTTCAGACCGGACATAGGATGCCAAAAGCAATCTGAGCGCTTTGGCTTTTTGCATATGTTGCTCTGAAGTTATATTTGGCATAAGTCTGCTCAGGCTTTCGAGCACTGAAATCGGCGGATAGTGATTTTTCATCGCCAGGTTTCTGTCGAGGATGACGTGACCATCGAGCAATGAACGCACCGTATCCGCCACCGGATCTTGTTGATCGTCGCCTTCCATCAGAACCGTGTAGAAGGCAGTGATGCTCCCGCTCTTGAAGCACCCCGCGCGTTCTACAAGCCGCGCCAGCATGTTCAGTACGGACGGCGTGTAGCCTTTTGCCGTTGGTGGTTCGCCTGCTGCCAGGCCAATTTCGCGTTGCGCCATCGCAAATCGAGTCAACGAGTCGACTACGAGAAGTACATTTTTCCCTTTGCTGGCAAAGTACTCAGCGATGGCCGTTGACGCCAATGCCGCCCGCAATCTCAGGAGCGGCGACTGGTCAGAAGTTGAAACAACCACGACACAGCGTTTCCGGCCCTCATCGCCAATCACCTCAAGGAACTCTCCAACCTCGCGGCCGCGCTCACCAACAAGCGCCAGCACCGTCATGTCGGCACTGGTTCCCCGGGCCATCATGCCCAGCAAGGTGCTCTTACCCACGCCGCTACCGCCAAAAATCCCGATGCGTTGCCCGCGGCCGCACGTAACAAAAGCATCAAGAGCCTTGATTCCACATCCAAGCGGCTCGCGAATCGGAACCCGGTCAAGCGGCAAGGGGGCCGATCCATCCACCCACACCGTGCGCTCCCCGCGGTATTCACCCTTGGAGTCCAGCGGAACGCCCGTTGCGTCGATGACGCGGCCAAGCATATCGGATCCGACACGGATGGACGGTCGAGTGCCCCACGCAACAATCCGATCTCCAAAGCGAATTCCCTGGGGATTTTCAACTGCCATTGAAAGCATGGTCGATCCGCGAAAGCCCACCACCTGGCCGGAGTACTTTTTGCCTTTTGCGTTGGTGATCTCGCAGGACTCGCCAATCGAACAGAATGGCCCTTCTGACTCGACCAGGTTGCCGACAACCTGCAATACCCGGCCCCGCCACCGAAGGGTAGACCCTCGATCAAGCCGTTCAAAATAGGGTGCAAGAGGTCCGGTGTTGTTCACTTGACTGTTGGCCTGTGTGCGAGCAAATCAAAGAAGCCTTGCTCGATCTCCTTTAGTTGGGCATCGATGCTGAAGTTTGCGGAGCCAAGGTCGGTTTCCAGAATGCAATCATCGGCGTCCACGTGCGCATCCTCGACAATCGTAATCGTTGATCCGTTTAATGAATTTGATAGGCATTCACGCCACTTTTCAGCTTTCTCAGGTGACACCCGAACCGAGACACTTGATCCATCGTGTAACTTGTCAACTGCCACCCGAACCAGCGCGGCCACCAACAGTGGATCGACCTGGGCTTCGCGATGCAGAATCTTCGCAGCGATCGCCAGAGAGAGTTTCACAACGTCAGATTCCACGCGCGAAAAGTAACTCTTCCGTTCCGCCAAAAACTGATCGAGCGCCTCGCTGATCTTGGTCGCTTCCTCCATTGACTTGGCTTCGTATGCAGCGGTCAGCCGATTCTCCGTCTCCTGGATTGCCTCGGCGCGAGCTAGAGCCACCTGCTCGTTGACTTCCTGCTGCGAAAAGGTTGGACCCGCCTGCTCAGCTCTTTGAGCGGCAGCGCGACCAGGATGATTTATCTCTTCAACATTCACTGGAGGCGGGGCGCACATATCCCGGTAATTGAATGAAGTAACGGGAATCTGGCCGCCATTGCTCGCTGCCGCGCTAGACGAGGAATTCTTCATTTGCCTCGCCTTTCAACACGATCTTGCCCTCGGCC
The DNA here is from genome assembly GCA_964614635.1 of uncultured Occallatibacter sp. Taxonomy (GTDB): domain Bacteria; phylum Acidobacteriota; class Terriglobia; order Terriglobales; family Acidobacteriaceae; genus Telmatobacter. The sequence goes on from CAZTLV010000013.1 coordinate 63,057, forward strand.
TCAAGCTGGCGCGCAACTGCAACAATCTCAATTTGTGCTTTGGCTACATCTTTGCTCCGAACCGGCCCTAGCATTTCAATGTCCTCTTTCAACATATCCACGGCTCGCGATGACATGGTCCGGAAGAAATGATTCTTCAATTCTTCGTTGGTCCCCTTCAGCGCTGTAGCCAGTGTTCTCTTGTCGAGCGTTCCTGTCAGCTCGCGAATATGCGTTTCACCAACCTGCACAAAATCTTCAAAGGTAAACATCAAATCGCGGATGCTGATGGCAAGCGTCGGCTCGGCATTTTCGATATTCTCCAGAATCTCCTTCGCGACCGTCGAGTCAACGCAATTCATGATGTCGGCGACACTTTGGAATCCCGAATAATTGCGCTGCCCCTGTTCGCCAATTGCCTTCAGACGCTGACTGAGTACCGACGATACTTTCTCCGCCATCTCTGGTGAAAAACGGCGAAGATTTGCCAATCTCTTTACTGCCTCGGCGCGAACTTCCGTCGGCAGGTTCACCAGCAGGGCAGAGGCCTGGTGATCGCCAAGTTGGCCCAGAATCAGGGCAATGGTCTGAGGATGTTCTGCTTCAAGAAACTTCGCCAGCTTCTGCGGATCGGCTCTCCGCAATGACTCCAGTGGCTTTAGTTCACGGGACTTTGTCAGTTTTTCAAGAATGCTTTCGGCCTCTGACTCTCCAAGCGCCTTGTGCAACAGCCGTCGTGCGAGCTGATGTCCCCCTTGAACCAGAGAGTCCTGCGCCTGCGTCATCTGCTGATACTCTTCAAAAACCTGGACAGACACCTCAACCGGCACCTTTCCAAGATTGGCAACCTCATCCGCAACACGTTGCAAGTCATCTTCGCTTAATTGGCGAATCATTGTCGCGGCAGATTCTTCACCAAGAAAGGTCAACAGGATTGCGACCTTGCGCACCCCGCTGAGTTTTGCCTTTTCAACCGGCGGTGTCATCGTGCCTCTTCCCTTAGCCATGAATTCACGGCCGTGGAGCTGCTCTCAGGCTCCGCCTGAACAAACTCAGAAAGCTGCTTCTTCAACATCAGAGAACGTTGAGCGAGTGTCGCAGCGAACTCCGGAGGCGCTGCAAGTGCGGCTTCCGTCCCCCCGGCTACCTGGTGCTGAGCCAGAAGTGATTTTGGCGCCGCCAGCGCACGCGCCTGAAGCGGTCTGAGCACTAGCAGATAAACCAGAAGGAATAGCGTCAGCAGCACGCCGTAGCGCACAATCGAGGAGTAATCGTCCAACCCCTTCTTGGCTTTTTCAACGAAGGTCACTGGCTGAGCGTCCGCCTCAGTCGGATGATCAAAAGTAAGATTCTGTACACTCATCACATCGCCACGGGCGCTGTTAAAGCCGATGGCCGCCTGGGCCAGCTCACTAATGTACTTCAGTTCATCCGGCTGCCGTTTATGATGCAGCTCGACCCATTTGCCACTTACCTGCTTGCGCTCCACCGCATCGTCCAGCACAACCGCAGCCGTGATCCGGCGAATGCTTCCCGCCGGCTCAATGACGTGGCGGACCGTCTTGTTCACTGCATAAGTGTTGTTGTCAGTTTTTGAAGATTGGCCGCCATCTTTGACCGCCGCAGCCGCGGGATTCTTGATGCCCGGAACATTGCTTGAGGTTCCCGGCACGCCCCCGACAGATGTGCTCCCTCCCGCGCTTTCCTCGGAGTGCTGCATCGAAAGTGTCGCGGTAACAGCCGGATCATACTTCTCCTGGCTTTCTTCACTGCTGCCGGTTTCGTATTCCACGTTAACGGTTGCACGAATCTTGTCCGACCCGACAATCGGCGCAAGCGTCGACATCAGGCGTCGTGTCAATTCCTGCTCTTCGCCGTTGCCGCCATCTGCAGAGTTGTTGTTGTCTGCGAGCGATCGATTTGAGTCCGCATCGATGATGGCTACGTCAGACGGCTTGAGTTCATCCACTGCGCCCGCAACCAGCCGGGAAATGGCAGATAGCTCTTCCCTGCTGAGCGATCCGCGCTTGAGGCGGAGCATCACTGACGCCTTCGCTCCGCGTTCGCGATCCAGAAACACAGAGTCTGTGGCCATCACCAGGTGCACGCGGGCGCTTTTCACGTTGCTCATCACCTGGATGGTCCGTTCGAGCTCACCCTCGAGGGCGCGCTGATAGTTCACCTTTTCGTCGAACTCGGTCTGCCCCCATGAAACTTTGTCGAAGATCTCAAAACCAATCCGGCCACTGTGCGGTGTGTCGTGCGAAGCCACTTCCATTCTTGCCGCATCCACCTGGTCCGCCGGAACGCTGATCGTCGTACCATCCGCACTGACAAGGTTCGGGATCTTCTTTGCCGTAAGCTGCGCCGCTATCGCCTGCGCATCCGCTGCTTCAAGACCCTGCATCACCGGCTTGTAATCCGGAGTGGCAATCATCTTCCCAAAGAACAGCACCACCGCGAGAGTAGCCGCGAGACCGATGCCAAGGTAAATCTGCTGTTGCGGGCGAAGACCTGCCCAGAACTGCTTTGCACGATCCAGGCCCTCACCGGCGCCGACTGCCTGCTTTGCCACCGCAACTGGATTCTTTCCCGCCATAAGCCCCTGGTCTCTTTGGATTCTTGATGCTGAGTCTGCAAACCGGCGTTGTTAGTGCATTTGATCTGGATAGGTCCTGAGGAAAGCGGCCTTAGAACTGCATCTTCTCGATGTCCTGGTATGCGTTAACGATCTTGTTGCGGACCTGCATCATCAGTTGAAAGGCTACGTCAGCCTTCTCCACCGCGATCATTACGGAGCTCATGTCTGAGTTGCCGCCCTTCAGCAAGCTGCCAATCTGTTGTTCTGCTCCGCCGTTCAGCTGGTTCACCTGCTGCAAGGCATTCTTCAGAACCCCGCCAAAGCCTCCTTCTGAATCAGAGGGCTCAAGCGGTGGCAACTTGGGAAGGGGACTTATGCCGCCAAGGGAACCGAGACCTGCAATTGGACTGCTCATTTGTTATCTCTCCTGCTTAGCTCTTGAGAATGTCGATCGTTTGCTGGATCATCTGTTTGCTGGCTGCTACTGCCGATGCATTCAGTTGGTAAGAACGTACTGAACCCATCAGGTCAACCATTTCCATGACTGGATTGATCGCCGGATACGCGACATATCCATCCTTGTCAGCGTCCGGACTTCCCGGCTCATACCGCATCACCGGGGGCGTTGGATCATCAACAACCTGTGATATCTGCACGCTGCCTGGAGTCGGGCCGCTCGCGCTTCCCGTGCTGGCCAGGGCCAGGCGAAACTGCGATGACGATGGGGACTCAAAGACCACTTCCCTGCGCCGGTAGGGTCCGCCAGCTTCTGTGTGTGTGGTCTCCGCGTTCGCCAGGTTCGCCGCGATGATTTCAGAGCGCTGCCGCTCCGCGGATAGGGCCGATGCACTGATCGATAACGAGTCAAACAGATTCATTACTGGCCTCCCCCGTTGATGGCGCTGAGCACCTGGTGAAACTGATGCTTCACCAGCTGAATGCCGATTTGATACTGCAGTTGCGTCTCAGACATCAGGATTCCTTCCCGGTCAAGGTTCACATTGTTTCCGTCTGGGCGCTCCATCAGGCCGGGAACTTCCTGCGCGACGGGATTCAATTGCATGCTGCTGTTCCCATCTTCCGATTCGCTCAGGACTCCGTTCATGGCCCGGTTGAACTCGCTTTCGAAGTTGATGTCGCGCGTGTGGTACCCGGGTGTATCGACATTCGCCATGTTGGCCGAAATGGCATGTTCACGGCTCGTCGTCAACTTCAAGTAGTTTTCTAACATCGAAACTAAAGGTGTAGTTGGCGTCATGCGTATCTCCTTGGAGGCAATCCGTATTCCCTGATCTTGTTGCGCATTGTTCGCAGGCTGATCCCTAGCATCTCCGCTGCGTGGGTCCGGTTTCCATTGGCTAGGGCGAGCGTGTTCTCGAGGTGTATCTTCTCCAGAATTGAAATTGGCGTCCCTGCAACCGGCAGGGTGTGCGACGTCTGTCGAATCTTGCTTGCAGGCTGGAATTCCCTCTCAAAGCAATCCGCATCGATCAGCGAACACCGGTTCAGCGAAAGCACTCTGCGGATAAAGTTTGCCAGCTCTCTGATGTTGCCCGGCCAGTTGTACGACTGGAGCTTCTCAATAAAGCTCGGATCGAGCTCAGGGATCGGGCTATCCGTTTCCACGGCAAACCTCTCAGAGAAAAACTTCGCCAGCGCTGGAACATCCTCGATCCTGTCGCGTAGGGGAGGAATTGAAAGAGGAATGACATTCAGCCGATAGTACAAATCACTACGGAAGCGGCCCTGTTCCACCATCGAACCGAGGGAGGCGTTAGTCGTTGCAATTACGCGAATGTTCAGATGCTTTGACCGGGTCTCGCCGAGCCTCTCGAACTCGCGTTCTTGAAGAATCCGAAGAAGCTTGGGCTGAAGGTTTAATGGCATTTCGCCAATTTCATCCAGCAGCAGCGTACCGCCCTCAGCCAATTCGAATTTCCCGGCCTTTGCTGCCGTAGCGCCGGTAAATGCGCCCCTGGCATGGCCGAATAACTCGCTCTCAAGAAGATGCTCGGGGACTGCTGCACAGTTCACGGCAACAAATGGCTTCCGGCTTCGGTCACTCTCTTCATGAATAAACTTCGCCAGCAACTCCTTGCCGGTGCCGCTTTCCGCTTCAATCAGCACATCCGCGTCGGTGCTTGCCGCTGCGCGAGCACGTTGCAGGGACTGGAGCAACAATGGAGAGCGGCCGACGATTCCGCCCCGGACAATTTCCGGCGCCGGCAAGCTAATTTGAGGTTGTTCGATTGCAGCAACCGCGTTGATCCGTTCCATCACCCGGGCCGCTGCCGCCTGTAGTTGCTCAAATGAAACCGGCTTGGTCAGGTAATCAAAAGCCCCGCTGCGCATGGATTCGACTGCTTCCGGAACACTTCCAAATGCGGTCAGCAGAATCACTGCCGTGGTGGGCGAGTTCTTCTGAACCGAGCACATCACCTCGAAGCCGTCGCCATCGCGCATGCGAATGTCGCTGACCACAAGATCAAAGCTTGAAAGCTCAAATGCGCGCGCCGCCTCACGGACCCCGGTTGCCGTCTCGACATGCCAGCCGTGGCGCAGGAAATTGGCCCGCAGCGCCGTGCGCATGCCCGGCTCATCGTCAACTACAAGCACCGACGAATTTCCGTTGCTTTGAGAATTGTTCATCATGCGTTCGTCATTTCCATTTGATAGACCGGGAACTGAAGCGTGAATGTTGCTCCGCCATGGATACCATTGGACGCGGAGATCTTGCCGCCATGCTGTTTCATGATTCGTTCGCATACTGCCAGGCCCAGCCCTGAAGTGTCGCCGCTTCCGCTGAATCCGGGCTCAAAGATTTTGCCGATCTGGTCGTCCCTGATGCCGCAGCCGGCGTCGGCAAACTCCGCAACGATTTGCTTGCAAGTTTGGTCATCCACCTTTTTATTCATCTCGGAACGCAGCGACACAGTTACCTTGCTGCCCGCGGGGGAATACCGAATTGCATTTGAAACCAGGTTCAGGACGACTTGCTTTAATGCGCTCTCGTTGCCCATCACCAGAGTCTTGTCTTCTTCTCCCGCCCATTCCAGCGAGATCGATGCTTGTTCCGCCAGGGGCCGGGCAAACTTGAATGCGTCCCCAATTACGGTAGACAAAACCACTGGTGATAACGCCTGGAAGCCGGATCCATGGAAGCTCAGCACATTGTTGACGGTTCCTGAAAGCGAGCGAATGCCGGCGCGAAGATTGGAGATCCACTCCGTGCGCCGTTCTCCATCTTCCTCAATCAGCTCGGCAAACAGTTCCAGGCTCGCTAATGGGTTTCTAATTTCATGAGCAAGCATGGTTGTAATTTCGGCCAGGGCCATCGCCTTGCGTCCAGCTTCGCGCTCCTGCTCTGCGCGCTTCTGCGCCGTTATGTCGCGCAAAATAAAGATTGTCTGGTCGGGAGCGCTGCCCCGTGGCGATTGATTGAAAAGTTTGCGGTTGCGCACGCTGAGCCAGCGGCTTCCCGATGAGTACCGAACACAGATTTCCTGTTCGGCGTCGGTGCTTGAGCGGTCTTCGTAAGCTGCCTCAAGGTTCACGCCGCTCAAGGCTGAAACCTGCCGCAGAGTCGTCTTTGAATCTTTGCCCAGGCGCATCCGCCCCAGCCCAAGCAGCCGTCTGCTCTCTGGATTAACCATTGAGATTTCGCCATTGCGTCCAAGAACAAGTACTCCGCACGGCATTGAGTCCACGATCTGCTGCAGAGCCAGCCGCATGCGTTTGTTCTCTGCAAGGCTGGTATTCAGCGCCGCGTTGCGCTCTGACAGCTCCAGACCGAGTTGCGACACTTCATCCTGCAGCTCGCGGTATGACTTCTCCAACCGTGATGCAGCTTCAATGAACTCTGAAAACTCATTGGCCAGCTGCGTAGCGTTTCTGGTCTGCATCTCTGCTTCGTCCCGCGAAGCCGCTCGCTCCTGGCTCCAATCATTGATCTGGAGGCAATGGAAGGTCTCAACAACTTGGCCATTTCCATGGCGCGGAGCCGGTGGGACTTTTATTGGCGCGAAATGAGAACTAGGCAGCATCTGCCTATTTGCTATGCACGATGAGGGCCAACTCAGTTTTCAATCGGAAAATTGGAATGAAAGATGGGCACGTCTCAACGGTCTTAGGGCTGTGGGAGGGTTCAGCGCCCTCGTGCCTACAACTAAAGAATGATATGCCGGTCGAGAATCGTCCGCCCGCCATCCACAAGAATGCTGGACCGCTCAAGAACGTTCCTTAATTCTCTAACGTTGCCCGGCCAGGAGTGCCGGCGCAAAGCCTCCAACGCTTCATTACTTAGGGTTACGCCGGGGCAGAACTTTGTCAGAAAGGCATCGGCAAGCAGGTCGATGTCCCGGCCACGCTCGCGAAGAGGCGGCAACTTGATGGGAAAAATTGCCAACCGATAATACAGGTCTTCGCGGAACGTGTGTTCCTTAACCAGGGTCTGCAGATCCGCATTGGTTGCCGCCACCACGCGAACATCAACCTTCAGGTTGTCATTGCCGCCGAGCCGCTGGACTTCGCCTTGCTCAAGAAAGCGCAGCATCTTGCTCTGCAGCGAAAGCGGCATATCGCCAATCTCATCAAGAAAGAGTGTCCCTCCATGCGCAGCATGGATTCGACCAATGCGTGATTGAACGGCCCCGGTAAATGAGCCTTTGACGTAGCCAAACAGTTCAGCCTCAAGCAGCGGCTCCGGGATCGCCGCACAATTGATCACCACCAGGGGCTGCTTTTGACGGGGCCCAATCAAATGGATTGCCTGGGCAATCAGGTCTTTCCCTGTGCCGCTCTCACCAGTCACTAAGACTGTCGTATCCCGGCGGGCGACCATATGGGTCATCTCATAGACCTTTTGCATCGCCTCCGAGTCCCCGGTCATCCCCCGAATGCCAGCGCGCCCTTCATTCCCATCGCGCCTTCTGCGCACCTGTTCAGGAACGTTTGCGGTGACCGGGGCAGCCCCGCCACTATAGAGCTTCTCAGTCAGCTGGGCTGACAACTGAGTCGGGGATGAGGTGCCGAGAACAAGCTGTCCTGTATGTGAGTTGACTGAGAGGATTTGGACATCCGGAAACTGGTCGCGCACCATTGCGCTGAATTCAATAGATTCAAGGTCGGGAAGCATCGGGTCAAGCAGAAGAATCTCGTTTACATTCTCCCGCAAGCACTCAATGGCCTCAGCTCCGCTCCCAGCCTCGGTCAAATTCCAGCGACCTTGCCGAAGCTTTTCCTTGAGTTCCATGCGGAGCCTGGTGTTTGGGCTTACAACCAGCACTCCAATCGTCTTGTTATCATCCGCACGAAACCGCGGGTACGCAATCGTGCTCATGCTTCCACCTCTTTTTATGCCCAATGCCCGTGCAATTTCGATCTAATCTGAATCCAATTTATAAGCAGCGATAACTGGGGGGCGCCTTCGGGAGATCGATCTGCACAACGAACGGATGAAGGCTCCACGAGAAGCTCGCCCTCTGGCTGCGAATATCAGCATCGGCAATGTCCATCCTCAGACTCGCTTCAGCCTCCAGCACGTCTACCTGCGAATTCTGGTTCTGCACCACAACCCGAACCTTGTTTGCGGGCGTCCGCGAGACAATCAGCTCGATGCCGTCTGGCGCGCTTGAAACCGCGTAAGCTATCAGCAAAACAATCGACAAAGCTTCCATGGTTCTGCCGGTGTGAATCAGGACTGGCTGCGAAGTATCGGATACCTGAAGGTTCAGGGACATCCCGTTGTCTTCAAAAATGCACCGGACCCTGTCCATCACATCAAGAATCAAGGGAACGATCGGCGTTGGCGTCAACTGGGGTTCAACAATCTCTGTTGTAACCAGTTGCTCAATGCAGCTGTAAAGAATGCACACTCGCTCCACATGCATCGCAGAGCTGGTTGCAAGTTCCTGGAGTTCGTCCCTGCTCATTCGCTCAATTTCCTGCGTTCCCAGGCTGGCGCGCAGAATGGCCAGGGGCTGTGCCGCAGCATGTAAGCCCTTCGACAGGTTCGAACAAAGTATTCCTGCGTCAACTCCCGGCACAGATCACACCCCTGACTTGTTGACCTAATCGCTGCTTATGACATACCCAACACCGCGAACCGTCCTGATCAACTTGGCCTCCCCCTCGAGGTCAATCTTGTCGCGCAAATACTTCATATAGACGTCGACAATATTGGTTGTTGAGTCGTACGGCATGTTCCAAACTTCCCTCATAAGCGTCGAGCGAGATACGGCGTTGCCCACGTTGTCCATCAAGTACTCAAGAAGCGCGAACTCCCGGGCCGTCAAATCCACGCGCCGATCGCCCCGCAAAACCCAGTGACCTTCCCGGTTAATGGTCAAATTGCCTATATTTGACGTGCTCGCAGCGGGGACTGAATTCCGCCTCAGCAAAGTCCGAATCCGAGCCATCAATTCCAGAAACGAAAAAGGCTTGATCAGACAGTCGTCCGCGCCCTGCTCAAGAGCCGCAACCAGGTCCTCAGTGCGGTTTCGCGCGGTCAATACCAGGATGGGCAACCTCGGTTGGCTCAGACGGACCTGCTTGATGACCGCCATCCCGTCCATCCGGGGCAAATTCAGATCAAGAATCACCAGGTCGTAGTTATTTTCCTGGATATCCTGGCATGCAGCCTCGCCGTCCAGCATTACCGCTGTCCCAAATTCCTTCAACCTGAGCTCGCGGCTTAGAAACTTGCTCAGATGAACATCATCTTCAACGATGAGAATCTTTTCTGCGGTCACTATCTTTGAAATCTTCGATCGATCACGGAGTACCATTGGGCCCAAAGGTGGCAATGCACAAGCGCTCCTGCTCACTTCACCTTCGGGTGATAGCGATGAGGTTGACATTTTGGAAGAAAATTCGGACGAGGCCCCTTGCATTCCATCACTATTATAGAATGACCTACTGATGTCAAATACACCATTTCGGTCCCCTGTATACACCTTTTAGGTTAGTTTCCTCGCTGAATTTAAATGGTTTAGCTGATCTAATTGCCTTCTAACAACCCCTCGCATTGATGCCATAACTGTGTGTTCGGGTTGCATTGCTGTACCATCGCTGTTACTCCCGTTGATCGGTTTGGTTCGCTACAACCTCATCTTGTAAATGAGTAAGAATCAACGATTCCAATGTGCAGGATCAATGAGCTAACATCGATTCCAATTGCGAAATGGGATCCGTCCTGCACTGGCTGGTCTCAGCCTGCGAATTGAAACTTTTTGGAGCGCGCGCCGATAATGGTAACTACCTATCTTGTCGGCGTGTTTGTCCAGCCTCCAAGACCGCGAGGGACCGGCAGGAATGAATGGCCTTGGGAGTGTCAGGAAGTTCGAATACCGGCCTTGCCGCATTGAAACAGGATTCAATGTCGATTTTGTCACCGACGCGGAGACCCTGTACGGATGCTGCAAGGACGTCAGTGATGCGGGCATCCGGGCCACTCTCGATCGCCCCGCAGAGGTTGGCTGTTCCGGGCTCCTCATCTTGCGCCATCCTACCGGCGTCCTCGAGATCCAAGCCCAGGTCGCTTATGTCGATCATTGTCAGGTCGGGTTGGTATTTACCTTTCGAACCCCGTGGGAACATGAATTGACCAACGAATACATTGCGTCAATCGTCAATCCGTTAGCAGCTTCCCTGGTGGTTCGATTCCCATAACAGCTCTGCGCACCGGCAGCTCCTGCCTGGCCTGATAGCCTCACGCTTTGAACCAGATCACAAGCCGTCGTCAAGTTGCGCCCCATGCGCGAGCCGGCATGGCGTCACTGCGTCGGCTGCACAATCCCCTTGGCATTGATCACCGGGCTCTTATCGGAGTTGGGAACATATTGGATGATCACCGTGATCCTCCGGTTTGAAGGGTCAAGCGGTTGCAGGGGCTTGCGCAGTTTCCGATCCGCATAGCCTCGCACCTGGACCTCTTGTTCCGGCCGCATACCATTGCTTTCCATCAGGCGTCTCGCGGCATTGGCACGATCCGCCGAGAGCTCCCAGTTGCCATAGAGTCCGGCGCCGGAATAGGGCTTTGAATCCGTATGGCCTTCAATGGATATGGGGTTCGGCAGCTTTCCAATCTCAGGGGCTAGCACATTCAGCACATCCTTGAGCGATGGCGTCGGTTGCGCACTGCCACTTTCGAAGAAGGTTCCTTTGGGATCCTCCATTAGCTCAATCTGCAGCCCTTCCGGAGTGACCGTCATTTCAATCAACTTCTTGAGCTTGTCGAAGTTGGCCATCTTGCCCATGGCCTTCATCAGGTCGTCCTTCAACCTCGACATATCTTGCTCTTTCACCGCTCCCGCATCGCCGGCGCCGCCTAGCCGCGTTCCGGTCTTTTGAGCAGTCCCATTGGGATCGCGAAAATAACCCCCGACGGCTTCCTGGATTGGTTTGCTTGAATTCATGAGCCATAGCACGATGAACAGCGACATCATCGCAGTCACAAAGTCGGCGTATGCCACCTTCCAGGCGCCTCCATGGGAGCCCGCGTGACCTGCCTTTTTCTTGATGATGATAATCTGTTCGTCGTCTTGCATGGCGTTTTGAGCCTACGCCGCTGCCTGTGCAGCCGCCGGCTCACCCGCTTTCTCTCTGCATGCCTTCTCAACTTCAATGAAGCTCGGACGACAATGCTCGGGAATTGCTCGACGGCCCATCTCCACCGCCATCAGCGGAGCTGTACCCTTGATAAAGGCAAGCATCACAACTCGAAGCACATGATAGTAACTGTGTTCTTCGTCAACAGACTTTGACATGTTTGAAGCCAGAGGCCCTACCATTCCATAGCAAAGCAGAATGCCAAGAAACGTGCCGACCAGGGCAGCGGCAACTTTGTGCCCGATTTCTTCCGGCGGGCCTCCAAGCGAACCCATCGTCACCACAACCCCGAGCACGGCCGCCACGATTCCCAACCCTGGCAGGGCGTCAGCCATATTGCTCAATGCCTGGGCCGGCTGGGTTGCCGAGTGGTGATGGACGTCCATGTCGAGCTCCATCATTTGATCCACGTCAAACGCGCTTATCCCGCCGGTGATCGCCATGCGCATGGTGTCACATACAAAGTCGCGGACGTGATGGTCATTCACGAAGAGTGGATATCTTGAGAGTATTGGGCTCTTTGATGGATCTTCAATGTCGCTTTCAATGGCAACTGCGCCCTCTTTGCGTGACTTCACAAGCAGGTCATACAACATTTTCAGGGTCTCGACGTAACGCTTTTTGGGGAATGGAGATCCCTTGATCACGCTCAAAAGCCCCGCAACTATCTTCTTCAAAATGTGCATCGGGTTGGCGGTAAGTACCGTACCAATGGCCGCGCCCCCGATAATGATCAATTCCGAGGGTTGGAGAAGAACGCCAATCTTTCCCTTTTCCATTAGATAGCCGGCGATAACGCAGGCAAACACAAGCAAGATTCCACCAATTGATGCCATTCCACATCCCCCTTTCTCAGCGGCGCTCCACGCCTGGTTTTCGATCTTAGGCAGTCTTAGCCGTCGACGATTGGCAGTTACCTGCGTCAACACTATCGGCAATTCCGATCCTCCCGTCCAATGCCGGTTGGCTAAGTCGGAACGATTCGCTCATTTACTCCTAATCAACCCCTCCGTGGCCTCCGCACGTCGCCGCCATGCCCATGATTGGCAGAATCACCGCGCTTCTCAAAGATTCATTGAATGAAAGAACCACCAATCCTGGATGCGTTCAACAAAACTGACTAAGAGGCCGATAAACTCCCGAGACGGGACCTTATCGAACATGCAAAATGAATTGACAAAAAGCCCCGAGAGTTCAGCGCGCGAGTGGACCGGCGAATTGCGCTATGTTGCGCGACAGCCAATCCTCAATCTGCTCGGCCGGGTTCACGGCTACGAGCTGCTCTTTCGGAATGACCCGGAGGCGGTCCCACACGGCAGTCGCGACCTAGCCACCCGGACCATGCTCGACAACGCCGTCATCTTCGGTCTCGAGGGGTTTACAAACGGGTTGCCTGCATTTATGAATTGCACAGCCGAGGCACTGACTGAGAAGTTGGTTCAGGTTCTGTCCCCGGAAAAGACGGTACTGGGAATTCCCGCGGCCTTGGAAAAAACTTCCAAGCTGGTTCAGGCATGCAGTGAACTCAAGGCCAAGGGTTACCGACTGGCGCTTGACGATTTCACTTCTGATCCAGATTGGGGCCCGCTTTTGGAATTGGCCGACTACGTCAAAGTTGACTTCACTCGGCTGACCGAGACGGAGCGCGATTACCTGCATCAACTGGATTCGAGTTCCATCTCGATTGTCGCAAAGAAAGTGCAGACCCAAGAGGATTACCGAAAAGCGTGCTCACATGGCTTTACCTTGTTCCAGGGCGACTACATCTCGCACCCTGTCCTCCTGAAGAAAAACAAAATTCCCGCGAACCGCCTGGCCTATTTTGATATTGTTCGGCTTTTGCGTCAGGACCCCATTGACGTGCGGCAGATCAGCAGATTGGTTCTGCGCGATGCCGCTATCACTTACCGCCTCCTTCGCCTGGTTAACTCGCCACTCTACGCCACCCATCGGGAGGTGCGCTCCATCGAGTCGGCCATCATCATAGTCGGCGACCAGACTCTTCGCCGCATCGTCTCCCTGGCCATCCTCAGCGAATTCAACGTCGACCAGCCGCCAGAGATTCTACACATGGCACTGTTACGTGCTCGGTTCTGCGAATTGGCTGCCAGATTATGCTGGCTCAATCCCCCTGAACAGTACCTGCTTGGAATGTTCAGCATGGTGCCCGCAATGCTCCGGGTGCCAATGAATGAGCTGACCCCCTGCTTGCCGCTGCGCGATGAGATATGCCATGCACTTCTGGGAACGAAGAACCTGGAGCGCACTCTACTTACATGGCTTGAGCTTCATGAGCACGGTGAATGGGAAGCATGCGACATGGTTGTCGAGACCACAGGGTTAAGCCAGGAGAAGTTGAATCTGTGCTACGCCGACGCCGCGGTCTGGGCCCATGTGACCCTCTCTTCCGCAAGCTCAATGGTTTAATGCCAAGTCATTCAAATCTCTCATGTCTTTCAGCCTGCGCTTAGAAACTGCCTCATCAATCGGTTTGAAAGCGCACGGCTGTAGCCGCGTCGCCAGGAGCCTCCGATATCGCGGGCTTTAGCCTCCCCGGGGAAACTGCTCACCTTGCTCGCGGGCACACACCTGCACGCCAACAATTGCCGCAGTCTATTGATCAGGAATTCTTCACAACTCCAATAGATCAGATGGACAGGTCGCTCAGTCGCGATCCCTGGCGCCAACAAAATTGGCCTCTGCGGTTGTATCGGCTGAACGCACGCGAGTGTCGCTGAGCATGTCTACACAAGCAACCCTGTCTCGCCCTTGCTTCTTTGCTTCGTACAGAGCGGCGTCGGCCGTCGAGAGCGCTTCCTTCGCTTTCTTATCGCGCGTATCTGCCACCACAGCCCCAATGCTGGCGGTCACCTGGATCTCCAGGTCTTCCGCAAGAATCGGATTGCGACTGATGGCCGTTCGAATTCTTTCGGCGCAATTCTCCAGTTGCTCGCCATCACATCCTGGAAGCAGAATAAGAAATTCCTCCCCACCATAGCGGCCGACCAAATCGCATGAGCGGACTGATTCTTGAACACGCCTCGCCACTGCCTTCAATACCGCGTCGCCGGCCTGGTGTCCAAAGGTGTCGTTCACCCGCTTGAAGTGGTCAAGGTCGAGCATCAAGACGCACAGATCGCTCGTCGAACGCGCTGCACGATCGAATTCAATTCGCAGAAATTCCATGATCGCGCTGCGATTCCAAATCCCTGTCAGCCCATCATGCGTTGCTTGAATCCGCAGTTGCTCCAGAATTTTGGTTTGATCGTCCTGAAGTGTCAGGATCCGGCGTCCCGTCCTCAACCGCGCTCGTAGTTCATTCTTATCGAAGGGCTTGGTGAGGTAATCATCTGCTCCTGCTTCAAGTCCGCGGATGAGGTCTTGCTTGTCATCCTTCGCCGTCACGAGCAAAATGTATTGATAGGGTGACTTATCCAGTTCGCGAATCAAGCGGCATAACTCGACACCATTGAGTTTAGGCATCATCCAGTCCAGAATCAACAACTGTGGCGCCAGGTTTCCTTCAAGGATTTCCAGGGCCTTCGCGCCGTCTTCAGCCAATGTCACCTGGTAACCCCAGCTTTCAAGCCAACTTCGCAAGATCCTGCGAAACATGGCGTCGTCTTCAGCTACCAGGACCCGCTGGCAGGCTTCGGCCGGTTGCTCCGACTCCATTGAAAACGTGGTCGACTTTAAAACATTGTTCATGACTGGCTGGCCCCGATTTCTTCAGTCATTGGAAGGTCTTCGCTCGAGTGAACCTTTGCCCCACGGATTGAATTCACCAAGGTTGACACGCCCGCCTCAAACTCAGGGAACAGCCGTGAAACGCCTTCCAGGTCAGAATTCCGCCCCTTCTGCTCAATGTCACAGGCAACTTGCGAGAGCCCGGGGATGCATAGGTAACCCAATTCCCCCTTCAAGCTATGTGCAGCTCGCTCGGCGCTTTCAGCATCTCCTGAAGTCATTGCTTGCTTTAACGCCGCGACATGCCTGGGTGCCTCATCCAGAAAAATCGTGATCACTTCCTGAAGCAGATTCTCGTCTCCGCCAAGTTTTTCAAGCGTCTCCGCCGGATTCCAATTCACTGCGATTTCCGGAGCTGCATCTACTCTTGGGCTGCACGAATCGCTCTCGCTCAACTTTGCACCTTGTAGCGCACTCATCATGGCGGCCTCAAGCTTCTCAGGGTTGATGGGCTTCGAGACATACTCATCCATTCCCGCAGCAATGCAGCGCTCGCGGTCTCCCTTCATCGCATAAGCCGTCATGGCAACAATCGGCAAATGAGCCCTCGAGACTTTTTCCTTTTCCCGGATCTGCTTCGCAGCCGTAAAGCCGTCCATCTCCGGCATCTGCACATCCATCAGCGCAATGTCGAAGGTTTGCTGTGCAAGCAGCAGGAGCGCCTCGATGCCGTTATTTGCAACAACAACTGCGTGCTTCTTCTTTTCCAGGATTGCAATCGCGACGGCCTGGTTCACGCGGTTATCTTCGGCCAACAGAATCTTGAGCTGTCTGCCTTTCAACTGCACCTCTCGCGTTGAGTCTTTCGCCGGCGCGCTCGCAGCAGTCTTGTGTTCCGTAGCCGTCACAATGGTTGCCAGCAGCTCTCTTCTCCTGACAGGTTTCGACAGGCAGAACTGTATGCCCGCCTCACGCCAGGTCTGAGCGTCTCCACGGCCTGCGCCTGATGTCAGCAGAACAATCGGGATCGATGCAGTAGCAGGGCTGCGACGGATACCTTTTGTCAATCCGAATCCATCCATCTCCGGCATGTGCATGTCCGTCAGCACCAACTGGTACGGCTTTCCACGCCTGGCCGCCAGCTCTAACTCCTTAAGAGCATCCGCCCCACCTTCGGCACATGTAACTTCCGCATTCCATCTCAGCAACACACCGTTCAAGATTCGCCGATTTGTCGGGTTGTCATCCACAACCAGAATCTTCAAGCCACGAAGCTCTTCAGTTGCTGTTCGTGGTTCCGACTCCGGCTTCTTTTCAATCGCCTCAAGCCGCGCCGTAAAGCTAAAGCGCGCGCCTCGTCCAACTTCACTTTCAGCCCAGATCCTTCCCCCCATCATGTCAGCGAGCCGTGAAGAGATGGTCAGGCCCAGCCCTGTCCCACCATACTTGCGTGTCGTTGAGCTGTCGGCTTGTGTAAATGGCGAGAAGATAGATTCAAGCTTCTCCGCAGCAATTCCAATGCCCGTGTCCGTAACCGAGAAACGCAACACTCGCGTTTCGCGGTCTTCACTCTCCAGCTCCACTCTTAAAGCGACTTCGCCGCTGCTGGTGAACTTGATTGCATTGCTGACAAGATTCAACAGCACCTGGCGAAGGCGTCCCGGATCTCCCATCACCATTTCGGGGACTTCCGGAGTAATCTCGCAAAGCAATTCCAACCCTTTGCTGTCGGCACTAGCCGCAAATGTCTTCAGCGCCTCTTCAACGCAATCACGCAGGTTGAAGTCGATCACATCGAGATCAATTTTTCCCGCCTCAATTTTTGAAAAGTCGAGAATGTCGTTGATCACCGTAAGCAATGAATCTGCAGACAGCTTCACAGTTTCAAGGCAATCCCGCTGTTCGGCGGTCAAAGTAGTATCCAGCACCAGGTCGGTCATACCGATAACGCCATTCAACGGCGTCCGGATTTCATGACTCATGTTGGCAAGGAACTCGCTCTTTGACCGATTCGCAATCTCTGCAACCTCTTCAGCACGCTTCCGCTCAATAATCTCCGCTTGCAGATTTCTGGTTCGTTCATTCACCAGCCTGCTTAGTTCCTCGGCATGGTTGCGCATACGCCGGGTATTCCATCGGTGACCGGCAAAGGCCAGCAAGAGCACAACCAGACCACATAATGAGTAAAACCATCCGGTCTCATAAAAGTGGGGCTTGAGCAGGAATTCAATGGTTGCCGGGTTTTGGTTCCAAACCCCGCTGTCGTTCGCAGCCATCACGCGAAAAAGATACTTCCCCGGAGAAAGATTGGTGTAGTAAGCCACGCGGCGAGAACCTGCGTCAATCCAGTCGCGGTCATAACCTGCCAGTTGATACTTGAAACGCACTCTCGAAGGGATCTGGAGACTGAGAGCGGTGTAATGAATATCGACCTTGTCATTGCCCGGAGCAATTTCCAGGCTGTGCGCGCCGGGCCATGAATGATTTCCGGCTACGACGTCTTCAATCACGACGGGAGGAACCTTGTCATTCACCACCAGGTGACCCGGGTCGATCATGACAAGCCCTTTGGTCGTCGTGAACCAGAGCTTTCCGTCGCTGGTCGCCCATCCGCCTGGCCCCGCGCCTTGTCCCGACGCTTCGCGAGTCACCATCCCGTCATCGATTCCGTAGAGCATCGATCGAACTTGCGACACGCGCCCTTCGGCAAACTCGTCGAGATCTTTTCCGTTTGCTGCATAAATCCCATTCGAGGTGCTGATCCAAAGATTGCCGGCACGGTCAGGAAGCGCTCGCGTCGGGTACTCGTCAAAGAGGCCATTCTGGCGTGTATAGTGAGTGACCTTCCCATCGCGAATGCGGAACCGCGTAATTCCCGGCGTTCTTCCGCCGAGCCAGAGATTTCCCTGATTGTCAGGTGAGATCGATGTTACTGAAAAGTCGACATTCGCCTGTCGCGCTTGAGATGGGGCCAGCCCATTGCCGAACTTGAACAGCCCCAACACCGTTCCAAACCACAAGACGCCCTTGGGATCCCGATAGATCGAGAACGTATAGTTGCCCGCCTTAGACAAAGGCGTCGGTTGCCCTCGAATCGTAAAGGGCTGGACTTCGCCATCTTTGTAACGCAACGCCAGCGTCTCAGATGTCGTGATAATCATTCCTTCATCGTCTTCGGTAATCGCTGAAATGAAGCGATTGACCAGCCGGCGTGAAGGTGGGTGTAGCGTCCTCGTGCCGTCCTTATACTGTTCCAGCCCTGCGGAGGTCCCAACCCAGATGCTGCCGTCTTTGCTCTCAAACATCACATGGCCAGAGTAGTTCCCGGCATCCTGCTTCCTGCTGACCATGGTAATCACGCCATTCTTGATTCGGGCCAATCCACCATTCTGGCAAAAAACATAGAGGCTTCCGTCAGCGGCGCCAATGATTGACCGGGTCTCGTTTGAGGGCAGTCCCTCTTTTGAACTGATCGACGTAATGCTCGCGTCGCGAAACCGGTCGAGACCATTCGAGGTACCAACCCAGATGCTTCCTTCTCGATCTTCAAAAAGTGAGAGAACGTTGTTATCGTTCAGCCCGTCCACCGCGGTAAAAGTCGATACCTTGTCACCTGCCAGACGAATGAGCCCTGAATCGCCGGTCGCCACCCAAGCATTTCCTTGCTTGTCTTCGAGCACAGCGTTGACTTGCCCGTGAATTGCGGCAGGCGCAACCGGTTCCATCGCAAGGCCATCATGCCCGAGACGGTACAGGCCATTATGCGTTCCCAGGAGAATGTTGTTCTGGCGATCCTCCGATAGCGCGATTGCCCCCATCTTGCTCAGGTCAAGATTGGTTGTAGCCAATGACCCGCCTCTATACATATAGAGGGCACGCGCGCCGCCAATCCAGACACGGCCCTGGGCATCTTTCAAGAATGAGTTAATCCACCCTGTGCTTCGCAGCAGCATTCGAACGTCGTTACCGCGCAATGCATAAATGAAGTCGTCTGACCCTACAAGCACCTCGTGGTTACCGGCATCAAAAACAGTCCGGGTATCTCCGTCCGGCAGCGGCTTTGGGGGGAGATAATCCGAAAACACTCCGTCCGCGTAGATCACGGTCCTGGACGTGGTCCGAATGAGCAGGCTGCCGTCCGCGCTCATAGCGATCGCCTTGACCGGTTCGTTCCCAACAATCGTGTCCATCTGCACAAAGCGGACTCCGTCAAATCGGATCAGGCCGGCGGCTGTCCTCAACCAGAGATAGCCGTCCTTGGATTGCAGGATCTGATAGACCGCTTCGCCGGGAAGCTCATGTCTGGAGTTCCACGAATCGTGAGCATACTGATCAATTTGCTTGTGGGGATCGAGCCCTTGCGCTAGCTTCGGTAAAACCAGGAGAGATATGAGCAGAAGGATGTAAATACACGCGCAAAGCCTGACCGAGGCCATCTGACCTGGCACTTGCTTCACCAATTCGCGAGTGAACTGGGTAGTGCTCATGCCGAGGCTCTGCATCGAACCACGGACGGTGGCCATTCGATGGGTCGCATGACAGCCTTCGTTCATTCGGTTTTCTCTTTCGAGCCGGGTTTCATCCAGCCAGGAATGTCCGCGCACAATGATTCGAAATAGGCTATCGGCATATTTCCAGTGTTTGTTCGCTTTTCATTCGAGACTGGTTCAATCCGGAAGAAGGCGATGCCCTCGCGGCATCGGCATCTTCGCCCGCGGCGTGAAGCGAATGGTGTTAAAAGCGCCGAACATCACTCACTTTGAGGACTTTGTCAGCACCCAATCCACCAAATGATGACTTTTGGGCGCCCATCAGTATCAGAGAGAGGCCAACAATTTCCGCGGCAAATGAGAATGCACGGGCACTTACTGCCGATAGTGCAATTGCAACGCTTTTGAGTCAAGGAGGGGACCATGACCGACGATCGACTTGGAGATCATTCACCTGAATTACGGAAGACAATTGTCAGACCCGAGCCAGATGCCGTTCAGCCTGCCCCGGCCCAGTCTCACAGCTCAATCGAATGGACGGTCGCGCCTGTCCCTTCTGGCTACATCGCTCGAATTCAGGTGACCATCCTTCTCACCGGCGATAACCAATGACATCACTGGTTCCCGCACAGCATGGCCGCAATCGGAGGCAGTTTCGATATGTCGACTACGATTCAGGTTCCCAGCTTCGTTGGCGATGGAGATCTTTCTATAGCTGTAATTGGCCCGGATGAGCAACGGCGGAGCTCAACCAGCATTGCTCTCGCCGGTTTTCAGCCGGGAAACATTCAGGAATTTAACTCGTATCCTTCCGGCCGCGATGATTTGCCGGAATTGGCAAGAGCGTGCTTTGACGTCGTCATTGTTGACCTGGATAGCGACCCCGATCTGGCCTTGGACCTCATCGAGAATCTGGGCACCAGTTGCGCCGCCACGATCATGGTGTATTCGGCGCAAAACAATCCCGACCTGATGGTCCGCTGCATGCGCGCAGGCGCGCGCGAATTTCTTACATTGCCGCTTGATCACAACACCATGGCTGAAGCTCTTGTCCGGGCTTTGGCTCATCGTCCCGCAGCCGCAGCAACCAGAAAGACTGACGGCCGTGTCTTTGTTTTTTTCGGCGCCAAGGGCGGCTCCGGCGTAACCACCGTTGCGTGTAACTATGCTGTATCACTTGCCCAGGAATCCGGCAAGAGAACCCTCTTGATCGATTTGAACCTGGCGCTTGGCGATGCAGCCATCAACCTTGGAGTCGAGACAAAGTACTCAACCGCGGACGCGCTTCAGAGCTCGGACAGACTTGATTCACGCGTACTCTCAACGCTAGTCGCTCGACATAGCTCCGGGTTATACATACTCGCCGCACCCCATGCCTTTATCTCGGGTCAAGTTTCCGACGCCGCTTTTGACCGGCTGTTGGGAGCCGCACGGCAGGCATTCGACTTTGTTGTGATCGACGCCGGCTCGCGATTCGACATGGAACGAAAGAACGTCTTTGATTCTTCTGCCGTTCTCTATCTGGTCACCCAGGTAAGTGTTCCTGAATTGCGCAATTCGAATCGTCTGATCACACAACTTGGCGCCAGCGGCGCACCTTGTCTTGAGATTGTGATCAACCGCTATCAATCTCGCTCTTTGGGAATCTCAGATGAGCAGATTACGAAAGCACTTACCAGGGCCCCGCAGTGGAGAGTTCCCAACGATTATGGCGCGGTTCTGAAAATGCAGAAGACCTCAACTCCGCTGGCGCTTGAGGACTCGCCAATCTCCAGAACCATCAGGCAAATGGCCAAAACCGCCTTCGCTCCAGCTGAAATTCCTGAAAAGAAGAAGAAGCTCGGCTTTGGCTGGTAATCAGCATCAGAGTTTTATGCAGGCCCAGAACGCGTTGCATAACACGCACTGGCACCGATCATGGTAGACCCAATGCCGCGCGTCCTGCGGTTGCCTGCCTTTCATGCTCGCCACATTTAGCCTCTCAAGTGACCGCGCCGTTCTCGAGGCTGTCTCATAACTCAGTTTGGAAGGGGCACGGCTTTAGTCCGCAGGCGAGCCCTCCTCGAACCTGGCGCTGATTCTGTTTTCAGACCCGCCATCATCATTTCAGATTGAGAATCCAGTTCGAAAAAAGCTCACATTGCTTGCGCAGCTGCGAGTATATTGTTCGTATTACTCGGGACAAAGTACACGATTCGGAAAAAGGGCTTGGCTAACTTCTAGAAGAGATTTGGAAGCGGTGAAGCGCATGAAGCCGAAGTTACTGAAGATATTTTACGTGCTGCGCGGGGGCGACCGGCCTCTCGGCATGGAAGACGAAAACACCTTTCGAGCCTTCCACTTTATGTTGGTTACCCTCTTGTCGTGGCTGGTGCTGCAACTTGCGCTGATCATCCCATTATTTGCGCTCAGGAAAACCGCCGCTTCGGCAATCATTCTTATTCTCGTCGGATCAACCATCTTTTCGCTCTATCTGCTTCGCAGGCATCGCAGGCGGGCCGCGGCAGCGCTGTTTCTTACAATTACATGGTGCGTGAGCTCAGTCTTTTCACTTTTCAGCAATGGGATTCACAGCGCGGCCACGGGATGGAGCTTTGTTCTGATTATCCTGGCTGGCTGGTTGCTGGGCCGCTACCCCGCCATCAGCCTTGCTGCCGCCTCCACGGCACTCCTGCTTGTTGAGGCTGTTATGGAGGTTAAAGGTCACCCTCTGCCCACTTACTTCCCCAGCGGGCCAATTGAGTTTTGGACGGTCTATGTATTGTTTGTGCTGCTCGCGATTATTCCCATCCTTTATTTTCTCGAGGAGTTGAAAAGGCAGCTCATCTTTCTTCGGGAAAGCGAAGAAAGGTTCAGCAGCCTTTCAAACGCAGCGCAGGAGGGCATCATGATTCATAAGGATGGATCGATTCTCGATGCC
Source organism: uncultured Occallatibacter sp. (assembly GCA_964614635.1). Lineage (GTDB taxonomy): Bacteria > Acidobacteriota > Terriglobia > Terriglobales > Acidobacteriaceae > Telmatobacter. Next base: position 85,321 of record CAZTLV010000013.1, read on the forward strand.
AACATCGCCTTTGCGCGGCTATTCGGATACGAGCATGCGAATGACTTGATTGGCCAATTTGGCCCTGGACTTCTTCTGGCTCCTGATTCCCGCGACATAATCTTGCGGCGAATGGCGAATCGGGAAACCGGGGTTATGGAGTTGACGGGACTTCGAAAGGATGGCACCACATTCCTGGGTGAAACCGAATCCAGCCCCATTCGATATCGCGGCCAGGATGCATCCCTGGTTTCTATGCGCGACATCACTGAAAAGAAGCGCGCCGAACAGGAGCGCGATCACTTTCAAGCACAGCTCACCCAGGCCCACAAGATGGAATCAATAGGTCGCTTGGCCGGAAACATTGCGCATGATTTCAATAACCTGCTGACCGTGATCATTGGCTCTGCCGAGATGCTGCTTGACCGATCGGATGTTCCGGATTCGATCAGAGAAAACCTTGATGAGATCCGTGGAAGCGGTGTTCGGGCCGCCGGGCTTACACAGCAACTTCTGACCTTCAGCCGCAAACTCGTGCTCGAACCGCGCGTGCTTGATTTGAACCACCTGCTCAGTGACATGAAACCGATACTTTCCAGCGTAGTAGGCGATGATATCGAGTTGAGAGTCGCTGATGCCGGCGAGCCTATGACGATTGAAGTCGATCCGCTGAAACTGGACAGCGTAATTCTTAATCTTGTTGTGAACGCGCGAGATGCTATGCCTGGAGGTGGATCAATTGAGATTGAAACCACAACCATTGAACGCGGCAGCGCAGGCATCCATGCATGGTCAAGCGGGCAAGTAGGAGATTGGGTAGCCCTTGCAGTCCGCGACACCGGAGTGGGAATGAGCAAAGAAACTCAGAACCACATCTTCGAGCCCTTCTTCACTACAAAAGATCCTGGCAAGGGAACCGGGCTGGGGCTCGCTGTAGCTCAAAGTATCGTGGAGCAAAGCGGCGGAAGCCTCGAAGTCCAAAGCGAACCGGGACACGGATCGACGTTTACTGTGTACCTGCCGTGGATCAAAGACGGACAGGTGGATGCCATCAAGCGCAAGGGCCTACCGGTTGCCAGGGGAGTAGCAACCGTCCTTGTAACTGAAGACAGTCTGGATGTCCGCAAGCTCGCGATTGCCGCACTCATGTCCTATGGCTACAGCGTGATCGAAGCAGAAACCCCTGACCAGGTGCTTCCGCTGTGCAACCGCGAGCGCGGCCAGGTCGACTTGATCCTGGCCGATGTGGTGATGCCAAAGATGAGCGGCAAGGAGATGGCAAACCTGGTGCGAAGCCGCTGGCCCCATATCAAAGTCCTTTTTATGTCCGGCTACGGCGAGGGTCATCCCTTGCTTGAAGATATATTGGACTCAGGTTCAGGCTATATTCAAAAGCCGTTCAGCCCGAGTCAACTGGCAGCCAAGGTGCAACAGTCACTGGCCACAAAAAGCGCATCTTAATCGGGTGTCGCCCTTCTCCAATCGGGTAGGAGGCAGGGTCGCCCCTGCCGTCCTCCCACACCACCGGACGTGCCG
>CAZTLV010000014.1:0-86730 GCA_964614635.1 uncultured Occallatibacter sp.
CGGTCGCGATATGGTGCGTGTTCAAAACAAGTACATGCTCGACGGGGGAAAGCTTGATCAACTTCGCTGAAAAAACGGGACCGTTTCGTAAATCGAACGGAACAGCAGTCTCCTCTTTCACAACGATCTGCGCCAGTTTTTCAAGATCGCTCCCGGAAGCAGCGCTGAGATCTCGAATGGGGAGCTCGAAATGCTGCGCTGGCGCGATGATTTGAATTGGTTCATCGCCATCCGCCAAGTAGGTGGTGCGCAGCACTTCATGACGCGCGACAACCTCGTTCAGCGCCGCTTCCAACGCGGAAATGTTCAATGTTCCGCGCAGACGCCATTTGGATGGCACGTTGTAAAACGACATGCCGGGCGCCAGCTGATCGATGAACCAGAAGCGCTGCTGGCCGAACGACAGGGGCAGATGCGAAGGACGAACCGCCGCGGGAATTGGCCCCTGCAGTAAGCGGTCACTGGCTGAAGCGGTCGTTTCGACCGCATTTGCAAACGACTCCAAAGTCGAGCTTTCAAAGATCTCGGCGAGAGGTACCTTGACGCCAACGCGCTCAAAGACCCTGGAGATCATTTGCGTGGCAAGCAGCGAGTGGCCCCCAAGGTGGAAGAAATCGTCCTCAACATTGACCGTCGTCACTCGAAGAATCTGCTTCCAGATTTCAGCAATCTGAATCTCGGTAGGAGTCTGCGGCGCGTGGCCTGCTCCACCGCCCGCGTAGACTTCGGGCGCGGGAAGATTCTTGCGGTCCACCTTGCCATTCGGCGTCAAGGGGAGGCGTTCGAGAGCAACAAAAGCGGCCGGGATCATGTACTCCGGCAGTGACTCCTTCAGGCCAGCTCGCATGATGGCCTGATCAGGCGTTTCACTTGAAACCACGTAGGCGACCAGGCGCTTATCGCCGGGAATATCCTCGCGAACGATCACCACGGCTTCGCGCACGGCCGGCAGCGATGTGAGCGCGGCCTCGATTTCGCCGAGCTCGATGCGGAAGCCGCGGATCTTGACCTGGTTGTCAACGCGCCCCAAATGCTCGATGGCGCCAGCAGCTGTCCATCGCCCAAGATCAGCCGTCCGATACATTCGGGAACGGGATTCGCTGCTGAAGGGATCAACAACAAACTTTTCCGCCGTCAATTCCGGCGCGCTACGATAGCCTCGCGCCACACCATCTCCGGCAATGACAATTTCGCCTGGAACGCCGATGGGGCAAAGCTGCCCGGCCTTGTCGAGGATGTAAACCTGCGTGTTGGCCAGCGGCGTGCCGACCAGGATTGTTTCGTCTGCGCCTTTAAAGCGGTGGAAGGTCGACCAGACGGTGGTCTCAGTGGGGCCGTAGAAGTTCCACAAGGGTGTTTCGCGCGCGGCCTCCATCAGCCGTTCGAACAATCCGCGGGGCAGGGGCTCGGCCCCTATGCACCGCTTCAGACCCTCGCCGGTGAACCCGCAATCGAGCAGCAGATTCCAGGTGGTCGGGGTGGCGTGGACGATGGTGGCGTGATGCAGGAGAAGGAACTTCTGGAGCTCCTCGCCGTTGCCGGCAAGGTGTGCCTCGGCCAGGGCCAGCGTGCCGCCGGTGGCCAGGGGCAGATACAGTTCCGGCACTGACATGTCAAAGCCAAAACTTGCCAGAGCGGGAAACACGTCGCCCGGACCCAAGCTCAGTTCTTTCGACATCCAAGTGAGCAGATTCACGACCGCGCGGTGGGTAATTTCCACGCCCTTCGGTCTTCCGGTAGAACCGGAGGTAAAAATCACATACACGAGATCTTCGGGAGTCGCGCCGCTCTCAACTGGGGTCAAGCCCTGGGAATCGATTTCTTCGCTCTCTTGGTCCAACAGCACGACAGGCTGGGCGAAATCTTTCAGCCTGGTTTTCAAGTCAGATTTTGTAATCAGGCACGAAGCGTCCGCGTCTTCGAGGATTCCTTCAACACGCTTCGCAGGGTAGTTGGGATCCAAAGGCACATACGCCGCGCCTGTCTTCATGACCGCCAGCAGCGACACGACCAGGTCAAGCGAACGATTGAGGTAAATCCCGACTCGTTGCCCGCGAACAACGCCTCTGGACTGCAGATGGTGCGCAAGCCGATTTGAACGATGATCCAGCTCCGCAAAGGTCAAATTCTCGTGAGCAAAGAGGACGGCTGTCGCGCCGGGGTGAGCCGAAGCTTGTTCAGATATCAATTGATGCAGACACTTCTGCCGCGGGTAGTCGAAAGCGGTGTCGTTCCAACCATGCGTCAGTTGTTGGAGCTCTGCTTCATCAAGCATCGCAAGTTTGGAAACTGGCCGCGACGAGTCTGCAACAACCGCTTCGAGAAGGTGCAGATAATGGGTGGCCATCCTGTCGATCGTGGCTTGGTCGAACAGGGCCTTGCTGTACTCGATAACACCTTGAAGTCTGCCAGAGGCGTCGTCGACCGACATGAAGATATCCTGATTTGTCTTGAGTCTGCCGCCTGGAACCGACGAGATGTTGAGACCCGGAAGGCTAGCAGGTTCGCGAGGCGTATTCTGGAGCGCGAACATGACTTGAAAGAGCGGATTGTAGCTGAGGCTGCGTTGGGGTTGCAGATGCTCCACCAGCTTTTCGAACGGGATCTCCTGGTGCGCGTATGCGTTCAACGTGAAACTTTTAACGGTGGCAAGCAGTTCGCGGAAGCTGGCGTCTGCCTTGACGCTTGCGCGAATCAGCAAGACGTTGTTGAACAGGCCGATCAGCGGCTCGAACTCAAGTCGCTCGCGGTTGGCGATGGGGGTGCCGAGAAGGAAATCTTCCTGTCCGGCGTACCGGGAGACTAGTACCTCAAAGGCCGCAAGCATAACCATGAAAAGGGTGGAATTTGTTTCGCGCGCCAGCTTTCGCAGCTCTTCAGTCAGCTTCTGGCTGATGGCGAAGCGAACTCGGTCGCCTTCAGGAGATACAAGTCGTTGGCGGGGCCTATCGCTGGGAAGGTCGAGCAGTGTCGGTGCGCCCTCGAGGGCCTTCTTCCAGAACGCCAGTTGGCTGTCGAGAGTTTTGCCTGTGAGGTAACCCTGTTGCCAGGCGGCATAGTCGCCATATTGAATCTGCAGCTCTGCCAGGTTTGCCGGCTCGCCCAATGCCTTTTCGCGATAGAAGGCGGTGAACTCACGCATCCAAACGCCATTCGACCACCCGTCGTTGATGATGTGGTGCGTGATGTAAAGCAGCACATGCTCATTCGCCGATAGGCGCAAGATGCGGCAGCGGAAGAGCATTCCGGCTGCCAGGTCGAAGGAAGTATTGGCCTCGGCAAGCGCAATTTCAGCTGCGGCGGAGGCGGGATCCGGAGTGTCCGAAATGTCTTCGACATCGATCTCGAAGGCGCGGTAAGGATGCACCGCTTGAACGGGAACTTCATCCTGGACCACAAACGCGGTACGCAGGGTGTCATGCCTCTCAACAATGCGATTCAAAGCAAAATTGACAGCGGGCACATCGAGGGGGCCGCTGAGCCGCCAGGCCCTGGGAACAAGAAAAGACGTTTGTCCTGGTTCGAGTTGTTGCAGAAACCAGAGGCGCTGCTGTGCAAATGACGCAGGCAGCACAAACTCCGGCTCGGTAACCGAAGCGGCGATCTGCCTCGCGAGGGAACGGTTCGGGGAAATGGTGCTTGAACTAACCGCCATGACTCTCTCGGGATTCCTACTAGCATAGCATCGAGCCAGCTTTTTTGGCAGCAGCTATAAGCGACGTTTTGTCTACAGGATGCAACGAAAGTGTCAGGTGACACAGGTTGTCGGCGAGGAAGGTGAAACAAGTCAAGGCTGGGTGCCGGCAGGCGATGGAAATGGCCGGTTGCGCTGCTTGAACCGGCGAAGAACCAAGGGCTGGGATACCGGGAAGCCCTGGTCATTTTTTTGGGGGTGAGAGCCCAATCCGATTTTAGAGTGGACGGAGCAGACTATGAGCCAGTCCGCCATTCGGTTGAGGCTGCGGCATAACCCGTTGGCCGCAGGACATCCGCCGTGACTCTCATAATTTCACCTACCGTAAATCTTGTTGTCAGAGTGACAATGTCGCCCGGCCGGAGTGTTGGCAATTGATCGACCATGCCTTCCATGGGCAACTGGTCGTAGCCAAAGGCCACCCAGCGCACGCGATAGCTCCGTAATGTATATGCCGGCAGGGTATTGCGCGAGGTTACTTTGAGCGAGAATTCAGTTGGATGGGGACGCGTAATGGTGATGGTTTCAATCGGGCTGGCCTGCACGCGGAGGACCTGAAAAGATGGCTTGCGGCTGGCGTAAAGGTCGACAACGCCGTGAACGCGTTGCCTGAAAGAGCCAACACCTTTGTCGCCCACCAGGGTTCGATAGTCGTTGAAGTCAAAGTAGATTGCCCCAGCTACACTGGGAAAACCGCGGAATACTTCGGTGTGTCCGTTCACGATTTCAACGCGGTGCTCATCTCCCGCCGGCAGTGATGGCTGACATTCGCACCAGCCGTACTCTGAAACCACAATAGGCTTGCCCGGAAAGGCTTTGACAATGCGTTCGAGGTGGTCGTGGACATCCCTGGGGCTGCCAGGAGTCCAGCTGCCGTAGTATTCGTTGGTCGAAATGAAGTCGAACTCGCCGGCCATGTCGGCCCCTGGATCGTGCCCCAAGGTGTGGGAGGCGTAGGTGTGCAGTCGCGACGGGTCAAGCTTTCGTGCTTCAGCCGACATGAGACGGGCGAAGGCACGGGCGCGGGGATTCTTGCCATCCACCTCATTGCATAGGCCCCAGCTGACAATCGAGGGGTGGTTTCGGTCGCGCGCGATCATTTCGCGGAATTGTTCCAGTCCGTTCCGTTCCAATTGGCTCTGCATCTCGTCAGAGGTATTTGCAAAGGTCTCAGGACCCCAGGCTGGCACCTCCTCCTGCATCAAAATCCCATGGCGGTCGCAATAGTCGAGCACGCGCTTATCCTGTGCCCAATGAACTCGGGTGAAGACGCAGTTAAGCACTTTCATGTCGGAATGATTTGACTCGATCCATTCTGTCGGCTCTGCCATGCCGAACTCTGGATGACTACCCGCCATGCGTTCAACGCCCATCAAGCGTACAGGTTCGCCATTCAAGAAAAACTGTGTGCCCCGCACTTGAAAGCTGCGAATGCCAAAGGAGTCTGTGCAGTGATACCGCTCTGCGCCAGCCTGGAGGTCAATGGTAGCGCGATACATTGTGGGGGAGTCGAAATGCCAAAGTTTGGGGGAGTCTATATGGATGGCTGGTAGGGTGACGGCGGTTGCTGCGCCAGCCCGTACTTTTGCAGTGGATGGCTCGCTAGTCGTGGGTTCAGCTGTAGAGTTTTCTGGCTGCACGGATGCGATCAGTCTCACAGTTAGGGGCGAATCAAGGGTGTTGCGGACGACGGCGCGCACCCTCACTTCGGCAGTCTTCAGTTGTAGATCTGGTAGCGCTTCGATCTCAATGCGGTCGATGAAAACGCGTGGCGTCACCAGCAACGAGACGGGTCGAACCAGACCGCCGTCATTGGCCCAATCGAAGGAATTCATGCGCGGCAACATGGTTTCAGAAGGGGCGTTATCGACGCGCACCAACAGCGTATTGGTTCGGCCCGGAAGCAATCCCGCAGACAAATCACAAGTGAAGGCCGTGTAGCCTTTGCCCGCATGCCGACCCACCGGGGATCCATTAAGGTAGACATCGGCGGTGTGAAAGGCTGCCTCGAACTCGACGCGAACAAACTGATGTTGCCAAGGCGGCGGGCAGTAGAAGTCAATCTTGTACCACGCTGCTCCAACATAACCGGGTGAACCGGTCACGGCTTGCCAGGTGTGGGGAACAGTGACTTCCGTCCAGCCAGTCTTGCGTGAGAATTCAGGGTTTGGGTCGTGCGATCCGATGGGATCTAGACGAAAAAGCCAGGCCTCGCGTAGTGGTATCGAAAGCGTGAGCGCGCCGCCGGGGCCGGTTTCACCCTTTGAAGTTTCACCCTTTGAAGGTTGAGAGGCCGCAAGAGCGGGTAGAGCGGCAGTGGCGCCAATTGCCGGAAGAGTGGCGAGGAACCCGCGCCGAGAAGTCATGGTCTACCTATAAAAACGCGTTGTTCAACATAGTAACCCCAAGGCTAATCAGTTGGATCGGCAGGACCCCGGAGCGCGAGGTGTGCTGGTCGCTTTGATTGCAACGGCGTTGGGGCTTGCCCACAAGTATGATTGAAGCTGTGCAATGCCGGCTCAGGTGGGCGAGCTGGAGTCGCGCACTGGTCACAGTAGCTCTGTAATGCAACTTGTGAAGCGCAATACTTGAGTTATGAAAAAGATCGTCCTGGCACTAGCTCTCATCTTCTGCATCGCTACACCCTATGCGGCGCAGGCGCAGGTCGTGGTGGTCATACATCACCATCACCACCACCATCATCACCACCATCCCCATTTCAACCAGTAGATGGTTCAAAGCCGCGCCGCCCCACCTTTGCCGCGCATTCATGTGAAGAATTGAGCGACGGGAATAGAGAATCGAATCTTGTGTTAGGGGCTGCCAAGCGGTTAGTCAGGGACCAGCAGAGAGCTGCGACAATGAAGCGCGATGAGCGCTCTGATGCCGCAGCCACCACTGGCTGAATCCGGAACTAAGCAGGGAAACGAAATTGAAGAACGGCCTAGTGGCGATTCGCTGCTTCGGCCGCTTGCTTAATTTCGTCGTACGCTTTGGCCAGGTGCTCCTTGGCCTTGGCGGCATGACCGCCCATGTCAAATTCATTTGCGCCCTGGGCGGCGTCGACCTTGCCCATGGCTTGCTCAATGAGCCGCTGCGCTGCGAAAAGGTTGGGATGGCGGCGAGGGCTCACGTCTTGCCCTACCAGTACACCGGAAGCAAAAAGTCCTGCACACAGGACGCTGCCCAAAACTACCTTGCGAACATTCATGGGAAAAACCTCCGGACACAAAATACCAGATTCAAGGGACAACTGTGTAACATCTCAAAGTTTTTTTCGGCGGAAGTTTTTTTGAGAAGTTGAGCAGGGTCTTGACGCGCGCCTGGTTCTCCGGGTGTTCACGGGGATTTCCTGAGCAAAGCCTGCGAAATCGTGAAGTATCGTCACCTTCGATCTTCGGCGTTTGGGGGCGGGGCACTCAATTGTTTGGAGTTGCGCTGCGCTGGTCGAGGGTTACCGAGTTTGAGCCGGGCCTGAGTTGCACGGCCTGACCCCAGATAAGCGCCTGTTTGTCATAGATGGCGGAAATCATCAGGTAATAGGTTCCCGGCTGCACGCCGGGCAGGAGCCCTCTGCCATTGGTGTCGGCTCGGACAGCCGAAGCGGCATCGACTTTGATGGCGTCGGAGATTCTCTGGCAATCGGGGGTTCTGTTGCCGCAGGCAATTCCGGCGTACTTGTAGGCCGACATCCCCGCCGGGACATCGACACCGCCATTGGCAAGCGCGGTGGCGTAGCTGTGGCGCAATAGCACATAAGGGCGTCCAGCAAATGGATTCGGCATGCCCGGTTGGACAGGAAGGCCGGGAACAATTTGCAGGGTCGCATTGCCGAGGGGCGCATCCGGTGTGGACAGACCACCCCCGCCGGTTGAGGATGCAGTTGCATGTCCCGAAGTGGTCATCATGGGGGAGGCAACACCCCCGGTGGCGGGAATTTGCTGGCTGGGCGCAAGAATGGCTAGATTGCAGGTCTGCTCCATGGGCATGAACGTGAAGTCGCCATCATCGTTCTGGCCCACGGTGATTCGTCCATGCACCTGATAAGGGCCGGAGCCGGGATCGAGCGAGCCCTGTGGCATAAAGGCAAGGGCGAGCGGGTGATCGGGAGCGTCGATCCGGATTTGGGACTTCGTTCCCTCAACGATCACCGTGTATGGATAGGCGCGCGCGGCATCAGGACCGCAGCCGAGGATCACGGACTCGGGAAAGAATTGGACGCTGAAGCCGGTGGATGCGGCATAAATTCCGTGCATGCGGACGCCAGTTGGAGTCGGAGGACCCTTGTCGCCACCGAAAGCGGTCTTGAGCAGGTCGGTCTCCATGGTCTGAATGCCGACTCCGGCCCCTTTTGATGTGAGGTTCAGTGCCGGGCATGTCGCTCTTCTTGGCGCGAAGTTTGTGTGGCCGCTATTAGCATTACCGCTAACCCGATTTCCAGCCGAATCGTAGAGGTTTCCGAACTGATCCTGCTTTGTTGCGTTTGACGGCGCATCACTGGTGTATCCCGCGGCAACTACCCCATCGATTGTGACAGGACCGGGACCGACGATGGTTCCATCGGGTCTGAAGGAGAGGACAAGAGGCTTTGGCCTGGTGTCAATGGTGAGCACCGCTGGTCCGGACTTCATGTCGATGGAATAGCTCTCCTGGTTGGGCGAGAGGAAGGCGCAATTCACCAGAACTCCGCCATCAATAAAGTCGAGGCGCCAGCTGCCTGCGCCCTGGAAGACTCCGGCCATAATGGGGCCGGGTGGGGGCTCCTTGTTAGCCCCAGGCAGGACCGACGAGAGCATCTGACCAAATGCGCCCAGGAGCGAGTTGCCTGTGCAAGTGGCAGGAAGCCGTCCAGAGCTAACGCAGCGGCGTATTGCGCGCTCCTCAGCGTTTTTGGGTGGAGGAGGCATCTGTTGAGGCTGGCGATTATTGATCACGGCGGGTTGCTGATTCGCGACGGCCGCCTGGGGATTGGCTTTTCGCACGTTGGCGTCGTAGATCTCCTGCTGCTTTTTCTTGAAAGCATCTTCCGCGGCAATCTCCTGCGCTGTTGGCTGTTTGCAAGCGGGAAACAGCTTTTTGAGCGTCCCCCGCGTCTCGGTGGTGTAAGCCATGAAGCCATTGTGCTGGGGGCGATCGGGATGGGCGACTGTACATGTTGAGGTGTCAGAGAGGTCTCGAATATTGCAGCTCTCAACGTACATGCGCTCGCCGTTGCAGACGTACGTCACATTCAGCTTGATGTCTTGCGCAGCCGCAAGGGAGGCAGCCGATACGCCGAAGAGCAGGGTGTGGTTGATGACGAGCATTTTGCAGGAGCGGACCAGGGAAGCCAGTTTCATGAATACCCCCAGGGAATATTGAGGTGCGCAGGCGCCGAGGTGCGATGTATTTCCGGATTAGACCAGTTCGGCATCAGTGATCGTATTCGCTGCAATCGAAGATATTCAATTCGAAATTCATTGAAGCCGACTACTTATCTATTGAATTTGAATGGAGCAATTGCTGCCGCCGTTGGGGTCAGCCCCAAGAACCCCGCTCTCGTCGGTGCAGAAGCCTCGGCTGCCGTTCCTGCCGGCAACATTGGGAACCGCCGTGATCCGGTATCCGGTGTAGGAGTCCTTTCCATCAACCTTGGTTTTGGTGCAGTTGGAGATATTGAATGTGTAGCCGTACTTTTTCCCGCCGGCAAGATCGTCGGTGATCAATTGCGCTGCTTGAGGCGATGCAGGGCCGGCGTTGGGGTTGCCGCCGAGCGCAGCGATGCTGCAGGCAAACCCTGTGGGGTATGTCGAACTGTACATGATTTCCGCGGTGTTCAATGTGCGAAGAGTCTGAATTGCGGAAACTTCATAGGCCATCTGCCTGCTGCGCACCAAGGGGGCGTCCGGGCCCCAAAGGGTCTGAACTGCATTGAGTGCAGGACCTCCTACGAAAAGCAGAAGCACAATCAGCAAGGCAATCCAGGCACGGACTGCTGCCCCCTTGTGGCCTGCTCGTCCAAGCCCAATGGCGCGGGCGATGACCCGGATAACGCTGCTCCCCCAAAGCATCAGGATGAAGGCGACTGCGCAACCCAGTCCGAGCAGAATAAAAATATTCTCGTGTGAGATGAACGACCAAGCCAGCCCGAACCCTGTGGAGATTGCCAAGGCCGCCACGATGCCAATCACCGTCATTGCCGAGGGATGACGGCTCTTCTCGATCGCCTCCACGCTCACATGGTCGAGGACAAACTGGCGACCCCGATCCGACTCTCCCGGGACGCCAAGCGGAAGCTTCGCGACAAGACCTTTCAGGTCCGCTTCAATGAGCCGGGAACTCAATCGGTCTGGGCTCACGTCAAGCAGCTGCAAATGCGATGGATCGTTCTCTGGCCCGACGATCTCCGTCAAGAGCTGACGCCACTCTGTTTCAGGCTTGTCCCGGTTGATGAGAAAGATACAGCGCTCGGGCCCGACCGTTTGCAGTGTCATCTCGATCTCTTCGTGCACATGGGGTGTCACCTCGCGAATGTCGATGAAGACGATGCGCGTTTTCTGGTAGGTCCTCCACAGTCGCGCCATCCAGTCGTCGCCGGCTTCCAACTCCATGAACTTGCTGCCCGCGTAGCGCATGGCAACAATGCCGGGGAGCAGGAATCGAAGGAACGGAGACGATTTCTCTTTAGGAGGACGAATGCCGGAGAGGCGAAAATCGGTTCCCAGAATTGCTGCCAGCCTGGTCCGCAGTGTTGCGGTTGATTTGTCTGTTTTGAACGCGCGCAGGTAAATGGCATTCGGCCTGCCCGGCGGCGCAATCAGCAACGCGAAGCTCAATGTGGAGCATGCGATTCCTAATCCAGCGAAGATACCGCTCGCCGGCCAGGTGACCAGGCCCAGAAAGAATGCGCTTACCACCGAAACGATGGTAATGACCCGCAATGGGTCGGCCAGCGGTCGAGTGTGGGCGAGCAGATCGGATGGTTCAGACATGTTCACTCCATGGGCCGGCTAGAATCGCCGATCTCCAGGACAAGCTACCCTGCCTTCGATATGGGGAATTCTAAGCCCTGAAGCGATTGGATCGGGAGAAAAATAAACGGCACTTGAGGCGCGATGAATGATTGGAGGTGGAAAGGGAATTCTTCGAGAGTGGTACAGCGAATCAGTTCATCGCGAGCTATAATTCCGGTTGCTTTAGAAGGTTGCAGGGGAGGCTGGCAATGAGACGAATCTTCGATATTCTGGCGTCAATATGCGCCGTGGCATTGATGGCGACATTTTCAGCGGCGGGGCAGGACACCCGCACTGTGACCGAACCGGCGGTGCCTCCCAGCTGCACCAAACTGATGGCAGAAAAGACGGGAGACGCCGAGAAGCTTGCCGAAACATTCGAGAAGACCAACGACACAGCGCGCATTCAGTCAGCTTTGGACGCTTGCAAGCCGGGGATGGCTGTGGAACTGGTCCGCGGCGAGAAGGGGAATGCGTTTCTGGCGGGTGCGCTGGATATGCGGGAAGGCGTGACGCTGCTGATCGACGAGGGCGTAACGCTCTACGGGTCGCGCGACCCCAGGGACTACGACTCGAATTCAAGCGCCGAGGGTGACCTGCTCTGTGGAACGATGACCGAGGTGAGCACGGCTTACGTTACAGCTGGAAATGCGGCCAAGAGCGGGGAGGCTGCGAAGCGGCCTTTGATGCCTACTCCTCCGCGGGGCCGGTTTTGCAAGTCGCTGATCAATGTCAATGTAAAGAATGCGGCCATCATGGGCGATGGGGTGATTGACGGTCGCGGTGGCGCAAAAGTTGTGGGTCATGATTACAGCTGGTGGCAGATGGCGCGAGCAGCTGAACCAAAGCAACTGCGCTACTTCAGTACGCGGCTCATTACCGCCAACCACGCTGACGGGTTTGTCCTTTATCGCATTACGCTGCACAACTCACCGAATTATCACGTGACGGTGAGCAACACAGACGGTTTCACGGCGTGGGGTGTGCACCTGCTGACGCCGACGATCCGCGGCACCGACGCGCGCAACACCGACGGCATCGATCCGGGAAGCTCGACCAACGTCACGATTGCCAACAGCTGGATCGACAACGGGGACGACAACATCGCTATCAAGACCGGCGTCACGCATATGAGCGTGCTGAACAATCATTTTTACGATGGGCATGGAATGTCGATTGGCAGCGAGACGTTCACGGGAGACAGCTTCCTGCTGGTGGACGGGCTGACAGAAGAGAACACGACCAGCGGTATTCGCATCAAGAGCAACGCGGCGCGGGGTGGCCTGGTGCACGACCTGACCTATGAGAACATCTGCATGAAGAATGTTCCAATGCCCATCGCCATCAGCCCGTTTTACAACAATGGCACCACCGAGGGCTTTGTAGATCCGGGAGTTTTGGGCGACCGCATTCCGGACTACAAGGCGATCACGTTGCGCAATATTGTGTCCCTCACCCCAGGCGACGTGCTGATTGCTGGCAAGGATGCAGCACACACAACGGAGATCACGCTGGACGCCGTCACCATCAAGGACATCAAGCCTGGGCAGGTTCATTCGCAATTCACCAAGGCGGGAGTCGCGCACGTGAACTTCGACTTGAAAGGAACAGAGGTCGAGGTATCGCCGGCGCCGGCGCTTCCGCCGCTCAATCATTCTCAATGGGCATCGTTGATTTCAATCGATCCAGTGACCGGGATGGCGCAGTGCGTGGGTGCGTTTCCACCCATGCGGTGAGAGGTTCTTTTTTCAAATAATGGCTTCATGTTGGCCTGTGGATTATCGTCTCTACAGATCCGGGGATTTTGACGCGGTATACGCGATTGAGGTGGCTTGCTTCAAACCGCCATTTCGCTTTGGCCACAAGTGCATGAAACAGCTCGTGATTCGTGCCGATGCTGCGACCTGGGTTGCGGAAGAGAGCGGGTGCCTTCAAGGGTTTGCCATCGTGGAATGGGCACGGGACGCGGGCGGGGTGGCTGCTTACATTGCAACCATTGAGGTTATGCCGGGTTTGCGCGGCAACGGTGTCGGCGGCGAACTGCTGCGCAAGCTGGAAGGCTCTGCGGTTGGAGCCGGGGCCAAGGAGTTGTGGCTGCACGTGGATGCGGAAAATTCAGGAGCGATCCGGCTCTATCAAGTGCATGGATATCGTTGCGAGGGAAGAGAAGAAGATTTCTATCCGAATGGAAGAGCAGCGCTGGTCTTCAGCAAGCCGCTGGGGACTGGGCTCGGCTAGCTCTTCAGGAAGTGGTTCCAGGAGTCGCGCTCTTCCTCTGCTGTTTGTTCAGGAATGAAGATGTCACAAGCCTTATGCCACTCGCCAGGCTGCTCGGGAGCGCCGACTTTGTAGGCTGACTGTCCGTTGTCGCCCTTGGCTCTGGCAAAAATGGTTGCGTCGAAAGCGACTGCGTTATCCGAGATCACCACTACTTTTTGACCGATTTCATACATGCAGTTGCTCCGTTGGTGGATATCAATGGAGTCTATTCCTTTCGGGCGGCTTTTCCTCAGGCGAGATGGATTTCAACCGTCGTTCTGATGGGTTGAAAGCTATGAGCGCCAGCTAAAATCAAGGTAATCATGGCTGAATTCACTCATTTGCATTTGCACACGGAGTACTCGTTGCTGGATGGGGCCTGCGACATTCAAAAGCTAGTGGACCGCGTGGCCGAGCTGGGACAGAAGTCTGTGGCGATGACAGACCACGGGAACATTTATGGGGCGGTCCACTTTTTTGAGGCGGCGAAGGCCAAAGGGGTCAAGCCGATTCTGGGATGCGAGCTTTACATCTCAAAAAATGAGGACCACAGGGCGCCGGGCGAAGGGGACGACAACAATCACCTGCTGGTGCTCGCTGAAAACGAGGAAGGGTATAGGAACCTGATTCGCATCACGTCGGAGGCTTCGCTGCACGGGTTTTATCGCAAGCCGCGCGTGAGCAAGCGATATTTGGCCGAACACTCGCAGGGACTGATCGGGTTTTCAGGGTGCCTCAGCGGCGAGCTATGCGAAGAGTTGGTCGCGGGGAACTATGAGAAGGCTCGCGGCGTTGCGCAGCAATACCAGGACATCTTCGGCAAAGGCAGTTTCTATCTCGAGATTCAGGACCAGGGGCTCGAAGACGAAAAGAAGATTCATGAAGCGTTGTACAGGCTGGAGCGGGAACTGGCGATTCCCATGGTTGCGACCAACGACTCCCACTATCTGTGCGGTGAAGATTCACACGCGCACGACGTGATGCTCTGCGTGCAGACCGGTTCGAAGGTTCATGACAAGGAGCGGTTTCGCTTCGACAGCGATCAGTTTTTTGTGAAGGACGCGGACGAAATGGGCCGGATCTTCCCGGACTCGCCTGGATTGCTGCAGCGGACGATGGAAATTGCGGAGCGCTGCAACCTCAAGCTGACGAAGGTGGAAAATCCATTCCCTGAGTTCGCGGTTCCGGAGGGGCACACCATCGATAGCTACTTCGAGCAGGTGTGCCGCGAAGGTTTGAAGAAGCGGTTGGAAACGTCGGTGCGGATGCTGGAGCAGCGTGGCGCCCTGCGAACGAGGATTGAGGAATATCATGCCCGGCTCGACCGGGAGATCGCAATCATCAAGCAAATGACCTACGCGGGATACTTTCTAATTGTCTGGGACTTCATCAAATTCGCACGCGACCAGGGGATTCCAGTGGGGCCGGGACGCGGGTCGGCGACGGGTTCCCTGGTGGCATACGCGATGGAGATTACCAACGTTGACCCGCTGCAGAACTCGCTGCTGTTCGAGCGATTTCTGAATCCGGAACGTGTGACCATGCCCGACGTGGACGTTGACTTTTGCCAGAATCGGCGGGGCGAGGTGATTGAATACGTCACCCGCAAATATGGCCGCGAACAGGTGGCACAGATTATTACCTTTAACACGATGGCCGCGAAGGCCGCGATCAAGGACTGCGGCCGCGCCCTGGACATGCCTTATGGAGACGTGGACCGGATCGCGAAGCTGGTTCCGGCAACGGTTGGCATGACGCTGGACCGCGCGCTGGAGGATGTGCCGGAACTGCGAAAGGTCTACGACAACGATGCTGTGATTCGCGAGCTGATTGACACAGCAAAGAAGCTGGAAGGGCTGGTGCGCGGCAGTGGGGTTCATGCGTCGGCGGTAGTGATTGCGCCGCGGCCACTCACGGAACTTGTGCCGTTGTCCAAGACCAAGAACGACGAAATTGTAACGGCCTACGACATGAAGGCCGTGGAAAAGATGGGACTGCTCAAGATGGATTTTCTTGGGTTGGCGACTCTGACCGTGATCGACGATTGCCTGAAGCTAATAGAGCAGAGTCGCGGTGAAAAAGTCGATATTGAGGCAATTCCATTGGACGACGAGGAAACGTTCAGAAAGGTGTTTCACTCCGCGTTGACTTCAGGGATTTTCCAGTTTGAGTCGAGCGGCATGCGGGACATTTTGCGCAGGTACAAGCCCGACAGCGTGGAGGAACTCACGGCGCTGAACGCGCTTTACCGGCCCGGACCGATGGCCATGATCGACGATTTCATCGAGCGCAAGTGGGGCCGGCGCAAGGTGGAGTATATGCTGCCGGAGCTTGAAGGGCTGCTGAAAGATTCGCTGGGGGTGATCGTCTACCAGGAGCAGGTGATGCAGATCGCGCAGTTGCTGGCGAGCTACTCTCTTGGCGAGGCAGACCTTTTGCGCCGAGCGATGGGAAAGAAAAGCAAGGAGGGCATGGAGAAGCAGAAAGACCGCTTCCTTACCGGCGCCGCAGCGCTTGGGTATAACAAGAACGCGGTCGGCGAGATTTTTGAGCAGATGGCGAAGTTCTCAGAGTATGGGTTTAACAAGTCGCACTCGGCGGCGTATGCCCTGGTGGCTTACCAGACGGCTTACCTAAAGACACACTACCCGGTGGAGTTCATGGCGGCGCTGCTCACCTCAGAAACATCGAAGCCTGAAAACGTGGTGAAGTACATCAGCGAGTGCAAAGAAATGGGCATCCGCGTGGAGCCGCCCGACGTACAGTCCTCCGGCGCGCAGTTCACGCCCCATGCTGAAGCCATCCGGTTTGGTCTTGCCGCGGTGAAAAACGTCGGTGGGAATGCGATTGAGTCGATTCTGAAGGCACGTGCGGAAGTGGGCGGACACTTCAAGAGTTTGTGGGAATTTTGTGAAAAGGTCGATTTGCGGGTGATGAACTCGCGCGTGATTCAGTCGCTCATCAAGGCCGGAGCCCTGGATTCACTGGGAAGCCGTGCGTCGCTGATGAAGGCAGTCGACAGGGCTATGGAGCTGGCGCAAAAGGCGCAGAAAGACGCTGCGCAAGGACAGACAGGGTTGTTCGGGCTGTTCGATGAGGGACCTAAAGCCGGAAAGAATGGCGATGAGCTGCCTAACGTACCTGAATGGGAAGAAGGCGAGCGGCTTGCCAATGAGAAAGAGGTTCTTGGGTTCTTTGTTTCAGGGCACCCGCTGGATAAATATGCGGAGAAACTGCGGAATTTGACCGGCGTGATTTCGACGGCGGATGCACTTGAAAAGAAGCCGCCAGAAAAGCGCTGGGGCGCCCAGACAGACCCCGCAGATGAGATCCAGGTGGCGGGAATGATTCTTGGTTTGCGGGTGCAGAAGACCAAACGCGATCAGAAGCTCTACGCGCAAGCCTGGCTTGAGGATGCGATGGGGAAGATAGAGCTGGTCTGCTTCCCTCGGGATTATGAGAAGCTGCAGGGGCAACTAAAGATGGAGGCGCCGGCGCTGGTGCGCGGAGTGCTTACCGGCGATGAAGACGCAGCGCCAAAGATTGCGATCAGCTCCATTATGTCTCTCGACGAAGTGCAGGTGAAGCTGCCAAACAGCATTCGCATACGCGTGAACCTTGAAAGGGCCACCGAGGAGATGTTTGCAGGGTTGAAGAGCGCGTCAGATGCGTCGCCGGGACCGGGCAAGGTAATGTTGCACCTGGAAAAGAGGGGCGAGTATTCGGTGATCCTGGAACCCGAAGGAATGAACGTATCCGCGGATCGGGCCTGGGTGGAGCGAGTTGAGGAGCTCGTTGGCAAGGGGACTGTGCAGGCGGTCGGATAAGGTGCAAGAAGCTGTGCCGAGCCCAGGACGGGGAGTTGCAAGTCCCGGGCTCGGAATTCAGCACAGCTCGTTACTGGGTTGCGAAGGAATCGCCCTCCATGCCGCGGTCGCCAATTGGGGTGCTGGTGTAGCCGGCGGGCCCGTTGTTGTTGTAGGTTGCGATTACGGTTCCAACATCTCTGGCCATGAAACAGAATCCCTTCAAGCCGGGCCTTTTAGGATTGGCGTGCGCCTCCCAGGCCATGCCATTCGTCAGCAGGGTGTAGCTGTAGTTGGGATCAGACTTATTTGGATCGAATTTCAGATGTTCAATGATGGTTCCCTTGGGATATGCACCTGATAAAGTCTGTTCAAGCGGGCAAACGTGCTGCAGAGTAAGCTGGCAATTATGCTCGATGATTTCAAAGGCAGAGAGAAACATGTAAGCAATCTGCTCCTCACGCTTCAGTTGCATAGGGCCCTTCGCATCGTTGATTTCCACCTTGGCGGTTGTCGCGAAAGGGCCAGTGGTCGGAGTCGAGGTGCCGGTTCCCGAAGAAGATGCAGTGCTATCTGCTACCGGTGCGCCGGATGCCGGTGCCTTCCCCTTCGATGCGGCGTAGAGTGCCTCAACATCGGCTGCCTTCAGTGCGCGACTCCAAAGCGCAACTTCCTCGATGCCGCCCTTCAAGAATCGACCTGTAAAGACAGGGCTCTCGCCGATGGTGAAGACGTTCTTTTTCCCCGCTTCACCGCCGCCCTTGTCCATGGCCACTGACTTGCCATCCCAATAAATCGCCCTCGTCTGTGTCGGGGTGTCGAGGGTGACCACAATCATGTGCCATTGGTTGACCAGCGTCGCGGGCGGAGGGGAAAAGGAAATGTACCCTCCAGCTGCCGTATAAAACCTGAGAGAATTGTTGGTCTCGAATTGCACGTCGAGATCGTTTCCGACTTCGGATTCGCCCGCCACATAGATGAGGTGGCCTGTTGTCGAGGGCAGTTCAGCCAGGTTCACCCAGGCCATGATGCTGGCAGTCGCACTGACCCCACCCATCTGTGTGGTGGTGATTTTGCCGTTGTGGCCGTCGAATTTGGCAAAATGATTATTGGGGACGCCGATGGGTGCTCCGGGCACAGCCCAGGTGACACCATCGGTTGATTTCCATGTGGTCGTGCCCACCTGGCTCTTGCCGGTGATGTTGTCGAGGCGGTAGTAGGCAATGGGGTGAGTTGAGGTCACGGCGGTGACGAAGTCAGTCTGCGCATGGGTGGGGAGAACTTGCAGACTTGCGATGGCCGCAAAAACAGCAATAGCAGCCAGAATTCCATGGCGATGGACGAACATTTAGACGCGCCTTTCTCTTTCGAGCATTCGATCGCCCGGAAGGAACTTCCTGCTAGCGTCGATGCAGCCCTTCGAGAGGTTCTTTTCTCGCCAAGGCCTGCACAGTCTATTGCATTGCGTTCAGAGGTTTCAATTTGAAACTTCAGCTTGAATGAAAAAGGTAACCAGGTCCGGCGAATCAGCTGACCCGGCTTGATCCTGCTTAGCGAATGGAGTTCAAAGCGAATCGGTGCCCAGGGCCTTTGCCCATTTGCGAACGGACTCTGGGCTGATGAGTTGGTTTTCGGCCTCACTGGCGGCCAATTGAACTGCGAAGTTGCCTATGGTGGAGCTTTCCGGCTCGCCAATTTCGACGGGCAGGCCAGTTCGCTGAGCAGTGAGTTCGGTGAGGAGCTTGTTGCGGCTGGCGCCGCCAAGGATGTGGATCTTCTCCATCTTGCGGCCCAGCATCCCTTCAAGGCTTTGCAGTGCCGAGGCGTAACGGGCGGCGAGACTCTCAAAGATGACCCGAGCAAAGACAGGCTCGTTACCCTGGACGTCTGGAATCGTGGTCCAGCGCCGCCGCCACAACTGATGGTTAATCCGCTCGGGCATATCGGAATCGAGAAGCAGGGGTTCCGCGTCCACATTGATGATGCCGGGGAAGCCAGACGTAGCCGCCAGGGCAACCAGATCTTCAATCTGCCAAACGCGTCCATCGGCATTCCATGATTCCATACATTGCTTCAACAGCCACATGCCGTTGACGAGGGTGTGAAAGCAAAGATCACCGGTCGCCGCGCCGAGGTTGGTGTATCGGGCGTCAAATGCATCTTGAGTTGTAACCGGCCCGTCGGTAAGCGTGCCAACCAACGACCAAGTTCCAGAGCAGATGTATGCGGTGGTGGCGAGGTTGGTTGGAATGCCGGCGATGGCGGAGGCGGTATCGTGGCACGCGGGTGCGATGAGCAGGGTGTTGCGGAAAGCATCGAGCTTTGCGAGTGGTCCCTTAAGCTGGCCAACCGTGGTTCCTGCCCGGACAATCGGTGGGGCGGCTTCGAGAGGAAGATCGAGCATGCGAAAAAGGTCAGAGTCCCAGTCAGCGGTTTTCAAATTGACAAGGCCGGTGTGGGTGGCATGGGTGTACTCAGCCACGCGGCGTCCCCCCAGCCAATGGAGAACGAACTCGGGCATAGTGACCCACGGGGAATGCGAATCAACGCCGTGAGCGGGATCAGCCAGAAGCTGGTAGACGGTATTGATGCGGAGGGGTAGAGCGCCGGTTCGCTGGTAAAGCTCGATCGGCGGAAGAACCAGGTCAGCCGCCTCTTTCGTTGAAATTGTGCGCTCATCGCGGTAGCAGAATGGCTCGCGCAGTGCCGTTCCGTCCTGAGCCAGACGAACGTAGTCCACTCCCCAACTGTCGACGGCTATGGAGGCAACGCCCTCCGGCGCGGCTTGCGCGGCTTTGCGCAGACCTTCTTCAAGACCCGCAAGAATGCTGTCGAGAGGCCAATGGAGCGAAGTGCCGCGATGGACGGGGCCGTTGGGAATGCGGTGAATAACGACGATTGAAGGCTGGCCACTCAGCCATCGAAGCAGGGATACGCGGCAACTTTCGGCGCCTAAATCAATGGCAATCCTTGCTGGATCTTGCATAACAGGTCAGCCCACGTTCGAGTCTATCGCAGAATAGCCTCTGGAAGGCCTCCGTCGACAGGGATCAGGTGGCCGGTGGTACAGCGGGCGCGGGGACTTCCCAAAAAGAGAATTGCTTCCGCGCAATCGGATGGATCGATGGGCTGACGGGTGAGTGTGCGCTGGGCATAGAAACCAGCCAGCAGCGTGCGCAACTGCTCGTCGCTCTTCGATTCGTCAAAAGGAATGTTGTATTTGGTCAGTGAGGCGCGGACCCTGTCGCGGGGAAACATGGTGGAACCCTTCACAACGGTTGCGGGACTGATACCGTTGACACGAACCAAAGGCGCGAGAGAGACGGCAAGCTCGCGCACCAGGTGCGAGAGAGCAGCCTTGCTCACGTCGTAGGCTTCGCTGCCACGCTTGGGAACGACCGCGTTGGCTGAGCTGGTAAGGACAATCGACGCATCGAGGGCCTGGTCAGAGAAGAGCTTGGCCGATTCATCTGCGAGCAGGTAGTTGGCTGTGACGTTGATATCGAGCGTGGTAGCCCACATGGCGTCGGGGATGACGCCGTCTGGCGATGAGGGAAAGAGTGCCGCGGTGTTAATGAGAATGTCAACGCCCCCAAAGGCTGCAACCGTGGCCTTGAGCGCTTTGCCGATGGCTTCGCGACTGCGAATGTCAACCGCGGTGCTGGAGACAAACTCCTTAGAGGTGACGGTCTGTAGCTCACCGGCTACCCGCGCTGCTGCGGCCTCGTCACGGTCCGCGAGCATGACATGCGCTCCGCGCGTGGCAGCCAACAGAGCAACCTCGCGGCCAATGCCGCTGCCGCCGCCAACAACCAGGGCTATGCGGCGGCTGAGCTCCTTCTCCGGAGGTTGGCGGCGAATCTTGGCTTCTTCCATCGCCCAATACTCGATGCGAAAAGCCTCAATCGCAGGAAGGGCGACATAATTGGAAAAGACTTTAAAACTCTCCGGCGCCATGCCCTCGCCGCACTGCGGGAGGGGTCCCTTCACTTCGCCCTCGCCGAGCAGGGTTGCGCCTTCCATCACGTGAATGGCGTTGGTGTAGAACTCGCCGACAATGCGGGCTTCAGTCTTGTTCTTGCCAAAGCTGAACATACCAAGGCCGGGAATCAGCACGACGGTCGGGCTGGCGTCGCGCAGGGCCGGCGAATCGGCAGTGGCAAATGAGTTGTAATAGGCCCGGTATTGTTGGCGATATTCGGCGAGCGACGATGCGATGTGCCGTTTGAGCGCAGCAAAGTCTTCGTTGGCTGCCCACGGAACAAAAAGCGGACGAATCTTTGTTCGGATAAAGTGATCCGGGCAGCTGGTGCCGAGAAACGCAAGGTCGCGCGCGTGGGCCGAGTTGACGAACTGCAGCACGTCGGGCGCGTCAGTGAAACTGGAGATCCATCGATTCTGGGTGCTGACCTGACCGCGGAGATAGGGCGCGATCTGGGTGGAGAGTTCAGCGCGCCCAACACGGGCGGGAACAAGCTCGCAGCCGAAGCGGGCTGGACCTTTTTTGACTCCATGGCGATGAATGAATTGGCCGATCTGATCAATCACAGTGAGGGTATTCAGGTAGCACTCGCGCTGAGTCTGGCCCCAGGTGAAGAGGCCGTGGCCGCCAAGAACGATTCCATCACAGCCCGGATTCCTGGCAACGGCATCGCGCATCATGAGCCCCAACTCAAAGCCTGGCCGCTGCCAGGGCACCCAGACCAGCGAGTGATTGAATTCGCTGTTGAACTCGTCCATTTTCGCCTTGCCGTTAGCGGACGCGGCGAGAGCGATGCCCCAATCGGGATGAAGATGATCCACATGGAGAAAGGGCAGAAAGCCGTGCAGCGGCGTATCGATCGAAGCGGCAACCGGATTGTTGCGGAAGGCACAGACGGGGTAGATGCCGACCATGTCATCTTCGGTGTCGACCCCCTTGTAAATCCGCTCGAGTGCGAGCAGCTTCTCCTGGTAGAGTGTGGCGAATCCTGCGCGCTTGATGCTGCCCAGGTCGCCGCCAGAGCCCTTCACCCAGAGCACTTCAACAGTCTGGCCGGTCAGCGGGTCCACTTGAGGAACTTTTGAGCTGGTGTTGCCGCCCGCAAAGTTGGTGATGCGCAGGTCAGAACCGAGCAGGTTTGAGCGATAACGCAGGAGCTCAGGCTCATCAAGCGTCGCGGCTACGCTGGGGTCCCAGCGGTCTTCAAGGAAGCTTAGAGCGGGGGAAGCAACAGTTGCCAAAGTCATAAACACCACTGTACGAGGAATTGGACCGACACAGTCAAGATATCACCGGTAAAAGCAATAGAGAATAGGTTTCCTGGATGAATCTGGGATGTCATTCCGCAACAGCGTCAGCTCCCAGGGTTTCAGGCGTGACCGCTTTGTGGCGGACATAGTTATAGGGAGGCACGGTGTATCCGCGCAGCAGTGCAATGCCTAGCTGGATGAGGCGCGGCCCGTAAGTCTCAACCTCGTGTGAGATGGACCCGACCAGGGCGCTGGAACCGGTGCGCATTTCTTCGAGAACCTCGGGAATGCAGTCCTGTCCGACGATCGCGAAGTCTGACTCGCGGCCGGCTTCGCGGGCAGCATCCAGCACCCCAAGAGCGCTTGAATCGGTTGCAGCAGCCACTAGAACGCGTTCACCTTTGCGACGGTTGCGAAGAAACTCGGCCACAGCCAACTTGCTGGGCTGGCGCATACCGCGGCCTTCTATCTGCAGGAACCGGTCTGCGGGCAGATCGGCGAGACGGTCCTTAATCCCGTCGAATGCGCCGGTAATCCGGTTCTGCACAAAGCTGCCTGCCTCAGAAAACCCTACGCCGAGAACCCAGTCCACCTTGCTCTTCCACTTGCGCACAGCGTGTTGGGCGAGGATGGAGCCAGCTTCAAAGCCGACCTCGAAATTGTCCACCCCAAAGTAAGTGGAATTCGGATGGGGCACATCGATGGCGACCAGCGGGATCTCGGCCTTCTTGAAGATGTGAGCGACTCGGGGCGCGACATGCTCTTCGACCTGGAATTCGATTGCCAGGTCCACGCGCTTGGCAACAAACTTCTCTGCGTTCTGCACGGCGACATCGGCGTCGTAGCGGTTGTCGAGCAAGATCAGTTCGACACCGGACGCGGCGGCGGCAGCAGTGATGCTCTGCGCCACAGCGACGGAAAAGGGCATTTCGGCGCTTTGGGCCGCAAATCCGAAACGCAAACGCCGGGGGCGGGAGACAAGCCGGTATTGGCCGTTCTGCCCCTGTGCCACATAGCCGCGATGGACCAGGGTCTTGAGAATCCTGTACACGCTGGTCTTGGAGATTTGCGTTTTTTGGTAAACATCTTCGAGGGTAACAGAGGTATGGTTCTGTTCGAGCAGCTCCAGAACATCCAGGGCTTTGGACAGAATGGGAATCAGGTAAAGTCGTTTGATCCTGGTCTTAGGCAAGCGATCATCTCTCCAACTGCAATTTCAATAGCGAAACTTCACGCGACTAAGCATATCGCATTTCAGGCGTAGCTACTAACGGCAGAGTGGCGGCTTCCTCGCTCGGCGGCGATGCGTTCCACGTAACCGCTGACGTGCAGCGCAGCCAACGGGTCGGCAGGCAGGCCGCGCGCGATGCGCCATTCCGCAGCAAGGGGCCTAACGTCGGTCCAGAAGGCGCCACGGAGAAGCTCTTCCGCTGCGACCAGGTTGCACGACTCCTGGTGCGCGGCCAACTGCTCGCGATCAACAAGGGCCGCCTTGAGCCAAAGTTCCTGCGCCGTGACCACTGTCTGAACCGAGGCTTCGATTTTCCCTTTGAGGTTGTGGCTCTGGTCAATCATGAAGGCTATGTCATGGTTGATGCCATCTGTCGTGGCGGCGTGGATTTCATGGAAGATGCGGAAGATCTGATAAGGGTCAATGGAGCCAAGGGTCAGATCGTCGTCGGCATAGCGGCGGTCGTTGAAGTGGAAGCCGCCAAGGAGTCCGGAGTGCAGGAGCCAGGCGACGATCTGTTCAATGTTCTGTGAGGAATAATGATGGCCGGTGTCGACCAGGACGCGCGCCTGCGGGCCGGCTTCCCGCGCAAAGTGTGAGGACATGCCCCAGTCCGCAATGTCGGTGTGATAGAAGGCCGGTTCGAAAGGCTTGTATTCGATGAGCAGCCGCTGGCCTACGCCAAGATGTGCGTGCGACTCACGCAATGCCTCCTCCAGCCAGCCAATGCGCTTGCGAATACTTTGCGAGCCGGGGTAATTGGAGCCATCCGGGAGCCAAAGCGAAAGATCCCGGCATCCGAGGTGCTTGGCGATCTCGATGGAATCGAGAACGTGATCGACGGCATGTTTGCGAATCTCTGCTGACGGGTTGCAAAGGGAACCGAACTTGTATTCCTGGTCCTGAAAGAGATTGGGGTTGATGGACCCGGAGCGAATGCCGAATCGGCGCTCGAGTGCCTTTACCTCGGGCACGTCGGCGATGCCATTGGGCAGGTCCCAGAGGACATGGAGCGCAAGAGTCGGGGTCGAGCCGGTGAGGCGATTCACCTCAGCAGCATCGGCGAACTTCTCATCAATGGTTGAGGCGGCGGCGGCCTGAACAAACTTGCCAAAGCGTGTGCCGGTGTTGGCGAATCCCCACGAGGGAATCTCGATTTGGAACGAGTCAAGGGCTTGAACAGCCAGGTCGTAGGTAGCGGATCCAGATTGCTTCATCATTACCCCTTACCGAGACAATAAGTCTCGTGAAAATCAGATTTCTTCTCTTGTCAAGCGTCGTCCCTCACCAGAATCACATGGAGAATGCGTGGGCCGTGGACGCCTTTGATGCGGGTCATTTCAATGTCTGCCGTAGCACTGGGGCCGGAGATCCAGGTAACCAGCGCCGGAGGTTGTGGGCAACGGTCGAAGTATTCGGGGAGCGTTTCCACCACCTGGCTGGCGCGGAGAATGCATAGATGCCAGTCGGGAAGAAGTGTAATAACGCGACGTCCTTCCGTGGTGGAGTGGTGGAGGACAATCGTGCCCGAGTCCGCCACCCCGCAGAAGGCCGCGGAAACGACTCCTTCAGCGTGTTCGATGTCAGCGGTTGCCAGGCCATTGTCGACTTTCCAATCAAACCCTGTCACCAGCCAGTCCACGGGCAGGCCCTCTGGAAGGACAAACCTATGCTTGCCGCTGCCTGTGAGTTGGGCGCGAATGGAGGCCACCAGGTTTTCGGGCGTGGATTCAAGGACCTCGGCGTCGTACTCGCGGAGCCGCTCGATCATCAGGGCTATGCGGGCTTCGGTGGGGAGTTTGCCGCTCCTGACGTAGGCGCGAGGCTGTGCCGCATTCGCTGCTTCAACCTGGGCTGCTCCGTTCGCCGAGTTCCGCTTTGCGGCGCGAATGCGGTCGAGTATTTTTTGACGGGATGTGATGGACGCGGCAGAACTCATCGCGCCTCCTTTGTTCGCGCCGCCCACCATTCATGGAAGGTCTGATTTGGCAGAGCGCGGAGGTCGCGTGTCTGGGTCCATTTTGCGCCAAGCGATGGCAGGGAATGAATCCATCCATCCTTCCTGGTGAAGAGGCGGGCTCCGATGCGCGCCAGGCGCTGCCCCAGATGGAAACGCCATGCTTTTTGAAAGAGAAGATTGGCGATCTTCATGCCCAGAAACATGGGATCGAAGATGCTTGCGAATTGCCGCCGCTCCTGATCGACCACTTGGGAACGCAACTCGATCAGCACCTCGGGAATATTGATCTTGACCGGACAGACCTCATAACAGGCGCCGCAAAGCGATGACGCAAACGGCAAGGACTGTGCGTGGTGCATCCGCATCAATTGCGGAGTCAGGATGGCTCCGATGGGGCCAGGGTAGACCGAGCCATAAGCGTGGCCGCCCGTTTGCCGATACACGGGACAGGTATTGATGCATGCTGCACAGCGGATGCACTTGAGGGTCTGTCGCTCTACCGGGCGAGAGAGGATCGACGACCGCTGGTCATCAAGCAGGACCACATGGAAGCTCTGCGGGCCGTCGCCCGGAGTGACGCCAGTCCAAAGCGAGGTGTAGGGATTCATTCGTTCCCCGGTGGCGGAACGAGCGAGCACCTGGAGCATGACTTCGAGGTCCTGGAAACGTGGCAAGACTTTTTCAATGCCGGCAAGGGTAATCATGGTGCGCGGCAAGGTGAGGCACATGCGCCCGTTGCCTTCAGACTCGACCACAGCAACGGAGCCTGTTTCGGCGATAAGAAAGTTCGCGCCGCCAACGGCCGTGGGGATGTTGAGGAATTTCTGCCGGAGATAGGTTCGCGCGGCGGCGGTGAGGGCCTGTGGATCGTCGGAGAGGTTTTCAAGGCCCATGCGGCGTGCAAAGATCTCACGCACCTGGCTCCGATTGACATGCAGCGCCGGAACGACAATGTGGGAAGGCTCGTCGTCTCCGAGCTGAAGAATGATTTCAGCCAGGTCAGTCTCAAAGACGTCGATTCCAGCGGCCTGGAGAAAGGGATTCAGTTGAATCTCGGCCGACGTCATGGTTTTGATTTTGATGACTTCGCTTGCCATTTCCTTGCGCAGCAGTTCGAGGATAATCTGGCGCGCCTCAGCAGCGTCTGCTGCCCAGTGAACCGTACCTCCCGCTCGAGTGCATCGCTCTTCGAATTGCTCGAGGTAATGATCGAGGTTGGCGAGTGCTTCGGTGCGGATGGCGGATGCAGCATCGCGAAGCTCCTGCCAGTCAGATTTCTCTTTCACCAGCCGTGAACGCTTTGCCTGGATGACATCGATGGCATGAGCAACATTGGTGCGCAGTTGGGGGTTGCGCAGCAAGGGCAACGCAGCCTGGGGAAACGGCGGCGCGAGCAGCGGATCGAGCACGGGATGATTCGCCGCCGATGGGCTCATTCGGTGGCCTCCCAGGGCGAGGCTTCAGTGCTGGCCAGAATCTCGGCAAGGTGAATGGTCCTGATGCTTGCATATTGGCGGTGCATGGCTCCGCCAAGGTGCATGAGGCAGCTATTGTCCAGCGCCGTGCAGTATTCAGCGCCAGTAGCCACCACATCCTGCAGCTTGGCTGCCAGCATCGCGGAGGAAACCTCAGCATTCTTGATGGAAAAGGTCCCGCCGAACCCGCAGCAGCGGTCCACGTTGGCCAGTGGCGCCTGGGTCAGGGAGCGGACCTTTGACAGCAATCGATAGGGGCGGTCGCCCAGGTGCAGTGCGCGCACGCCGTGGCAGCTGGCGTGATAGGTGACGCGATGGGGAAACGTGGCGCCCACATCCTCTACGCCGAGGCGGTCAATCAGAAATTCGCTGAGCTCGTAAACACGTGGCAGAAGAGCAGAGAATTCGCGTCGGAGGGTGTCATTGCCGAGCTCGTCAAAGAGGCCCGGATACTGATCGCGAATCATGGCTACGCAGGAGGAGGATGGAACGACAATTGTTTCTGCGTCCCGGTAGAGGCGTACGAACCGCTTGGCCTGCGAAAAGGCTTCACCGCGGAAGCCAGTGTTTGCGTGCATCTGGCCGCAGCAGGTCTGGCTGGGATGAAAGTCGAGGGTGACGCCGAGCCTTTCAAGCAGGCTGACCACGGCCCGGCCGGTCTCTGGAAAGAGCGTGTCGTTATAGCACGTGATGAAGAGCGACGCGCGCATAGGAAGCTCATGAAGAAAAGCGATTTAAAAGAGGTATCGTATTCGATAGAGATACGAGTTGTCTATTGCATTTTACGTTCTTGAGGAGCGATAAGCCGAACGCTGGAGCCGGAGGTATGGCGGGTTTCATGCAAAATCGTGGTGAATGCACGATTCGACGGTGTTCCAGACCCTCGGTGCAGGTACTCACCGGTTCATCGAACCCCCAGAATTAATCACTTGTTCGGTGGTCTCTGGATGCTCGACGGGGCAAAACGAAAAGTGGGTGGGGCCGGCAAGTCGATCCGAAGACCGTTGCCGTTCAGCACAGGCGTTCCTCTTCTGATTCCTGACATGCAGGGAGAATTACTTTGGTACAGGCGGACGTGCTCCCATTGACATAGTATTTTTCGTGTTCGGACAGTGGGGGCTCCTTCATTTTGCAGCCAGCAGGAGGGGTCGTGGTTTCGTTGAAAGCGTCAACCTTTCTTGCAGCGTGGCGTCTAACGAGTTGATTCTCACTTGTCCTTATCTGGGGGGACGGGATTCCTCTCATCATCTTTCACTCGGTTTCAATGCTTATCCTCGAGTGGCTTCAAGACCACCCAAGTTTGAGAAGGGGCTGCCGCAATTCACGGATTCAGAGCTTCCCCAATCGCTTGCCAATACTGCTAGCCTTGCTTTGCGTTCGTAACTTAATCGTGCGGGAGTTGGAGATGACTGAATCTTCATCCCGGTTGGGCCTTGGCTGGTGTCAAGCGTGGGATTGTTCCCATGGTTTTCTTGATTCGAACCGCAACTTTTTGTAAGCTCGGGGGTTTTTCCCCGTAGGAAGGATCCAGGAAAACAACTTATGCATCCCCTGCGTTCGTTTCCCCTTTGTGTTTTGGCCGGTGCACTTTTCTTCTCAACAACGTCGATTGCCCAGCAATTCGCACCGACGGTGAGGATTGTTGACCGGATCGATGAAAGTCAGCTTGTCACGCTGAAGGGCAACACGCTGCCCATGGCGAATGCCAAGAACGATCTTGGCAGGGTAGACGCGAGCCTGCCCATGACGGACCTGATCCTGGTCTTGAGCCGCAGTCCTGAGCAGCAGGCGGCATTCGACAAGTTTGTAGCCAGCGAGTATGACTCGACCTCGCCCAACTTCCACCAGTGGCTCACGCCCGATCAAGTGGGTGCTAACTTCGGGCCGTCACAGACGGATATCGCAACCATCTCGAATTGGTTGACTGGGCACGGTTTCTCGATTGGTGAAGTGTCGAAGGATCGCATGTCCATCCGCTTCAGCGGTACGGCCGGGCAGGTGGAGAACACCTTCCACACTGAGATTCACAATTTGAGCGTGAAGGGCGTTGCGCACATTGGAAACATGACAGACCCGCAGATTCCAGCGGCGCTTGCCATCGCTGTGGTGGGTGTCAAATCGCTGCACAACTTCTTCCCGCGGCCGTTGCATCGCGTGGGCAGTCAGGTACAAAAGGACGCAACATCGGGAAGGTGGGAGCGGATTGCCAGTGGAGTAACGGGCGCAACGAGTGAGACCACAGGTCTTGCACGGCCCTTTTTGGGCGGTGCGGCGGTTGGGTCGGCTTTGAGCCCAGGAGCTCTGGCGTCGACGCCACGACCCCAATTCGGCATCACCGTGGGTGGAACTTCGCCCTATTTAGTTGAGGATGTGGCGCCTTACGACTTCGCGACGATCTACAACATTCTCCCTCTGTGGAATGCAGGTGTTGACGGGTCAGGCCAGACGATTGCCATTGCGGGAACAAGCGACATCGTTCCCAGCGATGTCGCCACGTTTCGCAACCAATTCGGGTTGCCGACTAATAATGCGGCCAACACTCCGATCCGTATTTCAGGGAACTCTTCGGCACTTACCGTATGCAACAGCACAACGAACCAACTTTGCGGGCAGGGCGACTTGATTGAGAACTCACTGGATGTGGAGTGGTCCGGTTCCGTCGCCAAGAACGCGCAGATCGTATTGGTTGCTTCGTATCCCACCTCGGCTTCAGACGACAATCTTTACGATTCGGAAAGTTACATCGTCAACAATGTTAGTAACGCGTCCTCTCCCGTGCATGGCGTTCATGTCATGAACGTCAGCTATGGTCAGTGCGAGCTGTTCAATGGCACCGCGGGCAATGTGCAGTATTACGATTTGTGGCAGCAGGCGGCCTCAGAGGGGATTGCGGTTTTTGTGGCTACGGGTGACTCAGGATCTCCAAGCTGCGATCAGGGCGGCGACTCTTCGTACGGAGTGCCTTATCCGGCTGAATATGGGCTTTCGGTCAGCGGCTTGGCATCTACCCCCTGGAACACGGCTGTCGGAGGCACCGATTTTAACTGGTGCCCCTTGCCCACCTCGAGCAATGCGCCTGTATGCTCGGCCGCGCCTTATTGGAGCGCCACGAACAACTCGACCACAGGGGCAACGGCCCTTGGTTATGTGCCGGAAGTCCCCTGGAACGACACCTGCACGAGTCCAGTGGCGCTTGGGTTCATGGAATATTTTTGGAATGGGATGGCGACAGTTACCGACGCCGAGACGGGCTGCAGCGCATTTGTCGCGTACGCCTCGTTTCTTTCGAGCCAAGGGCTGGGCGGAGATCTCTACCTTGTGGATACGGTCGGCGGAGGCGGCGGCGCCAGCAGTTGCGTGGTGAACACATCCACGAGTACCACGAATGGGACATGCACTTCAGGAGCCAGCAGCACCGGCGCAACGATGAATCCTGATACAGGCGCAGCGCAGGCCTCAATTCCGCTTACCAACAACGGATGGCAAAAGCCGAGCTGGCAAACGAACGCCGGCATTCCCGGTCTTCCCTCGGACGGGGTGCGCGATATTCCAGATGTCAGCTTTTTCGCTTCTGACGGTTTCCTTTCCAGTAGCGCGTACCTGATTTGCGTTTCCGATGTTGCGGCGTGCACCTATTCAACAAGAACTGAACCAATTGCGCAGGAGGTGGGGGGCACCTCGGTAGCGACACCGGCCATGGCTGGCGTGATGGCCCTGATCAATCAAAAAGTCGGTGCTGCACAGGGTAGTCCCAACGCGGAACTCTACACATTGGCGGCAAAGCAGACCTATTCAAATTGCAGCGCGGAGCATGGCTCCGTCGGCAACGGCTGCTACTTTAACGACATCGATACGGGCACCAATGCCATGGCCTGCGACTACGATGCTTACGTGACAACACCATCGCCGAACTGTACCCGAATTCACTCTACAGATTATGTCGGTATTCTTCCCGGCTACAACGCCCTTGTCGGTTACGACCAGGCTACCGGACTGGGATCGTTGAACGTGGCGAACGTGGTGAACGGGTGGCCTACGACGGTGGGTTCCACCGCGGCGACCGTGACGGTGGCTCCGGTACAATCCAGCCTGGCATCAACCCAGAGCCTGAGCGTGACGGTGACGGTTGCGAGTGCGGCAAGCGGAGGAGTTACTCCAACCGGGACGGTCACGCTTTCAGGCGGAGGCTACACCTCGTCCTCTCAGACGCTGAATTCGAGCGGCAGCTATACCTTCACAATTCCAGCAGGAAGCCTTGGCGTTGGCAGCTATAACCTGACGGCTAGCTACACCGGAGATGTGATTTACGCATCAAAGAGCGGCACGGCGGCGATCGTCGTTTCAGGGCCTACCTTCACCTTGAACGTCCCAGCCGCGGTGGTTGCTCCGACGACCATTGCTCCTGGCTCGTCAGCTACGGCAACGATCACCGTGGCCTCCTTGTCCGGTTACACAGGTACCCTTTCACTGAACTGCCAGGAAACCAGCGATACGGCGAGCGGTGGCGATGGGGCCGGCTGCTCAGGTGGCGGGCTACCTGGCGTGTCAATCGGCCCAGCGGCGAATGGCACCGTCGTCTTCATGGTCACAACTACGGCGCCTGTGGCTGCGCTTGCTCGTCCGAAGCTGCCTTTCAAGGGTAGCGGTTGGGCCGGTGCGGGCGGCGGTGCAGTTCTCGCGTTCCTTGTGTTCCTGGGAATCCCCGCGCGGCGACGCAGTTGGCAGTCGATGCTCGGCGTGCTGGTTCTGATGATGACACTGGGCAGCTTTGCCGGCTGCGGCGGCGGTGGTGGTGGCGGCGGCGGTGGAGGCGGTGGAGGCGGTGGGAATAGCGATCCAGGGACGACAGCCGGGACCTACACCTTTACCGTGATCGCAACTCCGGTGAACGGGAGTCCGACGATTACGCCTCCGGTTTCCACAACGTTTACCGTGACCGTGAATTAGCTGGGTCACTCAACGGATGGACGTTGGCCCTTCCATTCGGAAGGGCCAACCTGTTTCCGGGGGCAGGTGACCAAGCACGCTGGGGGCAAACGCAAATTGGTCCGTTTCTTCTGAAGCGATACTTAATGGTTCACTTGAAGGTTCCGGGTTCAAATTCCGGCGCCAATTTGTTCCCTCAGGAAACGATCATATGCATTTCTGGAGGCTCCCGATAAAGGGCGCCAATGTTCCGCATGGCA
Source organism: uncultured Occallatibacter sp. (assembly GCA_964614635.1). Classification (GTDB taxonomy): domain Bacteria; phylum Acidobacteriota; class Terriglobia; order Terriglobales; family Acidobacteriaceae; genus Telmatobacter. Next base: position 31,836 of record CAZTLV010000014.1, read on the forward strand.
AAGAAAAAGCAGCGACTTAACGCCGTCTCATGGCAAAAAAGTGGTAGCAGCGAAGGCGTGCAAGTGTTATTGTTCTGACAACATCTAAGCGTCTAGGATTTCAACTGAGAACACCTTCAGTTTGAAAGCGCTAAGGCTAATTTACCCCAAGATCGGCCAGCGGGCGGCGGAAGGTCAAAGGGTGCGTAATGTCAGATTCAAAGGGGCTGGGGGACCAGAATCAAACTCCGGAAGACGTAGCGACCCTTTATACCTGGGCGAATCTTCATGGCGCCAAGTACAGGGATTTCTCTGCTTCGCGGGCGCAGACACGGGAAAACGCCCGTCTCCGCTTGCAGGGGGCTGGTGAAGCTGAGGCTGAGCCGGGGATTGTATCGAGCGACACAGCGATGACAACAGGTGCTCAGCGAACAGGCGGAGCAGAGCATACCATCCTGGCGGAGCACGAAGTGGCGTGGGCAGCGCAGCAAGAGGCACAATTCAACGCGCAATTGGCCGCGCGGCAGGCCGCAGAAGATGCCGCTTACAGGTCGGCTCAAGTGGCGGAAGAGAAAGCACATCACGAGGCCGCAAAGGCGGCTAATGAAGCTTCGGAACGAAGGGCGGCACAGGAGACGGCCTTGCGTGCTGCAGAAGAGGCTGAGCGTCAAGCCAGGCAGCACGCAGCGCGACTTGCAGCCGTTGCGGCGGAGCTGAAGGCCGCTCAACTTGCTTCGCAAATGGCTGCTGAACAGGCGGCGCAGCGAGCAGCGCACCAGCCGGCATGGCAGTACGCACAGACAGAGCGGCGCTCGGCAATCTCTCAGCCAGGCCAGGTGCCGACGGCAGCACAATTTGAGCCTCCGCCTCCGCAGACGGCGTTTCAGTCTGCCGAGAATCCAGCTTTTGAAAAGCGGCTCCAGGGCTATGCACCTCCCCCGCAATCGTTTGTAGAAAGAGCGGGTCCGGCTCCGGCTCAGCCGCCTGCTCCGGCTCCAACGCAGGCCCCGATTGGCGGCCCCGCACAGGCTCAACACGGCGCGTTCCGGAGGGACAGTTCCGGCCAGACAAACACGCCGCAGGTACCGTCTGCCGCTCGAGAGGCATCGGGACGACCGGCCTGGTTGACCCCCGGGAATGCTGGAACTCCGGAAAGACCATCAGCCCCTGCTTCCCAGCCAGCTGCGCCGGGCCAACTGGGCCCGGAGGAATCTCTCCAGGGATCTCGCGATCGCCTGGCGTCGCGCTGGTTTGCCCTGCGTGGCGTTTTTTCTGGAGCCCCGGCACCAATTGAAGCGGCACCGCCGCCAGTCGTTTCGCTTGCCCCGGTGATGGCCGTTTTTTCACTAGCGGGCGGGGTGGGAAAGTCCAGCCTGGTGGCGACGCTTGGGCGCGCCCTGTCTGCTCGCGGCGAGCGGGTGTTGCTCATGGACACTGCCTCTTTCGGCGTGCTCCCGTTCTTCTTCGGTGCCCGCGACCAGCGTCCAGGCCAATTGAGGACCTTCAGCCCTCCGGGCGTGAACAGCGATGCTCCGATCCAAATGATTGCGATCGATCCTGAGAACTTCGGGCCTGAAAGGCCAGGCACTGAGGCGGGGAGTGAGGACGGACTAAGCGGCGAGGTCTCACGATATGCACGGGGCGGAGTGAGTCGTGTGATTGTCGATCTAGCAACCGCATCGGGATCGACAACCCGGCGCTTGTTGCGTGTTTCGCCCATGATCCTGGTGCCGGTGCTTCCGGATATGAACTCCGTTGTGAGCGTAGGCTCGATTGATGATTTCTTTGCTCATAACAGCGCCGGCGGCGGCACGCCGCTGCTCTATTACGTGATGAATCAGTTTGACGCGTCGATGCCGTTGCATCTGGATGTGCGAGAGGTGCTTCGCGAGCAACTGGGTGACCGGTTGCTGCCTTTCGCGATTCGCCGCGCCCCGGTGATGAGCGAGGCTCTTGCTGAAGGCATGACGGTGATGGACTACGCACCCAACTCCGGTGTGGCCGAGGATTTTGGTACGCTTGCGGGCTGGGTAAAAAGCCTGTCTGCCCCGGCAAGCACGACCTATCGCGGCGTACGCTGGAGCGAGCGATGACAGCAGCGGGTCTGTGGCAGGATATCGGGGCTGGGGAGAATATCTTTACAAAAATCCTTCGCTTCATCTTTCTGTTTGTTGCAGCGCTACTTTTCTATTTCATGGCAGTTCTTCCCCTCACCTGGCCTCAGCAGGTGGTGCTGGGATTGTTGACACTTCTGCTATCCATGGCCATGTCACGAACCTCTGACTCCTATCTCATCACGCTTTCGCTGATGATGATGTCGATCTTCTGTACCTTCCGTTATGGATTTTGGCGCATCACTGAGACGGTGCGGTTCTTTCACGATCCGGCCAATCATTGGGGCGCGCTGGACGCATTCTTCATCCTGAGCCTTCTATTGGCCGAGGTGTATGCGTTCATGATTCTTTTCCTGGGCTACTTTCAGACGATATGGCCTCTGCGCAGGGCGCCGGTTGCCTTGCCCGATTCGACATTAGAGTGGCCGCATATCGATGTGTTGATTCCCACGTTCAACGAACCGCTGGATGTGCTGCGCTACACCGCCCTGGGCGCTCTCAACATGGATTGGCCTGCTGACAAGATGCATGTTTACATTCTTGACGATGGCCGGCGCAAAGAGTTTGAGCAATTTGCCTTTGAAGCAGGTATCGGTTACAAAACCCGCAGCGACAATACGCACGCCAAGGCGGGGAACATCAACTCCGCGCTGAAGTCCATGAATTCGCCATTCGTGGCTGTCTTTGACTGCGACCACGTGCCGACACGCAGCTTTCTGCAGATGACGCTGGGCTGGATGCTGCGCGATCCAAAACTGGCCATGCTGCAAACGCCGCATCACTTCTATTCGCCGGATCCATTTGAACGCAACCTCAGGCAATTCCATGTGATCCCCAACGAAGGCGAGCTGTTTTACGGTGTGGTACAGGATGGGAACGATTTTTGGAATGCGACCTTCTTCTGCGGCTCCTGTGCCGTGCTGCGACGCAAGGCCCTGGATGAAGTTGGCGGAATCGCCGTAGAAACTGTCACCGAGGACGCGCATACTTCACTGCGCATGCAGATGAAAGGCTGGGGCACGGCGTATATCAACATTCCCCAGGCAGCGGGGTTGGCGACGGAGCGGCTCTCGGCTCATATTGGCCAGCGCATTCGCTGGGCCAGGGGCATGATTCAGATCCTGCGCACCGACAATCCACTGTTTGCTCCAGGGCTCAAATTGCCGCAGCGGTTGTGCTACTTCAACGCGATGTCTCACTTTCTGTACGCGGTTCCGCGGCTGGTGTTCCTAAGTGCACCCCTGATTTTTCTGCTTCTGAATCACACCAACATTCCGGGCTATTGGGCGGCCATTCTGGCTTACGCGCTGCCGCATCTTGCGCTGTCGAATGTGACCAACTCCCGCATCCAGGGCGAATACCGGCATTCGTTCTGGAACGAGATTTACGAGACGGTGCTGTCGCCTTATATTCTGCTGCCCACCCTGATGGCGCTGATCAACCCAAGGCTGGGCAAATTCAACGTCACGGCCAAGGGCGGCGTGGTCAAGAAGACTTTCTTCGACTCTCGGATCGCGCAGCCGTTTCTTGTCATGCTTTTTTTTAACGTCGCCGGATTAGTCTGGGCGGTTCCGCGCTTTCTTATCTGGGACCGGGACCGGCCGGGTACGGTTCTGATGAATGTGCTGTGGTGCTGCTTTAATATCGTGATCCTCGGCGTGTGCATCGCGGTGGCGCGTGAGATGAAGCAGTTACGGACCACGGTCCGCATCAACATCGCGACCTCAGTTGTGGCCAGAACGCCTGACGGACGACCGATCGCCGGAGAAACAATCAACATTGTTACGCCGTCAAAGCCAAGACTTCCCGGCACGCAACCAATCGCTGGAGAAACCATCGATCTTTCTTCGGGCGGCACCAGCATTCGATTCCCCGAACCTGTCGACCTGGCCCCTGATACACCGGTGCGGCTCACGTTTCCGCGGCCGGCCCCGCCTACTGCAATCCCTGCCTTCGTTGTCTCTTCGGAGGGAACGATACTGCGTGTGCGTTTCGGGGCATTAACAATTGCCGAGCAGGAAGTGTTGACGATGGTGCTATACTCGCGAGCGGATTCATGGCTGGGCTGGGGCGAGGCGCGCAAGAATGACAATGTCATGCGCAGCATGGGCAGCATCTTCATGATCTCGATGCGTGGACTGGCCGCGACTTTCAAGAGCTTTTCCGATCGGGAAGACAGCGAAGTCAGAGAGGCGAGGACATTTTCCGTGGTCCGCTCCGCGATCATCCTCGCGGTGGGTGGCATGCTCATCGGCGCCGCGCACATCGCCACTGGACAGGGACTGCGTGCGATTCCGCCCACCGTGCAAACTGCGGCGCAAGGCGAGGCTCGGCTGAATCCGGGGAATCTGCAGTCCGTGGCTCCGGCCAGCGGCGCGATGCAGGCTCCGCTTCCCGGTCATTTCCGCGATGCTTTTACGCTGAACGACGCAGGGTCGCCGCAGATTGAACTGCATGGGATAGACAGCAGTCATACCGTTTACTTCACGCTGCCGCAGACGCACGTAGTGCGCTCGGCGAAGATCCATATCTATTATTCATTTTCACCAAGCCTGCTTCCGCAGCTGAGCCACATCAAGCTCATTCTGAATGGGACGCTGTTCGGCACGGTCCAACCCACTCCAGGGCAGTTGGGCGGATCGTCCAGCGAGGACGCCGAAGCCGTGCTGAATATTCCGCCCGAACTGCTGGTGCATGACAACGCGCTGACCATCCAGTTCATCGGCCACTACACCATGGTTTGCGAGGACCCTGCGAACACCACCCTGTGGGCGCGCGTGCATCGCAATACCGCGCTGGAAATTGAAGGCGACCTGCTGCCGCTGGCCGACGACGTGAAGCAGTTGCCGATGCCGTTTCTCGATCCCGCGGTGATCCAACCGCCAGCAATTCCCATCGTCTTTGAATCGACGCCGTCGTACAAAGCGATTCAGGCTGCCGGTGTTGTTTCAAGCTACTTCGGACTGGTTTCTGAAAGCCGGCCGATGCGATTCCCGGTGTTCATCGGCACCATCCCCCAGGGGAATGTGATCGTGATCGCGGAGAGTGTCGCCAATATGCCGCTGGGCGTCGATATGCCGCCCGTGAGCGGACCAACAGTGGTGATGCGCACCAATCCGAACGACCCCTATGGGAAGATCCTGGTGATTGCGGGCTCCAACGCTGATGACTTGCTCGTAGCCGCACAGGCAGTGGCCATGCACGGCGACGTGCTGTCAGGCCCGCAGGCCAGCATCAATTCGTTTAAATTGCCTGAAAAACAGGCACCCGACGGAGCCCCGCGCTGGGCGCGCACTGACAGGACCGTCGCCTTATGGGACTACGCCTCGGCAGAGCAAATGCAAGGGGACGGAACGGCGCCGCTGAATGTTTATTTCCGCATCGCGCCCGACCTCTATTACAACGCCCGGGAACCGAACGCCATTCTCAAGCTCGACTATCGTTATAACTCCATTCCCATCGGCCCCATCTCCAGCATGCAGGTCCGAGTCAACAATGCATTTCTTGACTCGGTGCCGCTCATTCCGGGGCAGGAAGATGCGCGAAAGACGGAGGAGGACCTGCCGGTCCCCGTGGTGAATTTGCGCCCATTCTCAAACTCGCTTTCATTTGATTTCACCTTTCAGTTGCTGAAGAAGAGCCATTGCGAGGACACAACGCCGATCAACATGCAGGGCGCGATCCTGCGCGACAGCTATCTTGATCTGCGCGGGTATCCGCACTATGCTCCATTGCCCAACCTGGAGATTTTTGCCAACGCCGGCTTCCCATTCACGCGGCTTGCCGATCTGGGCGAGACCACCGTGGTGTTGCCGCCTCAGCCGACCGAACAGGAGATTGAGACTTTTGTCACGCTGATGGGCCACTTCGGCAGGCAGACAGGTTTTCCGGTGCTGCGTGTCACGGTGGCCGGGCCGGATGTGCTGCAGCCTGGCGCTGCGAACGACTTTCTCGTGATTGGTGCAGGAAGCGACCAGCCGGGATTCGACAAGATCAACAACAAGCTCCCGGTCGCCCTGGGCAACGGAAAAGTCCAGGTGCGCGACACGCAGGGATTCTTCATCCAGGTGCTGCACCATGCCTGGTGGAAGCTCAAGAACGATGAACGCACTGAGTCAGGAGAATTGACAGCGGGCGGCACACCCGACGCAATCATCGAGGGAATCAAGTCTCCCTTTGACCTGGTAGGAAATCGAAGCATTGTCGCCATTCACCTCAAGGACTCCAGTGCCTTTGAGCCGTTCATTTCGGAATTCCTGCAGGTGCAGCAGTCCAGCGAAATCTCCGGCTCGGTTGCCGTATTGCATGGAAGCCAATTCCAATCGTTCCGCATTGGCGCCGGGGTCTATCATGTGGGTGTGTTGCCGTGGTGGACATGGTTGACGCTGTGGTTCATGGAAGTGCCCTGGTTGGCCGCTCTCATCGTCTTTGTCATGGTGCTGCTGCTTGCTGTCTGGATCAGGCAATGGTTGCGCGGCAAGGCCCGGACGCGTCTGAACATGATCCAGGAATAAGACCCGAACAACTGAGAAATACGGATCGGGCGGCAGGGGATGACCATTCCGTGGCCGTTAGGGACGTGGATTGCGGCGTCATCAATTCCACATTTGCTAGCTGCGATCGATATCTTCACAATTTTCGCGGAGGAAACTGTTGGATTCTGCTTGCGTTCCTGATAATGCTCGGGGGTCTGAGCGGATGCGGCCGGGGACCGTGGACACTTTGGGATGCTTATTCCATCCGCTTCATCGACGGGCAAGGCAGGGTGGTGGACCACTCAGCAGGGGATCGAACGACATCCGAGGGCGAGGCCAATGCCATGTTTTTTGCCCTGGTCGACAATGACCGGGCTCACTTCGACAAGATATTGCAATGGACACAGACCAACCTTGCTGGTGGAGACTTGGGCACCCATCTGCCTGCATGGTTGTGGGGAAGAACTGAAAAGGGCGAATGGAAGATTCTCGATCAGGAGCCAGCCTCTGATGCAGACATCTGGATGGCCTACACGCTTGTCGAAGCCGGAAGGCTCTGGAACGCTCCTAACTATACAAACCTGGGCCGGAAGATCATGGCCATGATCGCCAGGAGCGAGGTGGTGGACCTGCCCCAGTTTGGTCTGCTGCTTTTGCCCGGGCCTGCCGGTTTCCAGCACGGCCAGGTCTGGACGCTCAATCCCAGTTACATGCCACTGTTTCTCTTTCAGCGCCTGTCCGTCGTCGATCCAACGGGTCCGTGGCAGCAGATCGCTCAGAATATTCCGCGCTTTCTTGAACAAAGCGCCCGGCATGGATTTGCCATGGACTGGGTCGATTATTTCCCCGGCGACGGCTTTTATCCGACCACCAAACAGCCGACCGACAGCAAGGCGGCTGCGCCTGCAGGGGGCAGCTATGACGCGATTCGAGTGTACCTTTGGGCTGGCATGCTCGAAGGCGGTCAGACTCGCGCCAGGCTGCTCAACGCCCTGCCCGCCATGAGTGTCTACCTCGCGAGTCACGAAGCACCTCCGCAGATGGTGAATGACCAGGGAATCCCGCTCACGCAGGACGGTCCGGTAGGATTCTCCGCCGCCATGGTGCCGTACTTGAGAGCCTTCCCAGATCTCTCAAGGTTGAGCGCAAAACAGACCATTCGCATGAGCATCCAGAGGGACACAACTTCAGGTTTGTACGGGAAGAGCGGGTCATATTACGATCAGAACCTCGCACTGTTTGAGACTGGCTATGTTCAAGACAGATTTCGGTTTGGCGCGGACGGGGAACTGAACGTAGAATGGACACGCTGATGAACGGCGGCTGCGTGGCTCCCAGAAAGATTGCGATTGTTGCGAGTTGCCTGTGTTTGGCGCTCCAGGTGGGCCTCGCGCAAAAGAAATCGGCCTCGGCGGCTCCCGGCCCTCGTGCAGTGCTTGTCGAGAAAGCGCAAGCGCTTGAGTCGCGCGGACGTCCGGATATGGCTGTGCAGATCTGGCAACAGATTCTTCTCGCCGACCCCAACAATACTGAAGCTCTGGCCGGGCTCGCGAAGGATTACAAGCTGATCGGTTCTATCGACAACGCCAACCAGGCACTTGAGCGCCTGCGGAAAATCAACCCCAACGATCCAAACATCGCAAAGATCCAAGAGCAGACGAGCTCGCAGAACCAGAGCGATCAACTTCGCCATGCGGGTGAATTGGCGCGCCGCGGCAAGGCCGACGATGCGATGCGTATCTACCGCGATTTGTACGGAGATCATCCGCCCGAAGGGGATATCGCGCTGGCCTACTATCAGACCCTGTATGGCACCGCCAACGGCAAGCAACAGGCGATTACCGGGATGCGCGGACTTGCCGAGCGTAACCCCGGTGACCAGCGCTTTGCAGTTGCGCTTGGCGTGCTGCTGACCTACGATGCCAAGACCCGCGCTGAGGGGATTCGAATTCTCAAGGCTCATCCTCAAGATGCGAACGCGCAGGCCGGCCTTCGCCAGGCACTGGTATGGGACGCTGCCAATCCTGCCACCACTGGAAACATGCGGCAATATCTGAAGGATCATCCACAAGACGCCGAGCTTTCCAGCCACGTCAAGCAGAATGAGCTGAAGCTGGCGCAAATGAACACCGGCATCGCCCGTACGGAGGCGGAACGCGCAGCCTTTGCGGCTCTGAACGCACACCGGGCCGACGAAGCGGAAAAGCGGTTCCTGGCGATTCTTGCGCGCGAGCCGGAAAACGGACGTGTAGCGGCAGGCATGGGGTTTCTGCGCATGCAGCAGAAGAACTTTGCCGGCGCAATCAGCTACCTGACTCAGGCAGAACAGAATGGCTACAGGGCGAAGGCTGTTAAAGATGGACTTGCCACTTCGCAATTCTGGTTTGCAATGGCCGAGGCTGGGCACGCCGTGGACGACCACCGGTTGGCTGTGGCCACAGCCAGGTACCAGGCAGCGCTGGCCATGCGCCCACGCTCGCCCGAGGCTTTGAATGGACTGGCTGGCCTGCTGATCAAGGAACAGCAATTTGGTGCTGCCGCAGGTGTCTACGAACAATTGATCAAAGTGCAGCCGGCCTCAGCCCAGGCTTGGCGAGGGCTCTTCGTGGCATACGCTTGCGATGACAAGAACCAGAAAGCGCTTGAGCTTTCCGCTCGCGAACCACGACCGGTTCAATCTGCGCTGGCGAAAGATCCGGAGTATCTGCGCACCTTGGCGGCCATTTATCACGCTCTGAGCCGCGACGCGGATGCACAACGGGTGCTGGCGCAGGCGCTGAGCTTGCCGTTCCCCAATAACGGCGCCACTCTTAAATCGGATACCAAGCTGCAGTATGCAGGCATTCTGATGGAGGCCAAACGATTTTCGCAAGCTTCGGCGCTGTATGCGCAAGTCCTCAGCGACGATCCAGGCAATGTTTCCGCGTGGGCGGGCTCCGTCAGCGCGCAACATGAATTGGGACAGGACAGTCAAGCCGTGGCCGATATTGAAAAGATGCCACCCGCTACGTATGAAGCCGCACTTGCGGATCCGGCGTTTCTGTCTTTGCTGGGAGCCATTTATCAGCATGCCAATCAACTTGAAGTGGCGCAGGGCTTTCTGGAACGCGCTGCGAGGCTGCAGATTGCCGCGGGAAGCCAGCCAACAATTTCTCTGCAATTGCAATTGGCAGGCATCTACCTGGCGCGCAACAACACGGGGCCGGCATATGACCTTTATCAAAAGATTCTGACCTCGCATCCAGACAGCGTCGCCGCGTGGAAGGGCCTAATCTCGACATTGCAGAGCACCAATCGCGATGTTGAAGCGATCCAGCAGATCGCCCTGATTCCGCCACAGGTTCGCCGACAGCTGGATATGGATTTTGAATTTGTGCAAAGCGAGGCGAGCCTCTACGCCACTATTGGCGACTATCCGCACGCAACGGAGTATATGACCCGGGTGCAGGCCCACTATCACCGGCTCAAAACGCAGCCCCCGGCCCATATCGAGGTTGAGAACGCATGGTTGCTGTTCAACACTGAGAACGACCGGGGCCTCTACCCGACGCTGATGCGGTTGGGCGGTCGAGCGGACCTCACGATTGCGCAGCGCGAGGAAGTGCAAAAAATATGGGCCAACTGGAGCGTGCGTCGAGCCGCGGCCGCCATGAACAACGGCGATGCTCAACGGGCAGTGGATATTCTCGATGCCGCGTCGCAGGCCTTTCCTGACAACCTCGACGTCCGCAAGGCGGTCGCTGGCGGATACGGGCTGGTGGGTCGATCGAGACTCGCAGTCAAGCTTTACCAGGCAATCCCCATGCAGAACGCCAGCGCGGGTGATTTTGAGGGTGCAGTTGGAGCGGCGCTTGCGGCCAACGACAAGACGCAAGCGGAGATTTGGCTGCGACAGGCGCTTGAACTTTATGGACACGACCCTGGAATACTCTCGCTTGCCGCACGCTTTGAGCAGGCGCGGGGCGACAACCAGCGCGCGGCGGACTATTATCGCGCCGCGTTGGCAGCCATGCCTCCAGGATCACCGACTGCCAAGCTGGCGCACGAACTCTACTATCCCGAACAGGACACGCGCTCCCATCGTGCAGTAACCGCGGCCGATTTGCAGCGCCTGCTCGATCCAAACACGGAGCCGTTCGCCAAGACAACCAAACTGCCGCCCCTGCCCGCATATGGTCCCGACCCCTATGGTGGATCTGCGCCGCTTCAGTTGAGCCCGGGTCAATCTCTGCCTCCTGAAGGACGGCAGCCTGCGCAGCAGGATGTGCCCGACGGCAACAGTCCTTCCGGGGCGGCTTCCGATCTACCGCTTCCGCCGCCTCCTCGATCGTTGTTGATTCCACGTGGCGGTCAGCCAGAAGGCAACGCGAAAAGAGACACGGAAATATATCCGGCAGAAGGATCAATCCGCACGCTATCACCATCGCAGGTATCTGCCAGTGGCAATGGCAGCTCGGAGAGCCGACCCAGCTACACGGGCAAGATGAATTTGCCGCTGTCCGAGGAGAACATCACCTCCATCGAGCCAGTGCCCAATCAAACGGCTCCATCATCCCCGGAAAAGCTTCGTATGCCGGCCGAGCAGGGCGAGCCCAGATCGATTGGCGCCAAGTCGGCCAGCGGATTGAGAATTACCTCAAAGCCGATGGACTCGATGGCCGCCGAGGTGCAAGCACGTTTCGCCGACCAGACCGATGGCCAGCTCACACAGGGCTCCGCTTTGCAGATCCATACCATTGCAAATACGCCTGCCTCGTCGTCAGGCACGGACAATGCAAGTGCAACCAGCTCCGGTAAAGACGCCCCGAAGTACACAGCCGCGCAGTACACGCCTTCCGCGCAGGAAGCGGCTGCCGGCGCGTATTCCGCCTCAAAACAACAGGCGCCGCAGCCGGAGCAGCCAGCAGCCCGGCAGCAGTCGCAGGCCAAGCCCACTGCGGCCAAGAGAAAGCCGACCCACAAGAAGGCCGTTGCCCAAAAGTCAAGCCAGCCCACGGCGACGCCTACTTTGGAGAATGCGCCGGCAGCGAGGCCAGACCAGCAGCAGGTGCAGTTTGCTCCAGCACCGCAAGCTGAACCAACGCCGCCAGCATCCGCCTCGCCAGCTCAAGAATCCACCGGAACAGGTTTGAGCGACGAGGAACTCGAGCAGCGCAATCTGCCTCCGCTGCGCGGGCCCTGGGTGCGCGTCCAGCGCAGTGCGCGCCCTCTTGACCCTCGCGAAGAAGCAGAGATGGCTTTGCGTTCCATTGAGAGCGGATACAGCCCGTGGCTCGGTGGCAGCGGCATTGTCAACTACCGCAGCGGCGCGCTTGGGTATGACCACCTGGCAGCTCTTGAGGCTCCGTTTGAAGTCTCCATGCCGCTCGGCAATAACGTGCGCCTGACCGTCGTGGCCAAGCCAGTGTTTCTAGATAGCGGCCAAGCCGACGGAACAAGCAACATCACCGTCCAGGAGTTCCTTGCAGGCAAATCCACGCTGCTTCCGATCCCGCAGCCCATCGGCACTCTTGTCGACACAGCCAATAATCCACCGGCGCAGCAGAATGCTTTTGGAATCGGCGGCGAGGTGCAACTGGCATTTCCGCATCTTGCCCTCGCCGGCGGTTACACCCCCGCAGGCTTCCTGGTGGCTACGTTCACCGGCCGCGCGCAATGGAAGCCCAGCGATGGTCCCTTCACGTTCAATTTTTCTCGCGATTCGGTGAAAGATACACAACTCTCCTACTCCGGCTTGCGCGACCCTGCCGGGACCAGCCTCGGTAGCCAGGGACAGATTTGGGGCGGCGTAATCGCCAACCAGGGCAACGTGCAATACACGCACGGGGATGCGGAGTCGGGATTCTACTTCGGTGTCGGCGGCCAGTATCTCTCCGGCTATCACGTTGAGACCAACATCCGCATCGACGGCTCCGGTGGTGCTTACTGGAGACTGAAGACGGTTCCGGAATTTGGCAACTTGAGCATCGGCGCCAATTTTTTCGGCATGCACTACTCGCACAACGAGAACGCTTTCACGCTGGGCATGGGAGGATACTTCAGCCCTCAGGCTTACGTCCTGGCAAATGTGCCCATCAGTTGGGCCGGTCACTATCAAACGCGCTGGCATTACAACGTGGTGGGCTCGCTTGGCGTGCAAGGGTTCCAGGAGAACCTGACCCCGCTGTTTCCACTTGCTGCGCAGTCTTCTTTTGAGATTGGCCTCAACAATCCCATGCTCCCGGCCAAAACCAGCGTTGGCCCCAATTACGACCTGCGCGGACAGATGGCCTACCAGATTGGGCCGCACTGGTTCGCCGGCGCATACTTCGCGGCAAACAATTCTCGCGACTACAATGCTGTCTCCGCGGGGTTCTCCATCCACTACATGTTCCGCTCGCAGCCGTCTACAGCAACAGGCCCCACGGGACTCTTTCCCATAGAGGGCGTGCGTCCGTTTAGGGTGCCTTAGAGCGCGTGAGCACCACAACCATCCCGCGGCGATCGGCTTCTGCTACTGGTTGAAGGATTGTCACCGCCATGGATTGTGAATATTCAAGAGCAACCCAACAACAAATGCCACGCCTGCAAGCGTCCAGCCAATCGAGTCGCGAAGAGTGATGGCAAAAACAACCATCATCAGGAAGTAGCCCCAATGTGCCGCTTCGATTCGGAATGCTCCGAGCCATTGCCCTTTGCTCGATGTAGCGGCAATTCGTGGCTTGAGTGAAGGTAGGAACTGCGGGACAAGTACGCTCAAAGTTGGGTAGGAAATGCCTAATTGCAATTTCAGCTTCGCCTCTTCTCGAGCCATGAGGCGAATGTTGAGGATCGCCGTCCCGATAAGAGCGATGGCGGCTCCAATGGGGGTTAGGAAGAACCCCAGCGCAAGCGCGAAAATGATCTCGGCCAGCAGGAGCGGGTGACGCATGTATCGGTAGGGTCCTGAAGCGATGATCCGTCCGGATGCGGGACTGTTCTCGTATTCCGCTTCTGGGAAGGCATGCGTCCAAGTCTCCAAGGCTGCTGTCAGCCCTGCGAGGAGCGCTGCAAATCCGAAAATTACCCGGGCCAGCGCTGCCTCGCGGGGAGAATGCCAATGCAAAATGGACCACACAATGTCGTCACGGTCCACCTGGTACGCAAGCACCGCCAGGGCAAAGACAAGTATTCGAAGTGAGCCGTGGTGGTGCGATTCGAATTCGGACGCATCGAAGAATCGCAACATAAAACCTTCTCTTTCTCAAATACAAGGATTCAACGTTGTATACCAAAGCGTCCAATTTGCAACGAACAAAGCGCGGGCAGGTCGCCTCCGGGCCTCTGATGCCTGCGACTTTCCGGAAGAATCGCACGGCCTTCAAATCTTCGTTGCTTCTCGTAAATCTATAAACTTAATAAATTATCTTGACAAATTTAATAATATTTACTATTTTTCTGATTGTGATTAAGAAATAGGTATCTACACATGATGCAAGACTCCAAACTCACATCCGACTGGCAGGACCTGCTCCGCATTGCTCAAGGGGCATCGTTGGTGATCGAGCGAGTCCGGATCCCGGAAAAGCAGATTGCAATCGAGGGCCAGTTCACGCTCCCAGAATTGGCTCGGCTCACGCTGGAAGACCAGGTCTTTATCACCGCCTTCCTGCGTTCGCACGGTTCCATCAAGGAGATGGAGCAAGTCTTTGGTGTGAGCTATCCGACCATCAAGGCGCGGCTCAACCGCATTGCCGGTCAACTGGAGTTTGTGGACACCAACCCTTCTCCATCCCGCGCGGAGGTGTTGGACCGGCTTAAGAACGGCGAGATCGATGCGCAGGAGGCAATCCGCGCCCTGGAGGCTTTGAAATGACACCAAATTTAGCCATTGTTCACGTACAGACCGCCGACTGGCGTGGCATGCGGCTCTGGCTTCCACTGTTTCTGCTCTGGATTCCGGCCGTTCTGCTGTCGCCCTTGATTCTGCTCGTCATTCTCGGACTGTGCATTGCCGGGCGAGTCAGTTTCTGGCGAGCAATCTCTGTTTTCTGGGCCATTTTGTGCGGCCTGCCCGGAACCAACGTGCGGGTCAGCACTCACGATGCCGACGTACTGGTTCGAATTCTGTAGAGGACTCGATGAACAACAATCTTCGCACCATCTTGCAACTCGTGGCCCTGGGCCGTATTACGCCGATCAAGGCGGAACGTCTGCTGATCGCCTGGAACGACGGAAGGGAAAGCCTGTGGGCGCTCTCTGCCTGTGTACTGATCTCGCTCTTTGTCCAATTCAGGCCGCACCAGTGGCTGCCTGAGCTCTGGGCTGCGGTGCGGCCCATATTGTCGATAGTCAACCATCTGTTGGGAGGAGTTCTATGAACGAGCATCGTCGTCAAATTCTGGAAATGCTGGCTGCGGGAAAGATCAACGCGGATGAGGCCGAGCGCTTGCTGGCCGCAATTGAACTGGATTCGAGCGTAAAAGTGGGTGAGTTCAGCGGCAGCGTTGGCGGCGGCAATGGGTCAAAGGCAGCAACCGTGAAAACCCGAGCCAAGTACCTCCGTGTGCTTGTCGAGGCCGACGAGTCCATGACGGGAATGAAGGGTTCGACGACAGTCAACGTTCGCGTACCGATGCAGCTGCTGCGTGCCGGCGTGCGCCTGGCCAGCCTGATTCCGGCCCAGGCCCATGAGCAATTGGATGACATGCTGAGCCGCAAGGGAGTGCCGCTGACGCTCTCGCAAATCAAGCCGGAGAACCTTGAGGAACTGATCGACCACCTCGAAGACCTCACTGTCGATGTCGAGGGTAAAGAGGGGAACACAACCAAGGTGCACGTTTTCTGCGAGTAGGCGCGCAGGTCAGCCCTTGCGCAGCGGTCTGTTGACCGGGACCACCTGCACGGTGACGTCGCGAACTTCTGAGAGAAAGCGATTGAGCACCGAACCGCGCAGCAGGATATCCCATCGAGAACGGACCGGCTGGCCAAAGACGACGTGGGAGATATTCTCCTGCTGGGCAAAGCGGATGAGAGCGTCGGAGACGTTTTTGTCAGTGAGGTTGACGACTTTGGCGCCCAGGTCCCGCGCCATGCGCTGGTATTCCTCTAGACGATGGTGGGCTTCAGGGTCGCCGTGGCCTTTGTCCTCATCGGGACGCGTGACGTAAACGGCGTACCAGTTGCTCGCCAGTCGGCCGGCCACGCGTGCGCCCACGCGGAGCAGCCGCTCAGTGCCAGGCCGGGAGCTCATGCAAACCATGACCTTCTCAGGGATCGGCGCCTGCTCTAGTCCTTGAGTGCGGCGATATTCTGATGCGCGGCTGCTCACCTGCTCAGCGGTGGTGCGCAACGCCAGCTCCCGCAACATGTTCAGGTTGCCCTTGCGGAAGAAGTTGGCCAGGGACTGCTCCACTTTTTCAGGTGCGTAAATCTTGCCTGCGCGCAAACGAGTCCGCAATTCGTCTACCGTGATGTCAATGTTGACTACTTCGTCGGCACGCTTGAGGAAGTTGTCAGGAACTGTTTCACGAATGACGGTGTTGGCAGAGCGATTGACCGCGTCATTCAGCGTTTCAAGGTGCTGGATGTTTACGGCCGTCATGACGTTGATGCCGGCTTCGAGCAGTTCAAGCACATCTTCGTAGCGCTTGCGGTTCTTGCTGCCCGGGACGTTGGTGTGGGCCAGCTCGTCTACCACCACAGTGTTGGGATGGCGAACAAGAATGGCGTCCACGTCCATCTCTTTCAGCTCGACGCCGCGATAGGGGATGACGCGCTGGGGTACGATCTCGAGGTCGCGAATGCGTGCTTCAGTGTCTTTGCGGCCATGAGTCTCAACCAGGCCGATTACCACATCCACACCCTGCTGGTGCTTCATCAGGTGGGCGTCATTGAGCATGTGATAGGTTTTGCCCACGCCGGGGGCAGCGCCGATGTAGATGCGCAACTTGGCAAGTTCAGGTTTCTTTTCGAGAACAATTTCAGCCATGGCTCAACCCACCTCAACCGGATGGTGGATTGCTTCCACGGATGCCACGGGAAGGGTGAATCGGAATGTTGTTCCGTGGCCCAGGCGGCTCTCGGCGGCAATCAATCCGCCGAGCGATTCGACAAGACGACGCACCAGCGCCAGCCCGAGGCCCGATCCACTCTCTGAATAAGGATTGAAACGATCGAAAATTGAGCTCAAACGCTCTGCCTCAATTCCTCGGCCGGTGTCGCGCACCGTGAATTGAACGAATTGCTTTACCTCTTCAGCGGCAAGCAGAATTTCTCCTTCCGGCGGGGTATAGCGAATTGCATTGGCCAGCAGGTTATCCAGGATGGAGCGCATGGCGCGGCGGTCTCCGTTCACAAAGGAAAGATCGGCAAATGCCTGCACATCGACGCGGATATGCTTCTGGGCGGCTTCCTCACAATATCGGTCGCGAGCTTCTCCGAGCACTTGTGAGGGACGCAAGCGTTCCAGCTTGAGTTCGCGCTTGCCTGTGTCGAGTTCAGCTACTTCGATCAAGTCACCCATGATTTCGTCCAGCTTCTCTGACTCATTGCTTGCCTGGACCACGAGTTCGGTTTGCAGCCCGCGCAACTCGCCGCCAAATCCCTGACTAAGCGCATAGAGGCTGCGCCGCAACTGAAGCAGCGGGTCGCGCAGCTTTCGGCTGGCCACGGTGATGAATTGGGTTTTAAAGCGGTCAATATCCTGCAGGCTGGTGACATCTTCCAGCGTGGTGACGGTGCCAAGCAGCCGGCCCTCAGAGTCGCGCATGGGCGTGGTGCGCAGGCGAAAACTCCGGTCCTTGTTGCCAATGCGCATGGGCAGCATGGCTGCCTCGTCCTCTTCGGCCACCGCCTTCTGCATCGAAACCGCATTGCGAATTGCGTTGAGGATTTTTTCTCCGCCGGGGGTATTGTTCAAGGCCATCCGATCGGTTGCGGCTTCACCCAGCAGTTCCGAAGCGGCTTGGTTCACCTTGAGCACATGACCTTTTCCGTCAGTCACAATGATGGGCTCGAAGATGGATTGCAGCACCGCGTCTGAGAGTTGAAACTCCATTTGACGCCGTCCCGCTTCGGATTCCCGCAATTCGCGGAGGCGAACCGCGAGGCGGTTCAACTCGACTGCGATCAGGCCAAAGTCGTCCCGTCCGCTCCACTCAACGCGGTGTTCCATATTGCCCTGGGCAATCTTCTTGGCGTCTCGGGCAACCATCTGGATCGGCCGGAGGACAAAGTACACCGTTCCTGCCCCGATGACCAGCGCAGCGAGCGGAAACCCAAAGGCCAGCATTCCGTGGCCCGCAGCCGCCAACGGACGGTAGGTCAGCGCAACCAGCCCCACGGTGAGGCCGATCAGTAGCACACAACCTAGAATGAGTCGCTGCGCAAGGTTGAGCATGAACCGGACTCCCAGCCGGATCCTTTTGTTCTGAATACAAGTAGTTTAGCTGCGCCCAGCGGCGAATGAAAGGGACAGCTTTTTCACTGTCCGGCGATTCTGAGCGAGACTCGAACTCTTCTATTCTGGAGGATCGAGCCTGATTGCGCAAAGAATGGGTTGCCGATCACTGCTCAATCTCGCGTTTGGCGGAGAAGTGAACGCCGCTTTTATTGATGTTTGGCTTGGTTTCGAAGTTATATCGAGAGAGTTGCGGCAGTTACCTTTGAGTGACTTGAAGCCATCATTGCAGCCGCAGCGAGCGTGCCCGGCTTTACCTTTAATGCAGTCATATCCTGACTTCGGTGAGTCATTTGAAGCCTGCAAATTACTACGAATTCCTGCAGATCAGTCCCAATGCTGAGCCTGCTACGATCCACCGCGTTTTCCAATTTCTTGCAGTTCGGTTGCACCCAGACAACCCGGAATCTGGAAATGCTGAACAATTCATCCTGTTGAAGCAGGCGTATGACGTGTTGTCGGATCCGGTGCTCAGGGCCGAGTACGATGCGGCCTGCGAAAAAGATGTGCGCGAAGTGGAACCCATCTCAGCAACGGTAGATTTCATGGATAACATGGATGGCGAGCTGAACCGCCGATCGGCTGTATTGGCGCTCTTGTATATTCGACGCCGGAACTTCCCGGACGCACCTGAAGTGTCTCTTTTCGAGATTGAAACTCGCATGGGATTTCCGCGCGATTATTTGCAATTCACTATCTGGTATCTCCACAAAAAGGGCTATATTCAGCGAGCGGATAACGCTGAATTCACGTTGACTGCGGACGGTGTGGATTTTGTGGAGACGCAGCGCGTGAGCGTTTCAGTGCTGAACAAGCTGCTGACCAGCGGCTCGACGCCCACCCCCCCTGAGCCGCCATCGCCGGTGGAAACCCGTCAGCCTGATCGCAATGTGCAACCATTTCCCAAGCCTGCGACGCCGCCTACGGATAGACGTGCTCGAGGAGATCGCCGGAAACGGGCTTAGTCGGTTTCGAAGGTACCGCCGGCTTCACAGGCAGCGTCAAGGAATCTGGCATGCCGTCAGCATGTCATTGTGCCATCGACACCTGAGCCCAGCCGGTTGCGGATATGCAACCAACACCCAACCCACGCCAAATTGTTGCTTGAGGCGTTCGAAGTCCTCCAACTGAAAGTGGGTCCAACCAGCCTGAACGACCTGTTGCCGGTGCCACTCAGCCGAAAGGTTGGGCACCTGCGTCACCACCGCGGCATCCTTGTCAGCGTCAGAGAGCTGGCTTCGCTCTGCGAGGGCGCGGAAGCTGTGAAAGTCTTCGCGGGAAGCAGAGAGGTATTGGGGATCGAGGGCGAAGTAAGCGTCGGTCGGCGTATTCTGTCGAATCCAGGCGAACGCCTGCAGCCAGGGGTTCGAGCTGACCTCACCGGGAAATTCCAGGTGCGCGCCGTCGTCGATCAGTTCCCACTGTACAAGGAACATGCTGCCATTGAAGACGAGCAGGTAAATCGCCCAGCGCCAGGCTCTGTTCTTCAGCAGGAAGCGGCCAATCAATCCGCCCGCGGCCAATGCCATGAAGATATAGACCAACTGCAGATAACGCATGGGCTGCAACGGAGCAAGCCGCTCCAGAGAACCAGGCGCCAGAATCACCATCGCAACAATTTGCTGGAATACGCCATATGCGAAGACGGCGAGAGCGAAGCGAGCGAGCAGAGTTTCGTTGCGCTTTTGAGCGATTCGACTGAGCAGCCAGAACAGAAACAACGGGGCCAGTGCGCCCAGCCACTCATACCAGGCCCAGTTGTACAGGAAATAGTAGCCTCGTGTGGCAACAGCTTCTCGCCAGGTGGGAGACGATGGTTCGAACATCCAACCAAGGGGGACGGCTCCGGCCAGGGAGTCTTGCACAGTGCGCAAACGGATTGGAGCTTCCTGCCGCAGGGTGAAGAGAAGGACGGCAGAAAAGGAGATTCCCATCGCAGCCATGATGGGATGCAGCAGGAACGCCAGCATCAGCAGGGGAGCGGCGTGCCATCGTCTTCCCTCCAATATTCTTGAAATAGCCAGCAGAATAAGCGCTGTTGCCAAATTGCGGGGATGCAAATGCTGGTCGGCGATGTTCAGTGCGGTTCCTGCCACGGGGAGGGTCAACATGGCGGCGACCATGGCCACTGCGGCCCATTGAGAGTGTGTTTCCGCGAAAATCTGCCGGGCGATACGATGGCAGGCCCAGAGGATAAGAAAGAGCGAGGCAAGCTGCCAGAACAGCTCGGCCCACGCCAGCGGGATCCCGGTCCACTGGACAAAGTGGGCCATCCAGCCGTCAAACACGGTTGCCTGCAGTTGGACTCTGAAGAACTCGGAGTTATGCGGGAAGAGGGCAGGGTTCAAGTCGGCCTTGACTGCCGTCAGATATACGCCGTCGTCTTCGAGGCCCGGGTGATAGCCCATGACCAGAAAGCCAAGCGCGGTGAACAGCAGAGCGGGCATCAACTCAGAAACGATGCGCTTCATTTTCAAAACAGAGATTCCCCATTCGCTGGGCCGGTGCTTTTCTCGGGCGGAATCAGGCTTTGCCCGATCATCCGGATGAGTTTTGGCACTGGCTTCGATTCTGAAAGATTAGACGAGTACTCGGGCATCCGGGAGATGGTAGTGCGAGCCAGGTGACGCCGCGAGACCAGCAGCGGCTTTCTGCCAACAAAAGATAGATGAAACCGGAATTTCAGTCATGAGCTTGGCAGTCAAGGTGCGGGGTGGCAGCAACCGGGCAGGGAAGTGTATCGTCAATCTTGTCGCAAAGTAGATTGGTTTTGAATCTTCGGTCAGACTGGTTGAGTATGCCTTCCACAACATTGAGTCCATCTTACATGCCGTCGGGCGCGGATGGCGTGCTGCCAGCGTCGGCGGGTGAGTCGGAAGGACATACGCAGGAGAATCTGGCACTCGTGATTCCCACGCTTTGCGAAGCGGAGAATATTGAGGGCTTGCTGCGCAGCATTCGATCCGTGCTCGATCCAGTTGGGATTCGTTACGAAATTCTGGTGGTGGATGACGACAGCAGCGACGGCACCGGGGATGTGGTTTCCGCAGTTTCCCGGGATGACCCGCGCGTCCGCCTGCTGGTGCGCAAGGGGGAACGGGGCCTTTCCGGAGCCATTCTGTACGGTTGGCATAACACCGACGCCGCAATTCTTGGAGTAATGGATGCGGATCTTCAGCATCCTCCAGAGCTGTTGCCGAAACTGATATCCGCCATTCAGCATGGCAACGACCTGGCAATCGGCAGCCGCTACACTCCGGGCGGCGATCTTGGCAAATGGAATCCGGCCCGGAAATTCCTTTCTGCCGCCGCTGTATGGGTGACGTGGCCGTTGCAAAAGTCAAAGCTACGCGCCAAGGATCCCATGTCCGGCTTTTTCATGGTTCGCCGCAGTTGTCTGGAACAAATCACCTTCCAGCGTGCCGGCTTCAAGCTGCTGCTTGAAGTTCTGGTGCGCGGGCGCATCCGGTCTGTTGAAGAGGTTCCATTTGCTTTTGGACTACGCTATCGGGGGGCAAGCAAGGCCAACTTCAAAGTTGCCTGGGATTATGCGCTGCTGCTGGTGCGGCTCTACGCCGCCCGATTTGGGTTTCGCAGGTAAGGCTAAATGCGAGCAGCCGGCGATGAGGGGTTAAATCGCGGGCAGAATCGTCCGTAGGATCAGGAACCCGGCTACCCCAGCAAAGAAAACCAACGCCATGCGGATACCGGGCTCGCGATTGACCTCGGGTACCAAGTCTGTGGCAGCAACGTACAGAGCCACACCAGCTGAGATCGGCAATCCGTAGGGAAGCCAACTTGGAATCAGCTCAATCACAAGCACGCCGGCAAGAGTGGCCGCGGCAAGAGCCACGGCTGAATAGAAAGCCATGGTGCGGCTGCGCCCACTTGCCAGCATCACCGAGGCCATGGTGAATCCTTCCGGCGCCTTATGGAGCAGAATCGCCAGAAAGATGAGCCAACCCATCGTGCTGTTGACAACGAAGCCCGAGCCAATGGCCACACCGTCGAACAGTGCGTGCACGCTCAAACCCGCCATCACGGAGTTGCCTGTATGCCTGGAGACGAACTCGCCGGCATGCGTCTCCTCGCCAAAATGAAAATGGGAGTTGATCGTGTGCTCCAGCAAGTGCACAACACAATAGCCGGCCATGATCAGTACTGGTCCAAGGTGAGGGCTCAGGTTCAAGCTCTCCGGGGTCATCTCAATAAGGGCAGTGGCCATTAGAAAGCCGGCGCCGAGCGCAACAAAATAGCGTAGATAAACCTCGACGCCGCGAGCGCGTACCAGTACCAGCCCGCCGGCAACATCAGCCAGGGCGGCAATCGTGCCGAGGATCAGTGAGATTTTGAGCATGGGCACCTAACCGCTATGCCGGATGTGCATCACATCCCCATCCTGAACAATGTATTCCTTGCCTTCAAGGCGCAGCGTGCCTTTGCTTTTGGCAGCGGCTTCTGAACCGGCCTCGAGAAGTGTGTCCCAGCGGATGGTCTCGGCGCGAATAAAGTGATGTTCCAGGTCAGAGTGGATGGCTCCCGCGGCCTGTGGAGCTTTCGAGCCGACAGGGACAGTCCACGCGCGGCATTCATCCTCACCGGCGGTGAAAAAGCTGATAAGACCCAGCAACTCGTAACTCTTGCGAATGAGCCGCACCAGGCCACTTTCATGGAGCCCATAGCTGCCCAGGAACTCCTGAGCCTCTTCGTCGTCCATTTCCGCCAGTTCAGCTTCCACTTTCCCGCAGATTGCGGTTGCGCCGGCGTTGGGCCTGCCGGCAACCTCATCCAGACCGAACTTGCTGACGGCAGCATCCAGATCGGCGCCCAGCGTAGTGCTCTCGCCAATGTTAAGCGCGTACAGAATGGGCTTTTGCGAAAGGAACATGAAGCCCTTGATGAGCTTCTTCTCATCGGCGGTCATCTCCAACTCGCGGAGCGGCTGCTCTTTTTCAAGAGCGTCTTTTGATCGCAGAAGCAGGGCCTGTTCACGCTCAAGATCGCTTGTGCGCCCCTTCTTCAGGTCCTTTTCGAGCCGTTCCAGCCTTTTCTCAACCTGGGTCAGATCGCTGATCATCAGGTCGAATTCGACGTTCTTGATATCGCGCAGAGGATCGATGGGACCGACATGGGGGATCGAGTCTTCTTCGAAAGCGCGGAGTACATGGATGAGGGCGTCGACGTTGCGCAGGCTGGTGAGAAACGCGGTCTCTTTCAATGCTTCCTGACCGATCGCCGCCACGTCGACAAATTCAACAGCAGCGAAGGTCGTTTTCTTCGGTGAGTAGAGCGCTGAAAGCTTATCCAGCCGCTCGTCGGGAACCTTGGCAACGCCAATATGCTCCTCGCGGGGGTTGGAATAGCCGCTCCGCTCCTCGAGCTTCGCTTTGGTAAGAATCTTGAATAACGATGTTTTGCCCACCTGAGGCAGGCCGATGATGCCAGTCTTCATTCGCGTCCCGTTGCAGCCCCTGCACGATGAGATACGCGCTTCAGAGCCTCTTCGATGATACAAGAAGCAGGGAGTAGGGAAGAGGGCGAGGATGTTTGAGTTCATTGATCGGTGCTTGGGAGCCTGCCCTTCCCGAGCCAACCTCAGGGGCGACGGGATTGGGCACAGAAAAGGCCGCGTACAGTAGTTCCTAACGAAGTCCCGTCATGATCGCCGCCAGAATATCCATGGGCCAATGCGCAACGATCAGCGGTCCCAGGCGTCGCATGCGCAAATAGACCGGCATCAGCAACAGGAGCGGTGGAAGAAACATGAGAAACCGATACGCCACATAGTGCCAGTCGGGAACGAAGGGGATCATGAAGTGTTGCGCGGCCCACCAAAACCCAGTAATCGAGACGGCGATCCAAGTGCGGCCGGTCAGCGCCTCGAGCCTCGGCAGCACATATCCCTGGTAGGTCATCTCTTCGGTCGCAGACTGAATGACCCACCAAACGGTCAAGCTGTAAACGGTGGCCCAGATGGGCAGCGAGTGGCGCTGCACTATGAACTCCATGGGAACCTTGGCCAAGGAGCCGTAGACCAACCAGACCGCAAGATGACCGCCGGCCCAGAAAAGCGGAATGGAGACCATCAAAATCGCGAGCCCCAGCCACAGGTCGCGTCCCCACCGCATACGTATCGGCCCGATGAGGTCGCGGAGACGGATTC
Source organism: uncultured Occallatibacter sp. (assembly GCA_964614635.1). Taxonomy (GTDB): domain Bacteria; phylum Acidobacteriota; class Terriglobia; order Terriglobales; family Acidobacteriaceae; genus Telmatobacter. Next base: position 55,986 of record CAZTLV010000014.1, read on the forward strand.
CCTCCCGGCGCGTAAAGTACTTCATGCCGAGCAGACAGCAAACATCGCTCAGGGTGCCGTAGACGATCCACCATTGGCCGGCAGCCTGGAAAGGCGCAGGATGGCGTTGTGCAAGAAACACCAGCGCCAGCAGGCATTGGAAGGTAAACCATAGCATGGTGCGCGCCGCGACCAGGAGCAATGGGCCAATCCACGGAATGCGCCCGCCTTTGATGCGCTCCTCGATCTGGGATCGCGCGTTCGCCGGGAGAGGAACTGGGCTTGCAATTTCGCGTACAGGCGGCATGCCGGGCTGGCTCCGCCACGGAGTCTAGCACCAGAGCGACGAATGGGTCTGTGACGACCTCAGGCCGCCTTATTGCTTAGATTCGCGTTGATTCCGCAGCAGCTACCAGCGCCACCGTCGTCAGTCCAAGCAGAAGAATTGCCTCTTCGACATGTTCGCTGCGGTTGTGCAGCCTGTTGAAGTCGACGCGGTCGGGGTTGGCTGTGTCCGCGGCGTCAATCGAGCCGCCCGCGGCAATCCGGTCGCGCTCCATCGCGGGAATGATCGCGAACTGCGAGTAAACCGTGCAGCCAATCATGAAGACAACCAGTGCCATGGGGGCCAGAACCGCGCGGGGCTTGTAGATTCCCCAGGCGGGAAACAGCGCCAGGAGAGCGAGAGTCACCATACCAGAAACCAGGCCCATGCCGTGCAAGATACGCAACAGGTGACCGACGATGGTTCCTGCGGTGTGCGTGTCTCCACTCAACGTCATGAAGGTGATGGCAGCGACGATGGGAAAGAAGATCTCCGCGCCCAGCCAGACGATGAGCGTGAGATAAAGAAGGGTGCGGAGAAGAGTCTTCAAAATCAGCCTCTAGATGCGTTTCAATGCGCGCTTCAACACCGTCTCCAACGCCGCTTTGACAGAGGCGTAGTCTTCGGGCGTGATTGCGCCGGAGATTTTCTCGCTCTCGAGCGAAAACAACTCTTCCTTCAAGACATTGAGCAGAGCGGTGTTCTTTGCCGCGGGAGAATTGAAAGCTGGAAAAGGAGCAGCGCCAGCGTCGAACGAAGGAGCGGGAGCGGCTCCCGGCACGCCGGCCGGTTTGCGCAGCAGGAAGGCGGCGCCAGCGGCCAGGAGCAGCGCCAGTCCACCCATGATCCACCACTTGTATTTGCTGAGCGGGTCAGGTGTGCCGATGGGGGTCCCGATGCCGCCGCCAGGCTGTGTTCCCGGCGTGGCCGTGTCTGAGGTTCCGCTTCCTGTATCCTGCCCACCCATGCCGGCGGGTTGCTGGCCTGGCGCGGCGCCTTGCTGCTCGCGCGGAATGGAGCCATTCCCAGATATGGTGAACCCAATCGGCTTGCCCGGACCAGGATTCTTGGTTACGAACGTCTGCACGCTCGGGTCTTCTGGCACGGATTTGAAATTCGTACCCGCACCCGCGGCAAAGGTCATTCCCTTGGGAAGAATCACCGCCAGGTTGTCGGCGGGCATCAGGAGTTCAGGTTTGAAGGTGTACTTGCCGCTGGTATACGGGATGTCATAGCTAAGCTGGAAAAGAGTTTCCTTTTCGCCCTCGTCGGGCTGGATGGGAAAGTTGAATGAGAAATGGCCTTTGGGCCCATCCGGATCGAGCTTGACCGATGTCGGCAGTCCAGTAGGACGCTGCGCGCCTACGCCATTCACGACTGCATCCGCGGGGAGAACGACCGCAAAGGAATGCGCGCTCCACTGCGTCACCGGAGGGGCGCTGTTGTTATGGACAAAGTACCGTTCAGTCACCTTGAGCTGGCCGTTATCGCTTTCCACTTCAAGCACGTCGGCTTCAATGGAAACGCCTTGTACCTTGGCGGCCACATCGTAGACTGGAATATCGGCAGGCGCACCGCCCTGGGGAGCGGCAACAAAGTATCCCGCGCCCTGGTGGGTTACACGAACAAGGTAAGGACTGTTACCGGGCTCCTTCAGAGAATAGTGCCCGTTTGCATCGGTAACCGCATGGGCAACCTCTCCCATCCCGGCCTGGACATCGACCAAAACAACAATGTCGCCAACGGCGGGCTTGCCAGTGGTCTTGTCGGTTACGGTGCCGGAGACAGTTGCGGCGTTTGCCAGGGTACCGATGGAGAAGATGCTTAGAGCAAAAAAGCGGAGAATCATTTCAGACGATCTCATAGTTTTGATGGATTCCTTCAATCGTGAAGCAAAAAATGTGTTCTAAAATTGCCAGTCCTCAGGCCTGTTGCAAGTGCTCAATCTCGGCCAGCAACGTGGCGGCTTCATTTTCCAGCTGCGCTCGCTGCACCTGAAAATCTTCTTCAGGATATTTGCCGGCGCGGAATTCGAAGTTAAGGTCGCGCAGGTTTTCATAGAGCTGGTCTTTGCGCTCCAGTAAATGGTCCAGGCGCGTCTTCTCACGCTGGCTGGCGAAAACATTCTCTGGCCAGAAGGTGTAAAACAGCAACGCAACTGTCAGCAATCCGCCCATAACCACACCTTGCAAGGTTGTCATTGCTTAAAACCCTCCATCGTTGCCGGCGTCTGTCTCCCGGCGAATCTTTTCCCGGCGCGCGAGCTCGGCCGGGTCCAATGTGGCTGGATCGGGTGCAACGGCTGCCTGGGTTTTCCCTACTGTCCAGCGCCGAACCAGAAGAACAGTGCCCAGCATCGCTGCGCCAAATACTGCGAATGGCGCGATCCAGGCTACCAGATCGAAGCCCTGCGTAGTGGGCGCGGCCAACACAACTGCGCCATATTTGGCGACGAACATGTCTTTGATTTGCTCGTCGCTCTTGCCGTCGGCGATGCCTGCGCGCAATTCGTCGAGTTCGCCGGTCGAGTTGGGACAACCCACGTGGTTGCACTCGCCAAGGATTTCAGCGCATCCGCAGGTACACATCAGCCTGTGACTCATGTCGTTGAAGTGCGAGCTGGGGTCAGTTGCTCCCATGGAGAAGCACACGGCAGCACACAGGGTCGCCGCCTGCACCGCCTTCAGCCAGGGAGAGGAGATTTTGGGCAGCCTCACAAACTGCCTCCCTTAAGCGCAGGCTCGGTGGGCGCCGTGCGAGCCGGCACCCGCACCGATGCCGTGGCCGGGCTCAAGCTGGGAACCAAGGCTATCAAAGTGCCCCAGACCAGGATCACGAGACCAGCCCAGATCCAACCCACAAGCGGATTCAGGAATGCCTTGATGATTGGCTGGCCTGTGTCAGGGTTTGTGCCCTCGTACACCACGTAGAGATCCCACTCTGGAACCGAATGAATGGCAACCATGGTCTGGGGCTGTTCGCTGGCCAGGTAGACGCGTTTTTCTGGCGACATCTGAAATTGTTTCCTGCCGTCCTTGTAAACATCGAGCAGCGCATAGTCGGAGTTGAAGTTCAGATTCGAATCCTGGGTAAAGCCGACGCATTGAAGCGTGTATGGTCCGATCGGGAGCTTGTCGTGGAGCGCCAGTTCGCGTTCTTCACTGCGATTGAAAGCCGATCCGGCCAGCCCAATGACCACGATTACAACGCCGATGTGGATGATATAGCCGCCATATCGGCGCGTGTTGCGTCGCGTCAGCAGCCAAGTGGACGCGAGAAGATTTCGCCCTGTCTGCTTGGAGATAACACCGGCCCCGCGCAAGAACTCACTCAGGATTGCTGTCATGACGGCCGCTGAAACTGAAAATGCGACAAGGGCATAAAAGCTTCCCTGGTTGAGAGCGCCGTCTTTCCAGGGCCGCACGCCCGCAGCCAGGCAGACAATGACGGTTGCCCAGAAAGCGATCACGGGAAGCACAAAGTTGCGCCGGATGCTCTTGAACGATGTGGCTCGCCACGGCAACAACGGTCCAACGCCAGTAAGAAATAGAAGAAAGATGCCAATGGGGATGGCGACGGCGTTGTACCAGGGCGCGCCCATGGTGACCTTGTTGCCTACCACATATTCGCTGAGGATGGGGAACAGCGTTCCCCAAAGGATTACGAAGCAGGCCGTCAGCAGGACAAGGTTATTGAACAGGAAGCTCGACTCACGGCTGACCAGCGATTCCAGGTGGTGCTCGCTCTTCAGGTGGCTACGCTGCAAAACATACGTGAAGATGCAGACCGCCAGTACGAATCCCATGAAAACGACAAACCAGGTGCCGATGGAGGATTGGGCAAAGGCGTGGACGGAACTGACCAGACCGGCGCGCGTGAGCAGTGTGCCCAGCAGCGTAAGCAGGAATGTCGAGAAAATGAGCCAGACATTCCAACTCTTCATCATGCCCTTTTTCTCCTGCATCATCACTGAATGGAGAAACGCGGTACCGGTGAGCCAGGGCATGAAGCTTGCGTTTTCCACCGGATCCCATCCCCAGTAGCCGCCCCAGCCGAGAACCGCGTAGGCCCAGTGCATGCCCAGGAAGATGCCGCAGGTGAGAAACAGCCATGTCACCATCGTCCAAATGCGCGTCACCCGGATCCACTTCTCACCGGGGTAGCGCATCATCAGCGCTCCCAGGGCGAAACAGAAGGGAACGGAGAAACCAACATAGCCCAGGTAAAGCATGGGGGGATGAATCACCATCTCCGGATACTGGAGCAGGGGATTGAGGCCGTTTCCGTCGTCGGGAATGGCGCCTCGCATCATTGCGAAGGGGGGTGCCGCAATGTTGAGGATCAGGAGGAAGAAGACCTGCACTCCGGCGAGAATGGTCCCGGCATAGGCGTAGAGCTTGACATCGGTTTTGTGGGTTAGCCGCAGGACAAAGCCATACGCCGCCAGGAGCCACGCCCAGAGCAACAGCGAACCCTCCTGTCCACTCCACAAGGCCGAGAACTTATAGGGGCCGGGAAGTGCACGGTTCGAGTGCTCCATGATGTAGGTGATGGAAAAATCGTTGGTAAAAACTGACCAGACCAAGGCGAATGCGGCCGCCGTGACCGCGATGAAGCTGGCAATTCCGGCCCGCCGCGCCGTGTCTGCCAGGCGTTCCGGCGAGATGCGGATCTGCTGTCCGGTCGCAATTATGCGCAGAGCAAGAATGCCGGCCAGCAGGTTGTAACCCGCGAGTGCCAATGCGATAAGAAGGGCAAAACTGCCAAAGGCTGCCATTAGGTCTCCACGATGATTCTCGCACGCAGACGGGGAGCTAAATGCTCATCCACGAGCCTATTCTCAAACCATTCTAGGCTTTGAGCATGTGATCTAGCTCACACCAAAGGTGGAGCAAGCCCCGCAAATTGATCGCCGCAGCAAAACCGGGTCGAAGCGGGGGCGAACAGCCAAGAATGTACTTGGGCGGGGATATAGATGGCGGACGACCGCAGGTCGGCATCTGTCGGGCTGAGATCAACTTCTCAGGGATTCTCCTGCACACAACACATGGCAATTTCAAGTTGAAGAGGAAGGAGACTCGGCTATTCAGACTGTTGTGAGCTCGTGTATCAAGAGGAGGCGGCTGGCTGCGGAGAGCATCTCTTCATTGGTGAAGGGCGCGGGCAGAAACTGCAGCCATCTGGCTTCTTCATCGTTTGCGTTTTTGCTGCCGCCGAGGACCATAACTGGTACATTTGGCAAACGGGAATGGAACTCTGAGATAAAAGCAGGCCCACCGATGCCCTGCATTCGGTCTCCTGAGATGACAAGCCCAAGTTTTCTGGCGAACTGAGGTTGTTCCACCAGGCAAAGGGCTTCAGCAGCATCGTTTACCCTCTGCACGTCGTTGAACCGCCGCTCCAGGACCGACTTGCGTTGAAGCGCCTGGAGGGGATCATTATCCACCAATAGAATAGTTGCCATGCGCCCCGGGACCGAGCACGGACGAACCCCCACCCGTGCAGACAAATCGCCTTACTCGGCAATTAAGATGATGATTTCCGCTTGTTGGTTGTCCCGCATCAGCTTAGAGCGTGCTCTGGGACGCGCATTTTGCACTCTTGCCGAAGCTCGAGGTGATTCAGCTGAAGAGGAATTCTTTCTCGCGCAGTTCCTTGATGCTGTCACGGAGGCGAGCGGCCTTTTCAAACTCGAACTTTTTGGCTGCTTCACGCATTTCGGTCTCGAGTTTGCCGATGTAGGCTTCGAGATCCGCTTGCGAAGTGAACTCTGGCAGGCCCGCGGCCGGTTCCTCTTCAACCTCGCCGTACTCGGCCTTCAGAATCTGTGCAAGTCCCATCTCCATTGAGCTGATGATCGACTGAGGGGTAATGCCGTTCTCTTCGTTGTACGCCCTCTGAACGGCGCGCCGGCGATCCGTTTCACCGATCGCACGGCGCATCGAATCGGTCATGTTGTCTGCATAAAGAATTGCGCGGCCTTCAAGGTGGCGGGCGGCACGGCCCATGGTTTGAATCAGCGACCCTGCGGAACGGAGAAAGCCCTCCTTGTCCGCGTCGAGAATCGCTACCAGCGAGACTTCGGGCAGGTCGAGTCCTTCACGCAGAAGATTGATACCGATCAGCACGTCGTATTCGCCCTTGCGCAACCCGGCCAGCAACTTCACCCGCTCCAACGTCTCAATCTCAGAGTGCATGTAGCGGCAGCGGACACCCACCTCTGTGTAATAGCCGGCGAGATCCTCGGCCATGCGCTTGGTCAGGGTAGTGACGAGGACACGCTCGTTGCGCTTGGCGCGGTCACGAATCTCGCCAAGCAGGTCGTCGATCTGGCCCTTGACTGGGCGGATTTCAACTTCAGGATCGACCAAACCTGTAGGACGAATTACTTGCTCGACCACAACGCCCGCCGACTTGGTGAGTTCATAGGGACCGGGTGTGGCCGATACGTAGATGGTTTGATGAATCCGGTTCTCAAATTCTTCAAACTTCAATGGGCGGTTGTCCATGGCAGAAGGAAGACGGAAGCCGTAGTCCACCAGGTTCTGTTTGCGGCTGCGGTCCCCATGCCACATTCCGTGGACTTGCGGGATGGTGGCGTGGCTTTCGTCGACAAAGAGAAGAAAGTCCCGAGGAAAATAGTCCAACAGCGTGGGCGGAGGTTCGCCCGGAAGCCGGCCGGAAAAATGCCGCGAGTAGTTCTCGATCCCGTGACAGTAGCCCATAGACTTGATCATCTCCAGATCAAATCGGGTCCTCTGGTGGACGCGCTGCGCCTCAACCATCCTACCTTCGGACTCCAACTGAGGCACCCACTCGTTCAACTCTTTCACGATCGAGTCAACAGCCTCCCCTCGCCGTTCTGGCTGAACCACATAGTGGCTTTTCGGGTAGATCGGAAGGCGAGAATACTTCTGTTTCACGGTCCCAAAGAGGGGGTCAATCTGGCTGAGTGATTCAATCTCATCGCCGAAGAGCTCGATGCGATAGGCCAACTCATCGTAGGTAGGATAGATTTCGATCACGTCGCCGCGCACCCGGAACGTGCCTCGCCGAAAATCCACGTCATTGCGCTCGTAGAGAATCTCAACCAGGCGCCGGGTAATGTCCTTGCGGCTGATGCGCTGGCCCTTTTCAAGCAGCAGAAGCATCCCGTAATAAGCCTCTGGAGAGCCCAGGCCGTAGATGCAGCTCACCGAGCTCACAATGATCGCGTCACGCCGTTCAAAGAGGCTTCGCGTGGCCGACAGCCGCAGCTTGTCCAGCTCCTCGTTGATCGTGGCTTCCTTCTCGATATAGAGATCGCCAGCGGGAATATAGGCCTCGGGCTGGTAATAGTCGTAATAGCTCACGAAGTACTCGACCGCATTGCCGGGGAAGAACTGCTTGAATTCGTGATAGAGCTGGGCCGCCAGAGTCTTGTTGTGTGCCATGATCAGCGCCGGGCGGTTGGACTGCTCAATGATCTTGGCCATGGTGAAGGTCTTGCCCGACCCGGTGACCCCGAGCAGTACCTGGTGGCGTTCACCAGCTGCCAAGCCATCCAGCAGCTCGGCGATCGCGCGCGGCTGGTCTCCTCGCGGCTTGTAGGTAGTCACCAGTTGAAAGTCCATGGCAAGGATTATACCCGAAGAGCGAAGATTGAGCGAAGATGGCAACTCAAGCTCAAATTGCGACGCTACTCGGAAGGAAGACCTCCATTGAATGCCCCATCGGTAACCTGCCCCGATGGGCACTGATATGGGCGCGTAACCATGACTTATGAGCCAGCCGCTAACACCTTAAAGAGCTATGGCTTAGGTCCTCCTTGGGGGCTAAATTGATGTCATGCCGCCGGATGACTGGAATCGTACAGATGCCAGGTGGACCCCGCCCAAGAATTCAGGTGACGGGATTTCAATTCAGCCAGCATTGGAGATGACCATGAAGAAGTTCACTTTCGGTGTATTTGCATTGGCATTTGCCTCCGCAATCTCCCCAGCCGCACATGCGAGTTCAATCCTTTTCGACTTCAGCAATCCAGGCGGGATCACCACGGATCTGACCCTCGCCCTTGGCAGCCAGGTTTCGCCGGGTGTGTACAACATCACCTCAGTTACCGGAACGTTTGCGGATGCCAACTTTGGGCTTGGCTCGACGCCAGTGGCCGGCATCGTGCCTGACGGGGCTGGGGCGCCAACAATTCTTTCCACGATCGCCGGATCGGGACCTGGCTACACGTCTCCCGACGGACAAGAGGTCTATGACAACCTGGGCTACACGAACGCGCCGCTGGTTCTCGACAACTGGGGTGGCGTGCTGTTTCTCGTCAACAGCGGACTGACGACATACCAGGTGGATATTGCCGGCGAAGGGAACAACTATCAGGCCTGGGTCAATGTGCAGGGCACAGGTGATTTCACAGACTATGGCACGGTTCTCACCAACGGCAGCGCCACGGTGACACCGGAGCCGGGGACACTTTTCCTTTTCGGGACCGGGCTCATGCTGCTGGCTGCCTGCGTTCCGGTTAGGTCGAAGAAGCCTGCCCCCGTGCCATCGTTGGATGAAGCGGCTTAAATCTGCTCTTCGTGCCGAGCGATGAAATTCGTTCGGCCGGCCTTCATGGCAGACAAAGGGCGTTGCATACTCCTTACCTGATTTGACGATAGTTGCGGCCTTCACAGGGGCCGCGTATTGTAAACAGGGTTAGCCACGGAGCCATGGATGCGCCCTTCTGATCTTCCCGACCAGGACGCAGCGGCTGCGGCTGAGCACGACCGGGCCGAGTTCGCGCAATCTGCGCTGGAGAACTTGTTTGATGTCTCTCCAGATGCGATTTTTGTCACGGACAATCAGGGTGTGATCCGTGGCGCGAATCCTCGTGCTGCAGAACTCTTTGGATATTCTCAGGTCGAACTCTTCGGCCAACCCATCGAAAACCTTGTTCCTGAACGCTTTCGCGGGCGTCATCCAGGCCATCGCGAAAACTACAGCGCGCATCCACGTGCCCGCCAGATGGGTGCAGCCATGAACCTGTTTGGCCTGCATAGAGACGGCACGGAGTTCCCGGTAGACATCATGCTCAAGCCGTTGGAGACCCCTGAGGGCATCGTGGTGCTGAGCTTCGTTCGCGATGCGAGCGAGCAGAGAATGGCTCAGGATGCCCTTCGGCGAAGTGACCTGCAACTTAGATCGATTGTTGACAGCGTGAGCGATTATGCCATCTACCTTCTTGATCGAGATGGCTCAGTCATGACATGGAATCCAGGGGCAGAGCGGATCAAGGGCTACACTTCGGACGAGATTCTTGGACTGCATTTCTCGCGCTTTTTTACCGAGGAAGACCTGGATCGGGGACGGCCGGCGGAGTTGCTGCGTTTGGCCGCGGAGCGAGGTCGAACCGAAGAGGAGGCGTGGAGGGTTCGCAAGGATGGCTCGCGATTTTGGGCGGACGTAATACTCACTGCCATTCGCGACGATGCCGGAGAGTTGACGGGCTTTGCCAAGGTCACGCGGGACTTCACCGACCGGAAACGCGCTGAAGAAGCGGTGATGCTGCAATTGAGCAGCGCGCTGCTTTCGAATTTGGATATTAGCAAGCTGCTGGAGGCGATTTCAGCCAGCATCCACGAAGTTGTCCCGCACGACATCGCCGCCCTGGCACTCTATGATCCAGTGTTCGGCGACATGGCAGTGCAGTTCCTGGGACCTCATGACGGGGATGTCTTTCCCGCCGACGCCCGCATTCCGATTGATGGCACATTGTCAGGGGTTGCGTTTCGCAGCCGGGAGACTGTTTTGCTGGAGCGCCTATCTGATGCTTCGCATGCCCCGGAGACGGTTCGAAGCTTGACGAGGCTTGGGATGCAGTCAGGTTGCTGGGTTCCGCTGATTCATCATTGCGAAGCAATTGGGGCCATGGGAGTCCTGAGCCGGCTTGAAGGGGGCTTTGGCAAAGAGCAGGCGGATGTTCTGGGCAAGATTGCGGCGCAGGTGGCCATGGCAGTGGATAACACCATGGCTTTCCGGCGTATCGCCGAACTCCGCGACCAGTTGCGCCAGCAGAAGCAATACCTTGAAGACGAGATCAACCTTGAAAATCGTTTTGACGATATTGTGGGCGAGAGCACCGGGTTGCGCCAGGTTCTGAAGGACATTGAGACCGTCGCTCCCACCAGCGCCACTGTTTTGATACAAGGCGAGACGGGTACCGGCAAGGAGCTTCTGGCGCGGTCGATTCACCGATTGAGTCCGCGAAGCGAGAAGACATTTATCAAGCTCAACTGTGCCGCGATTCCCGCGGGGCTGCTGGAGAGCGAGCTGTTCGGGCATGAAAAGGGTGCCTTCACAGGCGCCATTGCCAGGAAGATCGGCCGTCTTGAACTGGCCCATGAAGGTACGCTGTTTTTAGACGAGGTTGGCGAACTCCCTCTTGATCTGCAGCCGAAGCTGCTTCGTGCCTTGCAGGAGCGCGAGATCGAACGGGTGGGAGGAACAAGGCCCATTTCTGTGAACGTTCGGCTGATAGCTGCCACCAATCGCGACCTTGCCCAGCTGGTCGCCGAGAAGCAATTCCGCAGTGATCTATATTACCGGCTCAAGGTGTTTCCAATCTTTGCTCCGCCTTTGCGCGACAGGGCTGGCGACATTCCGGTCCTGGTCCGTCATTTTGTGGCTGCCCACGGACGCCGCATGGGAAAAGCGATTGAGACCATTCCAAAGCAGACGATGGATGCGCTTATCAAGTGGCCGTGGCCGGGCAATATCCGTGAATTAGAGAACTTTCTTGAGCGCGCAGTGATTCTGACGCGCGGCTCGGTGCTTTACGTTCCATTGGCCGAGCTTGAGACGAGCGTTATGGAGGAGATAGGAAAGGCGGCGGTCGAAAATTCCACGTTGCAGGCCGCCGAACGGGAACACATCCTTCGCGCTCTTCGAGATGCCAAGGGGCAGATCGGCGGACCCGAGGGCGCCGCCGAGCGATTATCCATAAAAAGGACGACACTCAATTCGAAAATGAAGAAGCTCGGCATCGAGCGAAGCGACTACATATAGTCTCGGTGACGACATGTCGTCATCGTCACATCGTCACGACGGACGATGTGGATTCATTCAAAAGGCTTCAACTTCAGCGCTAACCCCTTTCCATTCAATTCTGTGTAACACTCCGCCTTTTCGTCGGCCCGTTTGGCACGCCTCATGCATTAGTCATGGCGTGGCGCTGGATGGGCCAATCGATGTTAAGGATCACAACCCAGGAAGACGAGCAAGCAATCGAGATCAAGCTGGAAGGGCGAATTGCGGGGCCGTGGGTGGCCGAATTCAGTCGAACCTGGCTAGAAACGGCCCCTCGACTCGCCAAGAGAAAGCTAGTGCTCGATCTGCGCAACGTGACATATGTCGATGCTCTCGGCAAACAGGCACTGGTCCGTATCCACGCTCAATCGGGTGCGGAATTAGTTGTAAGCACACTATGGACTCAGCATCTGGCCGAGGAAATCCGGACTACCAAAACCAGTGAAGGAAATGGGGATCAGAATGATGCAGACATCGCGTGAGACTCAGAGTGGCAATGACGGGCAGGCAAAATGGGCGGGCGAATTCCCCGATAAGTGGATTCCTGAGGCGTTCCAGGAATTGGCTCAGATCGCACACTCGTCATCGCACCCGGCTAACTGGAATCTGTTTTCCGAGAAGGATCCGGCGCAAGGCGTCCATCTGGTTCTCGACGGCGAGGTCAAGCTCTCAATGAACTCCATTGACGGCCGACGCCTGATTCTGCGCATTGCCAAGCGGGGCGAGATCCTTGGCCTGGCTTCGGCACTATCAGGCAAGCCGTATGAAGTGACTGCAGAAACGCTTTATCCATGCAAGCTTGCATTTGTCTCCCGCCGAGATTTTCTGGCCATGCTCGCTCGCCATCCCGAGGTCTACCAGTCACTCACTGAAGAACTGAGTCGCAATATCAATTCTGCTTGCGAACAGTTGCGCACTGTCGGGCTAGCAGCCACGGTTCCAGAGAAACTCGCTCGCCTCCTACTCGACTGGAGCGAGAACGGACAGACAACCGAGAGCGGAACGCGAATGCGCTTCGTGCTCACACACGGCGAAATCGGCGAATTCATTGGTGCTTCACGCGAAACTGTTACACGCACTCTGAGCCTTTTCAAGACTCGCCGCCTGGTGGCGTTCAGCGGCTCCATGATGACTATCCCTAATAAGGCTGCCCTGGAGAGCTACGCCCGCTGCTAGGAAGGATTTTCGGCGCGGCCCCTTGAGGTGGCAGCGGCAAGGAGCCGTTCGGGACGCCGCGATACAATGCTTGCATTCGCTGAATGGAGGCATCATGCGCAGAATTCTTCTTGCTTCTCTGGTTCTGGTCTTTGGCTTGTCGTTGGCTGCTCCGATTTGTGCGCAAGGCGCCCCGCCGCAGGGCGGCGCCGATCAACCCTACACCGTCGAGTACTACTACAAGTGCCAGTGGGGCCATCAGCAGGAATTTCTGCAGCTATTTCTCAAGAATCACTACCCCCTCTTGAAGAAGATCGAAGCAACAGGACGGATAGTCTCTGTGAAGATTGACTCGCCCGCATATCACACAACGGAAGATGGACGGTGGGACTATCGCGTGACCATCCGGTACAAGAACTCGACCCTGGCAACTACAACAAACCCTGACGAAGAGGGATTCATCAACCAATTATGGCCAGACAAGGCCACGTATAACAAAGAAGAACAACGACGGTTTGAGATCCTGCTTGGTCACTGGGATTTGCCGGTGACGGAGATAACGCCGAAGAATTGATGGCTGCGGGCAGCAGCAGACCATCGAGCCATCCAAGCGCCTGTTGATGATCACGAAACGCGTAAATCTCAATCGTTTCGGTGCCGCCATTGGCGCACCAGATCCTCGGCTGCAGCCGGCCAATCCGGAAATTCAAATTCAAAACCTGCGTTGAGCAACCGGCCGGGGATAGCCCTGCGGCTCTTGAGAACCAACTCGGATTCTGTGCGCATAAAGAAGGCGCCAATTTCGATGAGTAGTGCCGGAGCGGGAAATCCATTCGGCATGTCCCAGGCGTCGCGGAGAGCCTGCATGAACTCGCGGTTGGGCAGGGGGTTTGGAGAAACGAAGTTGACGGGGCCCTCGATTTCTTCGTGCTCAATCAGGAATTCGATGGCTCGCGCAAAATCGGCTTCGTGAATCCATGTGACATATTGGCGTCCGTTTCCCTGGGTACCGCCGAGGCCCGATCTGACCAGATTTGAAAACACCTGGAAGGCATTGCCAGGCGTGGGGCTGAATGTGATGGCGCTGCGCAGAGCGACCTTACGCGTGCGCGGAGTTTCGGCTTCACAGAGCGCGGCCTCCCAGTCTTTTGCAACATGAACAGAGAAGTTCCAGGTATCGGGCGCTCGGCGATTTCGACCAACTAGCTCATCGCCGCCAAGTTCGCCGGTTGTCTCGTCCATGGGAGTGTCGATTGAGTGGCGATAGATGGTGGCTGTTGAAGCGTTGAGCCAAAGGGGCGGGGGCTCTGAGAGCCTGGATATGACATGGCCGAGCAGGCGGGTTGAGCGGATGCGTGAGTCGTACACTGCGCGGCGATTTTCTTCCCTCAAGCGGCAATTCACGCTGCGGCCGGAAAGATTGATGCAGACATCTGCGCCTTCAAGGGTCTCCGTCCAAGGGCCGATCGTTTCACCATCCCAATGAACGGTTTGCCACGGCGGAGTGTAGGGGCCGCGTGTGAGGACCGTGACCAGGTGGCCTTGTTCTTGAAAGTGGCGAGCCAACATCTGGCCCACCTGGCCGCTGCCGCCGGGAAGCACGATGCGCAGCGGGCGCGAGATCATCATCCGGCTTCTCCGTCGATGGACTTGGGCAGGTGTTCTTCCGAGCGGCTAAAACGTCGCCACCGCCACTCCGCCCATCTTAGCGCAGGCAGCATCCCGCACGACGCCAGACCTCGAATGTCCGGCAGTCGCATTCAGACAGTTTGAACCGTGTTTGCTTGACGCGGGATACAGAAGCGGAGCTTACATCCGAGGGGGAAAGTTGTAGGCGTTGAGGAACTGACGCCGTCGCCAGGCACGGTATTCGCGGACGATCAGGACCACGACCAGGCCCAAAAGTGCCATCGGCAAGAACAGGACAACGGCGGGCATGGCAACTCGGTCGTGGCCCACGCTGACAGAGTCGGGCGCGGTCACAAATCCGAACATCGCCACCATGTCTTTGCCAACGGTGACGTTTTCTCCGAGATTGATCAGGCCGAAAAAGCTGACAAGGTCGTTGCCGATCTCGGCGTTGCTGTCTGCGGAAACCTCTCCAAAAAAGTTCACGACGTCGTGCCTGGCCCTGCCCGCGATGTGCACGTTACCGAAAAAGACAACCGTGTCGTGCTGGACCTCGCCAACGACGTTGACATTGCAAAAAAAGCAAACCGCGTCATGCACGGTTGCGCCAGGTTCTATCTGGATGTCGGAGAAGAAATGAACAGCGTCCCTGTCCGCGCGAGCCGGAGTCGCAGTCACGGCAAAAGCGGCGCCTATCAGGCAAACGGCAAGTATTCTCTTCATCATCGTGGGCTCCCATTTGATATTACGGCGCCGCCATCACAATAGTTCCCGATGGAGAGGGAAATCCGGAAATCAGGTCCACAGGTCAGCTGGCTTTTGCAGGGCTCAGGGCGGCTGGCCATTCGTCTGGCGAATCAACAAGGATGTCGGGTTGGTTGTCGAGGAGTGTCTCAGGCGACAGCCCGAAGGTGCAGCCGATTGACCACACTCCAGCGTTGCGAGCCGTCAGGACGTCCACATGGCTGTCTCCGATCATCACCGTTTGTTCAGGCAGCGCGCCGGCTTCCTCCATGAGGGCGAGGAGGCCTGAGGGATCGGGTTTCTTGGTGGTGAAGCTGTTGCCCCCATAGATGCGGAGAAAATACTCAGCAAGGCCAAGCGCCTTGCAGATGTCTCGAGCCGGGCGGACAGGCTTGTTGGTCAGCACGGCCATGGAGCGGGCGGTTCCACCCTGCTGGTCGTGCAGGTTGCGCAGCGCAGCCAGCGATTCAAGGACTCCGGCGAAAGCGTAGGTAAAGTCAAGCTTATGAGCGCGATAGTAGTCGAGAAAGTACGCGTAGGCTGCATCGAGAGAGTCTTCATCGGGAGAGGTCGCGTCGCAATGGGTCAAGGCTCTTCTTACCAGCATCATCGCGCCGTCGCCAATAAAGCCGGCGATTTCGGCGTCAGCGAGGGGTGTGCGGCCAAAGTGAGTCAGGGTTGCATTCACGCTGTTGCAGAGATCCTGGGCGGAGTCGATGAGGGTGCCATCCAGATCAAAAACAAGCAGTTTGAGGCGCTCGACCGGAATGGGGTGGAGGATTCGAACCATGGTCTCAGTGTAACGGGGGGAGGGCATTGGAGGTCCGATTCTGGGCAGGTGAACAAGCCGCTGGATGGAGCAAGGGCATTCGTTTCGAAAGTTTTGAATAAATCGGTGGTATACTGATCAGTTTGATTGAGTTTGCCGATGTGTTCCGTGAGGAGCCGAACGTGAAAACGGCCAAATCTGGCGAGGCAGTTGCCCGAGACTACCGGAACCGACTCCCTGCCGTCGATTGCCCCCCAGGGGCACAGCGCGGGGCGGATGGAGAGAAATACTGCGCGTACAACCAGACCAAAGGGCGTTTTCTTGGCGTGGATATTGATGCCGCCGACTTTTCCCCAGCCAGCTTTGACGATCGGATGGCGACGCTCACACCCAAGTCGGATATGGGCCTTTGGCTGACTCCGTTTCGGGGTATTTCCGCTACAAATGTGCGCATCCCGTTCGACCTGATTTATCTGGACGCCGATTACCGCGTGATCGCGGTTGTCGAGTCCTTCCCCATATCTCGTGTATCGGCATCAACCCCGCCTGCTGCTAGTGTTCTTGCGGTGCCGAGCAGCACCGTGAATTCGACCATGACGCAGAGGGGAGATCTGCTCATCCTTTGCAATCATGAGGAAATGAAGCGGCGCCTGGAACGCCTGGCAATTGCCGGAGGCGACTGCGGCAATGTGCAGTGCGCCGGTTCGCAAGAATGTAGCAGCCCTCAAAAGAACGAAATGACTCGGAGCGGGGCTTGCAAAGTGCTGCAAATGGAGGATCGCTCCGGGCTTAAGCCCTTGGTCGAAGAACTTCCCGTTCAGAACGCTCCGGCAGTGGCCGCTCAAGTCACTCAGCCGTATCTTGATAGCGCGCCGGCCGATCCGACGGTTCAGAAGGCGAAGCCGGCAAAAAATTGGTTGCAGCGCTGGTTATCCCCTGAACCGCCGTTGCCGCGGAAGAACCCGCGTGAATCGGTGCCTGGGCTGGTTGCCTTTTTCTGGACAGGCGGCACTCCAGAGCGTCACGGAATTCGAGATATCAGTGCGACTGGATTATATGTATTGACCGATGAGCGGTGGTATCTGGGGACCGTGATCAGAATGACACTCACGGGCGGCGGCGAACCGAGCGCCGAGAGTTCACTCTCAGTGAATGCGACCGTGATCCGATGGGGCAACGATGGTGTCGGGGTGCAGTTCATTCTGCAGAATCCGAAGGACTCTCGCCAGAGGAATGCTCTGGGCGACGGCGCGATTCAAGGGGTGGATCAAAAACGACTCGATCAATTCATCCAGCGCCTGAAAAGTAACCCGGACACCGACCGCCCAGTCCAGAACCTGAACTGAACGGGGCTGGCTCTCCCGCAACCTCACATTTTCGCTGGACAGGAACCTGATCCGCAACCTGCTGCAATCTCAATTTGAAATCTCAACTATCTGCGATCGACGCCCATGGGTGCGTGCGATCATATTCCCGGGCTCGATCGACCGAATTCACATGCGAGTTATCTGATGGACAATCTGGCAATGAAGAAGCATCTGGCACTGATTGTGGCAACTCTCTGCATCGCAATTCCGGCGACACACGTGGAGGCGCAACAGAAGGCAACGAAAGACATCGCCACGATCAGCGAGTATGGGCCGGCTGAGCGCATTCACAACCTCGACGACCTAAAGAAAGAGCTGAAACAGTACCAGGCATGTACTTGCAAATGCGGCTGTTACTCGCGGGACATCAACCACCAGGCAGCTGTAGCCATCGACTTTCTGCGCACCAGGGCCGCGCATCGTCGACCAGGTGAGAAATTGGCGCTGGTGCTGGACATCGACGAAACCACACTCTCGAACTACGACCAGATGCTCCAGGCAGACTTTGCCTACAACGCGGCGGCCAGTGACGGCTGGATCGAGTCGGCAAAGGCTCCGGCTATTCCAGGAACGTTTCGGATTTTTCAGGATGCAAAGCGCCTGGGCGTCAGCGTGTTCTTTCTGACTGGGAGGCCCGAGGCACAGCGTCCGGCGACGGTGCTGAATCTACACAACCAGGGCTTCTCGGACTGGCAGGAGCTGATTATGCGTCCGCCTGCACAGGCTTCCGCGACCGCACTGGTCTTCAAGTCGGCAGCCCGCGGGACCATCGAAAGAGAGGGTTTCAAGATTGTTCTGAATGTGGGGGACCAGTGGAGCGACTTGAAAGGCGAGCCGCAAGCGGAATTCTCGGTCAAATATCCTGACCCGTACTATTTCATTCAATAAGGGGGGAATAGCGCGATTGAAAAAGGCAGGCGAGGCCAATCCAGGACCGTTCAAGCCTCGCCTGAGGAAGGTTAATCGTTTTGCACCAGCGAAGAGAGGTGCAGTGTGTCCCCGATCTTGCTGATGAGATCAGGGAATGCGATGAGACCAGCTGATGTTAGCCTTAGCGAACGCGGATGTTGCCCGATCCTGTCTCAATCCGCACAGTGGGGCCGCCGCCATTCAACTTACCGATCACATGGTGCTTGTCGATTGCCCCCTGGGTGAGCATCTCGCGGTCGGTGTGCACAGTTCCCGATCCGGTGGAGGCGTCTAAAGTGAGCGGAGCATCCCCGGCCGAGAACTCAACATTGCCGGAGCCAGTTTCGAGGTGCCATGAGTTGGTTGGCGTGCCGGCGACGGTGATATTGCCAGAGCCGGTATGCGCGTGAAATCCACCACGCACATCGTTCGCAATAATGTTGCCCGAGCCGGTTTCTGCCTTCACGTCACCCTGGCCGATCTGTTCAACCTGGATGTCGCCTGAGCCAGTGCCGACAGAAAAGCCTCCGTGGAGGCCGTTGGCGTGGATGTTGCCGGAGCCTGTGTTCAGCTTGGCGTTCTCCCCAATTCCATCGTCGGTAATGTTGCCTGAACCGGTGTCTGCATTGAGATAAGCGTCGGCCGGGGCTTCAATCTCATAGTCGATACTGATGTGGTTGAAATTTTCATGACGGGCACCGATACGGACGATGTTGCCGGTTTGTTCAATCGGCGGGTTGGCGGCGATTTCCTTGACGCGCTGCTCGTAGTCGCCCCAATTCGACTTGACCTTGCCGTAAATGTGGACCTGGTTCCCAGAGCCATGAGTCAGATGAATGTTGCCGGAACCTGTGGCGATGGTGAGCTCGACTCGCCCATTGATGGTGAGAGTTCGCTCAAAGGTTGCTTCCGACGCAAGTACCGGCATTGCCGCCAGTGAGAGCAATGCTGTGACCAGGAGAAAACGCTTCATCTTGAACCTCATTTCAAACCGAATGAAGAATGGCCAAAGGGCCGCTTTGCATACAGCTGCACATCCGCGTCCAAACCGGCTGATTGCCAACTGCATTGAATTCAATCGCATGACGACTCTGGTCACAGCGATTTCGCAGGTCTTCCGTCCGAATTCGAACAGCAGTGTGCGCATTCGGACGCGCAAGTTGTCTTGATCCTCTTCCTCCGGCCCTGGTTCGTTTCTTCGCCTTACTGCTGTAGGACCACAGCGTCGCCTTCCTTCAATCCGCTGAGAATTTCTGTCTTGGAACCGTCTGAAAGTCCAACCTTCACCGGGACCTTTCGCTGGCCATCTTTCTGACCCTTGTCCGGAACGTCGACCGAGGCATTCTTCTGACCGTCGTACGTGACCGCATTTTCAGGCACCGTCAGAACGCCTTTGTGCTCATCAAGCAGGATCTCGGCGTTGGCTGTCATGTTGGCTTTCAGTTCGCCGCCAGGATTGTTGATGGACACCCTCACTTCGAACGTAGTGACGTTGTCTTTTTCAACGCCCATTGGTGCGATCTTGGTTACCTTTCCGTTAAATGTGCGGTCACGGAAGCTCTCAACTTTGATGCGCGCCGGCTGGGCCATGTACACGTGGGCGATGTCGGCTTCGTCCACCTTGCCCTGCACATACACTTCGTTGATGTCTCCTTCCGTCATGACCAGGGTTGCGGTTGATCCGAGGACCAGGATGGAGCTGACCGCGTCGCCAATTTCAACGTCTCTGGACAGAATCACGCCGTCCATCGGCGCGACAATGGTGGTGTAGCTCAACTGTTCCTCAAGCTGTTTGAGGCTTGCCTGGCTTTGCTGCACCTGGGCTTTCGCCTGTTTAAGCTTGGCCAAATCCACGCCGATCTGCGCCTTCGATGAATCCCTCCGGGTGAGCGCCGCGAGGTAGTCCTTGTTGGCGTCATCAAGCGCCTGGCGGCTGACGATGCCTTCCTTCTGCATCTCAAGGTTGCGGTCGAGGGTGGCCTTGTACATGGGCAGGTCCGGCGCGTTTGCGTTCACCTTATCCTGCTCAATATTTGCCTGGAATGTGGAAACATTGGCTTCGGCAGACGCCAACTGCGCACGCTGTGCTTCAACCTGCGCCACAATCTCCTGCTGGTCAAGCTGGGCAAGCGGCTGGCCCTTGTGCACCACGTTGTTGATGTCAACGAACAGCTTTTCCACGATTCCAGACGCCTTGCTCTTGACCTCGACCTGTGTAATGGGCTGGATCTTGCCTGTGGCTACCACGGACCGCGCAACATCGCCGCGTTTTACATGGTCAAGCCTGTTGGGATCGATCGTCGAGCCCTTGGCAAGGCGCACCAGTAGAAGGCCCAATACCAGGACCACGACAACACCGGCCGAACTCAGCCAAATCCAGAATTTTCTGCTCTTCCGCGCCGCAGCCACCAGGAACCTCCCCAAAGTAGAGAAAAACCAACCTCAACAAGCCTAATTCAATTGATCAAGCTGACCGTGAAAGTGAGACGGCTCCCAATCTGTGCCGTCACCCAGTCAGAGCCTCATACGCAACCAGTCGCAACTTGGTTCCCAAGTTGTGCGTCGCACGAAGTTTGCGCATAGGCCGCGTCCAGCCACTACAGGTCTGCTGCCAATGCTATTCTCACAGGCGAGATGCACGGTCTGCCGCTGCTCCAATTTGTCGCTGTGGCCCTGCTCATCCTGGCCAACGCTTTCTTTGTGGCTGCCGAGTTCGCATTGGTTTCCATTCGCGACACGCGCATTGAGCAGATGCTCGCCGCCGGCGTGCCGGGGGCGCGGGCCGTTTTGCGCCTGCAGAAGGACCTCGACGACTTTCTCCCCGCCGTGCAACTGGGGGTGACCCTCTGTTCCCTGGCGCTTGGATGGCTTGGGGAGCCGCTCGCTGCTTCGGTTCTCATGGGCTGGCTCAACCGTTTGCCGCTGACCCAGCCGCATGCCCTCTTCTACGCCAACATTATCGCCGTCACCGTGGGATTTGCTCTCATCACCTACTTCCATGTGGTGATTGGCGAACTGGTGCCAAAATCCCTGGCCCTGCGTCGTGCGGAAGCCCTGGCGGTCGCAGTTGCACAGCCGATGCTCTTGTTTATTGCGGTTGCCCGCCCCGCTGTGCGGTTCCTGAAACGGTCGGCCGCTGTGATTCTGCGCGGATTTGATGTTCCAATGACGGATCGCGCCGCGGTCCATTCTCCGGATGAATTGAAGCTGATTGCCAGTGCCGCCCGTCGCATGGGCCTTTTGCCCAAGTTTCAGGAGACCCTGATCCACCGCACTCTTGAGCTGAATGACGTCTCTATCCGCGAAATCATGACGCCGCGACAAAAAATATTCTCATTGCCTTCAAACATGTTGGTTGAAGAGGCAAGCGCCAAGGTGATTGACCGAAAGCACTCGCGCATTCCTGTCTACGATGAGACCAGAGGCCCCGAGCACATTATCGGAGTTGTGTATTCCAAGGATCTCGCGCGGCTGGTGTACTTCAGGCCGAAGGCAGCGAGTCTTCCCGAGCCTGGAGTGAGCTCGGAAACGAATCAGACGGCAGGGAAGCGCCAGGCCGGCGAAAATTCGGAGAGCAACACGCCAAGTCCGCGCCCCGCGGTTACGCCATTTGTCGAATTGAAGCTGGTCCAGGTAATGCGCGAAGTTTTTGTTGTCCCTGAAACCAAGTCTGTTCTCGACCTGATCCGGGACTTCCAGCAACGACGCCGGCACATGGCCATCGTCGTGGACGAATACGGTTCAACGGTTGGCCTGGTCACAGCCGAAGACGCAATCGAGCAACTGACCGGTGAATGGGAAGATGAATTTGACTCGCCGGCGCTGCCGGTTCTTACCACTGCATCAGGAGCGCTGGTGATGGATGGCGGTGTCAACCTTCGAGACCTGGAGACGCAGATGCAGTGGCGCTTGCCTCGCGAGGGAGGTGTCGAGACACTGGCTGGATTTCTGCTGATGCGGCTGGGCCACCTGCCTCAGCCCGGAGAGAGCGTCGATTTTGGCGGCCGTCGCCTGACCGTGCTTGAAATGGATGGTCGTCGCATCGCCAGAATACGCGTGGAGCCATTGAAAGTGGAGACAGCGGCACTGAAGTAGAATCATCTTCCCACGTTCGAGAAAACGCCCAAAACATCAGGAGCAGGCGACAAGAAATGCTGTATGCTGTTGCGACAGGTACCCACGGTCAAGCGCAGTGAACGTTTTTTCTGCCGATTTGGACGGAATGGCGACACCGCCTCGCACCAGACTACACATTTATCCCTGTGATGCCGATAGCCTGGATAATCGGCAATTTGCGAACAGGATTTTTGCACACGGCTTTTATGCTGGAATGCGCCTGTTCGCGCTGGTTGTCACTTGTTGAAGCAGGTGTTTGGATAGATTTTTCTCGCCCGCCAGTACTTGAGGAGGAGCCATGGGAGCCAAGAGCAAGAAGAAGAAGGGCGATGCCAAGCCCAAAGTCAACCGCATTTCCGCCGCGTCCGAGGCTCAACTAGTTAACGGTAAAGACCGCGCGCCAAAGCCCGTGCATCCGGGCGAAGTGCCGAGTAAACGCCTGGGCAAAGACTGCAACTACGAGAAGGAACTCAGCCGGCTTCAGGTGGAACTTGTGAAGCTGCAGGAGTGGGTCAAGCACGAGCGTCTGAAGGTGGTTGTGCTGTTTGAAGGGCGGGATGCGGCAGGCAAGGGCGGCGCCATCAAGCGCATTACCGAATCGCTCAATCCCCGCATCTGCAAGGTTGTTGCTCTTGGCACTCCAACCGAGCGCGAGAAGACGCAGTGGTACTTTCAGCGGTATGCTGCTCATTTGCCTGCAGCGGGCGAAATTGTGCTTTTTGACCGCAGTTGGTACAACCGTGCAGGCGTGGAGCGGGTGATGGGGTTTTGCACGGAGGCGCAGTATCAGGAGTTCATGATCACGTGTCCGGAGTTTGAGCGCATGCTGGTTCGTTCAGGAATTGTTCTCATCAAATACTGGTTCTCCGTGAGCGATGTTGAACAGGAGCGCCGCTTCCAGGATCGGATGAACCGGCCGACCAAGCGCTGGAAGATAAGTCCGATGGATCTGGAATCGCGCAAGCACTGGGCCGACTACTCCCGCGCCAAGGACGATATGTTCAACTCAACCGACCACAAGCAGGCCCCGTGGTTTGTCGTCAACGCCGAGGACAAGAAGGCCGCGCGCCTCAACGTAATCCGGCACCTTCTTTCGAAGGTCCCGTATAAAGACCTCACACCGGAGTTGTTGGAGCTTCCACCAATCGTGAAGGCGGAATATGTGCGCCCACCGTACCAGGAACAGCATTTCATTCCGGTGATCTACAAGTAGGCATTTTGTGCTTGATCACCGATCTGGCTCCGCCTCGGCGAGGGGCTCCTGCAGGCCACCAAGGCTAAAGATTGTCCGCCAGGGACTCTTTACGCGGCGCAGAACCGGCGCGTGGAATCTCAACGTCCTTGAACACGTAGAATGCCTGCTCGCCCTTCGCAGTGACCACCACCAGCCTGTTCATGAGCAATCCCCGCCTCCACTGCGCCTGCTCGATATTCGCAAGCTTTATGCGATGAACTCTGTGGCGGAACCCGCGCCTGGTCACGAACGCAAGGTCGTCTGCGCCAATGACCAGGTAGCCAATGGAATTGCCGAGGCCGCGGATGTTCCGCGTTGCAGCGGCGCGAATGCCGGAGGCCGGCTTTTCAAGATCCAGTGCCCGCTGAAATTGCCGCGCATTTTTCGCTGCGATCGGGGCTGCATGCCTGGCGACAACGCGCAGCGCGCCGCTGACAGCGGGATTCAAAACTGCAAATGGGTCAGGATTTACCTCGTTCTGAATGACAGGCTCGCCGAATCCAAGCCAAACCCATAAACCGACGAGTTGAAGCCGGACAGCGCGGAAGACTTTTGGAGCGATCCATAGGAAGACCATAAGAAAAATCAGGACGAGGGCGAACACGATTTGCGGATGACGAAGGGAGAGCCAGACACCGAATGGAACCAGCGCATCTTCGGCCAGACTCATGGCGACGTTTGAAAACGGCTCCGGGCTGTGGTTGATCAAGAGCCGGGTAGCGGCCTTGGTGCTGTGGCTTGCAAATGCAACTCCGCCGCACAGGATGATCAAAGTGACCTTCAGGGCGGGATCGAAGGAGCCCAGGACTGCGGCGGAGACAACGATAGCGCCGATCGGGCGAATGAAGGCATGAAAGGAGTCCCAGATGCTGTCGACCCAGGGTACCTTGTCAGCAAAGAACTCGATTGCACAAGCTACACCGGCCGCGATGAGCACCATGGGTTCCGCCAGAACGCGCAGCGGTTCCGCCATGGGCCCAGGGTGAAACCACCCGAAGCGAATAGCCAGCCCAAGGGTCAGGATTGTGGCGTAGAGGCGGACGCCCGCTACAAAACCCAGCCCCATGGTTGAACCGATCAGCTCCAGTGTGTCCACATGGTCCTCCGCCTAAAGATTTCCGGTAGTATACGCGCTGGAGGGGACGCCAGGAGTCGCGACGACGGCAACTGGTTTATGGTTGAATCGAGCCCATGAAGCAGATTCTGACACGTCTCGTTCTCACCATTCCGGTTGTGTCGCTGGTGGCTTCGTTGGTGTTTCTGCTGATCCATCTGGTTCCGGGCGACCCCATTCTGCAAATGCTCGGGGATGGCGCAACCCAGGCTGACGTTAGCGCCTTGCGTCATCAGTACGGTCTGGACCTGCCGCTGTTGACGCAGTATCTGCATTACTGGTCCGGGGTTCTGCGCGGAGACCTGGGAAGTTCGATTCGCTTGCACGAAACGGTTGGGCACCTGATCGCCGCGAGATACCCGTACACATTGGCTCTGACATTGACCGCATTGGGGCTGGGGCTTGCGCTGGCACTTCCGGCCGGCATTGTGGCCGCGGTGCGGCGGGGCCGCTGGCTCGACCAACTGCTTTCTGTGGTGAGCTTGTTTGGTTTGTCCGTTCCTGGCCTGGCACTGGGCCCTGTGCTGATTCTGATTTTCTCGATTCGGTTGGGCTGGCTCCCGGTCTCCGGGGCGAACGCGGGGGGAACCCACTTGATCGATTGGCGCTACCTGGTGTTGCCTTCGATCGCGATGGGCGCTTCACTGGCCGCCATCCTAACGCGCATGGTGCGCACCTCAATGCTCGAGGAATTGGGACAGGACTACATCCGCACCGCTCGCGCGAAGGGATTGAGCGAATTTGCCGTCGTGTGCCGCCACGCTCTCCCCAATGCAATGGTGCCGATTGTGACTGTAGTCGGGTTGCAATTTGGCGCTCTGCTGGCGGGGGCAATCGTGACCGAAACCATCTTCAGTTGGCCGGGGCTGGGACGGTTGACGGTGAGCGCGATTTCAAATCGCGATTATGCGTTGGTGCAGGGATGCCTGCTGTCGATCGGGTTGACCTACGTGCTGGTGAACCTTCTGACAGATGTCGTGTACCGGTGGGTGAACCCACGGATGCGGTGAAAGAGTTCGGACAAAGTCAGCTCGCAGTGAGCGGTACTATCCCTGCTTGAAACTCGCCGTCTTTGCCAACTGTCAGGATTCCAACAGTTACAGGCAGTTCAAACCTGCGCGGGCCGCATGATCCGGGATTGAAGTAGAGAACGCCCTTCTTTTTGTAGGCTTCCGGCTTGTGCGTGTGGCCATGGAGCACGGCTGCAAACTTTCCCGCAGCTGGATCAAGGTGGAGCGTCTTCAAGTCGTGAAGCATGTAGACGTAGCAGCCGCCAATGAGAACGACATCTGTTTCGGGCAGCTCGCTGCAGGGGCCGTCGAGGTCAATGTTTCCGCGGATCGCGGTGACTGGGGCAATCTTCTCAAGCTGCTTGAGGATGGAGATCTTGCCCACGTCGCCAAGGTGCAGAATGCGCTCGACGCCGGCCAGTGCCGATGCTACTTCGGGGCGGAAGAGGCCGTGGGTATCGCTGACGACGCCGATCTTCATCTACAAACCCAATTCGAGCCGTGTGCGGGGATCGAGCCGGTCGCGCAGCGCGTCGCCAACAAAGTTGAAGCCCAGCACAGCGCCTGCCACCGCGGCGGCGGGGAAGAGCACGAGGTGCGGAGAATCAAATAAATGCAAGCGGGCATCGTTGAGCATGGAGCCCCAACTCGGAGCGGGGGCAGGGATGCCGAGTCCAAGAAATGAAAGAGTGGCCTCCGCAAGGATGACGCCGGCCATGCCGATGGTTGCTTGCACCAGGATGGGCTGGACAATATTGGGCAGGATATGGCGGAAAAAAATGCGCAATCCGCCTGCGCCAAGCGCGCGGGCAGCATCAACATACTCACGGTCGCGGACGGCAAGCACTTGTGCCCGGACAAGGCGCGCATATCCGGCCCATCCGCCGATGGCCAATGCCAGCACAAGGTTGGTGAATCCGGGACCAAGAAAGGCGGCAAAGGCGATGGCCAGCAGGATCCCGGGAAGAGCCAGAAAGGTGTTCATGGCAAAGGTGGTAAGTGCGGTATCGACCCATCCCCCGAGATAACCGGCGAGGCCGCCGATGGCAAGTCCGAGCGCCAGGGAAACAGAGACAACACTGACGGAGACGGCGAGCGAAAGCCGCGCTCCCCAGAGCAAGCGAGACAGGGTGTCGCGGCCCAACTCATCTGTTCCGGCCCAATGCGCGGCGGATGGGCCCTCAAGCCGGTGGAGCAGATCGATTGACGCCGGATTTTGCGGCGCGATCCATGCGGATGCAAGTCCTGCAACCAAAAAGCAGGAGAGCAACAAGACGCCCGCTGCGGCCAGCGGTTGGCGCCGGGTCAGGTGTCTTGCGTGGCGTAACACGTTGGTAACTCGAAAAGGCATCGGCACAGCAAGGATAACGCGACAACCGCCTTAGAATCGGGTTTATTCGGCTATGGGTATTTTGCCTAAAGGATTGATCGGATGCTTGGTGCTGGCTCCCCTGGTGAGCGTGGCGCAAGCCCCCATGCGCGACCTGCGGACGGTGTCGATTCAGCCTGAGGCATGGCAGATTCTGATGCTCGGGAACAAGGCACGCGCCGAGGTTGGTGCCGGCCCTCTCGGATGGGATCCGGCGTTGGCGGCCGCTGCTCGCCAGCACTGTTTGCAGATGGCGGCTGAGGGACCAATCTCCCACCGCTACCCGGGTGAGCTGGATGTTGCGGGGCGGGCTGGAGTGGCAGGTGCGCATTTCAGCTTGATTGAAGAAAATGTCGCAGTTGGGGCGACACCGGCTTCGATCCACAGCGGGTGGATGCACTCTCCCGACCACAGGGCCAATCTATTGAGCCCCGACGTTGACCGGGTGGGGGTGGCCATCGTCGCGAGCCGAGGCGTGCTCTACGCGGTGGCAGACTACGAGCGCATCGTACCGGTTCTAACGGCGTCTCAGGTGGAATCAACTGTGGGTGAACTACTTAGCAGGAACGGTCTGAACATATCGAATGCATCTGCCGACGCCCGCGCGTCGTGCGCCCAGGGCAGGTTGGCGACTGCGGGAGACCAGCCGCGCTTCTTCATGTTCTGGCAAGGCGCGGACTTGAGCCGCTTGCCGAGCGCACTCGTGGATCGGATTGCCTCTGGAAGGTATCGAGAGGCCGAAGTGGGGAGTTGCCCAGCACAGTCCGCGGATGGCACGTTTACGGCCTATCGCGTGGCTGTGCTGCTGCACTGATAGGGACCGATCTCAACCAGCTTCAACCAAATTGCTGGTATTTTTTCCAGAACTCAGGCCAAGGCAGTTTTGGGCTGCCGCAGACGAAGATATCGGGATGATCCTGGCTCTCTTCGTTTTTGATTCCCGCTGAATTTCCGTTGTGCCCGGCGAGGGTGCAGCCGGTGAAGATATTGTCGACATCCTTGCGGGAGACACCGATCACGATGAGTGTGGTGGGGGGCGGTGTGGGATAACCGCGCAGCCAGGCGGAGTTGGTGACGCTGATGGGTGGAGGCAGGTGATAGGGCGGCCCAAGCATTTCAATCGCGCCCTGCTCTCCGTAATTGCCGACGATCACGCCGAGGTTTGCCTGCTGTTCGGGAGTGAGTGAGTCGCGAATGCCCGCGACCGTCTTTACCAATTCATCCCAACCGAACTCTTCGCGAAGGTCGCCGTTCTTGTCGAGCGCGAAGTCCCGGAGCGGTCCGCTCGACTGGATGGGGAGAACCACAGCGAAAATGTAGGCGCCACAGAGTGTGAGACCGGTGAAGAAGACGGCCTCCACCGCCCTGCGGCCCAGTCTTGGAATTGAAGCAACCCAGCGCTCGCCAACAGCGCCGCCCATTGCCAACAACATGGGATAGGCTGCGGCCACGTAATACCCTCGGCCCTTGGCGAAAAAGAAGATGGCCAGAGGGGCCAGGTACATCCAGGCCAGCATGCGATAGCGTCGGCTGAATAGGAAACCAACCAGGCCGGCTATCCATAGCGGGGCGGCGAAGAAATTCGCACAAATGCGAAACTGGCTCTGAATGAAACCCTGGGCGCGGCCTTCGCCGACGTCGCGGACGTGGATGTGATGGAGAAAGTTGTAGGAGATGAAGTCGTGGTGAACGAGCCAGAGGAAGTTAGGCAGGAAGATTAGGAGCGCAAGGGCGATTCCTGCCCAGAACCAGCCGCTGAGGAGCGATCGGCGCGCGCGCGTGAGGAGTACGCCGGCCAGAATCCCGGCGATGAAGAATACGATGTCGTACTTGGTGAGCAATCCGAGGCCCACCGCCGCACCGATGGCCAGCCACCAGCGTGGATTCTCGGTTCTCAGCAGTCGAATTGTGAAGTATGCGATCAGTACCCACAAGAGGTAGGCAAAGGTGGTGTATTGAAACTCTGTGCCCTCAAAGAGCGGCAAGGGTGAAAGCGCCACCGCAAGAGCCGCCGTAATCTGGGCCAGACGGCCGCCGCCAAGTTCTCTGGCCATGAGCCCCGTAACCACGATCACCGCAGCCTGTGCCAATACGGAGAAGAGGCGCAGCCCGACCATGGACATGCCGAAGAGCTGAAGGCTTATCCGCTCAAGAAACGGCGTCATCGGAGGGTATGAAACGAATCCCCAGTCAAGATGGCGAGCGTCGCTGAGGAATTGGAGTTCGTCGCGGTGGAAGCCGTAGCGGCCGTTGGTGAGCAGATGAATGAGGGTGATCGCGGCAGCGATCGAGAGCAGGGAAACCCACTGCGGCCGTTGCCGGTCGTCGAAAATGGGGACTGATTGCGCGTCGGCAGAGGATTGCATTTCACCTCTCTGAATTTGCATCTTGAATATTACGCGACGCGAATGCCGGAGGCTCCTCAGTTTCTGTGCATGATGAATGGGACCAGGACGGAGGCCATTCCTGCAGCGGTTGCCGACTGGATGCCCAACGCCGTGTCCTCAAAGACGAGGCAATCCTGAGGAGCAACGCCGAGCCTTTCTGCGGCGAGGAGGAATGGATCGGGGGCGGGTTTCGCGTTTTTGTAATCTTCAGCCGAAACGATGGTTTCAAATTTGTCGAGCAGGTTGAGGACCGAGAGTGAGCCGACGACAGATTCGCGGCGGCTGCCCGAAACCACCGCGAAGGGAATGTGGCCGAACTGCAGTTCGATGTGCTCCAACACTTCAGGAATTGGTTTGAGCTGAGGGAGCTGCGCGAGATAGAGCGCCTCCTTGCGAGAGGCAAGGGAATCGACGGGCATGTTGAGTCCCTGCATCTTATTCAAGTCTGCGATGATATCCCGCACGGGTTTTCCGCCCCACGAATAAAAGAGCGCCTCAGGGTACTCGCAATTCCATTCTTCGAGCGCTTTCTTCCAGGCTCGATAGTGGAGGGGCATTGAATCAGCGATGGTGCCGTCGCAGTCGAAGAGATAGGCACGGAATTCGCCTTCGGGCAGTTTGAGTTTCATGCGGGGTAGAGCGCTCCTTGTAGATTCTTAAGGGATTTCCTGTTTATGAAACTGCAATTCACGGAGAATATCTGGCTGTACATCGGGCACTCATGCGCTGCGATTTCTCTGGGGTAAATTGCGACCGATCGCGTGGGTGAGAGGATCGAAATCACCCTGCCGTGGCTGCTTCAGGCGCGGGTGCCGCACAGCCGCCTTCGCCGGGCCTGGTCGGCTCCATCAGCAGGGCATTGTTGAAGCGGTTGAAGTAGTTGAAGAGGCCGATGGCGCAGAGCAGCTCGACAACTTCACCTTCAGAATAAAAGCTGCGCAATTCGGCAAACTGTTCCTCACTCACGGTGTGTGGGTCTCGCGTAACGGTCTCGGCCAGGCGTAGCGCAGCTTTTTCAGCGGGGGTAAAATCCTCACGCTTTGGCCAGTCGGCAAGATGCGCAAGCTGGTCGTCGGTCCAGCCAAGGTTGCGCGCAAGGATGGTATGGCTTGCCAGGCAATAGGGAGTCACGTTTACCTGACTGGTGCGAACGATGATCAGCTCCTTCAGTTTGGTGGGCACCGTACCGGTGTTGAGGACCGCGCCAAAGTGGGCCTGCATGGTGGCAAAGATCTCAGGCCGGTGCGCCATGACGCGAAACATGTTGGGCACGTTGCCGCGCTGGGCAAAGGCCTTGTCGTAAAGGGCCGCCATTTCGGGCGTCACTTCACCGCGGTCGAGCCGGGAGATCCTTGACATGGGGCCAACTCCTTGAATTCAGCCTACCGCATCGCGGGCTGGAGGCAGTGTCATTTCAAGCCGTTACCGGTCTGGTACCGAGAGTGATTACCGGAAGGCTGAAATCCACCTCAGATTTTTGACGCGACCTACACACTCTGCTACCTTTATAGAGGATTATTTGCAGTACGACACTCCTCAGTAGCTCAATGGCAGAGCATTCGGCTGTTAACCGAAGGGTT